>NZ_JBAQLP010000020.1:0-6596 GCF_049301935.1 Pseudomonas sp. | reverse complement strand
TACATAACCTGCGGAACCCGCCCATGCGCATCCCCACCGCAATAAAGCTGCACAAAGCCTCGAAAACCCTGGAGCTGCATTACGGGACCGACGAGCGCTACACCCTGCCCGCCGAGTTCCTGCGCGTGCACTCGCCCTCGGCGGAGGTGCAGGGCCACGGCAAACCGATCCTACAAACCGGCAAGTTGCATGTCGGTTTGAGCAAGATCGAACCGGCGGGCAATTACGCGCTGAAACTGACCTTCGATGACGGCCACGACAGCGGCCTGTTCACCTGGGATTACCTGGAACAACTGGCTATGCGCCAGAACGAACTGTGGAACGATTACCTCGCCACCCTGGCCGCCGCCGGCAAATCCCGCGACCCCAGCGAAAGTGTGGTCAAACTGATGCTCTGAAGCATGCAGGCGATCTGCCATCAGCAATTGATTCAGGCGCCTCAACTATTTCCCCGCACCCGCATCGCCTGGCGACCATCTGCCGCAGCGCAGCAGCCCGTCTAGCCCGTTGATCCTGACTGGTTAGAGCGCATTTTCTAATCCTTCCCGGCATACTCATCGCGCATTCGGCCTGGATTGCGGCCGGCTTGCACAAATTCTCAAACTCGGGTAACCAAGTAGTTGGAAGTTTCTCGCGCCAGGCAGCCCCGGCGACGAGGAAGATTGCGGAGCGATCCGCCCTTGGAAATCCGGGCAATATCTGGCCCTTAGCCCTGTGTCGCCGTGCACAGTATTACGCCGGTATTTCGTCTCAGGACAATGGAGCGTTGTAGATGACAGATAAGAATAATGATGACCTGAAACACCAGGCCTCCGAGAACACCTTGGGCCTTAATCCGGTGATCGGCATCCGCGGTAAAGACCTCCTTACCTCCGCTCGAGTCGTGCTCAAGCAAGCCCTCAAGCAACCCCTGCACAGCGCCAAACACCTGGCCTATTTCAGCATGGAGCTGAAGAACGTGATGCTCGGTCAATCCGACCTCACCCCCGCCGAAGGCGACCGACGCTTTGCCGACCCGGCCTGGAGCCAGAATCCGCTGTACCGCCGTTACCTGCAGACCTACCTGGCGTGGCGCAAGGAGCTGCATGACTGGGTCGAGCACAGCAACCTGTCCGAGCAGGATGCCAGCCGTGGCCATTTCGTGATCAACCTGATGACCGAAGCCATGGCGCCCAGCAACAGCATGGCCAACCCGGCCGCGGTCAAACGCTTCTTCGAAACCGGCGGCAAGAGCCTGCTCGACGGCCTGTCGCACCTGGCCTATGACATCGTCAACAACGGCGGCATGCCCAGCCAGGTCAACATGAATGCCTTCGAGGTCGGCAAAAGCCTGGCCACCACCGATGGCGCGGTGATCTTTCGCAACGACCTGCTGGAACTGATCCAGTACAAGCCAATCACCGAACAGGTGCACGAGCGCCCATTGCTGGTGGTACCGCCGCAGATCAACAAGTTCTACGTGTTCGACCTGTCGCCAGAAAAGAGCGTGGCGCGCTTCCTGTTGCGCAACGGCATCCAGACCTTCGTGGTGAGCTGGCGCAACCCGACCAAGGCGCACCGCGAGTGGGGCCTGTCGACCTATATCGAAGCACTGAAAGAAGCCATCGACGTGGTCTCAGCCGTCACTGGCAGCAAGGACATCAACATGCTCGGCGCCTGCTCCGGCGGCCTGACCACCACCTCGCTGCTGGGCCATTACGCCGCGCTGGGTGAGAAGAAGGTGCATGCCCTGACCCTGCTGGTCAGCGTGCTGGACAACCGCCTGGAAACCGATGTAGCGCTGTTCGCCGACGAGAAAAGCCTGGAGCTGGCCAAGCGCCGCTCTTACCAGGCAGGGGTGCTGGAAGGCAGCGACATGGCCAAGGTGTTCGCCTGGATGCGCCCCAACGACCTGATCTGGAACTACTGGGTCAACAACTACCTGCTCGGTAACGAGCCGCCGGTGTTCGACATCCTCTACTGGAACAACGACACCACGCGCCTGCCGGCAGCCCTGCATGGCGAGTTTATCGACATGTTTACTTCCAACCCGCTGATCCGCGCGGGCGCACTGGAAGTTTGTGGTACGCCGATCGACCTCAAGCAGGTCACCAGCGACCTTTACTGCGTGGCCGGCACCACCGACCACATCACGCCGTGGGAGTCGTGCTACAAGTCGGCCAACCTGTTTGCCGGCAATGTCGAGTTCGTGCTGTCCAACAGCGGGCATATCCAGAGCATTCTCAACCCGCCGGGTAACCCGAAATCACGCTACATGACCAACACCCAGATGCACGCGGACCCGAAAACCTGGCAAGCCAGCTCGACCAAGCACGCCGACTCCTGGTGGCTGCATTGGCAGGTCTGGCTCGCCGCTCGCTCCGGCGCGCAGAAGAAGGCACCGAGCCAACTGGGCAACAAGAAATACCCGGCCGGCGAAGCAGCCCCCGGCACCTACGTTCACGAACGTTGATCACCTGCGCACTGCGCAACACTGCCCGCGGCACCGGACGTGTCGCTCGCCCATCCACTCGATTGAGCGGGTGGGCGAACCAGGCTTTGCCCTGGCATTTCTGGAAAAGACCCGGAGGGTCTGATCCAGCGTTTTAATTGATAGGGCTTTTGCGCATGTCGCTACCTTTCGTATTCCGTACCATTGAGTTGGACGGCCAGACCCTCCGTACTGCGGTTCGCCCCGGTGACGGCAAGATGACCCCGCTGCTGATTTTCAACGGCATCGGCGCCAACTTGGAGCTGGTGATGCCCTTCGTGCGTGCCCTGGACCCCGGTCTGGAGGTCATCGCTTTCGACGTGCCCGGCGTTGGCGGCTCCTCCACACCCAACACGCCGTATCGCTTTCCTGGCCTGGCCAAGCTCGCCGCGCGCATGCTCGACTACCTCGACTATGGCCAGGTCAATGCCATTGGCGTGTCCTGGGGCGGCGCCCTGGCGCAGCAATTCGCCCACGATTACCCCGAACGCTGCAAGAAGCTGATCCTCGCCGCCACCTCGGCCGGCGCGGTGATGGTGCCTGGCAAACCCAAGGTGCTCTGGTGTATGGCCAGCCCACGGCGCTATGTGCAGCCCTCCTACGGCGTGCAGATTGCCCCGCAAATCTACGGCGGCGCGTTCCGCCGCGACCCGAAGCTGGCCCTGGCGCATGCCAGTAAAGTCCGTTCGGGCGGCAAAATGGGCTACTACTGGCAGCTATTCGCCGGCCTCGGCTGGACCAGCATCCACTGGCTGCACAAGATTCGCCAACCGACGCTGGTGATGGCCGGCGACGATGACCCACTGATCCCGCTGGTGAATATGCGCCTGCTGGCCTGGCGCATCCCCAACTCCGAGCTGCACGTGATCGACGATGGTCACCTATTCCTGGTGACCCGCGCCGAAGCCGTCGCGCCGATCATCATGAAGTTCCTCGAGGAAGAACGTCAGCGCGCGATTATGCACCCGCAGCCCGCGCCAGCCCGCACGCTCGGCTAAGCGCAGCCTGACTGCGTACAAGCATCAACTGCACGCACTGTGGCTGTGCTCACAGTTCAGTGCTTGACCCACTTTCGGGCACGTTGTATTACCTGGGACTTGGCGCGCGGCAGTCTGGAACGCACATTCGCGCGCATTGGTATAAGCCTTGCTGCTTATCTATCAACCTTGAAGTCTCACGGTTTGACGACGGAGTGTTGCCCAATGCGAGACCAACCCGCCAAACGCGCCCTGCCTGTGCGCAGCAGCGTGATGAATGCTCAGAACGCAGTGGTCGGCCTGCGCGGTCGCGACCTGTTCTCCACCCTGCGTGGCCTGGCCCTGCAAGGGCTCAAGCAACCCATTCACAGCGCCCGGCATGTCGCTGCACTGGGCGGCCAACTGGGTCGCGTGCTGCTGGGTGACAAGCCGTTCAAGGTCAACCCACAAGACCCGCGTTTTGCCGACCCCACCTGGCGTGACAACCCGCTCTACAGCCGCAGCCTGCAAGCCTACCTGGCCTGCCAGAAACAGCTGAACAGCTGGATCGATGAGAGCAATCTGGACGCCGACGACCGCGCCCGCGCGCGCTTTGTCGCCACCCTGCTGGCCGATGCCCTGGCGCCGTCCAACACCCTGCTCAACCCGCAGGTGATCAAGGAACTGTTCAACAGCGGCGGCAGCAGTCTGCTCAAGGGTGTGAGCCACCTGTTCGATGACCTGGTGAACAACGACGGCATGCCCAGCCAGGTCAGCAAACACGCCTTCGAGGTCGGCCGTAACCTGGCCACCACCAGCGGCGCGGTGGTATTTCGCAGCGAGCTGCTGGAGCTGATCCAGTACAAGCCGATGAGCGAAAAACAGTACGCCAAGCCGCTGCTGATCGTGCCGCCGCAAATCAACAAGTTCTATATTTTCGACCTCTCCAGCGAGAAGAGCTTCGTCCAGTACGCACTGAAGAACGGCCTGCAAACCTTTGTCATCAGCTGGCGCAACCCCGATCCACGGCACCGCGAGTGGGGCCTGTCGAGCTATGTGCAGGCGGTCGAGGAGGCCGTCGATGCCTGTCGGGAAATCACCGGCAGCAAGAACGTCAACCTGCTCGGGGCCTGCGCCGGCGGCCTGACCATCGCTGCCCTGCAAGGCCATCTACAGGCCAAACGCCAGCTGCGCAAAGTGGCCAGCGCCACCTACATGGTCAGCCTGCTGGACAGCCAGATCGACAGCCCAGCCATGCTGTTTGCCGACGAGCTGACCTTGGAGGCCGCCAAACGCCGCTCCTATCAGCAAGGCGTGCTGGACGGTCGCGACATGGCGCGGGTGTTTGCCTGGATGCGCCCGAATGACCTGATCTGGAATTACTGGGTCAACAACTACCTGCTCGGCAAACAGCCGCCGGCCTTCGACATTCTCTATTGGAACAACGACAACACCCGCCTGCCGGCTGCCCTGCATGGCGACCTGATCGACTTCTTCAAGCACAACCCGCTGACTCACCCACGCGGCCTGGAAGTCTGCGGCACCCCGGTCGACCTGCAGAAGGTCACGGTGGACAGCTTCAGCGTCGCCGGGATCAACGACCACATCACGCCCTGGGATGCGGTATACCGCTCGACCCTGCTGCTCGGTGGTGACCGGCGCGTTATCCTGTCCAATAGCGGGCATATCCAAAGCATCCTCAATCCGCCGGGCAACCCCAAGTCCAATTACCTGGAAAACCCCAAACTGACTGGCGACCCGCGTGCCTGGTACCACGACGCCGAGCATGTGCAAGGCAGCTGGTGGCCGGTGTGGCTGAACTGGATGCAGGAGCGTTCGGGCGAGCAGCAGGACACCCTGATGGCGCTGGGCAACCAGCACTACCCGGCGATGGAAGCCGCGCCCGGCACCTATGTGCATGTGCGCTAAATCCTCAACTCAAGCATGACCAGACTGGCCGCAAGCCATTGCGGCCAGGTATCGTCAGCCTTCCCGCGGCCAGAATAAGAAGACCGGATGAAAACCCGCGACAGAATCCTTGAATGTGCCCTGCTGCTGTTCAACCAGAAGGGCGAGCCGAACGTTTCCACCCTGGAAATTGCCAACGAAATGGGCATCAGCCCGGGCAACCTGTACTACCACTTCCACGGCAAAGAGCCGCTGATCCTCGGCCTGTTCGAGCGCTTTCAAGCCGAACTGGCTCCGCTGCTCTCGCCGCCCGAAGACGTGCAGCTGGATGTGGAAGACTACTGGCTGTTTCTGCACCTGATCGTCGAGCGCCTGGCACACTACCGCTTCCTGTTCCAGGACCTGTCCAACCTGACCAGCCGCCTGCCAAAACTGGAACGCGGCATGCGCCACTGGCTGAACGCTCTGAAACGTACACTGGCTGAACTACTCGCGCGCCTGCAGCTCAATGGCCAATTGCACAGCGACACCCGCTCGCTGGGTCAATTGGTCGAGCAGATCACCCTGACCCTGCTGTTCTCGCTGGACTACCAGCGCATCATCGGCCGCGAAGGCGAGAGTCGCCTGGTGGTGTACCAGGTGATGATGCTGGTGGCCCCGCACTTGGCCGAAGAACCGCGCTACGCTGCCGAACACCTGGCACAGCGTTACCTGGAAGACTGACCCGCACGCCTAAACGCAAACGCCCGGCACTAGGCCGGGCGTTTGCGTTGACTGCTGCGCGTCTTACGACTGGGCGGCAGGTGTCACGGGTGCCGCCGGCGCTGCTGCCGGAGCAGGCGCAACAGCCGCCACCGGAGCAGCCGGTTTGGCGGCTACTGGCTTGGCTGCAGCTTTGACTGCCGGTTTAGCGGCTGGCTTGGCTGCAGGTTTAGCAGCTGGCTTGGCTGCGGCCTTGGCTACCGGTTTAGCGGCAGGCTTGGCTGCAGGTTTGGCCGCTGGCTTAGCTGCTGCTTTGGCAACCGGCTTGGCTGCGGGTTTAGCGGCAGGCTTGGCAGCCACCTTCTTGACGGCAGGCTTGACCGACTTGACCGAAACGCCAGTCAGTTGCTCGATCTGCTTGGTCAGGCTTTCAACTTTGGCGTTGAGCGCTTTCACTTCATTGCGGCTCGGTACACCGAGACGCGAAATGGCATTGTTCAGACGCTTGTCGAAGGCTTCTTCCAGCTCGCCCCACTTGCCAATAGCCTTGTCTTTGACTT
>NZ_JBAQLP010000019.1:0-17478 GCF_049301935.1 Pseudomonas sp. | reverse complement strand
ACCACGAGTGCGACGTCAGCGAGATAGTCGAAGACGCCGAGCGCAAGCTGGTGACCACCCCGGCCTACATGCTCGCCCAGTCGATCAGCGAAGCCGCCTCGGGGATCAACAAGCTGGTGGATCGGGTGCTGGAGCTTAGCCACCCTGTCTAAGTCTGCGGCCTGATCAGCCGTAGATCAGGCCGATAGCACGCCAATCACGCCAATGCGCGCGGCACTCCAGCCGCGCCACTGGTCAGATCGGCCACAGTGCGGCAGCTTGAACATCCCCTCGCCCAGGCACGCCCCTATGAGCACCCCACCGTTCGAGCTGACCGCCGAGCTGCAGCAAGCAGTCAGCAGCTTCTTCCAGCGCATACCCTTCAACCAGATGCTCGGTATCGAGCTGGATGAGCTAAGCGCCCAGCGCGTGACCATGCACCTGCCGATGAAGCCCGAACTGATTGGCAACTTCGTCCACGGCATCCTGCATGGCGGGGTGATTTCTTCGCTGCTGGACGTCTGCGGCGGCGCCATGGCGCTGATCGGCGCCTTCGACAAACACCAGCACCTGTCCAGCGCCGAACGCATGGCGCGGCTGTCCAAACTCGGCACCATCGACCTGCGCATCGACTACCTGCGCCCCGGCCGTGGCCAGCGCTTTACCGCCAGCGCCGCGTTGCTGCGCACCGGCAACAAGGTGGCGGTGGTGCGCAGTGAACTGCACAGCGACGACGGCACCCTGGTGGCGGTTGGCACCGGTACTTATCTGTGCGGCTAGGATGTTGAGCACAGCGATACCCATCAGCAGGGGCTAGCCGCGCTGCAAGCGGGTCAGGATGCGATCCAGTGAATTGGCGAACGCCTGCTTGTCGCGCTCGCCATAGGGCGGCTGGCCGCCACCAACCTGGCCCAGCTCGCGCAACTCGGTAAACAGGTTACGCACCGCTAGCTTGTCGCCCATATTGCGCTCATCAAACTCGCGGCCACGCGGATCGAGGGCAGCCACGCCCTTCTTCACTAAACGGTCGGCCAATGGCACGTCGCTGCAGATCACCAGCTCACCCGGCAGGGCGTGTTCGACCAGGTAATCATCGGCGGCATCCGGCCCGCTGGGCACCACGATCAGCCGCACACAGCTGTAGGCCGGTTTGATTTGCGCCTGACCCGCCACCAGCAGCACCTCGAAGCGCCGTTTCAGGGCGAACTTCACCACCTGATCCTTGGCCGCCTTGGGGCAGGCATCGGCATCGATCCAGACTCGCATCAGCGCATATTCTCCGTTGTAACCCAGTTTTAGGCTAAGCACGCTCGCCAGACTGACTGTAATCGCTCGCGAACACATTCCAGAGCCGATAGGCTCAAAGCCCATACCCGGCAAAGTACTGAGCATAACCATTGTCTACTGAGTGCTGGCGAATCTGATCACGCGCCCCACAGGAGTGATGCGATGAATTTTTGGCAACGTTTGGAAGAACCGGCGCATGTCCTGGTCTGTGGCGCCAGCCGGGGGATTGGTCTGGCCCTGACAGCGCAATTGCTGGCACGCACGGATATCGCCGGGGTCTGGGCTGTCGCCCGCCAGGCCAGTCAGGCACCGGGCCTGCTTGAACTGCAAGATCAGCATGGCCCGCGCCTGCAGTGCCTGGATGTGGATGTGTGCGATGAACAGGCGCTGAGTGAGCTGGCCGCGCATTTGCGCGCCGCCATCCCGCGCCTGCATCTGCTGCTGTGCACGGTTGGCGTGTTGCAGGACGGCGCAGCGAAAGCCGAGAAGGGCTTGGCCCAGCTCAATCTTGCGGGGTTGTTGGCGACCTTTCAGCGCAACAGCTTTGCGCCGATCCTGCTGCTCAAGCACCTGCTGCCGCTGCTACGCGGCCAGCATGCCTGCACGGTGGCGGCGCTGTCGGCACGGGTCGGCTCGATTGGCGACAACCGCCTCGGCGGCTGGTACAGCTACCGCGCCAGCAAGGCGGCACTGAATCAGCTGTTGCACACCGCAAGCATCGAGCTGAGTCGGCTCAACCCCAATAGCTGTGTGCTCAGCCTGCACCCCGGCACCACCGACACCGCGCTGTCGAAACCCTTCCAGGCTAATGTGCCGGCCGACCAGCTGTTTACCCCGAGCTATGCCGCCGAGTGCCTGCTCGCGCAGATCGAACAGCACGGCCCGGCGCAGACCGGCACGTTCTGGGGCTGGGACGGCCAACCCATCCCCTGGTAACTCAGCAGTTCAGACCGGCGCGCGGCGCACGCTGGCCAGCAATGCCGCCGCGCCGATAAACAGCGCGCCAAAAGTACGGTTCATCAGCTTCTGCTGACGTGGCGAACGCAGCGCGCCCAGCACCCGTGCGGCCAGGCCGGTGTAGCCGGCCATCACGATCAGGTCGACGCAGATCATGGTCACGCCCATCACCAGGTACTGGCTCAGCAGTGGCGCCTGCGGATTAAGGAACTGCGGCAGCACCGCGAGCATAAAGACGATTGCCTTGGGGTTGCTGAAGTTGACCAGAAAACCCCGTAGCACCAGGGTCAGCGGCCGGCCGCTGGGCCGCTCGGTTTGCGCCGTCATATCGCTGGGCAGCGCCTGCCACTGGCGATAGCCGAGGTACACCAGATAGACCACGCCGAACCACTTGATCAGGCTGAAGGCCAATTCCGACGCCGCCAGAATCGCCCCAACACCGGCCGCCACAATCGCAATCTGCAAGGCCAAGCCCAGCTGCAGCCCCAGGGCATTCCAGTAGCCGCGCAGAAAGCCGTATTGCAGCCCGGCCGACATCGAGGCAATCGCCCCAGCACCCGGCGACAGGCTGATGACCCAACAGGCCAGCAAGAACGCAAGCCAGGTTTCCAGTGCCATGGCATTTCTCCGATCAGAAAACCGCATCAATAAAAAGGGGCAGGCTCGTTAGCCTACCCCTTGTCGGTTACCGCGCCCAGCCTGTCGATCAGTCCGGCAGGTCTTTACGCAGTTGCACCGGCGCCGGCTCGGCTTCCTTGCGGGCCCGTGCGCGGGCCACACGCATGCGGATATTGATGGCTTCCACGGCCAGCGAGAAGGCCATGGCGAAGTACACATAACCCTTCGGCACATGCACGCCGAAGGCTTCGGCAACCAGCACGGTGCCGACCACGATGAGGAACGACAGGGCGAGAATTTTCAGGCTCGGGTGCTTGTCGATAAAGTCGCTGATGGTGCCTGCCGACAGCATCATCACGATCACCGAGATGATGATGGCCGCGACCATGACTGGCACGTTGTCGACCAGGCCGACTGCGGTGATGACCGAATCCAGGGAGAAGACGATATCGATAATCGCGATCTGCACGATGATCCCCATAAAGCCGTAGGTCTTGCCACCGGCAGCCTGGGCTTCTTCTTCGCCTTCCAGGCTGTGGAAGATCTCGGCAGTGCTCTTCCACAACAGGAACAGGCCACCAAAGAACAGGATCAGGTCACGCCCGGAGAAGCCTTGGTCAAACACATGGAACAGGTCGGCCGTCAGGCGCATCACCCAGCTGATCGACAGCAGCAGCAGAATCCGCGTACCCATGGCCAGGGCCAGGCCGAAGAAACGCGCCTTGGGTTGCTGATGCTTGGGCAGGCGGCTGACCAGGATCGAGATAAAGATGATGTTGTCGATGCCCAGGACAATTTCCAGGGCAGTCAGGGTCAGAAACGCGACCCAGAGTTCAGGGCTGGCCAGCCATTCCATAGGGATTAAGTCTCGCTAGTAGGTAGAGGTGGGATATCGCCACTGCGCCAGCGGCGCACGGCTTTTTGGAAAAACAGGCTATTGGGAATCTGCACCCAGGCGCCAGGCGCATCACCGCTGAGATCTTCCAGGGTGGTATAGAACAGGTTGATTGCCACCACCCGCCCGCGCACGCCGGGCTTGTCGGCGCTTTCCAGCACTTCGACGCATTCGCCGATGCGAAAGGGCCCCATGGCGAAGATCAGCAGCGCGCAGAACATGTTCGACAACACGCTCCAGATCGCGAAGAAGGCCACCGCAGCGACGGCGGCAAAGCCGGTTAGCGCGGTCCACAGCACCTGTGCAGAAACGCCCAGACGCTCCAGTACGAGCATGAATGCGCTACCGACAATCAACCAGCGCAGCAGTCCGCGCAGGGGCATCAGCAATTCGGCCGGCAACTGCGGGTAGCGTTTGCCGAGGCGGGTGATGCCACGGGTGAGAATGCGCTGGAACAGCCAGGCCAGCAGCACAATCAGGATAATCTGACCGGCGCGCAGCAACGGCTCTTGCCAGGTCGTCAGCCATTCCAGGGTCGGCAGGGCGATATTCAACTGGCGGCCTCCAGCTCGGCTTGCAAGGCTTCGAGGGTTTCCAGCGCGAGCATCCAGCGTTCCTCCAGATCGGCTTCGCGGCTTTTCAGCGTGGCCTGTTCGGCCAGGGCGTCGCGCAGTTCGTCCTTGCGCGCGGCTTCGTAGATGGCGCTGTCGCCCAGACGGGCTTCGACGGCCGCGAGCTTCTCGTGCAGCTGGCCCAGCTCTTTCTCCAGCTTGTCGGCTTCGCGCTTGTGCGGCGCTAACTGCTGGCGCAGCGCAGCAGCAGCCTGGCGCTGCACACGCTTGTCGGATTTGTCCGGGTTACTTTCGCCGCTGCTGGTCGGCGCCTGCCGCGTGCGGTAATCCACCAGCCAGCGGGCGTAGTCTTCCAGATCACCGTCGAACGGCTGCACCCGGCCATCGGCGACCAGCAGGAACTCGTCGGTGGTGCTTTTCAGCAGGTGGCGGTCGTGCGACACCACCACCACTGCGCCGCTGAATTCCTGCAGCGCCATGGTCAGCGCCAGGCGCATTTCCAGGTCGAGGTGGTTGGTCGGCTCATCCAGCAGCAGCAGGTTGGGCTTGCCCCAGGCGATCAGCGCCAGGGCCAGGCGGGCTTTCTCGCCACCGGAGAAATTCAGCACCGGCTCGTCGCACCGCGGGCCGCGGAAGTCAAACCCGCCGAGAAAATCGCGCAGGGTCTGTTCACGCTCGGCCGGCGCCAGGCGCTGGAAGTGCAGCAGCGGGCTGGCTTTGTCATCCAGGGCATCGAGCTGATGCTGGGCAAAGTAGCCGACCACCAGATTCTCGCCGCGCTGCAGGTGGCCGCTGATCGGTTGCAACTCGTTCGACAGGTTCTTGATCAGGGTCGATTTGCCCGCACCGTTCGGCCCGAGCAGGCCCAGGCGCGCACCCGGAGCGAGGTTCAGTTTGACCTTCTCCAGCACCACCTTGTCGCCGTAACCGAGGCGGCCTTCGCTCAGGCTGAGCAGCGGACTGGATATCTTGTCAGCCTCGCGGAAGCTGAAGTCGAAGGGCGAGTCGACGTGCGCGGCGGACAGTTCTTCCATGCGTTCCAGCGCCTTGATCCGGCTCTGCGCCTGGCGCGCCTTGGTGGCCTGGGCCTTGAAGCGGGCGATGTACTTTTCCATGTGCGCGCGCTGCACTTGCTGCTTCTCGTAGGCCTGCTGCTGCTGCGCCAGCCGCTCGGCACGGGTGCGCTCGAACGCCGAGTAGCCACCGCGATAGAGGGTCAGTTTCTGCTGATCGAGGTGGGCAACGTGGTCCACTACGGCATCCAGGAAATCGCGGTCATGGGAGATCAGCAGCAAGGTACCGGGGTAACCTTTCAGCCAGCTTTCCAGCCAGAGAATCGCATCCAGATC
The DNA here is from genome assembly GCF_049301935.1 of Pseudomonas sp. GTDB lineage: Bacteria > Pseudomonadota > Gammaproteobacteria > Pseudomonadales > Pseudomonadaceae > Aquipseudomonas. The sequence goes on along the minus strand of NZ_JBAQLP010000019.1, from coordinate 11,821 downwards.
GAGGTGGTTGGTCGGCTCGTCGAGCAGCAGCAGGTCGGACGGGCACATCAACGCCTGCGCGAGGTTCAGGCGCATGCGCCAGCCACCGGAGAAGTCGCCGACGCGGCGGTCCATCTGCGCGCTGTCGAAACCCAGGCCGGCGAGCAGCTTGCGCGCGCGGGCATCGGCGCTGTAGCCGTCGAGGGTATCGAGTTCGGTATGCAAACGCGCCACTGCAGCGCCGTCATGCGCCGCTTCGGCCACGGCCAGTTCGGCCTGCACCTTGCGCAGTTGCAGGTCGCCATCGAGGACATAGTCCACCGCCTGGCGCTCGACCGCGTCGATCTCCTGGCGCATATGCGCCACGCGCCAGTCGGCGGGAATCAGGCAGTCGCCCGCGTCCGCACTCAGCTCGCCACGCAGCAGGGCAAACAGGCTGGATTTGCCGGCGCCGTTGGCGCCGATCAGGCCGGCTTTGTGGCCGGGGTGCAGGGTCATCTCGGCGTCTTCTAGCAGACGCTGAGGGCCACGCTGTAAAGTCAGGTTCTGGAGTCGGATCATAATGGCGGCGGAGTCTACCAGAGTCCCTTTAGGGTCTGTTCCCGTTTCATCGCGAGCCGCATTGCCGCGAGCAATGGCCCCCGGTTAGGCGCAGGACGCAGGTAATGGTCATTCCCTTGCCAAGTCCTGCAACAACAGCGGGGGGCCATTTCCCGCGCAACCCAAAGGGCCGGGCCTGTTTTTGCGCGATACTTCGTTTCTCGACACTCATTTGGAACAACCAAACTTCGTGTCTCGTGCCTTGCCTCGCGCAAAAACAGGCTCCGGCGCGGCCGTGAATGAAACGGCAACAGACCCTAGTGAAACCCGGAAAGCACCATGCCTACTGACCTGTGGCGATTCGCCGAAGCACTCTATCAACGCCCTGGCGTCGAGGCCGCGTGCCTGTTGCTGCAAACGCAAGGGGCAGACGTGTGCCTGCTGCTCTGCGCCGCCTGGCTGGAGCGCCGGCAGATTGCCTGCAGCAACGAGCGCACCGAGGCATTGCGCGCTGTGGCGCAGCCCTGGCAACAGCAGGTGGTGATGCCGCTGCGCCACTTGCGGCAAAGCTGGCGTGAGCCAGCGCAGCGCGATAACGCCTTGGCGCAGTTACGCGATCAGATCAAACAGCTTGAACTGGCAGCCGAACGCGAGCAGCTGGAACGTCTGGCGGCGTGCACGCAAGATTGGTCAAACGGCGCGGACGCGCCGCTGAACTGGCTGGAGCGCCTGGCGCCTCAGCCGGGCAACCGCGATGCGCTGCACGCGCTGCACATCGCGGCGGCACACCTCAGCGCTTAAACGGCGCTTGGCAGGGTGCTGCCATTGCTGCCGGCAGGTGCAGCAGGCGCTTCGGCAACCGCTGCCTTGGCAGCGGCTGGCTTGGCAGCAGCCGGTTTAGCGGCTGGCTTGGCGGCTGGTTTTTTCGCAGCAGGCTTCGCTACGGATTTCGCCGCAGGTTTGGCGGCTGGCGCTTTTTTCACTGCAGGTTTAGTGGCTGGCTTGGCAGGCTTGCTCGCCGCTGGCTTGGCCGTGCTGGCCGCTGCGGGTTTCTTCACCGCCGGTTTGGCCGGCGCCTTGGCTGCAGGTTTTGCCGCGGCGGGGGCTTTGCTTGCGGCCTTGGCCGGTGCGTTGGCCGCCGGTTTGGCGGGGGCTTTAGCCGGAGCCTTGGCGGCTGGCGCAGCAGGTTTAGCCGCTGGCTTACTGGCAGCTGGTTTAGCCGCAGCGGGCTTGGCTGCAGGTTTAACGGCAGCCGCTTTGGTCGAACGGCTGTGCAGCGCCTTGCTTACGGCTTCTTTAACCTTGCCAACGCCCTGGGCCAGTTTCAGGCTTTCCTGCGCGTCGCGCTTAAGGCCGGCGATATAAGTGCGGGTTTCGCTTTGACGGTCTTTCAGGGTATCGAGCAACTGCTCCAGTTCGGCCACGGCTTCTTTACCTTTGGCCTGGGCCTTGGCTTTGCCGGCTACCGCCGCATCCTGCATTTTGCTGCGGGCTTTATGCAGTTTTTCCTGGGCCTTGCCGCGTTGCTTTTCCAGCTTGGCGAGCAGCTTCTCGGCATCAACCAAAGCGCGGGTGCAGGCATCTTCAAGATGCTCAAGCAGGCTGCTGGAAAGTTGCTGCAACAGGTGCAGCGGGGTACTCACTGATTTCTTCTTTGCATTCTTTGTAGCCGACATGACACGCCTCCTGGCGGATGAAGATGGCGTCATACTAGACCTCCTGTTGGCCGCCTTGCCACCTCGCGCATTGAGCTTGCGAGCCTGGCTGGCATAATCGGCGCACCTTCGGCCGGAGAACCCCCATGCCACGTTTTGCCCTGCTACTGCTCTGCCTGCTCGCGCCCTTGTCTCAAGCAGACGAGCACGCCCACGACCTGGCCTACAGCCTGGGGGTAAAACTCGGTGAACGGCTGCGCGACGAGGTGCCGGATTTGCAGCTGCAAGCGCTGCTCGACGGCCTGCGCCAGGCCTACCGCAATGAGCCGCTGACCCTGGATGCCAAGCGCATCGAAAGCCTGCTGGCCGAGCATGAAGCGCAGCTGGCCAACGCACCGCAGCGCATCGAAAAAGCTAAAACAGCCGAGCAGCGTTTTCTCGCCATGGAGAAAGCCAAGGCCGGTGTGCGGGTATTGCAAAATGGCGTGCTGATGCAGGAACTGCGCGCCGGCAGCGGCCGCAAGCCCGGCCCGAAGGACCGCATTCAAGTGCGCTATATAGGTTTTCTGGCAGATGGCAGTCAGTTTGACGAAAGTCAGACCGCGCAGTGGTTTCGCCTGGACAGCGTAATTTCCGGATGGCGCAGTGCGCTGCAGCAGATGCCGGTAGGCGCGCAGTGGCGCCTGGTGATTCCGTCGGCGCAGGCGTATGGCGAAGAAGGCGCGGGGGATTTGATTCCGCCCTACTCGCCCCTGGTGTTCGAGCTGGAGTTGCTCGACACCAAGGAGTAACGCGTCAGCCCAGTCAGAGCGCCGGCGCGGGCTGTTGCTGATGGGCGTTGTGCAGGACTTCGATCAGACAGTCCTCCAGTTCGAAACGCTCGTGCAGCAACTGGCCCAGGTGTTTCAGTTCATCGAGCAGCGATACCGAATCGTGACAATCGCCATTATCGCAGCGGTCGTTGAAGGCCAGCGCCACTTCGGTGATCACTTCGATACGCGGGTAGATCTGTTTGGCCAGATCGAGGCCACGCTGATCCCCAAAGGCCTTGGCTTCACTGGTCAACTGTTCATAGACCTCGAAGTGGCCTGCAGATACGTAATCGACGAGAATTTCGCAGAAATGCTGCAAGGCTTCGGCATTAGCGCTTGGCGCTTGCGGCGAGCTGTTGATGGCGGCATAGGCATGCACCAGCTCCTTGCGCTCTTGCAGCCAGCGGTCGATCAGCAGGTGAACCCCACCCCAACGTTCCTCGGCGTTCTGACAACTCTCGAGCATGATGACCTCTACTTCCCTATTGCTATTAGTGTTGTACGCCCGCATCGAGGCAGATTTTTGTCAGTCGGTGCAAGGTCTGGGAAGACAACCGTGAAACGGCAACTTTCCGGCGGTATCTGCGAGCCAGATTATTCCCGCCGGCCTAGGCCTTCAAGGTAGCGCTGGAGAAAATTTCATACAAGCGTTTAACCGACAGCTACTCGGCCCCCTCAGCCGCAGCGGGCTTGTAAAAGCTCAGGGTGACCTGGCCCAGATCAATGCCCCACTTCGACATACGCGCCCGATTGAGCATCACCTGGCCGTCCATCAGGAACATCCAGTCATCAAAATCAACCACATAGCTTGAGTCATCGACCTTCAGGCGCAGCTTGTAGCGCCAGTGCAAGGCATTGCCGGCGACCTCTCCAATCGCCTCACCCACCACATCATCAGCAGTGCCACGCCAGCTGCCGTCAGCCTGTTTGCTCAGGGTCCAGACGCGCCGCTCGGTGCTGCCATCGCTGTAAGTAAAACGCTCGTCGAGCACGCCGACATCGCCGGCCCAGGTGCCGGTCATGGCCACATGGAAGCGCTTGACCACCTCGCCGGAGCGATTCTGGAACATGCCCCAGGCCTGCAAGTCGCCCTTGAAGTAACCGCTCAGCTCCAGACGCGGCTGCTGGCTGGCGTAATCATTCACCTGCGGGCCGGCGCAACCCACCAATAGCAGTACCAGACAACAGATCAACAGCCTTCGCATAAGCACCTCGATAAGCGGTTAACTCAGGTCGCTGCCGGCAAAGCCGGCGTGCATAACCGTGCATCAAGCAGGCGCAGACCTTCCTGATACAGGCTGTTGCTGCGCTCCAGCTCCCCCAGTTGCGCCAGCAGACGCGCCAGCTCGGCGCAGGTTTCCGGGTGGCGCTGAAGCGCCAGGCTGCTCTCCAGGTAATCCCTGGCCTTGCCCCACAGCTGGCTGTGCAGGCACAGCCTTCCCAGCGTCAGCAACAGACCGGCATCCTGTGGATGCTGCTTCAACCAGCCCTCGGCCGCTTGCAGTTGCTTGCCCAGATCACGTCCACGCAGCAAGCCGTAGAGACGCACCAGGGCGGTGTCGTAGTGCTGTTTCAAGAAATGCCGCAACAGCTCTTCCGCCTCAGCTTCGGCACCCAGCTGGCGCAGTTGCTCGGCATACACCGCCAGCAGCTCGGGCTCCTGATGCTGCGCGGTCGACATGGCCTGCCAGCTTTGCTGCATCGCCAGCAGCGCCGCCTGGGTATCGCCGTCAGCCGGTCGACCGGCCTGCAGCAAACGACCGCGCCAGGCCTGCCGCTCAAGTTCACTCAGCTCGGCATTGCCCAGGGCTTTCTCCTTGTGCAGATCAGGCAGCAGCCCAAGCAGCGCCGACCAGTCGCCTGCCTGCAGGTAGAGCTGCTGCAACTGACGCAACACCAGGTGATGGTGCGGATGACGCAAGCGCATGGCCTGCAGGGTCTCCAGCGCATCCGCCGCTTGCCCCCGCGCCAGCTGCAGCTCGGCGTGCTGCAAGGCAATTGCCAGCTCTGCCTGCGGTTGGTGATTGAGCGCCTGCTCCAGCAGGTCGTCGCTGTCGTTGTAATGACCCAGCTGATGCGCGGCGCGCGCGGCGCCCAGGTAATAACTCAACGGCTGCGGCGAGCTGCTGGCCGCCTGCTTAAGATGACGCAGGGCACGCGCCCAGCGACCTTCGGCCAGATCGAGAAAGCCCTGCTCGGACGCCAGGCGTACGCGGCGACGGCTGTGCAAGCGTGACCAGGGGTTGAGCAGACCGCCGGACGTGACCAGCAGCCGTACGCTCAAGCGCAGCAGATAAATCAGCAGCCAGAGCACCAGCACCAGCGCGACAAAGGCCCACAGGCTGGATTCATAACGAAAGCCCTGGAAGGCAATCAGCACATAACCCTTGTGCTCGGCCAGCGGCAGACCGAACAGCATCAGGCTGGCGACGCCAACAACCACCACCAGCATCAGCAGTAACCAGTAGAGGCGCTTCATTGCAGGGCCTCCTGCGGCTGCGCCTCGACATCATCGCTGGCCGCGGCGGCAGGTTCAGCTTCGATCTTCTGCTGGCTGCGCGCGGCCTGCTTGGCCTGAATATAGGCCTGCACGGCATTCAGTGTCGGGCCGAGGTCCGGCGGCGTCAGTGCAATCGGCCGCTCGACCAGCTCGTCGATACGGGCACGCAGGGCGCGACTATTGGGGTTGTCCATATCAAAATGCGCATCCAGCACTTCACGCGCCTGCTGCAAAGCCTGGCGATAGACCTCGCTCTGGCCGTGCAGCGCACCCCACTGCGCCTGCTCCAGCGCCAGGCTGAGGGCCAGACGTACCTGGGTCAGGCTCTGGCCGGCGAGTATTGGGCGGATATTGCGGTCGGCGTTGAAGTCGATACGGAAGTATTCCGACAAGGTCTGCAGGCCACGCTGCCACCATTGCTGCTCCATTACACCCTCGGCAGCCAGCTCGCTGAGCACGCCACCCTCGCCGCTGAAACTCGGGGTCAGGGCATTGAGCTGCGCCACCTGCTCGCGCAAGGCGCCGAGTTGCAGAAACAGCCCGGTACGGTCCAGGTTGGCGGTTGAGCGCAGCGCTTGCAGGCTCTTGGCTAATTGCTCGCGGGCGGCGAAGGCCGCCGGATCATCCTGCTGGTGGAGGATTTCATCGGCGGCCTGCACCAGCGCGGTGGCGCTGTTGATGTCCTGCAGCGCAGACAGGCGCAAACTGGCTAGACGCAGCAGATGTTCGGCCTCGGCCAGGCGCCAGTCCTGGCGACTGGCACCCAGCACGGTTTCCAGGCGTTGGCTGAGCAATTGCTGATCACCCTGTAATTGGGTCAGCAGGCGACGACGGGTTTCCAGTTCCTCGACGCTGGGCAGCTGATCGAGGCGCATCTCTAATTTCTTGCCGGTCTGCGCCAGGCTTTGCGCCTCATTACGCGCCTGCTGCAGCTGGCCCAGCTGTTGTTGCTCGCGAGCGTCCAACGCCTGCAACTGCCACAACCCCCAACCGCCCGCACCGGCGCCGGCCGCCGCAACCAACAAGGCCAGCAACGCCAGACCGTTGCCACGCGCAGCCGACTTATCTGCAGCAGACGTTGGCGTAACGGGCGGCGCCGCAGCGTCCTGCGGTGCCTGTTCGGCTTGTTTTACGGCGTGATCATTCGGGGCTTGCTCTTTCGGAGTAGTTGCTTCGCTCACGTATCCATCCTTTGCGTCAGAGATCGGGGCAGGTTGCGCCTGCAAGGCTGCCAGCAACGCCGCGGCACTCGCGCCACGGCAGTCCACAACAAATTGCGCACCCGCGGCACGGGCCATGTCGGCCACTCGCGGGCTGGGCACAAACAAGGGTAGCCGAGCCAGTTCGGCCCAGGCATCAGCGGCCAGCTCGCGCAAATGCACAAAGCCCTGCCCACTGCTGACCACCAGCGCGTTCAGGCGTTCAGCCTGAACCCGCTCGATCAGCGCCGTGGACGGGTAATCCGGCAGCACCCGGCGATACAGTGGCAGATAGTCCACCTGCACGCCTTGGCCGCGCAAGCGCTGGGCCAGTAACTCTCGGCCACCCTCGCCGCGCAGGATCAACACCCTTGGGCTGACGGCCGTCGTCAGCGCCTGCTGTAACTGCGGCAGGGCGAGCAGTGCCTCGCTGTCATCGGCCTGTTCCGGGTAATACACCTGCAGGCCCTGCTCACGAAGAATCTGCGCCGTCGCCGCACCGACGCTGAACCAGGGTTGCTCGGCAGACACTGGAATTTGAGCGCGAGCCAGCAGATCGAGACCCAGCCGCGCCGCCGGCTTGCTCACCACGATGACCGCGCAGTAACTCTGCAGATCGGCAAGCGTGGCGCGTTGTTCGGCACTCTCGCTCAGCGCTTCGATGGCCAACAACGGCAAGCTGCTGCTGTAGATGCCCTGCTCGGCCAGGGTTGCTGCCAGCGCGGCCGACTCCTGAGCCGGTCGCGTCAGCAGCAAACGCCAACCCATCACTCGGCAGCGGCCTCGCCATAGACGGCTTGCAGAATAGCCGCAGCACCCTGGGTCAGCAGCGCTTCGGCTACCTGCACACCCAGCTGTTCAGCCTGAGCGACCGGAGCGCGGCTTTCCGCCCGCAGCAGCAAGCCGCCATCCGGCTGACCGACCAGGCCGCGCAACCACAGCTGCTCGCCTTCCAGCACGGCATAACAGGCGATTGGCACCTGGCAACCGCCATTCAGGTGTTTGTTCAGCGCGCGCTCGGCGGTCACCCGCAGCGCGGTATCGCGATGATGCAGCGGCGCCAGCAGGGCATGGATCTCGCTATCGGCAGTGCGGCATTCGATGCCCACCGCACCCTGGCCACCGGCCGGCAGGCTGTCTTCGGCGCTGATCGAGGAGCGGATACGCGCTTCGAAACCGAGGCGAATCAGACCGGCAGCGGCGAGGATGATGGCGTCGTACTCGCCGGCATCCAGCTTAGCCAGGCGGGTATTGACGTTGCCGCGCAGGAACTGGATTTTCAGATCCGGCCGGCGTGCCAGCAGCTGGGCCTGACGGCGCAGACTGGAGGTGCCGACCACGCTGCCGGTGGGCAAAGCATCAAGGCTGGCATAGGTGTTGGAAACGAAGGCGTCACGCGGGTCTTCGCGCTCGCAGATGCAGTACAGGCCCAGACCTTCAGGAAAGTCCATCGGCACATCCTTCATCGAATGCACGGCGATATCGGCCTCGCCTTCGAGCAGGGCAGTCTCCAGCTCTTTGACGAACAGCCCCTTGCCGCCAATCTTCGCCAGCGGCGCATCGAGCAGCTTGTCGCCACGGCTGACCATGGGCACCAGGCTGACCTTGAGGCCAGGGTGGGCCTGCTCCAGGCGGGCTTTGACGTGTTCGGCCTGCCACAGGGCCAGGGCACTTTTACGGGTGGCAATGCGGATTTCGCGAGACATGGGCAATTCCAGAAAACGGACTGCCGAGGATAATAACAGGCTGGCCCAGATCAGGCCTGCGACCCGGAGTCATCCGGGTGCCCGGCCAGCCTCAGAGGTTGTGCATTAATTTGCGCACCCCGGCTACATGCCGGCGGCTGACAATCAGCGCTTCCTCGTTCATGCCCTTGAGGAACAACTGAAAATGCCCGAGCGGCGTGCGCTGCAAGCGTTCGATACGCTCACGGGCGACCAGGGCGTTGCGGTGGATGCGCACAAAGCGATCACCAAACTCGTCTTCCAATGCCTTCAGCGGTTCATCCAGCAGCACTTCGCCACCGGCGTGGCGCAGGGTCACGTATTTGTGGTCGGCAATAAAGTAGATCACCTGATCCAGCGGAATCAGCTCGATGCCTTTACGGGTGCGCGCACTGATATGGCTGCGCGGGCCGCCACCGCTATCTATGGCAGGACGAGTCAAGGCGGCCAGCTGCACACGGTTGGGTCGCTCGGCTTTCTTCAACGCCTCGCTGAGGCTTTCCGCGCGAACCGGCTTGACCAGATAACCCACTGCGCTGACCTGAAAGGCTTCCAGGGCGAATTCATCATGGGCGGTGCAGAAAATCACGGCCGGCGGCGCCTCGCGCTCACACAGCTTGGCCGCCACCTGCAGACCATCCAGGCCGGGCATGCGGATGTCCAGTAACACCACATCCGGCTTCAGGCTGTCGATCAGGCTCAGCGCCTCCTCGCCGTTGCTGGCTGCGGGTTCAAGCACGCGATAGCCCTCGAGTTCGCCCACCATGCGGCTTAGACGCTCTCGGGCCAGGGGTTCATCATCGACAATCAGGACATTCATAATGCACGGGCTTCCTGCTTGGGTCTCGCACAAGGATAGCGTAGACAAGTGAAGTGGCGTCCGTCACGGCGCTCTACGCTGAGACTGGCCCGCGGCCCGAAAAGTGCCACCAGCCGCGCATCGATGTTGGTCAGCGCTTGATGCGTGCCGCGCGATGGCGGCTGCTCGCCTAGTTGTTCGTATGGGTTGCTCACGCACAGCTGGAATACCCCCTCGTGATAACTCGCCTCGACCCGCACCAGGCCGCCCTCGATGCGCGGCGCAATACCGTAGATCAAGGCGTTTTCCAGTAAGGGCTGCAACGTCAGTTGTGGAATTGGCAGATCCTCCGGCACATCGACAATCTCCCACTGCAACTGTAGACGTTCGCCGAGCCGATAGCGCTCAATCGACAAATATCGTTGCGCCAGCTCCAGCTCCTCGCGCCAGGGCACCAGGCTACCGGGTTTGGCCAGGCTGGCGCGGAACAGATCGGAGAGGTCCAGCACCGCCTGCTCGGCCTTGTACGGGTCGATCACTACCAGGCTGGCAATGCTATTGAGGCTGTTGAACAGAAAGTGCGGACGAATGCGCGCCTGCAGCGACTCGATACGGGCGCGCAGCTCGGCTTGCTCCTGCTTGCGCCATTGGCTCTGCAGGTAGAAATAACGCAGCAGCAACGCCGACATGATCAGGCTGATCAAGGCATGGCGTAAGTAGAGGTTGACTTCGCCGGTGCGCGGCAACGGCCCGCCCAGTTCGTAGTAGTCCGCCACAGCAGTACAGAGCAGACTCAGCGTAACCACAATCGCGCAGCACAAGGCGCCGGCCGTGGCCGCAGGCATGCGCGCCATCAGCGGGCGCAGACGGCACAGCACGGCGGCCGAGAGCAGCACAATCCACTGTACAAACAGTGAAGTCAGCGCCAGGCGCACCCAGTCGAAGCCCGGCAGCATCGGCTCGGACAACACCAGCACCAACACCAGCAACTCGGCCAGCAGCACCATGCTCAGCAGGGCTTCTGGCTGGCACAGCTCGGGCACGAAGAAGTCATCGACCAGTGGCGGTTGTGTTTTTGATAGCGCGCTTTTTATTTTCATCGCCGCAGTTTCCGCGTGACCCGCCCCAGCGGCAAGATAGACAGCTGCGCCCGGACAAAATAAAGCATCCGAAATGCGCCCGCCGCGCGAAAACTGTGAACGGCGCAACATTGCTCTGCTCACGCAACCACCTGAGAACGTGTTTACGAGCCGACGAGCTAGAGCCATACAAGGCAAAAACAGGCGAGGAAGCGGAGTGTGCTTTTGCACATGAGCATTCCGAGCCTATTTTTAACGCAGTAGGGCCGACGCGCAGCAGATCGTAAACAGGTTCTGACAAAGCGCCGCGGCGAATTTAACAGCCAGCCTGTTATTATCGACGCACTTTTCCGTCTTGCCGGCCGCCCCAGCGCGGCCAGCCCGTTTTAGCGCACCAGCCGAGCGAAGCCCATGAGCACTGAAAAAACCAACCAATCCTGGGGCGGCCGCTTCAGCGAGCCCGTCGATGCCTTTGTTGCCCGCTTTACCGCCTCCGTCGAATTCGACAAGCGCCTGTATCGCCACGACATCATGGGCTCCATCGCCCACGCCAGCATGCTGGCCAAGGTCGGCGTACTCAGCGATGCCGAGCGCGATGCCATCATCGACGGCCTTAAACAGATTCAAAGCGAGATCGAAGCGGGCCAGTTCGACTGGCGCGTCGATCTGGAAGACGTGCACATGAACATCGAGGCGCGCCTGACCGACCGCATCGGCGTCACCGGCAAGAAGCTGCACACCGGGCGCAGCCGTAACGACCAGGTGGCCACCGATATCCGCCTGTGGCTGCGTGACGAGATCGACCTGATCCTCGCCGAGATCACCCGCCTGCAGCAGGGCCTGCTGGAGCAGGCCGAGCGTGAAGCCGAGACCATCATGCCCGGCTTCACCCACCTGCAAACCGCGCAGCCGGTGACCTTCGGTCACCACCTGCTGGCCTGGTTCGAGATGCTTTCGCGCGACTACGAGCGCCTGATCGATTGCCGCAAGCGCACCAACCGCATGCCGCTCGGCAGCGCGGCGCTGGCCGGTACCACCTACCCGATTCAGCGTGAAATCACCGCACAATTGCTGGGCTTCGACGCCGTGGGCGGCAACTCGCTGGATGGCGTGTCGGATCGCGACTTCGCCATCGAATTCTGCGCCGCCGCCTCGATTGCCATGATGCACCTGTCGCGTTTCTCCGAAGAGCTGGTGCTGTGGACCAGCGCGCAGTTCCAGTTTATCGACCTGCCGGATCGCTTCTGCACCGGCAGCTCGATCATGCCGCAGAAGAAAAACCCGGACGTACCCGAGCTGGTACGCGGCAAGACCGGCCGCGTGTTCGGCGCGCTGATGGGCCTACTGACCCTGATGAAAGGCCAGCCGCTGGCCTACAACAAGGACAACCAGGAAGACAAAGAGCCGCTGTTCGACGCCGCCGACACATTGCGCGACTCGCTGCGCGCCTTTGCCGACATGATCCCGGCGATCAAGCCCAAGCACGCGATCATGCGTGAAGCGGCGCTGCGCGGTTTCTCCACCGCCACCGACC
>NZ_JBAQLP010000018.1:0-53458 GCF_049301935.1 Pseudomonas sp. | reverse complement strand
TTGTTAGCGGTGAAACCACGCGGCATTTTTGGTTTTTCCTGCTGGCGTATATTTCTTAAGAAGCTCAGCCATTTCTGCTAAATTTTCATAGCCTTCAAAACGTAGGTTTCTGAAAGATTTTGTGGTTAGTAGTAGAGATTTAACATTGCCTTTAATACTCTGGATTCTTAGGCTTTCTATATCCGATAACGGCATGCTCACGACAGCGCCTTTATGCGATATGTCGATTTTCTCTTGGGGTTCAAGAATTTCTACCTCAGGGTATGAGGTGTCATGGTTCTTGATGCTTCGATACGCATGCGGTAGATATTTAGCAAGAAGGAATATGCCGATTGCAGCGATTACCTTTTTTGATAAATCGCTGCTATTAACGAACATGAATATAAAGCCTGCTATTAAGGCGACGACAAGAATTGCGGCGTATATAGTCTTTCGCCTTCCTTGGTTCTTATATTTTTCAGATACAGTAAATTTCATTTTTTACCGCTAACGTTTGGTTAAGGGGCGGGCTTTAGCCCGTCCCAGTGAGCGCAGCGAACGGTTTGAACCACTAGTTAGGGTGCGGGTTGTGCACTGCGCAGGGACTAAATGAGCCGGCCCACATGTTAAGAAAAGGTACAAAAGGTCCGCAGAAAGCACCTGTAGTTTTAACAAATTGTGTTGAAGTTCTAATTGGGACATTGTCTTTGAAGGTCAGTTCGGTGAATGAGCGGCAGGTAGGAAGCATAAGCGGGATGGGGATTACCGCCAAAATAGTCAGGCCGCACCAACTAATTTTTTCATTGTATATTTGAGAGCCGTTGATTGGATGGTTTTCTCTTGCGCGCTCAACGCCAAAATAAGAAAGCTCTCCGCCGGACAGTTCTTTTGTTTGTATTGGTGAGTTTTCTGACTTCCAATAACCGACACATCCGGTTGATAAAAGCAGTAACACGATTAAGGGGAGCATTTTCAGTCGATGCATATTAAACCCTAACGTTTGGTTAAGGGGCGGGCTTTAGCCCGTCCCAGTGAGCGCAGCGAACGATTTGAACCAATTGTTAGACCTCATTTTACCTTCCAATTCTCAGCTTCAAACCAACTACAGCGAAGTTTGGGCTGCGCAGCCGACAGTCGCATAAACTCAGCGCGTGGGAAGAAGCGCGCACACTGTAAGAGCTCGAGTTGGTCAAGAGTGTGGAGCGGTTGAAGCGAATGGTCCTCCACCCGAAGATTTGTTATGAACAGAGCCTTCAGTAGGGTTAGATTGGACAGGGGCTTTAGACATGAAACGCGCATTGGAGTCCACATGCTGCCTTCGACAGCAAGAGATTGGAGTTGAACGAGCTGTGACAATGGTGAAAGGTCATGAACCAGCTTTAAATTTTCAATCGCCAAATACTTCAATGATCGCTGAGTAGGAAGCCATGCCAGGTCTTTAAGCTTCGAAGCTCCAACTACTAATAGGCGCCTAAGTTTAGGCAGCGTATTTACGGCGTAAAGATCTTGCGCCGTAACACCTGAAAGGTAAAGAGTATCAAGCGTTTTTATTAAGCAAATTTCCTCTAAGAAATCCTGATTAACGGACGTAGCCCATAAGGTGTGCAAGCCGTCACAGCTACCGATCCCTTTATGTGAATCACCGACCCGCTTGAAGTTGAGATGTGATGTCTTAGTTGGGATGTCTGAAGTGCGGGTAATTGTCGCAGGCAGCAAGTCCCACTCAAACCCAAGCCCTGCCTCTATCCGTTCTTTCTGCGATTGATGATGGATTGTCATAGGGGGCCTAACGTTTGGCTAAGGGGCGGGCTTTAGCCCGTCCCAGTGAGCGCAGCGAACGATTTGAGCCATTTGTTAGGCCTGTCGGGCCTGACACGATAGCTGCCGTAATGCAGAAAGAAAAGGCGGACGCCGCCGAGCTGGAACGCGAGCGCGGTAAGTTAATTGTTACGGTGTCCGGCATAAACCAACTCCTTTGAATAATGCCACTAACTATGCGACTTACTGACGACGCGGTGTTGCGGGCAAACCAATCTGGGTCGTGTTTCCGGAGGCTGCCTAACGTTTGGTTAAGGGGCGGGCTTTAGCCCGTCCCGAGTGAGCGAAGCGAACGGCTTGAACCACATGTTATGCATATACCTGCGCCAATGCCCCTGCAACGAAACACAGTAGACCGATAGCTGACCCTATGGTGGGAATGCTAAACCAATATTTTTTAGACAGTACGAAATATGTTAATGAAATGATTGGCGCAGCGCTCATGAAAAACAGAGAGCTTTCCAGGAAGGATATATAGGAGATTGATAAATATAAATAAGTGGCGGAGAAAAATAGTATGCCGATGCCGTGACTGATGTTAAAGCCAACCCAGGCGCGCCACATATCTGTTTCTTTTGTTATGGCTAAGGTTGACTCTTTCATGAGCCCCATAACACCAGATTTATATGGTATTAGCTTTTTAGGGTTGTACGTGTCTGTGATTGTGTAGACCGTATGCAGGATGCCAAGTGCAAGGAATGGTATGCAGCCTGCAATGTATAAGTATTTTGTGAGCACGCGGAACTCCTTGTATGTGCATAACGGTTGGCTAAGGGGCGGGCTTTAGCCCGTCCCAGTGAGCGCAGCGAACGATTTAAGCCAGTTGTTAGGCCTGGCCTGCCCGACACGGTAGCCGCCGCAACGCTGAAAGAAAAGGCTAACGCCGCCAAGCGAGAGGGTGAGCGCGGTAAGTTAATTGTTACAGTGCCCGGCATAAACCAACTCCTTTGAGTAATGCCACTAACTATGCGATATGCTGGCGACGCGATGTTGTAGGTGAAAACTAAACCAGGGAATTTCCCCGGAGCTGCCTAACGTTTGGTTAAGGGGCGGGCTTTAGCCCGTCCCAGTGAGTGCAGCGAACGATTTGAACCACTTGTTAGGCCTTTGCCTTCATTCGCTTGGTAATGACAAGGTGAACTCCCCATGTGGTGAGCACTACGATAGCAGGAGGAAACCAGCCAAGTACCATCGCAAAGGCCAGTGGCGCGCCGTCACCGGCGTACATTGATTCAAGCTCAACCTGGGTATGTGAAAGTGAAAAATTAATGGCATTAGCAGCAAATGCATACGAGATGGTAAATGCCCAACCGCATCCAATGGCTACGACTGCGCGGAAAAGTATAATCCAAGTGTTCTGGAATGAATTAACTACGAGAAACAGCAATGCTGGAAGAGCTAGATTTGTAAGCGCAAGGGTCGTAATGACGAAATCGGTCATTGTTTAAGGCCTAACGTTTGGTTAAGGGGCGGGCTTTAGCCCGTCCCAGTGAGCGAAGCGAACGATTTCAACCACTTGTTAGGAAACCAAACAAACATTTCTACTTAAGGCGCTTGGTTTCTCTCATCCTTAGGCAAGCTAGACCAGAAGGACGAAGATCCATTTTCTTAAGTTCTAAAGGCTCTCTTACCCCTGAAGTAAGAATCTTTTGCCCGCTAACACTGCAATAAACATCGGGGCCTGAAAGAAACCCAGAGATCCCGGTTTTTTCTTCAATGTGACTTCCCTGAGTGAATATATATTTAACGTCTCGCTCTGGAGTAAATGAATAGATTATTCTGCAAAAAGAGTTTCCAGAATGTTTTTCTAAAGCCAAAAAGATATCTTTGTCAGAATGAACCTTTACCGTTTCTCCAGATGATCCAAGTACCGAGCTCCCGGCAAAGCACCCATTTATATCCATGTTGAAAATGTTAAACCATGAGCCTGTATCATAATTTACGACAACTTCAGAATATGGTTCGCCGTCAACTGGAAATATATAAGGTTTGTTTCCTATTCTATCGAATAATGAACAGCCGCCTATAAGGGTGGATAACAAAATCAAGGCAATACGCATGGTTTTTCCTAACGTTTGGTTAAGGGGCCGGCTTTAGCCGGTCCCAGCGAGCGAAGCGAGCGATTTGAACCAATTGTTATGTTTCAAGCTCGCGCATCCGCTCTTTCATAGCCTCGATGTTCACGTAAGGCTTCAGTATTTCTGTGTTTCTGGCATTGCCAGAGCTAATTCCTGAAAATGTTGCGAAGGCCCCGCCAGCCATTGATGCGATTAAGAGAAATGGCACTTCAATGTTTGTATAGTTATAAGCGATGTAAATAAAAAGCCCGCAAGCAATTGCAATGCTTAACCATATGGCGCGGCAAAATTTGCAGCGTTTCGCTACTGCTTCAGACTCCAAACTGTCTATGAAGCACTTTAGCGTGTTTGCTTCATAAGCGTCGGTATTGTTAGCAGCCATTGTGGCTCCTTGGAACACAACGTTTGGTTAAGGGGCGGGCTTTAGCCCGTCCCAGTGAGCGAAGCGAACGATTTGAACCACTTGTTAGGCCTCGCCCGGACTATCGCTGTTTCTCTTTCGGGCTGGCGAAAGAAACGAAATTTTAAGATCGATTTGGTATTTTTGAACTAGCCCTATTAATTGGTGTGGTACGTAGAAATTTGCCCAGTTTCGTAGTGATTGAATACTAATAATAAGACAGGTTTCCGAGTGACTATTCGTTAGATTCTTGGTGATCCACACTAAGGTGTTTTCAATTTCGTTTATCTCGCAAGGTATGGAGCGATAGGATATTAAAGTGTCAGGTCTTACTCCGCCCCGTACATTTGGAAAATACTCTCGTATAAGACTTTTTGTCTCTTCCTCTATTCCATCCACGACGATGAAGTAGGAAATACAGTCTTCGTCGGCGTTTGTCATATTATTTGCCTAACGTTTGGTTAAGGGGCGGGCTTTAGCCCGTCCCAGTGAGCGAAGCGAACGGTTTGAACCACTAGTTAGGTGCCCCACTGATTTATTGCCGTACCAATGTCGTGTTCCCAGCAGTGCTCAATTAGTGTGTTTATGTGTTCGGTTTTTAAAATAATTAAGCTTTTGTATACTGCCTGCCGTTGTTCAATAGAAAACTTTGAAAATTGCAAAGACTCCGAGTGTAAACCTATTTGATTAATAAATAGGCACATGTAAGGCTTGCCGTCTTTGTCATTCTGCCCCGTAACTGCTAATTCGATGAATCTTGGTATGTAATAGCCCATAGCTTGAGGTGTAAGAAAAGAGGAAATACCCCAGCATACAGTACCAATTTGCTCAGGCGACAAATCTTGTCTGTCTGAATTGTTAATTTCGTCGTTGTGATCTCTGCATTCTTCGCAATGATTAATGTCCGTGGCGAATTCAGGCTTTTCAAAGGTCTCGAATAATTTATACGTATTTTCTACGAAGCCAATGACATCCACGACTGCACCTAACGTTTGGTTAAGGGGCGGGCTTTAGCCCGTCCCAGTGAGCGCAGCGAACGATTTGAAGCAGTTGTTAGGCCTGGCCTGCCCGACACGGTAGCCGCCGCAATGCAGAAAGAAAAGGCTGACGCCGCCAAGCGGGAGGGTGAACGCGGTAAGTTAATTGTTACGGTGTCCGGCATAAACCAATTCCTTTTAATAATGCCACTGACTATGCGACTTACTGGCGCCGCGATGTTGCAGGTAAAAACCAAACTAGGAAATGTTCCCGGAGCTGCCTAACGTTTGGTTAAGGGGCGGGCTTTAGCCCGTCCAGAGTGAGCGAAGCGAACGATCTTGAACCACATGTTAGGCCGCGCCACCGATGGCACGCCAGGCGTAAATACTTGATGACCCAAAGCTGCGGAGCCTGACGCTTGGAACATGCGCGTGCCGATTATTCTGGCGAATGTGGTGCACGCGGTGTTGGAGCGAGAGCCAAGCAAATGTTGCGGGCCGGATTTGTTCAGGCGACGAAAATTAGCGGGTTGATCAAACGCAATGTGATTTTCGTGCGGAACTTCCATGTTCAAACCCTTTCCCGGATGTACCTATGCCTAACTATTAATTAGACGACACGCGTGCCGCGGTCGGTCGCGGGGTGTGTCGCATAAGCTTCCTTGTCGTCTGCCAAGTCCTTGTCTAGCTTGAAGGTGGTCGCGGCAAGCGCGACTGCATTCAGGGAGAAACGCGACATGGATGACGGCAAGCCCAAGCTGCTGGATCAGGTACGTCAGCAAATTAGAGTCAGAAACTATTCTATCCGTACAGAAACTGTCTACGCCGAGTGGGTAAAGCGCTTTATTCGTTTCCACCGTTATCGTCATCCGGCGGAGATGGGGGCGGCAGAAATCGAGGCGTTTCTTACCCATTTGGCGACGGCGCGCAATGTGTCGGCTTCTACGCAGAATCAGGCATTGGCGGCGTTGTTGTTTCTCTACAAGGAGGTGCTGAAGCTGGAGTTGCCTTGGTTGGCGGGGATAGTGCGGGCCAAGAAGCCCAAGCATTTGCCGGTTGTACTGACGCGCGAGGAGGTGAGTGCGGTGCTCGGGCAGTTGGATGGCGTGCGTTGGATTGTGGCCAGCCTGTTGTATGGCTCTGGTTTGCGGCTGTTGGAAGCCTTGCGCTTGCGGGTCAAGGATGTGGACTTTGCTCGTGGCGAGGTGCTGGTACGTGATGGCAAAGGGCAGAAGGATCGGGTCACCATGCTGCCGCAACGCTTGGTGCTGCCGCTTCAGCAGCATTTGCGTCATGCAAAGTTGTTGCACCAAAAGGATTTAGCCGAAGGTTTCGGCTTGGCTAATCTGCCTTTTGCGTTGGCGCGTAAGTATTCCAATGCGGCGGCAGAGTGGGGTTGGCAGTTTGTCTTTCCGTCAGTTAATCGTTCGGTCGATCCGCGCTCAAAAGGCATTTTTCGCCATCATTTACATGAGAAAACCATCCAGCGAGCGGTGCGCGAGGCGACTCGGCGGGCAGGGCTGATCAAGCACGCCACGCCGCATACGCTGCGCCATTCCTTTGCCACGCATTTGCTGGAGAGCGGTCAGGATATTCGTACAGTGCAGGAGTTGCTTGGCCACTCGGATGTAAAGACCACCATGATCTATACCCATGTGCTCAATCGCGGCGGCTTTGCTGTGCTGAGCCCGCTGGACCGCACCTAGCGCCAGGCTAGGACGGTGCACGATGCCCTGGCGGTTCGCTGGTCTGTGTATCCGCGCTAGTTGAATGGCGGCGAGAAGCCTGGTGGTTTCGCGCCGCGTGTCTCGGCAGGGCTTAGTTCGGGCTGGGCAGCAGGAGCAACTGGCTGCGGCTATTGGCCTTGATCGCCTTGGCATCCAGGTGCATCGGCACATACTCGCCGCGCATATAGCGCTCTGCCTGGTCCTGGTAATGCTTATCGAACAGCACGCCGCTCTGGCCGACCGGGTTGATGCCCAGTGCGGTACTGGCGTCGGCCAGGTCGATCAGGCGGCGGGTCGAGGGGCCGTAGGCCACTGACCAGGGCGCCGGGCCGACCCGGTGTGAGAGATTGTTCGGCGTTTCATGGCCGCCCGGTGCGGCGAAGGGGCCGACGTTGAACAGTTTATCCAGTGGCTTGCGCTGGCCCAGTGGGTGGCTGTGGGTGAGGGTGTGCGCGCTGCCCCAGGTCCATTGAGTGGCGTCGTCACCCAAGGTGCTACGCAGGTGGGCGAGGCTGGCTTGCCAGGCGTTTTTAACGGTGTCGGCGCGGCTTTCCACGGCGTCGCTGCCGCGCTTGTCCCACCAGGGCGAATCGGCATCGGCGGCCAGGCGCGGTAGGGCGCTGTCGAGTACACGGGTTTGCAGCAGGTTGCTGAAGAAGGCGTCGCCCAGCTCGTCGGCCATGGCCGCAAATGTCAGCTGATAAACCAACTGGTTGAACAGCGTGGCGGCGGTGGCGTCGAGGCTGTGTTGGCCATCCCAGCTCAGCAGTTGCTCGACCAGCGCCTGCTCCTCGGCACCAGCCGTTGCGCTGCGCAGGTCGGCGGCCAGCGGCGCGAGCAGGCGTTGCGGGTAGTCGGTGCCAGGGTCGAGTTGCAGCGCCTGGCTGTTGTGCAAATCCCATTTCACGCGGTTGTCGCTCAGGCGATCATCCAGGCGCTGGCCGCGATCGGCCAGGTTGTAGTAGCCGGGAATCGCCATGCCGGTCGGCGACACGGGTTGGTAGTTGGCGGAGAGGATATAGCCGCGCGCCGGGTTTTCTTCCTGCGGGTTGGCGCTGAACGGGAAGTAGCCGTCTTTTTCCGCCTCGCCGCTGGCCCCGTCGAGGATAAAGCTCGGGTTGACTCCGGCCGGGCGGCGCGGCAGTTTCGCCGCCGCCCACCAGCCGATATCGCCGCTGGCGTTGGCCCAGACGATATTCAGGCCGGGTGCCTCGATATGTTCGACGGCGGCGCGGGCCTGCTCCAGGCTGGCGGCGCGGTTGAGCTGGTAGAAACCGTCGAGGAGCGGATTCTCGGTTTCGAGGAACGCCCACCACATGGCAATCGGCGTGCTGCCGGCGGTTTCGCCCAGGGCGCCGTTGATCAGCGGGCCGTGGGGCGAGCGGCGGATGGTCAGGCTGACCGGCGCGGCGTTCTTGACGCTGATTTGTTCAACGCGGCTTTGCAGCTCGACCCACTGGCCGCGATACCAGACCTGATTGGCGTTGGCCGGGTTGGTTTTCTCGGCGATCAGGTCCAGATCGTCGTTCTGCAACATGGTCAGGCTCCAGGCGAACGCTGGGTTATGGCCCAGCGATGCCACCGGGTTGAGCGCCTGGTGATGACCGTACAGGCTGAAGCCGGGGTAACTCAGGTTGGCCTCGTACCATACCGACGGCACCGCGAAGCGAATATGCGGGTCGCCGGCCAGCAGCGGTTTGCCGCTGGCGGTGCGGCTGCCGGACACCGCCCAGGCGTTACTGCCCTCGAACTGCGGTAGGCCGGCATTCAGCAGCGCGGCGTGGCTTAGTTCGGCAATGGCGTTAAGGTCCTGCCAGTCGCCGGCGGCGAGGTTTTGCCCAACCACGCCCTGCGGGTGCCAGTCGAGGTCAAAGGCCTTTAAATAGTCCGCGCCCAGTTGATCGCGGATATGCGTCAGCACCGGTTCGGTGCGAAACGCGGCAGCGAAGCTGTAAGCCATATAGCCGGCAACGCTGAGGGTGTCGGCGGCGGTAAAGGGGCATTTGTCGATGCCCAGCACGTCGAATTCGATGGGCGCCGGGTGGTTGGCCTGGTACTGGTTGATGCCGTCGAGGTAGGCCTGCAGCGCCTGGCTCGCCGGGGTGGTCATGTCCATCTGCGCCGCGTAGCGGTCGGCGTGCTCGCGGATGCCCAGGGTGCGGAACAGGCGGTCGGTGTCGACCAGCGTGCTGCCGAGCACTTGCGCCAGCTCGCCACGGGCCAGGCGACGCAGAATTTCCATCTGGAACAGGCGGTCCTGGGCGTGCACATAACCCAGCGCGCGGTACAGATCGGCCTCGTTCTGCGCCTGGATATGCGGCACGCCGCGCTCGTCGTAATCCACCGTGACCGGCGCCTGCAAAGAACTCAGGCTCAGCTCGCCCGCGCGTTGCGGCTGCTTGCTGTCGATATACCAGTAAGCGCCGGCGGCAGTGGCGGCGACGATCAGGGCCAGGGCGGTCAGGCTGCGTTTCATGGGTGTTCCTTGTTATAGGTTGTATCAGCACCATCATTGTGCGGGCTGGTTACCGTGCAGGCATTGACCAAATACAGCTGGAGTGAAAATCTCTGGTCAATCAACAGGCCGTTGAAAAACTACCTACGTTGGCAATCCAGCGTTAAAAACGGCCTCTGAATGCTCATTTACAGCTCGTAAACTCCGCTTCCTCGCCCGTTTTTGCCTTGTCTTGCCTGCCTCGCCTACATTTTTCAACGGCCTGTTACAGGAGGTGTATGAATCACGACCCGCATAACAGTATCGCCAGTGCGCTGACCCATTCCTCGACCCTGCGCCGCCTGCTCTACGAGGCACTGGCTGAACTAGGGCTAGACCCGACCGATACCTATCGTCAGGCCTATCAGGGCGCCGTGCTGGCCCCGCCGCTGCTTAATGCCCGCGAGGACCACGACAACGCACCGCGCTTCTGGCAGGCGCTGGCGGGCATCAGCGGCGATGTGGATATCGGCCTGCACCTGGGTGAAACCATGCAGCCCCGGCCGCTGGATGTGGTCGGTTACCTGCTGCTGGCCAGCCGCGACCTGGGCCAGGCGCTGGAGGGTTTTCTGCGTTTTCAGCACATCCTCTCCGGCGGTTTTGCCGCGCGCCTGGAGCTGGACGGCGAGCAGGCGCGGCTGATCTTCGACCTCAATTACCGTGGCGTCGGCTCGTTGCGCCAGCAGATGGAGTGTTTGGCGCTGCTGCTGCCGAAGATGCTCGCAAGCATCAACAACGATGGCCGCTTCCGCCTGGCCGGGCTGGATTTTCGTCATGCCGCGCCGCGCCGGCTGAGTGAGCATCGCCGCCTATTCGGCCTGCTACCGCGCTTTGCCCAGGCGCATGACGCGCTGATCTTCCCGCGCGCCTGGCTTAGCCGGCCATCGCGCAGCGCCAACCCCCGGCTGTTCGCGGTGCTCTGGGCACAGGCGGAGGTGGAGCTGGCGGAGCTGGAAGAGAACCAGCTGCTCAACCGCGTGCGCTACTGGCTGGAGGTCAACCTAGGGGTGCAGCTGTGCGACTTGCCCCGTTGCGCCACGGCGCTCGGCTATAGCGTAAACGGACTGCAGCGGGCGTTGGCCGAACAGCAGCAGAGCTTTCGCCAGTTGCACGATGAAGTGCGCCGCCTGCGCGCCCAGGCCTTGCTCGACAGCGGCCTGGCGATCCGCGAAGTGGCCCGTGCTTGCGGCTTTGCCGAGTTGTCGCCGTTCTACCGTGCCTTCAAACGCTGGCAGGGATCGACGCCACTGGGTTACCGCACTAGTTGCTGACGCGGAAGCGCTGGCTCAGACGGCTCAAGCGCTCGGCCAGCTGGCTGAGTTGTTGGCCTTCGCTACTGAGTTCCTGAGCGTCGCTGAGGTTTTGCTCGGCCACTTGCTGCACGCTGATGAGGTGCTGGCTGACTTCTGCGCTGACCGCGGCCTGCTGGTGGGTAGCGGCGGCAATCAGCTCATTCATCTGGGTGATGGCACTGATGTCCTGCGCCACGGCGCCGAGTAGGTCGGCGGTGGCCTGGCTGTCCGCAACGCAGCTGCGCACGCTGTTGCGGCTTTCCTGCATGGCCGCGGCCGCCTGGCGACTGCCCTGCTGCAAACGGCTGATGATTTGCTGAATCTCGGCGGTGGACTTGGCGGTCTTCTGCGCCAGGTTACGCACCTCATCAGCTACCACGGCAAAGCCGCGGCCCTGATCACCTGCGCGGGCAGCTTCAATGGCCGCGTTAAGCGCCAGCAGGTTGGTCTGTTCGGCAATCGAGCGGATCACTTCCAGCACCTTGCCGATTTGTTCGGACTGGTCGGCCAGGGCCTGCACTTCGCTGTCGGTGACATCGATCTGCGTGGCCAGTTTGCCGATCTCGCTGCGCACATGATTGACCGAGCGGCTGCCCGCAGCGGCCTGCTGGTTGGCGGTTTGCGCGGCACTGGCGGCACCGTCGGCGTGCCCGGCAACTTCATCAATGGCGCTGCTCATCTGCTGCATGGCAGTGCTCATATAGACGATCTCGCCCTGCTGGCGGTCGGCACCGCTGCGCAGTTGGCCGGTGGCCTGGGCCAGGTTTGCCCCCATCTTTTGCAGGCCCCGGGTGTCGTTGATCACCTCGCCGACCAGCTCATCGAGGGTGCCGAGGAAGCGGTTGAGGCGTTTGCTGACCTTGCCTGCGGCGCTGCTGCGGTAACTCAGGTCGATGCGCTCTTCGTGCTCGGTGAGCTGTTCGGCGGTTTGCATCAGCGCCGAGCCTTCAACGGCTTCGGCATGGGTCTGCAGGGCCAGGTAGATCAGGATCGCGCTTTCCAGCACCACATAAAAGGCATGCAGAAAGATGATCGGCCAGCTGCCATGGGCCACCACCGTGACGCTGAAACCTTGGGTTTGCAGGGCATAGAAACCCAGGTGGTGCGCCGCAATCACCGCCGCCGCCACCACAATCGGCAGCCAGTCACGGTAATACACCAGAAACGCCAGCAGCACGAAGATGCCGAAGTGCATTTCCAGCATGCCGCCCGCCTGGTTGATATGCAGCGCCGACATCACCATAAAAGCCGCAGCAATTGCACAACGCAGCAGGCGACGGCCGGCGATCAGCTGCTGCAACACACTCATCACCACGGCTGTGCCGCCGCCTACCAGTAGCGCCTGCCCCCAGGTGCCATGCCAGGCGGCAAGCCCGAGCGAGTAGAGGACCATCAGCCAGAGCACACCCAGCATGATCCGATCCGCGTTGCGGTAGTGCTGTTCAAGGGGCGAAAGACGACTAGGCATGGCGGCAGGTCCGGGTAATGACGTGGTAATCCCTGTTGGGTAAGGCAGTCATCCGTGGATGTAGAGGGTACTTTCTTGTCGATAAGTTGTACATGATATGCTTCTTGTACAATTTTATCTCAATAAATTACAACGCTTGCGCAGGCGCGCCGACAGTCGGTGGCTGGAGTGCTGGCCCGGCTGATTTAGCCGCCTATACAGCGTAGTTGTCGGGTTGACAGGGTGTGGCGCTATGCAGAGGCCGCGCCGGTGCGGGTACTGCAGGGCCGGCGAGCGGCTGGCTTGGACAGGTTAGTGGCTCGGCCAGTCGCAGAAACAGCCCAGCGCCAAGGTGTTGCTGGCATTCACCGGGCGCTCGGCGACCAGCGCATCGAGAATCGGCTCGATAAAGCTGTTGCTCGAGGTGCAGGTGGCGCCTTCGCTGTAGGGGCCGAAGTAGGCCAATTGGCCGCTGCGGTCCCAGATCGCCACCGCCGGGCTGGCCGGAATCTGTCTGCTGCCAGGCAGTTCAGTCAGCGGTTGCAGGGCACTCAGGGTGCTGGGCAGTTGGCCGTTGCTGCCGGGCTTTTGCACGGCATAAAAGCTCACGCCCTGGGGGCCGGAGCGTTCGATCAGTTCGGCCAGGTGCTGCTGATTGCCGACATTGCACGGGCAGGCGGGGTCCCAGAAGTGCACCAGACGGATCGGCCCCGGGCCGGCCAACTCATCTGGCAGGCGCAGCTGCTCGCCGTAGAACAGCGCGGTCTGCGCGCTGAAACTGCGCAGGTAGCGCGCCTCGTACCACCAGTAGGCGGCGAGCATGGCGGCGGCCCAGAGCAGAATCAGCAGGCTGGCGAGGAGGGTCTTGCGCGTGGGTCGAGTCATGGGCAGCCTTCGGCAAACAGGCGCGCAGCTTGCCACGACTGGCGCGACAGCTGAATATCCGCAACCTGATTGCATGGGCCTGGATGGTCTGTGACCACCTCGCTTGAATGATGGAAGCCTTATGCCAGAGCCGTTTCAGCCAGAGAACCTGATTGCCGGTCTGCGACCCTTGGCCGCAGCTGAACCGCTGTCGCTGGCCGAGCAGGCCTATCGGCAGTTCTACGGTTTCAGCGCAGCGTGCTCGGTGCACAGCCGTATGGGCACGATTCAGGCAGCGGGTTATCAGATCGCCCTGCAGGCCTGGTGGCCTGAGCAGCCGCGCGCCACCCTGGTGCTGTTGCATGGTTACTACGACCACGTTGGCCTGTATCGCCATGTGATCGAGTGGGCGCTGGGCATGGGCTTTGCCGTGCTGAGTTTTGATCTGCCGGGGCATGGCCTGTCCAGCGGCGCGCGCGCCAGCATTGGCGATTTTGCCGAGTACCAGACGGTGCTGCAGGCGGTGCTGGCTGCAGCCGCGGCGCTAGAGCTGCCGCAGCCCTGGCACCTGTGCGGGCAGAGTACCGGCGGGGCGATCCTGATCGACTACCTGCTGACCGGCGAGCCGCTGGCGCAGATTGGCGAAACCATTCTGCTGGCGCCGCTGGTGCGCCCACGCGCCTGGGGTTGGTCGCAGTTCAGTTACCGGATCATGAAGCGCTTTGTTCACGAGATTCCCCGGCGCTTCAGCGACAACTCCAGCGATGCGGCGTTTATCGACTTCGTCCATCACCAGGATCCGTTGCAGCCACGCAGCCTGCCGACCGCCTGGGTCGGTGCGCTCAGCCAGTGGGTGCCGCGCATCGAGGCGGCGCCGCGCAGTGCGCGCAGCCCGTTGATCATTCAGGGCGAGGCGGATATGACCGTGGCCTGGCAGCACAACCTTGAGGTGTTGCAGGACAAGTTCGCCGCGCCGCAGATCCTGCGCCTGGCCGAGGCACGGCATCATCTGGCCAACGAAGCGCCGGCCTTGCGCCAGCGCTATCTAGAGTTTCTCAGTCAGCGCTTGAGCTAAGAACCTGTCTCGGATCTGCTGCGCGTCGGCGATACTGCGTTAAAAACAGCCTCGGGATGCTCATTTACAGCCCGTAAACTCCGCTCCCTCGGCTGCTTTTGCCTTGTATCGCTCTAGCTCGCGAGCTCCGAAACAGGTTCTGAGAACTTTTAGATGCCTTGCGGTGCCGGAGCCAGGCTGGCGCTGCTCTGGCCAACCGCCAGGCCGCTGCGGATCGCGGCCAACGCGGCCTGGTAGTAGCGCTTGCCACTTTCTGACTGGGCAAAGCTGACAAATTCTTCCAGCTCCGGATCGCTCAGCTCGCGGTAGACGTGCAGCAGGGTGTTGTCGAGGTCTGCGCCAATTTGTTCCATCAGGCGCTGGCGCTGGCCATTGAGCAGGGCCTGGGCGCTGTCGCCGCCGAGCAGGCCGGGGAGCATCTGACTCAGGCTGTCGGCGGCTACCCCGGCCAGGGCCAGGCTGACCTCGGCGCCGGCTTCCTTGGCGGGCAGGGCCTGGGCCAGGTGGCGAATCAGCAGGCGACGGGTGGCGCTGGCTTCACTGCGCGGCAGGCCGTTGGCATAGCGCGCCAGTTGATCGCTGCGGGTAGCCAGCAGTTCGGCGTCGACAATCTTGCGGCCCAATGGCGATTGAAAGAAGTGCAGTGCGCTACCCGGCTCGTCGAGGTTGTCGCGCAGGCCCTGCTGGGCGCGTTGATCCACCGCGGCGGCGGCAAAGCGCTGATTGCTGTTGTGCACCAGCGCCTGGTGCACCGCCGGCGGTAGGCTGCTGCGGTAGCGTTCCTGAGCGGCCTGCAGGGCATCGCTGAAATGCATGCGCTGCTGCGGCCAGCCGGCCGCCTGATACAGCTGCAGATAATCGTCGGCCAGGGCGGGCAGGCTGAGTAGCAGGGTCAAAACAACGGAAAGGGCGCGCATAGGGACTCCATAGGGGGGGCCGCTATTTTCGGCGGCATGCTGATGCTTGTCGAGGCTCGGCGTGGTTGTGAATCAAACGCCGACAGGCTGGTAGAATCGCCGGCATGACGATTGATACCCACACCGCCTGCCTGACCCGCACCGTTGACGACCTGGCCGAACAGGGCTGGTCGCTGCAACCGCAGTTCATGCCACAAGCTCTGACCCTCGAACTGGCCGAAGAGTGCCGTAAACGTGCCGCGCAAGGTGTATTGGCGCCCGCCGGTGTCGGCCGTG
Organism: Pseudomonas sp.; assembly: GCF_049301935.1. GTDB lineage: Bacteria > Pseudomonadota > Gammaproteobacteria > Pseudomonadales > Pseudomonadaceae > Aquipseudomonas. The sequence goes on along the minus strand of NZ_JBAQLP010000018.1, from coordinate 38,114 downwards.
GCGCGCAGCAGCAGATTCGCGAAGGGCTGCGTGGTGATCATATCCAGTGGCTGGAAGCCGGTCAGGCTGAGGCTTGTGATCAATATTTGCAGGCGTTTGATCAGCTGCGGATGGCGCTGAATCAGGGCTTGTACCTGGGGCTGGAGGACTTCGAGGGGCACTTCGCCCTGTATCCACCCGGGGCGTTCTACCAGAAGCATGTGGATCGCTTTCGTGATGACGACCGCCGCGCGGTGTCGGCGGTGTTCTACCTCAACGAAGATTGGCAGGCCGAGCAGGGCGGTGCGCTGCGCTTGTACCTGCCGAACGGTGAGACCCGCGATGTATTGCCGCAGGCGGGTAGTCTGCTGCTGTTTCTCTCCGCCGATATGCCCCACGAGGTGCTGCCGGCCACCCGTGATCGGCTGTCACTGACCGGCTGGTTTCGCCGGCGGGGCAATGGCCCGCTGTAGCTGTGCTTAGTGGCCCCAGACTTTGAAGGTGCCGCGCAGATCAGTGATGTCGCGCATCTCGATGCTGCCCAGGCGGCTTTCGCCGACGTACATATCGGCCGCGACGCGCACGCGAATGCGCTGCGCCGGGATGCCGCTGGCCAGCAGCTGCTCATTGATGGTGGTCAGATCCGGCAGGGTCAGTTGCAACTGCTGCTGGCCGCTGGCGTTGCTGACGATATCGATCTTCAGGGTGGGCAAGTTGACGCCGAATATCGGCAAGGTCAGGCCCAGCTGCGCGGCGCCGAAGGCAAAACTGCCACCGGAGCCGTTCGGGCAACTGGTCGGGGTGGTACAGCCATTGTCGATCTTCACATTGCGCAGCGAGGCGTGGCCGCCGTCATCACTCCAGCGCACCTGGCCGATGGTCGCCAGCACATCGGCGCGGATGCTGATGCCCGCCTGTCCACTGACCTCGCTGAGGCTCTGGTTATCCAGCGGTAGCAGGACCGCCTGGCTTGGCAGGGCATAGGCCGCAAGTGATAGGGCAAGGGTGCGAATGATGCGATGCATGGGGGTGTCCTCGACGAGCAGGCCGTTGAAAAACTACCTGCGTTGGCAATGCTGCGTTAAAACCGGTCCGGGACGCGGCGTCTCGGAAGGCTTATTTACAGTTATAAACTCCGCTTCCTCGGCGCTTTGACCAGCCTTCGGCTGTTACTACGTAGTGCCTTGTCTTGCCTGCCTCGCCTAGGTTTTTCGACGGCCTGCTAGAGTGCCGAGAGTCTGTGCCTGGCCTGGCGTGGGCGCCATTCGGCCAGGGCGCTTCCCGCCAAAGGATAGGCCGGCGCTGCCTGTGGATGGGGTGGTCTGGGTGAGGCGCTTGGCAATCTGCCCGGCAGCCCGTCCCTTTGATCGGCGGCCAGCATGCGCAGTAACCTGGCGGTGTTACGGCGGGTGACTAATGAGAGTGAGCGATGCAGAAGATTCTGGTGAGCCGTTGCCTGCTGGGCCAGCGCGTACGCTATGACGGCGGCGCCCATGGCCCGTTTACGGTGCTTGAGCGCTGGCAGCAGGAGGGGCGGATTGTGCCGTTGTGCCCGGAAGTTGCCGGCGGTCTGCCAACCCCGCGTGCTCCAGCGGAAATTGCCGGAGGTCAGGGCGCGCAGGTACTCGATGGGCATTTGCCGGTGCTGACCGTGGATGGCGAGGATGTCACGGCGGCTTTTATTAATGGCGCACAGCAGGCCCTGGCGCTGGTGGCGCAGCATGGTATCCGCCTGGCGCTGCTTAAGGCGCGCAGCCCTTCGTGCGGTAACCGGGAAAATTACGACGGCAGTTTTAGCGGCAGCAAGGTCGCCGGCGAAGGCGTGACCGCCGCGGCTTTGCGCCGCGCCGGGGTGCAGGTATTTAGCGAGGAAGAACTGCCGGCGGCGGAGGCGGCGTTGCGGGAGCTGGAAAAGCGACCGCTTGCGTAGGATGGGTTGAGCGTAGCGATACCCATGCTGTCCATGCGATGGGTTACGCCGCTACGCGTCTAACCCATCCTACGATTGCGCCCGATATCCGAGCATAAAAAATGACCGGGAGTCATTTTTAACGTCGCATAGCGACGGCCCGAAGGGTGGCCGCCATGGATGGCGAGCCATAAAAAAGGGAAGCCGAAGCTTCCCTTTTGCCTATCGCGGCAGCGCTTAGAACAGTACGCGGCTACGGATGGTGCCCTTAACGTGCTGCAGCTTCTCCAGCGCCAGGTCGGAGTAGTCGGCGTCGACGTCGATGACCACGTAGCCGACCTTGTCGTTGGTCTGCAGGAACTGGCCGGAGATGTTGATGCCGTTTTCGGCGAACACGTTGTTGATCTCGCTCATCACGCCCGGGATGTTGGCGTGGATGTGCAGCAGACGGTGCTTGCCCGGGTGCGCCGGCAGGGCCACTTCGGGGAAGTTGACCGAAGACACCGAGGTGCCGTTGTCGCTGTACTTGACCAGCTTCTCGGCCACTTCCAGACCGATATTGGCCTGGGCTTCGGCAGTCGAACCACCGATATGCGGGGTCAGGATCACCCGATCCAGGCCACGCAGCGGGCTTTCGAACTCTTCGTCGTTGGATTTGGGCTCGACCGGGAACACGTCGATGGCCGCGCCGATCAGGTGCTCGTCCTTGATCGCCTGAGCCAGGTGCTCCAGCTCGACCACGGTGCCGCGGGCGGCGTTGATCAGGATGCCGCCTTTCTTCATCGCGCGGATTTCCTTCTCGCCGATCATCCACTGGGTTGATGGCAGCTCGGGCACGTGCAGCGAGACGATGTCGCACAGACCCAGCAGGTCGTGCAGCTTGGCGATCTGGGTGGCGTTGCCCAGCGGCAGCTTGGTCACGGTGTCGTAGAAGAACACCTGCATGCCCATGGCTTCGGCGAGTACCGAGAGCTGGGTGCCGATGGAGCCGTAACCGACGATACCCAGCTTCTTGCCGCGGATTTCGAAGGAGTTGGCCGCCGACTTGATCCAGCCACCACGGTGGCAGGAAGCGTTCTTCTCGGGGATGCCGCGCAGCAGCAGGATGGCTTGAGCCAGCACCAGTTCGGCCACCGAGCGGGTGTTCGAGTAGGGGGCGTTGAACACGGCGATACCGCGCTCGCGGGCGGCGTCCAGATCAACCTGGTTGGTGCCGATGCAGAAGCAACCGACGGCCACCAGCTTGTTCGCGCAGTCGAACACCTCGGCAGTCAGCTGGGTGCGCGAGCGGATACCGATAAAGTGCGCGTCGGCGATCTTTTCTTTCAGCTCGTCGTCGGAGAGTGCGCCCTTGAGGTACTCGATGTTGGTGTAACCAGCGGCCTTCAGGGTGTCCACTGCATTCTGGTGGACGCCTTCAAGAAGAAGGAACTTGATCTTGCTCTTGTCGAGAGAGGTCTTGCTCATCGGAGTACCTGTTGTCCCACAAATAGTGTCAGGGAAGGGTCAGCGACGGTGCTGACCGCACCCGCAGATCGGCGCGGGGGCACGATTCACGGGGGGCGTATGCTAGCATACGAGCCCCGCGAAACACCTACCCTGGCAGATGAAGCGTGCTCAGGGTGACCATGAATCGTTTGAGAGTTCCGTAGATGACCAACCCTGCGCTGATCGAAGAGCTGAAGACCCTGGTTGAGCCCGGCAAGGTGCTGACCGATGCCGATTCCCTCAATACCTACGGCAAGGACTGGACCAAGCATTTCGCCCCAGCGCCGCTGGCGATTGCCTTCCCCAAGAGCATCCCGCAGGTGCAGGCCATCGTCCGTTGGGCCAATCAGCACAAGGTCGCACTGGTGCCGTCCGGTGGCCGTACCGGCCTGTCCGCCGGCGCCGTGGCGGCCAATGGCGAAGTGGTGGTGGCCTTCGACTATATGAACCAGATTCTTGAGTTCAACGAATTCGACCGCACCGCCGTGTGCCAGCCGGGCGTGGTAACCAAGCAGCTGCAGATGTTCGCCGAGGACAAGGGCCTGTACTACCCGGTGGACTTCGCCTCGGCCGGCTCCAGCCAGATCGGCGGCAATATCGGCACCAATGCCGGCGGCATCAAGGTGATTCGCTACGGCATGACCCGTAACTGGGTGGCTGGTTTGAAGGTGGTGACCGGTACCGGCGAGCTGCTGGAGCTGAACAAGGACCTGATCAAGAACGCCACCGGCTATGACATGCGTCAGCTGTTTATCGGCGCCGAAGGCACCCTGGGTTTTGTCGTCGAGGCCACCATGCGCCTGGACCGTGCGCCGAAGAACCTCACCGCCATGGTCCTCGGCACCCCGGACTTCGACTCGATCATGCCGGTGCTGCACGCCTTCCAGAACAAGCTGGACCTGACGGCGTTTGAGTTCTTCTCGGACAAGGCCCTGGCCAAGATCATGGCCCGTGGCGATGTGCCGGCGGCCTTCGAGACCGACTGCCCGTTCTACGCCCTGCTGGAATTCGAAGCCACCACCGAGGAAGTCGCCGAGGCGGCTCTGGCCACCTTCGAGCATTGCGTCGAGCAGGGCTGGGTGCTGGATGGCGTGATGAGTCAGAGCGAGCAGCAGCTGCAGAACCTGTGGAAGCTGCGCGAATACATCTCCGAGACCATCAGCCACTGGACGCCGTACAAGAACGACATCTCGGTCACCGTGTCGAACGTGCCGGCCTTCCTGCATGACATCGACGCCATCGTCGGCGAACACTACCCGGACTTCGAAATTGTCTGGTTCGGCCATATCGGCGACGGCAACCTGCACCTGAACATCTTGAAACCCGAGAACCTGTCCAAGGACGAGTTCTTCGCCAAGTGCGCCACGGTCAACAAGTGGGTGTTCGAGACCGTGCAGAAGTACAACGGCTCGATCAGCGCCGAACACGGCGTGGGCATGACCAAGCGCGATTACCTGACCTACAGCCGCTCGGAAGCCGAGATTGGCTATATGCAGGCGATCAAGGCGGTGTTTGACCCCAACGGGATTATGAACCCAGGCAAAATTTTCCCGCTCTGATAGCTACTGCGGGCTTCGCGCCCCATGCTGCGTTGGTGCAGCCGGAAAAATGCTCATTGGCACCAGCCAACTGCGCTTTTTTCCGGCTTCGCCGCCTGGCCTGACCTTCGTTCGTAACGCTCTCAGCGAGCTGATTAAGTCTTTGGTCGCAACGACGGCCGGCCGCTGAATCGGGCACTATCAACCGGTTGAAAGCGGCGGGTTTTATCCGCCTTGTATGGCTACACAGCACGCTCCCATAAAGAGCAGCGCCCCGCATTCCCATAAGGAGTCGCCCATGAGCTACCAGCATCAGTATGTCGATGGCACCCATATCCACTTCCCCATGGGCAAGGTGGTATGTATCGGCCGCAACTACGCCGAGCATGCCAAGGAACTGAACAACCCGGTGCCGAGCGAGCCGCTGCTGTTTATCAAGCCCGGCAGCTGTGTGGTGCCGCTGGATGACGGCTTTACCCTGGTTGAGGGTAAGGGTGATGTGCATTACGAGGCGGAAATCGCCGTGCTGATCGGCAAGCCGCTGTCGCGCACGCCGAATGCCGAGGAAGTGCGCGATGCGATTTCCGGCTTCGCCCCGGCGTTGGACCTGACCCTGCGTGATCTGCAGGCCACGCTCAAGGCCAAGGGTTACCCCTGGGAAACCGCCAAATCCTTCGACGGTGCCTGCGTGCTGGCGCCCTTTGTGCCGGGTGACGCAATCGAAGACTTCACCGATATCGGTATTCGCCTGGCGATCAACGGCGACGTGCGGCAGGACGGCAACAGCCGCGACATGCTCAACCCGATTCTGCCGATGATCCAGCACATCTGCGGCCACTTCAGCCTGCAGCCGGGCGATGTGATCCTCACCGGTACGCCAGTCGGTGTCGGCCCGCTGCGCAAGGGCGATAAGCTGGTGCTGGAGCTGGTGGGCCATAGCCGCTTCGAGAGCTGCGCGCTCTAATCGCAACCCCAGAGTCGCCACTCGGTAAAAGGCACCTGGAGGTGCCCGCTGGCCTGGCGGCGTAACAGAAACTTAAGGGTTGCTCTCTAGTCTGATAGCCATCGTTCTGATGAGTTGTGTGCGATGTCGATCTGGATTGCTCGGCTGGTGCGTCTGCGCTGGCTACTTGTGCTGTTGTGCCTGCTGCTGATCGCCTTGCTGGTGGCGCATTACCGTCACTGGGACGATCGTCTGTCTTTCTGGGTGCAGGAGCAGCAGGTAAGCGCTGCCGAGCAGGCGCAGAGTATCTGGCTGCCGGGCTACCGTGCGGTTCTGCAAGGCAAGCCACTGCAGGGGCTTGAGGATGACGAGCTGTCCGGGCTGACCTATAGCCCGGCGAGCGACACGCTATTCACCGTCACCGGTAAACACTCGCAGCTGATCGAGCTGACCCTGGATGGTCAGGTGCTGCGGCGTATCGATCTGCATGGCTTTGCCAATCCCGAAGGGGTCGAGATGCTGTCCGACGGTCGCCTGGCGATTATCGATGAACGCAGGCGCACCCTGACCACCTTCAAGCTGGGCGCCTTGACCCGCAGCCTGGAGTTTGCCGATCTGGCGTCCTTCGATCTGGGCTTTATCGATGCCGGCAACAAGGGCTTCGAGGGCATTGCCTGGGACTCGCGCAACGAGCGTGTGCTGTTGGGCAAAGAACGTGGTCCGCTGGGCCTGTTCAGCCTGCCGTTCCCGGGCGAAGACGGTGCCACTGGCGCCCTCCAGCCGCTGAGTTCCGGGCATCTGTTTGTGCGCGATATTTCCTCACTGACCTACGACGCGCGTACCGGCCACGCCCTGGTGCTCTCCGATGAGTCGCGCCTGCTGCTGGAAGTGGACGAGCAGGGTGAGCCGGTCAGCTTTATCAGTTTGGCGGGCGGCATGAATGGCCTGCGCCAGGGCATCGGTCAGGCCGAAGGGGTGACCATGGATGCGGCCGGCACTATCTATATCGTCAGTGAGCCCAATCTGTTCTACGTCTTGCACAAGGAGCCGGCGACCGCGCCGGCGGCTGAGGCGGATTAAGTTTGGCTTAAGCGCCGATTAAGCCTGGCTTCAGCTAGGCCCTCTACTCTGGCCCCATCACCTAACTGATTAGAGGCTTACCCCATGAAGCGTTCCACCTTGGTTCTGCTGCTGGTTCCACTGTTCTCCACCGCCGCGCTGGCCACCGGTTACACCGGCCCAGGCGCCACCACTCAGGTCACCAGCGTGGCCGCCGCGCTGGACGCCGCCGATGACACCCCGGTGGTGCTGCAAGGGCAGATCGTCAAGCGTCTGCAGGGTGAGTTGTATGAGTTCAAGGATGCCAGCGGCACCATCAATGTCGAGATCGACGATGAGCATTGGCCAGCCCAGGCCATCTCCGAAACGGCCGTGGTGAAGATCAGCGGTGAAGTGGATCGTGATCTGACCAGCCGTGAAATCGATGTCGAGTACCTCGAGCTGGTCAAGTAACTCGCCCCATCATGTGCCCATGTCAGCCCGAAGCCCTGCTTCGGGCTGACGCCGTTGTGCCACCCGTGACTGTTGAGAGTGAAGCACCATGCGAGATCATTTCACCCTGAAGCGCCTGTTGCTCAGCCTGGCCGTGCTGGCGTTGCTGCTGCTGGGCCTGTTCGCGCAGGAGTACCGCCTGTTTGAGCGGGCCTGGTTCAATGTGCAGCAGTGGCAGCAGGCCGGCGATGGACCGCAGGACTCCTTGCGGCTGTCGGATTACCAGGTGGATATCGAGGCCAGGGTGATCGAGGGGTTGGATGACGATGTCTCGGCGCTGACCTACGACCCGGACCGCAACAGCCTGTTTACCGTGACCAACCAGAAGCCGCAGCTGCTTGAGTTGTCGCTGGAGGGCGAGTTGCTGCGGCGTATCGACCTGCACGGTTTTGGCGATGCCGAGGCGGTCGAGTACATCAGCCAGGGCCTGTATGTGATCACCGATGAGCGCCAGCAGCGGCTGATCAAGGTGCGGGTCGACGAGGCCACCCGCGAACTGCATGCCGATCAGGCGCAGCAGTTCTCCCTGGGCATCGGCCTGAATGGCAATAAGGGCTTCGAAGGGTTGGCCTACGACTCGGTCGGCCAGCGCCTGTTTGTCGCCAAGGAGCGCGACCCGATACGTATCTACGAGATTCACGGCTTTCCTCAGCGCGATCCGCAGCGGCCCTTCGCCGTGCACGTGGTGGATGATCAGCAGCGTGATGCCGGGTTGTTTGTGCGCGATCTGTCCAGCCTGCAGTTCGATGAGCGCAGCGGGCACTTGCTGGCGCTGTCCGATGAGTCGCGCCTGGTGCTGGAGTTGAATGTCGAGGGCAAGCCGATCAGCAGCCTGTCGCTACTGGGCGGGCGTAATGGCCTGACCCGCAGCGTACCCCAGGGCGAGGGCATCGCCATGGATAATCAGGGCGTGCTCTATCTGGTCAGCGAGCCCAATCTGTTCTATCGCTTCAAGAAACCAGACGCTTAGCCCGTGACGTAAACGCTGCGGCCGTCGGTTGCAGCAGGCGCGCGGTTTTCCATTCAAAACCCAGGGTCAGGCCGATGGCCGCACAGGCCAGGCCGCCGGCCAGCCCCCACCACACGCCTTCGGCGCCCCAGCCCAGGGGGAAGGCCAGCGCCCAGGCCAGTGGTGCGCCGACTGCCCAATAGCAGCCAAGGCCGACCCAGAAGGTAGTTTTGGCGTCCTTGAGGCCACGAATTGCGCCCATGGCGATGGTCTGGATACCGTCGAAAAACTCGAACCAGGCGGCAATCGCCAGCAGCGCCACGGCCAGGCTCACCACCTCGCTATAGGCGCTGTCGCTGTTATCGAGAAACAACCCCACCACCCAGTGCGGCGCCAGCCAGAACAAACAGGCGAATCCCAGCATGCACAGCGCACCGAGCCCCAGGCCCAGACGACCGGCTTGCCGTGCCTGCAATAGCCGGCCGGCACCGAAGTGCTGGCCGATACGGAAGGTCACCGCGTAGGAAATCCCCACCGGCACCATAAAGGCCACGTACACCGACATGATCGCGATCTGGTGCGCCGCCAGCTCGGTGCTGCCCAGCGCACCCATGCACAGCGCGGCAAAGGCAAACAGCCCGGACTCCACCGCATAGGTACCGCCAATCGGCAGGCCCAGGCGCAGCAGCTCTTTCAGCTCGGCCCACAGCGGTCGCAGCAGCCCGCGCCACAGCGGATAAGGGCTGTAGACGCTGTGCTGCAGCACATGCCAGGCCAGTAGCAGCGCCATGATATTCATCACCACGGCGGTGACCAGGCCGATCCCGGCCAGGCCCAGTGGCGGCAGGCCGAACCAGCCCTGGATCAAGGCATAGTTGAGGACGAAGTTGGCCAGCGCCCCGCCAATGCTGATGGCCATCACCGGGCCGGGGCGGCCGATGGCGCTGGTAAAGCCGCGCAGCGCCATAAAACTCATATAGCCGGGCAGGGCAAACACCAGGGTGGAGAGAAACTGCATGGCGCCGCTGACGTTCTCCGGCTGCTGGCCGAAATACAGCAGCGCCGGGCCCAGGTTCCACAGGGCCAGGCCGGCCAGCAGCGCCAGGCCCCAGCCGAGCCACAGGCCATTTTGCGTCAGCCGGGTGACGCCGGCGGCGTCCTGGGCGCCGTGACGGATGGCCACCAGATTGCCGACCGAGGCAATCACCCCGACGCAGAAGATCGACACAAAGGAGTAGCTGGCCGCACCCAGGCCGCCAGCCGCCAGGGTCGCGGGGCCGAGCAGGCCCATCATCACGGTGTCGGTAAACACCATCAGCACATGCGCCAGTTGCGCGGCAATCAGCGGCCCGGCGAGTTTCAGGATGGCGCGCAGTTCGTCGCGCAGGGGTTGCAGCATGATGAGTTCTACTCAGTCAGAAGGCTTGCCGGGTGATCCGCGCAGGCAGAGAATGCGCCTATTCTCATAAGCCAACTGCGATAGCACAAAAGGATAATAGCGATGACAGGCATGACTATTACTCATGCATTGCCGCCATGAGCCAGCGCCTGCCGCCGCTCTATGCCCTGCGCGCCTTCGAGGCGGCGGCGCGGCACAGCTCCTTTACCCGCGCGGCCGAAGAGCTGGCGATCACCCAGAGTGCGGTCAGCCGGCATGTGCGCACTCTGGAGGAACACTTCGCCTGCCGCCTGTTCGAGCGCCGTGGCCGCAGCCTGCAACTCAGCGAAACCGCGCGCATGCTGCTGCCGGGGTTGCGCGATGGTTTCGAGGCGCTGGAGCGGGCCTGCAACACCCTGCGCGTCGACGACACGGTGCTGCGCCTGAAAGCCCCGTCGACCCTGACCATGCGCTGGTTGCTGGCGCGCCTGTCACGTTATCGCCTGCTCAGCGCCAGTGAAGTGCAACTGACCAGCGCCTGGATGGACGTGGACAAGGTGGACTTTCTGCATGAGCCCTTCGACTGCGCGGTGCTGCTGAGCCAGGGCGACTTCCCGGAGGAATGGGAGAGCACCGAGCTGTTCGCCGAGTGGCTGATTCCGGTGTGCGCGCCTGAAGCCTTGAGTGAGCAACCCTGGGATCTGTCGCGTTTGCAGGCCGCCGAATTGCTGCACCCGACCCCGGATCGCCGCGACTGGCGGCAGTGGCTGCAGGCCATGGGCCTGGCCGATCAGGTGCCGCTCAGGGGCGGCCAGGTCTTCGATACCCTGGAGCTGGGCATGGTGGCGGCGGCGCGTGGCTATGGCGTGTCGATCGGCGATCTGCTGATGGTCGCCGAGGATGTCGCCCAAGGCCGACTTGGCCTGCCCTGGCCCAGCGCGGTGCCCAGCGGTTGCAGCTATTACTTGGTATGGCCCAGGGCGCGCCGAGGTCAGGAGCGTTTTCGCCGTTTGCGCGATTATTTGGTGGCCGATGTGGCAGCGATGCAGCTGCCCGTGGTCGAGCGGGTGGGCAATCGGGCACGTTAGCAGGGTGTCGCCTAAGGCGTAAAAAATATTGGACTATCATTTCGCGGCTTCTCCAGATTAATGCTTTTAAAACAGTGGTTTGCTTCGTTGCTGTGGCTGAGTTGCCCGCTGCTTACGGTCTGATTTCTTAACATTCTGCGCGTATTTGTTTGACATATTTTACGGCTTTGGCAGACTGGCTTCAGGATTGCGACTGCCAGATGAGCGTTTCTCGCGCATCTGATGCCGCTGCGGCAGGCATCTAGACAGGCGCAATCAGCCGTAAACAGAAGGTGTGCGACAACCGTCGGCCCTTCTGCACAACAACGGCAGCCAATCCCGGCTGCCCCAAGGTGATGTATGTCCAACAACAATACGAAACAGCGCCCAGGCGCGCGTAAACCGGTTGTCCTGATGTCCATGGGCGCTCAAGAGCGCAAAGGGCATGCCTATCAAGTCATGACCCACAAATACATAACTCCCCTGGTCGAACTGTCGGGCTGTGTGCCGCTGCTGGCACCCAGCTGCTGCGGCGTCGACGACATCGAGCAGTACCTGTCGATGGTTGACGGCGTGTACCTGACCGGTGCGGGCAGCAATATCGATCCGGCGCTCTACGGCCAGGAAAACCTGACCCCGAGCAAGGGCCAGGATCAGGACCGCGATCTGTTCGATATCTCGCTGATTCGCGGCGCCCTGGCCCGTGGCCTGCCGCTGTTCGGCATCTGCCGCGGCATGCAGGAAATCAACGTGGCCCTGGGCGGCAATATCCACCAGAAGGTCTACGAAGTAGCGGGTATGCATGACCACCGCGAAGACACCAGCGCGCCGGTGGCGGTGCAATATGCCGACAGCCACAGCGTGCGTGCGCTGCCGGGCAGCTGGTTTGCCGAACTGATGGGGCATGCAGATTTTCCGGTCAACTCGCTGCACGGTCAGGCCGTTGATCAACTGGGCGATGGTGTCGAAGCCCTGGCTCACGCCGAAGACGGGCTGATCGAAGCGATTCACCTGCCGGGCGCCGAGCAGTTCACCTTGGCGGTGCAATGGCACCCGGAGTGGCAGGCGGCGCAGAACCCGCATTCGGTGAAAATCTTCCAGGCGTTCGGTGATGCCTGCCGTGAGCAGGCCGCCCGTCGCGACTCGCAATAACGCTTACGCCTACATGTAAAAGAAGCCCCGCATGCGGGGCTTCTTTATGGGCGCGATTCAGGCGCCGCTGTTGCTGGGTCGGTACTGCAAGGCTTCACCCAGGTGGCTGCGGCTGATATGTGCGGCACTGTCCAGGTCGGCCAGGGTGCGCGCCACTTTCAACACCCGGTGTGCCGCACGCAGGCTCAGCCCCAGGCGCTCGCAGGCATTTTCCAGCCACTGGCGGTCTTCGCCCGGCAGGCTGCAATGCTGTTGCACGCCGTTGAGATCCAGATGGGCATTGGCGCAGCCCTGGCGCGCCAGTTGCTGCTGGCGTGCCCGCACCACCTGGGCGGCCAGTTCGGCGCTGCTTGGGCCGGGTTCGGCGCTGGCGTCAAGCCGGGTGGTTTCCCGTGGCACGCTGAGGTGCAGGTCGATGCGGTCGAGCAGTGGGCCGGAGAGTTTGCCGCGGTAGCGCTGGATCTGCTCGGCGGAGCAGCGGCAGCGCCCGGACGGGTCGCCCAGGTGCCCACAGGGGCAGGGGTTCATCGCCGCCACCAGCTGAAAGCGCGCGGGAAAGCGCACCTTGTCGCGGGCACGGGCTATCACGATTTGCCCACTTTCCAGGGGCTCGCGCAGTACTTCCAGAACCTTGCGATCAAACTCGGGGAGCTCATCGAGGAATAAAATGCCGTGATGAGCCAAGGTTATTTCGCCCGGTTGTGGGCGGCTGCCACCGCCGACCAGCGCCGGGCCGGATGCGCTGTGATGAGGCGTTCTAAAGGGCCGTTGCGGCCAGGCACTGAGCGGTGTGTGGCTGGCCACCGAATGAATCGCCGCCACTTCCAGTGCTTCCGCCTCATCCAGTGGTGGCAACAGGCCCGGCAAGCGGCTGGCCAGCAGGGTCTTGCCGGTGCCGGGGGGCCCGGTAAACAGCAAATTATGCGAACCGGCCGCCGCCACCAGCAGCGCGCGTTTGGCGGCGATCTGTCCCTGCACTTCGGCCAGATCCGGGTAGGGCAACACCTGGCGCAGCAAGCCCAGAGCCTGATAGGGCGCAATCGGCGTCTGGCCGTTGAGGTGGGCGGCGACTTCCAATAGGTGCTCGACGGCAATCACCGTCAGCCCGGACGCCAGGCTGGCTTCTTCGGCGTTAGCCTTGGGCACCACTAAGGTGCGTCCGGCGGCGCGGGCGGCCAGTGCGGCGGGCAATACGCCCTGTACCGGGCGAATCGCCCCGGACAGTGCCAGTTCACCCAGGCATTCGAGGTGTTCCAGCGCACTGGCCGGCACCTGACCGCTGGCGGCGAGAATACCCAGGGCAATCGCCAGGTCGAAGCGCCCGCCGTCTTTGGGTAAATCTGCCGGTGCCAGGTTCAAGGTAATGCGCCTAGGCGGGAACTCGAAGGCGCAGTTGAGGATGGCGCTGCGCACGCGGTCCTTGCTTTCCTTGACCGCAGTTTCCGGCAGGCCGACCAGCGCCAGTGAGGGCAGGCCGTTGGCCAGGTGGGCTTCGACGGTGACGGCGGGGGCTTCAACCCCCACCTGGGCGCGGCTGTGGACTATGGCCAGGGACATCGATCACTCCTTGATCGGCTGATGCATCCGCAGTGGGCGTTACTCGCTGGTGACTGGGACGACTGCGCTGCGCGCTTCCATCTCCGCCACTTTGGCTTCGAGGGCCTCCAGGCGGGCACGGGTGCGCGCCAGGACAACCATCTGGCTGTCGAACTCGTCGCGGCTGACCAGGTCGAGTTTGCTGAAGGCGCTTTGCAGCAGCACCTTGAACTGCGCTTCGAATTCACTGCGCGGCAAGGGCGCGTCACCGTTGAACAGGCGCGAAGCGTGGGAGGTCAGGGCGTCTAGCAGGGCTTTAGGTGGCAGCATGGTGAGGTTCCGTTGGCAGGTGGCGGCAGTGTAGCACGCAGCTTTAGCCGCCTTGCCGGGTGTGCTCAGCGCAGGATTGGCGCGGCCTGCACAGTTTTCGCGCGCTGCCGGGTCGGTCGCTGCACCGTTGTTGTGCGTTGGCAGTTGGCTAGTACCGGGCTAAAACACCTGTTTAACTGGTAACTGCATGAAATAAATCGGTTTTGCCTGATCTGGCAAGCTTTCTGCTTTGTCTCTTACGACGCATGCACCGATGCAGTTCCGGTGCGTCAGGCGAAGCGGGGAAGTGTTTCGTCGGGAGCGGTTGGTGAGCATCGGTGCCGCTCGGTCAGGGCCGCGATGCATTACAAAAGCCAGGCACTGCGCTTAGACTTGGACCGGGTTCGTAATTCCTGGGGCAAGTCCACCATACACGGGAGAGAGTTACATGAAGCTAGTCACTGCCATCATCAAGCCGTTCAAGCTGGACGACGTCCGTGAGTCACTGTCGGAGATCGGCGTGCAGGGCATCACTGTCACTGAAGTTAAAGGCTTCGGTCGCCAGAAGGGCCATACCGAGCTGTACCGCGGCGCTGAATACGTGGTCGATTTCTTGCCAAAAGTGAAAATCGACGTGGCCATCGCTGACGATCAACTCGATCGCGTGATCGAGGCCATCACCAAGGCTGCTAACACCGGCAAGATCGGTGACGGCAAGATTTTCGTTGTAAACCTGGAACAGGCGATCCGCATCCGTACCGGCGAAACCGGCACCGACGCAGTTTAAGCCTCCGAACGAACCCCACGCCCCAGGAGTTAAACCATGACTCTGCGAAAAATCGCAGGGCTAGGAGCCCTTTTGTCTCTCGTTCCTGGCGTTGCCATGGCCGAAGAGGCAAGCCTGAACAGCGGCGACACCGCTTGGATGTTGGTCGCCACTGTACTGGTGCTGTTTATGACCATCCCCGGTCTGGCGCTGTTCTACGCCGGCATGGTGCGTTCGAAGAACGTGCTGTCGGTGTTGATGCAGTGTTTTGCCGTGACCGGATTGATCAGCATTCTGTGGGTCGTTTACGGCTACAGCCTGGCCTTTGACAGCACCGGCATGGAGCAGGGTGTGGTCAACCTCAACTCCTTCGTCGGCGGTTTTGGCAAAGCCTTCCTTTCTGGTTTGACCCTGGACAGCCTGGTGGCTGGGATTCCGGAGACGGTCTTTATCACCTTCCAGATGACCTTCGCCATCATCACCCCGGCGCTGATCGTCGGTGCCTTTGCCGAGCGCATGAAGTTCTCGGCCATGCTGATCTTTATGGCGGTGTGGTTCACCCTGGTCTATGCGCCTATCGCGCACATGGTCTGGGGCGGCAACGGGGCACTGATGTGGGACTGGGGCGTGCTCGACTTTGCGGGCGGCACCGTGGTGCACATCAACGCCGGTATCGCCGGTCTGGTGGCCTGTCTGGTGCTGGGCAAGCGCAAGGGTTTTCCAACCACCGCCATGCCGCCGCACAACCTCGGCTACACCCTGATCGGCGCCAGCATGCTCTGGGTCGGCTGGTTCGGCTTCAACGCAGGTTCTGCGCTGGCAGCCAACGGCAGCGCCGGTATGGCCATGCTGGTCACCCAGATTGCCACCGCTACCGCGGCGCTGAGCTGGATGTTCGCCGAGTGGATCACGCACCGCAAACCCAGCGTTCTGGGCATTGCCTCGGGCGCTGTGGCGGGTCTGGTGGCGATCACGCCAGCGTCCGGTACGGCGGGGCCGATGGGCGCTCTGGCGATTGGTCTGGCCAGTGGGGCGATCTGCTTCTTCTGCGCCACCAGCCTGAAACGTAAGCTGGGTTATGACGATTCCCTCGACGTGTTCGGCGTGCACGCCGTGGGCGGCATTGTCGGCGCCATTCTCACCGGGGCGTTCGCCGCACCGGCGTTGGGCGGCTTCGGCACGGTGGAAGATATTCCGGCGCAGTTGTGGATCCAGTTCGAGGGGGTGGCCTTCACGGTGGTGTACACCGCGGTGGTGACCTTCGTGATTCTGAAAGTGATCGACCTAGTAATGGGCCTGCGTGTCAGCGAAGAGGAAGAGACCATCGGTCTCGATCTCGCCCTGCATAACGAGCGCGGCTACAACCTGTAAGCACACGGAGCGCGTCCGGAGCCAACCCCGGACGTCTTAACCGAATAGCGCTAAAAAGCGCAACGGCAAGAGGTGAACCATGGACAACACAGCATTGACTGCACTGCAGTACGGTTTTGATACCTTCTACTTTTTGGTTTGCGGCGCCCTGGTAATGTGGATGGCAGCGGGTTTTGCCATGCTCGAATCCGGTCTGGTGCGAGCCAAGAACACCACTGAAATTCTCACCAAGAACATCGCCCTGTATGCAGTGGCGAGCATCATGTACCTGGTGATCGGCTACCACATCATGTACTCCAGCCCGGAAGGCGGCATCCTGCCAAGCCTGGGTTTCCTGCTGGGTGACGAGAACAGCGTTGAGTCGGTGCTGGCCGGCGGTGACGACGCGCCTTACTACTCGGCCCGTTCGGACTTCTTCTTCCAGGTGGTGTTCGCCGCGACCTGTATGTCGATTGTTTCCGGTGCCGTGGCTGAGCGCATGAAGCTGTGGGCCTTCCTCGCCTTCGCCGTGGTCATGACCGGTTTTATCTACCCGGTACAGGGCTTCTGGAAATGGGGTTCGGGCTTCCTTAACGAAGCTGGCTTCCTCGACTTCGCCGGTTCCGGTGTGGTGCACATGGCCGGTGCTTCTGCTGCCCTGGCTGGCGTACTGCTGCTCGGCGCACGTAAAGGCAAGTACGGCGCTAACGGTCAGGTCAACGCCATTCCGGGTGCCAACCTGCCGATGGCCGCGCTGGGTACCTTTATCCTGTGGATGGGCTGGTTCGGCTTCAACGGTGGCTCGCAGCTGAAGATGAGCACCATCGAAGACGCCAACGCCGTGGCCAACGTGTTTGTGAACACCAACATGGCGGCTGCCGGTGGCCTGATCGCGGCGCTGATCGTGGCACGCATCCTGTTTGGCAAGGCTGACCTGACCATGGCCCTCAACGGTGCCCTGGCTGGCCTGGTGGCCATCACCGCCGAGCCGCTGACCCCAACTGCCCTGCAAGCCACCCTGATCGGTGGTGTGGGAGGCGTGCTGGTGGTGTTCTCGATCCTCGGTCTGGACAAGCTCAAGCTCGACGATCCGGTCGGTGCCATTTCCGTGCACGGTGTGGTCGGTATCTGGGGCCTGCTGGCGGTCTGCCTGACCAACAGCGACGCCACTCTTGGCGCCCAGTTGCTGGGTATCGGGGCGATCTTCGCCTGGGTGTTTGTCGCCAGCCTGATCGTCTGGTCCATCCTCAAGCTGGTGATCGGCCTGCGGGTATCCGAGGAAGAAGAATACGAAGGCGTGGACATCGCCGAATGCGGTATGGAAGCCTATCCGGAATTCACCAAAAACTGATTTTTCGGAGTTTCGACGAGGGCGCCTGATGGCGCCCTTTGTTTTTTCTGTCAGCACGCTAGAATGCGCGCCGTTGAGCACCGTTCGCCGATGCGCAGGGCTCAGCTAAGGTAAGGCCACTGGAATTTTCATCAGCGACGTTAGAAAGCTGACGCAGCTGGGCTATAACTACACTGCTTTTCGCAAGTCATGAGGTTGGAACATGAGCGACGAAGATCTGGAACACGACGAATTAGAAGGCGCTGACGAAGACGAAGGCGAAGAGCTGGCTGCCGCCGATGATGGCGATAGCAGTGACGATGGCGACGGTGACGACGAAGTCGTACCCGCCAGCAAAAGCAAAAAAGCCAAGGCCGCCGTCGACGTAGAAGAACTGCCGAGCATCGAAGCCAAGCAGAAAGAGCGCGACGCCCTGGCCCGCGCCATGGAAGAGTTTCTCTCGCGCGGTGGCAAGGTGCAGGAGGTCGAGCCGAATGTGGTCTCCGACCCGCCCAAGAAGCCGGACAGCAAATACGGCAGCCGCCCTATCTAACTAAGCACCTACCTAAGGCATATGCCGTGTAGGTCAGGCTGAGGGGAAGCCCCGCGATCGGGCTGTTGCAGACAGAAAATGCCTGTATCGAGAGATACAGGCATTTTTGTTGGCGCTGGCGGAGGTGGGTGTTGAGTTGTGCGCGACGGTTAGGCGCAGCCTGGGCGCACTGCTGTGCAAGCTGGGTTCGGCCGGGTCCGCTGCATGGGGCGCGACTCGGTGCCAGGCAAGGCAGGCCCACCCTAGCGCCGCTAACCCAGCCTACAACAGCGCACGGCAGCAGGTATTTGGCACACGCCTTGTTGCAAGCATCACCTTGTTGAGCTGTTCACCGCCAGCTTGTAGGCAGTGAGGCTGTCAGCACATCGGCACTCAGTGATGTTTGTGCTTTTTATGCTTCTTGTGTTTGTGGTGTTTCTTGCCGTGATAATGGCCGCCATCACGCGCGTTGCCGCCAGCGTATTCATTGGCCAACGCGCCACCGGCTGCGCCGCCCAGGCCAGCGCCGATGGTCGACCCGGTGCTGCCGCCGACCTGATTCCCCAGGACCGAGCCGCCGGCTGCGCCCAGGCCGCCACCCAGCGCTGCTTCGGTCTTGTTGCCGTCGCGGGCGGTAATCACGCCGCCCGCTGCACCGCCCAGGCCAGCGCCAATTGCCGCGCCGCTACTGCCGCCAACCTGTTGGCCGATCACATTGCCCAGGGCGCCGCCCACGCCGCTACCAATGGCGACTTTGCCGGTATCGCCCGCCAGGGCGAGGGGGGCAGTCAGGGCGCTGAACAGCAGCGCAGAAAATAATGTACGCATAGGGCAGACCTTCTCGACTAAATGGGCAGGTGGACTTAAGCCGTTGGTTTAAAAGGCTAAGTATCCACGCACAGTCTTAGAGGGCGGTTTGCCGAAAAATTCCCTGCCACTGGTCGCGGATGTGATCACTGCCACACCACAGGCGGTTACAGGATGCGCGCTGCGGCCTGGTGGGCCAGTAAGCGGATCGCCACGTACTTCGAGGTCGGGGTAAAGCTGCCCTTGCCAACGCTCTGCAGCGGCACCAGGGGGTTGGCTTCCGGGTAATAGGCGGCGGCCTGGCCGGCGGGAATGTCGAAGGCCAGCAGGGTAAAGCCGGTCACCTTGCGCTCGATGCCGTCATCCCAGATGGACTGGATGTCGACCTGCTGCCCCGGCTGAAAGCCCAGGCGCAGGATGTCGGCTTCATTGGCAAACAGCACCTGGCGCTGGCCCTTGACCCCCCGGTAGCGGTCATCCAGACCATAGATGGTGGTGTTGTACTGATCGTGAGAACGCAGCGTCTGCAGGATCAGATCCGGCGTTTGCCCGGTGCTGCGCACCTGGGGCGGCAGCAGATCGGCGGGCAGCGGATTGGCCTTGAAGTTGGCCTTGTGGCTGGCGGTGAGCCAGCGCCGTTCGGCAGCGGCGTTGCCCAGGTAGAAGCCACCAGGGTGTTGCAGGCGCTGGTTGAAGTCGTTGAAACCGGGAATGGTCTCGGCAATCAGCTCGCGGATGCGCCGGTAATCGGCAATCAGCGCATCCCAGTCCACCGGATGATTACCCAGGGTGGCCTTGGCGATACCGGCGACGATTGCCGGCTCCGAACGCATCTGCGGCGACAGCGGTTCGAGCTGGCCGTAGGAGGCGTGGATCATGCTGAACGAGTCCTCCACGGTCACCGCCTGCGGGCCGCCGGCCTGGTGGTCGATATCGGTGCGGCCCAGACACGGCAGAATCAGCGCATCCGTGCCGGTGGTCAGGTGGCTGCGGTTGAGCTTGGTGCTGATCTGCACGGTCAGCGCGCAGCGGCTCAGTGCGGTGTGGCTGCGCGGGCTGTCCGGGGTGGCTTGGGCAAAGTTGCCGCCCAGGCCGATAAACACCTGGGCCTGACCGTCGAGCATGGCGTTGATCGCCTCGACGGTGTTGTGGCCCTGGGCGCGTGGCACCTGGAACTGAAAGCGTTGCTCCAGGGCATCGAGAAAGGCCGCGGTCGGACGCTCATTGATGCCCATGGTGCGGTCGCCCTGCACGTTGCTGTGGCCGCGCACCGGGCACAGGCCGGCACCGGGGCGGCCGAGGTTGCCGCGCAGCAGCTGCAGGTTGACGATTTCCTGAATGGTCGCCACCGAATTGTGGTGCTGGGTGATGCCCATGGCCCAACAGATGATCACCCGCTCGGCGCGGCGGTAGAGCAGGGCGGCGTGCTGCAGTTCGTCCAGGCTCAGGCCGGACTGCTCGATCAGGGATGCCCAACTGCTGGCATCCAGCAGCGCCAGGTAGTCGTCCACGCCCGCGGTGTGCTCGGCAATAAACGCCAGGTCGAAGACCGCCGGCTCGCCCTGGGCCAGCGCCTCGCGGTGCCACTGCAGGAGGAACTTGGCGATGCCGCGCAGGGCGGCCAGATCGCCGCCCAGGGCCGGGCGGAAGAACGCGGTGTTGAGCGGCTCGGAGCCGTTAGTCAGCATCTCCAGGGCATGTTGCGGATGCTGGAAGCGTTCCAGGCCACGCTCCTTCAGCGGGTTAAAGCACACCACTTGCGCGCCGCGTTTCACCGCCTCGCGCAGCGGTTCGAGCATGCGCGGGTGGTTGGTGCCGGGGTTCTGTCCGAGCACGAAGATCGCGTCGCTGTGCTCGAAGTCGGCAAAGGTCACGCTACCCTTGCCGACGCCCACGCTCTGGCCGAGGGCCACGCCGCTGGCCTCGTGGCACATGTTCGAGCAGTCGGGGAAGTTGTTGCTGCCGAAGGCACGGACGAACAGCTGATACAGATAAGCCGCCTCGTTGCTGGCGCGGCCGGAGGTGTAAAACTCGGCCTGATTGGGGCTTTCGAGGCCCTTGAGGTGATCGGCGATCAGGGCGAAGGCGGCATCCCAACTGATCGGCCGGTAGTGATCGCTGGCGGCGTCATAGCGCATCGGTTCGGTCAGGCGGCCCTGGTATTCGAGCCAGTAATCGCTCTGTTCACGCAGCTGGCTGACGCTGTAGCGGGCGAAGAAAGCGGCATCCACACGGCGCTTGGTGGCTTCCCAGTTGACCGCCTTGGCGCCGTTTTCACAGAACTTGATGTGGCCGTCTTCCGGCGAGTCGCCCCAGGCGCAGCCCGGACAGTCGAAGCCGCCGTGCTGGTTGGTCTTGAGCAGCGCGCGCAGGTTCTTGAACGGTTGCTTACTGTCCAGCCAGAAGTGGGTGACGCTGCGCAGCGCGCCCCAGCCGGCGGCGGCGCCTTTGTAGGGTTGATAGCGTGGCTTGATCTCTTGCAGGCTCATGATTAGTTCGCTCCGGGCGCGGCCGGGCTGTACACCCGTGGTGCGCTCTGCTGGGGAATATGGATCAGGTTGAGGTTGTGCTGGCGCGCCCACTGCACGCTCAGGGTGGTCGGTGCGGACAGGCTGACCAGGGTGCCGATGCCGGCGCGCAGGGCCTTGTGAATCAGCTCCAGGCTGCAGCGACTGGTGACCACGGCAAAACCCTGGCGCAGGTCTGCACCTTCGCGGTGCAGGGCGCCGAGCAGCTTATCGAGGGCGTTATGCCGGCCGATGTCTTCGCGGCAGAGCTGGATGGCCCCGTGCGCATCGACAAACAGCGCGGCATGCACCGCGCCGCTATGCCGGGCCAGGGTCTGGACGGTCTGAATCCGCTGACGTAAACCCTGCAGATGAGCCGCCGCTGGCAGCGGGCTGGGCGTGAGGCTTTGCAGCTGCGGCAGGGCTTGTTCCAGCGCTTCGACCCCGCACAGGCCGCAGCCGCTATTGCCGGCCAAACTGCGGCGCTGCTGTTTCAGCGCCCAGAACGCGCGGTTACTGACCTGCACCTCGGCGCTGATGGCGCTGGCATGCTGCTGAAGGCGGATATCGTAGATATCATCGAAGCTATCGATCAGGCCGGCACTCAGGCTGAAACCGTAGATAAAGTCTTCAAGGTCGCTGGGCGAGACCATCATCACGCTGTGGCTGATGCCGTTGTAGCTGATCGCCAGGGCGGTTTCGCAGGCCAGGGCGGCGGTGCCATCCTGCTGCGCGTCCGCCAGTTCGACATAGCTGTAGGTGGGGGCTGGCAACAGCACCGGAGCGGCATCTTGGGCGATAGACGGGACGTGGCGTGGCATGGGCAGGCTTCCCGGCGACGGAGTTATTTGGTCAGCCTAGGCCGCCGTGCCGGATGCGTCTAATCGCTGTTACTGATCTTGTGATCGACGCTGTCTATCAAAGCTTCAAGTCCGCACCTTTCAGCCCGCAGCTGCGGCTAACAGCCTGTGCGCTTCGGCAAAGCAGGCCTCGGCCAGGGCCGAACGCGGCGCGCTACGGCGCAGGATCAGGCCCAGCGGGGCGAGGGTGTGGGCGTCCTCGATGGGCGTCAGCGCCAGGTGCTCGGTGAACTCGGCCAGGCCGCTGTTGAGCGGCATGATCGCGCAGCACAGCCCGGCGCTGACCGCTTGCAGCAGTTGATGCACGGCATCGGTTTCCAGCCGTGGGTTGGGCGTCAGGCCACGGGAGCGGAAGCTATGGTCGATCGATTGGCGAAAATGCATGCCGGCCGAGAGCAGCCCCAGCGGCAGGTCGATCAGGCTTTCCCAGCGCAGCGCCGGGCGGGTGAACGGGTAATGCCGGCGGTCATACAGCAGGCCCATGCGCGTTTCGGCCAACTCCAGGCTGTCGAAATGCTCAGGGTTGAGGCGGTCGAGGTAGGACAGGCCAAGGTCGAGCTGATTGCGCCCCAGGCGTTCGAGAATCTCCTCGCTGCTCAGGGCGAACAGCTGAAAGCGCAGCCCGGCATGTTGCTCGGCGAAAGACTGCACCAGGCGCATCGGATCGAAACCGGCCAGCGGCACCACCCCCAGGCGCAAGGTGCCGACCAGCTGGCCACGGCAGGCCGCCGCTTCGGCGTACAGGCCATCGTGGGCGGCCATCAGGCTGCGCGCCCAGGCCAGAATGCGCTCGCCCTCGGCGCTGAAACCCTCGAAACGCTGGCCGCGATGCACCAGCTCCAGGCCCAGCTCGTCTTCCAGCTGACGCAGGCGCATCGACAGCGTCGGCTGAGTGATATGGCAACGCGCGGCGGCCTGGCCGAAATGACGAGTTTCATCCAGGGCGATCAGGAACTTCAGCTGTTTGATATCCATGATGCGTCCTCAACGTCCTGGGGCGGCCAACTGATGGGAGATTAAAGCCCCTGCAACAGCTCGCGGTAGTCTTCGACGGCGGCAAACTCTTCGGTGTCTTTCGGCCCCGCCTGGCTATCCGGCTGGCGCACGGCGAGCAGCTGGGCGACGCCAAAACGCCCGGCGCTGCGCAGGATCGGCAGGCTGTCATCGATAAACAGGCTGCGCGCCGGGTTAAACGGGCAGTCCTGTTGCAGGGCGTGCCAGAACTGCTGGTCTTCCTTGGGGAAACCATAGTCGTGGGAGCTGATCAGCCGGTCGAAGTAAGGTGCCAGTTCGATACGCTCCAGCTTCAGCGACAGCGAGTCGCGGTGCGCATTGGTGATCAGCACCACCTGTTTGCCGGCGTGGCGCAAGGCCTGAATAAAGGTGTCGGCGTCCGGGCGCAGGGCGATCAGGTGCGCCACTTCGCGCTTGAGCTCGCGGATCGACAGCTTCAGCTCGCGACTCCAGAAATCCGTGCAGTACCAGTTGAGCGTGCCGGCGTGCTGGCGAAACAGCGGCAGCAGTTCGGCTTCGGCCAGCGCGCGGCTAACGCCGTGGTGCTCGGCATAGCGCTGCGGCAGGTGCTGCAACCAGAAGTGGTTGTCGAAGTGCAGGTCGAGCAGGGTACCGTCCATATCCAGCAGGACGGTGTCGATGGCGTTCCAGGGCAACAAGGGCATGCGCAGTTCTTCGGGCTGATGTGCAGGGCGTCGCGATTTGCGCCGTGGGCGTCGTGATCGCGCAATCTCCTACGCAGATAATAGGAAAAGCCGCGTTATGATAACCCGCTATGTCCTGCCCAGGAGCCGCCCCATGCGTCAGAAACCCACCGTACTCGCTCGCGAGATCGTCGCCAGCAGCCGCCTGTTCCGTGTTGAGGAGCTGCAACTGCGCTTCAGCAACGGCGTGGAGCGCACCTATGAGCGACTGGTGGGCAAGGGCGCAGGCTATGGCGCGGTGATGGTGGTGGCGATGGTCGATGACGAGCACGCCCTGCTGGTCGAGGAATATTGCGGCGGCACCGATGACTATCAGCTGTCCCTGCCCAAGGGGCTGATCGAACCGGGCGAGGACGTGCTGGAGGCGGCCAACCGCGAACTCAAGGAAGAAGCCGGCTTTGGCGCGCAGCACCTGGAACTGCTGGCCGAGCTGAGCCTGTCGCCGGGCTATATGAGCCAGAAAATCCAGGTGGTGCTGGCTTCGGGTCTGTATGAAGAACGCCTGCCGGGCGATGAGCCGGAACCCATGCGTGTCGACCAAACCAGCCTGCGCGAGCTGTCGAGCCTGATCCAGCATCCGCAGTTCACCGAAGGCCGCGCCCTGGCCGCGCTGTACCTGGCCCGTGATGTACTGACTCAGCGTGGCGTCTTCAAACTATGAGCCAAGCCATGAACCAAGCCATAAGCCATCCACTGATCCCCGCTGTGATTGAGTTGGTACGCCAGGCCGGCGCGGCGACGCTGCCGCATTGGCGCGCCGATGTGACAGTGAATGAAAAAGCTGATGCGTCGCCGGTGACCGCTGCGGATATGGCCGCGCACCATATTCTTAATGACGGCCTGCTGGCTTTGGCTGCTGATATTCCGGTGCTCTCCGAGGAAGCCGCAGATATTGCCCTGAGCACCCGCGCGCAATGGAGCCGCTGGTGGCTGGTCGACCCGCTGGACGGCACCAAGGAATTTATTGCCGGCAGCGAAGAATTCACCGTCAATGTCGCGTTGATCGAGCAAGGCCGGGTGGTGTTTGGCGTGGTTGGCATTCCGGCCACCGGCCAGTGTTATTACGGCGGTGCCGGTCTGGGTGCCTGGCGCGCCGATGCGACGGGCCATGCTGAGCCGATCAGCGTGCGCCTGGCCCCGCAGGAGGCCTTTACCCTGGTGGCCAGCAAGCGTCACTCCAGCCCGGCGCAGGAAGCCTTGCTGGCTGGCTTGAGCGAGCGCTTTGGTGACCTGCAACTGGCCAATGTCGGCAGCTCGCTAAAGTTCTGTCAGTTGGCCGAAGGCAATGCCGATTGCTACCCACGCCTGGCGCCAACCTCGCAGTGGGATACGGCGGCGGCGCAGGGCGTATTGGAAGGGGCGGGCGGTGAAGTGCTGACGCTCAAGGGCGTGGCGCTGACCTATGAGGCGCGCGAGTCGCTGCTTAATCCGTCTTTTCTCGCCCTGCCGGCGGCCGCTGCCTGGCGCGCCGAGCTGATCGAACTGGCCCGCGCGCTGGATTAAGCGCTCGGCTTGGATGATGGGTATCGCTGCACTCCACCCATCCTACGTGACTCTGCGGTCTGTAGGAGCGGCCTTGGCCGCGATGGGCTGGATTGAACCAGGGGTGTAGAACCTTAGGATGGGCTAGCCGCATAGCGGCGTTACCCATCGCAGCATGTTGATGGGTATCGCATTGCTCAACCCATCCTACGGATGCAGCTCCGGCTTGGCTTACTCGAGCATATCGCCGTAGCGTTCGTCCTTCTTGAACCGCAGCGGCTGGGTGAAGCCTGGCACCTTGATCTGCTCGGCGCTGATCTCGATCTGCTGGTCGTCGATCAGGTCATTGCCGAAGTTGTAGATAATTCCCAGATCGCCCAGCAGCGCCTGCGCGTCGTAGGCCTGGGCCTTGTTGCGCGTGGTTTCGCGGCGTTGCAGGTAGGCGGCAAAGGCTGCTTCGCCGTGGCGCTTGCGCAGCATGCGCTCGGCCACATGCGGGGCCAGCAGCAGGGCGCTGGCGTTGTTGCCGCCAAAACCCTTGGAGTTGATTACGCACAGGTCCAGCTGCTCGGGCGCGCGGGTGCGATCCTGGGTGGCGAAGCTGAGGTGCTGCTGGTGCACGTCTTCGGCCACCGCATCGATGGTCTTGATTCCCGGAATGATGCCGTACTTGAAACTGCCCAGCGCCGAGATCACTTGGTCGCCGCTGGCGGTAGCCAGGGAGTGGCCGACAAAGGCCTTGACTGCCGTGACCGGCCACTGCTCGATGGCGAAGGCGCTGGCGATACGGTCGAGGATTGCCGATTCGGTCACTCGGTTGGCCGGGGTGCTGGAGCCGTGTGCATGCACAAAGCTGCGTTCGCGCACCGCGTCGATGCCCAGCAGTTGCACGGCGCTGGCCACGGCCTTGGCCACGGTCAGGTAGTTGCCGGGGCCGGGGGCGGAAATGGATTTCTTGAAGCCGTCGGCGTTGATAAACACATCCGGCACCGCGCCGTGGATATCGGCGCCCAGCTCCAGGGCCAGGGCGTCGTCCATCAGCACCACAAACTGGCAGGCCTCGGCCAGGGTAAAGCCGCAGTTCTCGCCAAACGGGCGGCTGGCGCGGCGGAAATCGACGGTCTCGTTGCCTTCGATCTGGCGCAGGCCGTCTTCGGTGGCCAGGGCGCCCATGGCGCCGTAGCCCTCGATGCACTCCTGGGTGATCGGTGCCTCGCTGTTACCGACGATGGCCACCCGCGCCTTGCCCGAACTGATCAGCTCGATGCCTTTCTGCAGGTTATAGAGGAAGGTGGCGCAGGCACCGGTGACGCTGCCGGTGGTGCCGACGCTGCCCAGCACGTAGGCGTTGATAAAGTCCGCCGGCATGGTGTTGAGGCCCAGGGCCAGCTGTTTGGCGGTGACCCGGCCGCCTTTCAGGCGTGACTGCATCAGGCCGCCGAAGCCGTTTTCATCCAGCTGGCTCATGATGCTGCCGGCAAACACCGCGACTTCGTCGGGGGCCACGTGCTGCATGATGGTCTGCCAGTCGATGCCGGTGGCGCGCAGCGCGTCGGTGACGCCGACTATGGTCATGGCCAGGCCGCGTGGGTGGAAGCGTGCGTTGTACAGCTCGCTCGGTTCGAAGCCGCTGGGCAGCTGGCCGGCGGATTTCACCGGCAGGGCACGGTAGCTGTCGACCTTGAATTCACAGTTGTCGTGCAGGGTTACCAGCACTTCGCTGGCATTCAGTTCGTCCACCGTCCAATCGCTCGGCAGCGGCTCGGGCAGGTGCTTGCGCAGGGTGATAAAGCTCAGCGGCTGGCCGGCGGTGGCGCTGATGTCGATGGTCTTCTGCCAGTGCGCCGCGTCGACATCCAGGTGCTGCTTCTCGATGCGCCGTACCAGGGTCGAGGCGAGAATCTGCTCGGCGAAGCGGCTGTCGATTTCGGCCAGGCTCAGGCCGTTGCCTGCATTGTCCTGATAGCGGCCATCGACCACCTTGACCAGCTTCATCATCACCGCCAGGCCCGCCAGGGTCTGCTGGCGCGCGACGCTGTCCAGGGATTCGAGCACGGTACGGCGGAAACCATGGTGGAAGGAGCTGCGCCCGGCCGCGTTATAGCCACCAAAACCAACGATCACAGGTAAGCGTGAGGTCACTCGATAACTCCTTGAAAAGATAACGCCAGACAAGCCGAGATAAGGCTATGGAAGCTTGTCATGCAGGCTAAAGCGCTCTGCGGCGGTTATTACGCCGCGATCAAGCGCCCAGCATGGCTGTTCGGATGCCTATGCTGACGTGATTGCTGACTTGCAAGTCACGGTTTCGACCAAGGTAGTGCATCGCTAAAACCCTACGGCTGTTATGGTTTCTTCGTATAAAGGCCCAGCTGGAGAACCACCATGCATAGCGTCAATCCCTACGAATACGGCATGCCCCGTGATGCGGCAAATTTTCAGGCGCTCAGCCCGCTGAGCTTTCTGGAGCGCGCCGCCAGCGTCTACCCACAGCGTCTGGCGCTGGTCAATGGCCGCCTGCGCCAGACCTGGGGCGAAACCTACAGCCGCAGTATTCGTCTGGCTTCGGCCCTGGCCCAGCGCGGCATCGGCCTGGGTGACACGGTGGCGGTGATCGCGCCCAACGGCCCGGCGATGTTCGAGGCGCACTTTGGCGTGCCGATGTGCGGCGCGGTGCTGAATGCCATCAATACTCGCCTGGATGCCGAGGCTATCGCTTTTATCCTGCAGCACGGCGAGGCCAAGGTGCTGCTGGTGGACAAGGAATTCGGCGAGCTGGCCCAGCGTGTGGTTGGCCATTTGCCGCAGCCGCCGCTACTGATTGGCATCGACGACCCGGAATACCAGGACGGCCAGCTGATCGGTCAGCTGGAGTACGAGGCGCTGCTGGCCGAGGGCGACCCGGACTATGCCTGGCAGTTGCCGGCGGACGAGTGGCAGGCGATCTCCCTCAACTACACCTCCGGCACCACCGGTAACCCCAAGGGCGTGGTCTATCACCATCGCGGCGCGCACCTGAATGCGCTGTCCAACGCCATGTGCTGGGACATGAGCCGCTTCCCGGTGTACCTGTGGACGCTGCCGATGTTCCACTGCAACGGCTGGTGTTTCCCCTGGGCGCTGGCCGCCTATGTCGGGGTCAACGTGTGTCTGCGCCATGTGCGCGCCGAGGCCATTTACCCGGCCATCGCCGAGCATGGCGTCGACCATTTCTGCGGCGCGCCCATCGTGCTGAATATGCTGGCCAACGCCGATGAGGCGCTGAAAGCCCTGAAAACTCAGCCGGTAAAAGTGCTCACCGCCGGCGCCGCGCCACCGGCTGCGGTAATCGAGGCCATGGAAGCCCTGGATTTTCGCGTGACCCACGTTTACGGCCTGACCGAAACCTACGGCCCCAGCGTGGCCTGCGAGTGGAAAAGCGAGTGGGACAGTGAGAGCCCGGAACAGCGCGCCCGCCTGAAATCCCGCCAGGGCGTGCGTGCACCGCTGCTCGACGGCCTGATGGTGGCCGACCCGGAGACCCTGCAACCGGTGCCAAAAGACGGCCAGACCATCGGCGAAATCATGATGCGCGGCAACGTGGTGATGAAGGGCTACCTGAAGAACCCATCGGCCACCGCCGAGGCCTTTGCCGGCGGCTGGTTCCACTCTGGCGACCTGGCGGTGTGGCACGCCGACGGTTATGTGGAGATCAAGGATCGCAGCAAGGACATCATCATTTCCGGCGGCGAGAACATCTCCTCCATCGAGGTGGAAGATGTGCTCTATCGCCATCCGCAGATTCTCGAAGCCGCCGTGGTGGCCATGGCCCACGCCAAGTGGGGTGAAACGCCCTGCGCCTTTGTCACCCCCAAGCCGGGTGTCGAGCTAACGGCTGAAGAGGTGATCGCCTTCTGTCAGCAGCGCATGGCGCGCTTCAAGGTGCCGGGCTGCGTGGTGTTTACCAGCCTGCCGAAAACCAGTACCGGCAAGGTGCAGAAGTTTGTCCTGCGCGAGCAGGCCAAGCAGCTGGCGGCGCAGCAGGCGGTGGCATAACCCGGGCTGAAGGCAGTTGTTACAGCTTTAGGCCTAATAACGAGTTGAGAAACTAAATAGCATTTACTAGTATTTAAAACCTTAACTCGTCTATACCAAGAGGCTGTCTCCATGCAGGTAAGCAAGCGTTTGTTCGCCGCACTCACTCTCACTGCGCTGGCTGGTGCCGTGCAGGCCGCCGATGAGGTGGTGGTTTACTCCGCGCGTATCGACGAGCTGATCAAACCAGTGTTCGATGCCTACACCGCCAAGACCGGGGTCAAGGTGAAGTTCATCACCGACAAGGAAGCGCCACTGCTGGCGCGTCTGCAGGCCGAAGGCGAGAACACCCCCGCCGACATGCTGATCACCGTGGAT
Organism: Pseudomonas sp.; assembly: GCF_049301935.1. GTDB lineage: Bacteria > Pseudomonadota > Gammaproteobacteria > Pseudomonadales > Pseudomonadaceae > Aquipseudomonas. Next base: position 8,571 of record NZ_JBAQLP010000018.1, on the reverse strand, counting down.
GCCGGCAATCTCTGGCAGGCCGAGCAGGAGGGTGTGCTCAAGCCACTCAAGTCCGAGGTCATCGACGCTAACATTCCGGCCCAGTATCGCTCCAGCACCGGCAGCTGGACCGGCCTGTCACTGCGTGCGAGAACCATCTTCTACTCGACCGAGCGGGTGACGCCGAGCGAGTTGAGCACCTACGAGGCCCTGGCCGACAAGAACTGGGAAGGTCGCCTGTGCCTGCGCACCAGCAAGAAGGTCTACAACCAGTCGCTGACCGCTACCCTGATCGAAACTCATGGCGCGGCCAAGACCGAAGAAATCATCAAGGGCTGGGTCAACAACCTGGCCACTGACGTGTTTGCCGATGACACCGCCTTGCTGCAGGCCATCGACGCCGGTCAGTGCGACGTCGGCATTACTAACACCTACTACTATGGCCGCCTGCATAAGCAGCAGCCGGACCTGAAAGTGAAGCCGTACTGGCCGAACCAGAGTGATCGTGGTGTGCACGTCAATCTGTCCGGCGCCGGTGTGACCAAGCACGCGCCACATGCCGAGGCCGCGCAGAAGCTACTGGAGTGGATGACCAGCGAAGAAGCCCAGGGTTTGTTCGCCAGCCTCAATCAGGAGTTCCCGGCCAACCCGAAAGTCCCAGCTTCCCCTGAAGTAGCGGCCTGGGGCAGCTTCAAGGCCGACGCTATTGCGCTGGAAGTTGCCGGCAAGCGTCAGGCTGAAGCCACCATGTTGATGGATCGCGCTGGCTGGAACTAAGCGCAGATCGTCAGCAGCTAGTGCGTAGGATGGGTTGAGCGCAGCGCTACCCATCGCATCCAAACACGATGGGTATTGCCGCTACGCGCCTCAACCCATCCTACGCCGTTATACTCGACGCCCCGGCTTAGCCCGGGGCGTTGTGTTTTTGTCCTGAGGATTCTGCGTGGCCCATCCTGCCCAGCGCCGCTGGTACCCCATCGCCTTTGCCGTTGCCCTGCTGGTGCTGCTGCCGCTGAGCGTGCTGATGTTCAGCTGGCACGAGGTCGATCAGCAGATCTGGGCGCACCTGTGGCAAACCCAGCTGCCGCGGCTGATTGGCAATACCCTGGTGTTGGTTCTCGGCGTCGGTGTGGGTGTGACGCTGCTCGGCGTCAGCCTGGCCTGGCTCACCAGCCTCTGCGAATTTCCCGGCCGGCGCTGGCTGGACTGGGCGCTGATGCTGCCGTTTGCCATACCCGCCTATGTGTTGGCCTTTGTGTTTGTCGGCCTGCTGGATTTTTCCGGCCCGCTGCAGACCCTGCTGCGTGACTGGTTCGGCAGCGGTGTGCGCTTGCCCCGCGTGCGCTCCACCGGCGGGGTGATCATCGTGCTGGTGCTGGTGTTCTACCCCTATGTCTACCTGCTCGCGCGGGGCGCCTTCCTGGCCCAGGGCAAGGGCTTGATGGAGGCGGCGCGGGTGCTTGGTTTGAGCCCCTGGCGGGCGTTCTGGCGCGTCGCTTTGCCGATGGCGCGCCCGGCGATTGGCGCCGGCCTGGCGCTGGCGATCATGGAAACCCTGGCGGACTTCGGCGCGGTGGCGGTGTTCAACTTCGACACCTTCACCACCGCCATCTACAAGACCTGGTACAGCTTTTACAGCCTGACCAGCGCTGCCCAACTGGCCAGCCTGCTGCTGCTGGCGGTGATGCTGGTGCTTTACGGCGAACGCCGCGCCCGCGGTGCGGTGCGCCCGGTGAACGAGCGACCACGGGGCAAGGCGCTGTATCACTTAACGGGCGGCAAGGCCCTGGCGGCCAGCGCCTGGTGCGGCCTGGTGTTCGCCTGCGGCTTTGTGATTCCGCTGCTGCAGCTGATGGTCTGGTTCTGGCAGCGCGGCCGTTTCGATCTGGATGAACGCTACAGCGCCCTGATTCTGCACACGCTCTACCTGGGTGCGCTGGCGGCGCTGATCACCGTCAGCGTGGCCTTGCTGCTGGCCTTTGCCCGGCGTCTGGCGCCGACCCGGCTGATGCGTTCGACCGTCGGCGTGGCCAACCTTGGTTATGCCCTGCCGGGTTCGATGCTGGCGGTGGCGATCATGCTGGCGTTCAGTTACCTGGACCGTGAACTGGTGATTCCGCTGTCCAGCTGGCTGGGCGGCGCGGGCAAGCCGATGCTGCTCGGCAGCCTCTCGGCGTTGCTGCTGGCCTATATGATCCGCTTTATGGCGGTGGCCTACGGGCCGCTGGAAAACAGCCTGGCACGCATTCGTCCGTCCTTGCCGGAAGCCTCGCGCAGTCTGGGGGTCGGCGGTGTCGGCTTGTTCTTCAAGGTCTACCTGCCGTTGCTGGTGCCGGGCGCGCTGTCGGCGGCGCTGCTGGTGTTTGTCGATGTGCTCAAGGAAATGCCCGCCACCCTGCTGATGCGTCCCTTCGGCTGGGACACGCTGTCGGTGCGGGTGTTTGAAATGACCAGCGAAGGCGAGTGGGCGCGCGCCGCACTGCCAGCCCTGACCCTGGTGCTGGTCGGCCTGCTGCCGGTGATTCTGCTGATCCGCCGCTCGGCGCGCCGTCACGGATAGCCAAGCGGGCCTGCATGACAGGCTGCCACGTTGGGATGACCGCCCCCGGTGTTGCGGCTACAATGCGCGCCATTCGCAGCGGCCGATCATCTCGATAGCCCGTGCCAGTGCCCGATTGTGTGGGCTCAGCCAGGTTGCCGCTGCACTGCCCAGCCCGCAAGGAGACACTTATGGGACAGCGCACACCGCTCTATGACCTGCACCTCGCCTTGGGTGCCAAGATGGTCGACTTCGGCGGTTGGGACATGCCGTTGCACTATGGCTCGCAGGTCGAGGAGCACCATCAGGTGCGTCGCGACTGCGGGGTGTTCGATGTGTCGCACATGTGCGTGGTGGATGTCCGCGGCAGCCAGGCCAAGGCCTATCTGCAACACCTGCTGGCCAACGACATCGAGCGTTTGCAGAGTGTCGGCAAAGCCCTGTACAGCGGCATGCTCAACGAGCAGGGCGGGGTGGTGGATGATTTGATCGTCTACCTCACCTACTCTACTAATGAAGAGCAGGGTTACCGCATGGTGGTGAATGCCTCGACCCGCGACAAAGACCTGGCCTGGATGCACCTGCAAAGCGTCGACTTCGCCGTCGAGCTGCATGAGCGCAGCGAGCTGGCGATGTTGGCGATTCAAGGCCCGCAGGCGCGCAGCAAGACCGCCGAACTGGTCAGCCAATCGCGCGCCAACCTGATTCAGAGCCTCAAACCCTTCGAAGGCCAGCCCGATGGCGAGTGGTTTATCGCCCGCACCGGTTACACCGGCGAAGACGGCCTGGAAATCATGCTGCCGGCCAGCGAAGTGGTGGCCTTCCTCAATGAACTGGTCGGCGCCGGTATCTCCCCGATTGGCCTGGGCGCGCGCGATACCCTGCGCCTGGAAGCCGGGATGAACCTGTACGGCCAGGACATGGACGAAAGCGTTACCCCGCTGGCCGCCAATATGGCCTGGACCATCGCCTGGGAGCCAGCCAGTCGTGGCTTTGTCGGCCGCGCCGCGCTGCAGAAGCAGAAGGCCGAAGGCGTTGCATCCAAGTTGGTTGGCCTGGTGCTGGAAGAGCGTGGCGTGCTGCGTGCGCATCAGGTGGTGCGGGTTGCAGGGGTGGGCGAAGGCGAGATCACCAGCGGCAGCTTCTCGCCGACCCTGGGTAAGTCCATCGCCCTGGCCCGCGTGCCGGCGGCCACCCATGAACGTGCCGAGGTGGAAATCCGCGGCAAGTGGTACCCGGTGCGGGTGGTCAAGCCGATGTTTGTACGCAATGGCAAGGCCCTGATCTGAGTGTTGAGTTGGCCATGGATGGTCGAGCGCGCCCGTATTGGAGCGGCTCACTAGGTTTCAAAGACTTTCTTTCGCTATGGCCAAGGCCTGCTAAATTTCCATGACGGCGTGGTCGCCGTCATGCCAGATGAGGAACGACACATGAGCACTATCCCCGCCGATCTGCGTTACGCCGCCAGCCACGAGTGGGCGCGCCTGGAAGCCGATGGCAGCGTGACCGTAGGCATCTCCGATCACGCCCAGGAAGCCCTGGGTGATGTGGTGTTTATCGAGTTGCCGGACGTCGGCAAGACCCTGAGTGCCGGTCAGGAAGCCGGGGTGGTGGAATCGGTCAAGGCCGCGTCCGACATCTATGCGCCGATTTCCGGTGAAGTGATCGCGATCAACGACGGCCTGGCCGATAGCCCGGAAAGCGTCAACAGCGATCCGTACGGCAGCTGGTTCTTCAAGCTCAAGCCAAGCGATGTTAGCGAGCTGGATAAGCTGCTCGACGCGGCCGCTTACAAGGCCACGGCCGATAGCGACGCCTGATAGCCGCCGCCTAAGCAGTAAACCAAGCCTCGCCTAGTCGGGGCTTGGTTTTTTAGGCGCTTGGCCAGCCCTGTTGCAGGTAGTGCTGCTGCAGCCCGGGCAGTTGCAGCTGGCCGCTTAGCTGAAAGCCGTGGCGCCGATACAGCGCAAGATTGCGCGCCTCGCCGGTTTCCAGGGCCACCCCGGGACAAGCCTGTTGCCGGCAGTCGGCCAGGGTCTGTGCCAGCAAGGCGCCGCCTATGCCGCAGCCTTGCTGGCTGCGGGCTACGCCAATAAATTCGATCAGGGCTAAGTCTGCGGGGCCGAGATGCCGTTCGAAACTGTCGATCAGCAGTTCCAGGCGTTGCAGGCTGGGCGCACCGCACTGCTCGTGAATGGCCTGGCCGGCCTGCTGCAGGCTGTCCGGGCTGATGGGCCGCTGGCCCAGGTTGTAATAGCTCACTCCGAGCAATTGTCCGGCCTGCCAGGCCGCCAGGATAGGCAGGTGGTTGGCGCGGTGCAGCTCCTGGTAAATCCGCAGGTAGGCGCGCCGACGCTGGGCGTAGCCGGGCTGTTCGCTGAACAGGTACCAGGCGAGTGTCGGGTCCGTGGCGAAGGCCTGGTCGAGCAGCTCCAGGGCTGTCGCATCATGCGCCGCAGCCAGCGGCGCAATCCGGAGTGGGGTCACTGGCAGGCTTCGACCTGCAGAACCACGCCGCTCTGGCCGATCACCCGCACCTGACTACCTGCCGGCAAGTCGGGGCCGCTGACCAGCCACAGCGAGTCGCCGGCCTTGATCTTGCCGCGGCCATCGAGAATGGCCTCATGCAAGACAAACTGGCGTCCTTGCAATTCGCTGCCGCGCTGGTTTAGCCCCGGTTGGTCGGACGGTTTGGCCGCGCTGCGCTGGCGCTGCCACCAGAGCACTGCGGTGAGGATCGACAGCACACCGAACAGGATAAACTGCGCAGCCCATGGCAGGCCCGGGAAGATAAAGGTCAGCAGGCCGACGCTGGCGGCGGCCAGGCCGATCCATAGCAGGTAGCCGCCGGCACCGAACACTTCAAGAATCAGCAGCAGGGTGCCGAACGCCAGCCAGTTCCAGTACGACAGGTGCTGTAAAAAGTCCCACATTGGTTTAACCCTTGTTCTCACCGAAGGTGGCTTTGACAATTTCGCTGATGCCGCCGACCGCGCCGATTACCTGGCTGGCTTCCAACGGCATAAGGATGACCTTGCTGTTGTTGGCGCTGGCCAGCTGACCGAGGGCTTCGATGTATTTCTGCGCGACGAAGTAGTTGACCGCCTGCACGTTGCCCTGGGCGATAGCCTCGGACACCATGCGCGTGGCTTCGGCTTCCGCCTGGGCGGCACGCTCGCGCGCTTCGGCTTCGAGAAAGGCGGCCTGGCGCTGGCCTTCGGCCTTGAGGATGTCGCCCTGTTTCTGCCCTTCGGCAGTCAGAATCGCGGCGGCGCGCAGGCCTTCGGCTTCGAGAATCTGTGCGCGCTTGATGCGCTCGGCCTTCATCTGCCCGGACATGGCGGCCATCAGGTCGGCGGGCGGGCTGATGTCCTTGATCTCGATACGGGTAATCTTGATGCCCCAGGGCGCGGTGGCTTCATCGACGGTGCGCAGCAGTTTCTCGTTGATCGCATCGCGCTGGCCGAGCATGGCGTCCAGTTCCATGGAGCCGAGCACGGTGCGGATATTGGTCATTACCAGGTTGCGGATGGCGTGTTCGAGGTTATTGACCTCGTAGGCGGCCTGGGCCGAATTGATGATCTGGAAGAAGCAGATGGCGTCGATCTGTACCGTGGCGTTATCGGCGGTGATCACTTCCTGCGGCGGAATGTCCAGCACGTTTTCCATCACATTGAGCTTGCGGCCGATCTTGTCCATCACTGGCACGATGATGTTCAGGCCCGGCTTGAGGGTGTTGGTGTAGCGGCCGAAGCGCTCCACCGTCCATTCGAAGCCCTGCGGCACGACTTTGAAGCCCATAAAGACGATAGCGACGGCGAGGCCGACAAACAGAAAAATGACGCTGCCGATTTCCATGTGGTGTAGCTCCTTGGCGAGTTGAAGTCTGCGGATTGGCGATTTAAGTATCTAAGCACAGTTGCTCTCGGTGCTGCTGTCGACGGCGTTGCAGAGTGCACCGATCAACGGTCACGCCTGCGGATCAGTACGCGCCTGGCCCCAGGGCTGTGATCAGGCGGGCATCGCGCGCGTAGATATCCGGGTAGTAGCGCAGGGCCCCGTCCTTGTTGGCCTCGACCGTCCAGTAGGCAATCAGCAAAGGCGCCGGGTGTTGCAGGCGGTATTGCTGGGTCTCGCCGCTGGCGATGCGTGTTTGCACGTTGCTCAATTCATCCGGGCCGAGCAGCCAGGCGAGCAGGGTGTCGACGGCCTCGACCCGCACGCAGCCGGAGCTGAAGGCGCGTGGCGCCTTGCTGAACAGCTGCTGGCTGGGGGTGTCGTGCAGATAGACCGCGAATGGATTATCGAAGCGCAGCGCGACGCGGCCGAGCGGGTTATGGCTGCCGGCCGACTGGCGCAGGCGAATCGCGCCGGGGTTGTCCCAGTCGATACTGTGCGGGTCGAGCAGGTTGCCGTCACGGTCGAGCACGCTCATCTGGTTGCGTTCCAGGTAGCCGATGTCGTCGCGAATGGCCGGCAGTTTGTCTTCACGCAGGATGGTCGGCGGCACGGTCCAGGTCGGATTGAGGGTCAGGCGCACGATGCGTGAGGCGAGCAGCGGGGTTTGCCGCTCGGCGCGGCCGACCTGGATGCGTGTACGCCAAAGCAGCTGGTTGTTGCGCCGCACCTGGATTTCGGCGGCCGCGACATTGATCAGCACCTCGGCCTCGGCCAGGTTGTCGGCCAGCCAGCGCAGGCGTTCGAGATTGGCGCGCAGCTGCTCGCGGCGCAGCGGGGCGCTGATGTTCAGCTCGCTCAGGCTGGCGGGGCCGAGGATGCCGTCGGGGTTAAGGCCGTGATCGCGCTGGAAATTCTCCAGGGCGCTTTGCGTGGCTGGATCATAGGTGTTACCCAGTTCTTCCAACGGTGCAGCCAGGTAGCCCTGGGCGACCAGGCGTGCGCGCAATTCTGGCAGTCGCGCATCTTTGCCGCCGGGCTTGAGTTGTGAACCGCTGGCCAGCGTCGCCCACTCCCCTAGCGGCAGCAGGCGTTGTTGCGCATAGGCGCTGCGCAGCCGCTGGTACTGCACGATGGTCGGCCGTGCACTGGCAAAGGCCAGGGCGGGTGTGTGCAGATGCCGCAGGGCCAGCGACAGGGTCGCCAGTTGCGGGTCTGGGTTGGTCTGCCCGGGCGCCTGCCACAGCGGTTCCAGGCGCTGTTGCAGCACGCGGCCGCGGCGCAGGTGCAGCAGCGCCTGCAGATAGCTATGGCTGGTCAGCAGGTCGGCGCAGTCGGGCTGCGCGACCACGCCTCCCTCGAACAGGCCGGGCAACAGATAGTCGCTGGGCTGCAGGCCGTCATCGGCCAATAGCGCCAGTTGCTCGCGCAATTGCAGACGTTGTTCAGCGCTCTGCCAGGCGGGTTGGCCGTCGCGTTGCGCGTAGAAAGCCTGGAGCAGGCGCTGGGCATTCTCGTCTAGGCTTATGGGTAGTGGGCTGCAGTGTTGCGTCAGTTGAGTCAGCAATGGGCGCAGGTCGGCGCGGCTGGCAAAGGACGCATCGGCGGCAGTGGCGACCAATGGCAGGGTGAGCAGGGCGGCGCTCAGGTAGAGTGTGCGTTTTTTGAACAACCTACTGCTCCAGTCCTTGGCCTAACAGCGGATTAGCCGCAGCCAGTATAGGCGGGCGATGTTCGGATCTTGTGACAGGACGTCTGACGATACTAGAGGTATTTGCGCAATGTTTAGACGTCTTGGCAGGTTCTGCCTGATTGGCTTATGGCTTTCGTGGATGCCGTTGTCGGTGGCCGCAGCGGAGCAGGATGGGCTGCTCAGGGATCTGGCGCGGATTGCGCCTGGGCTCAATCAACAGGCGCTACGTCATGCCCTGGCGGCCATGCAGTGTGCGGTCAATCATGGCGCCGACCCGGCGCGGCGCCTGGCGGTGATCGATTATTCGCGGCCTTCCACCGAACGGCGTTTGTGGATCTTCGATCTGCAGCGCAAGCGTCTGCTGCTGCGCGATTTTGTCGCCCATGGGCGCAAGTCCGGGGAGAACTTCGCCGAGGCCTTCTCCAACCGTCTGGGCAGCCATCAGACTAGCCTGGGGTTATTC
>NZ_JBAQLP010000017.1:0-23755 GCF_049301935.1 Pseudomonas sp. | reverse complement strand
TCGCCGTTCTGCGGTAAAGAAGGCAAGTTCGTCACCAGCCGCAACATCAAGGAGCGTCTGGACAAGGAGCTGCTGTACAACGTGGCCCTGCGTGTCGAAGAAGGCGACAGCGCTGACAAGTTCAAGGTCTCCGGCCGTGGTGAGCTGCACCTCTCGGTACTGATCGAAACCATGCGTCGCGAAGGCTTCGAAATGGGTGTAGGTCGTCCGGAAGTGATCATCCGCGTCGTCGACGGCGTCAAGCAGGAACCCTTCGAAAACGTCACCATTGACACCCCGGAAGAATCCCAGGGCAAGGTCATGGAAGAGATGGGCCTGCGTAAGGGCGACCTGACCAACATGGTGCCGGATGGCAAAGGCCGTGTGCGTCTGGAATACAACATCCCGGCGCGTGGTCTGATCGGTTTCCGTAACCAGTTCCTGACCCTGACCAACGGTGCCGGCATCCTCACCTCGATCTTCGATCGCTACGACACCATGAAGTCCGGCGATATGTCCGGCCGTCAGAACGGTGTACTGGTCTCGGTAGAAACCGGTAAGGCACTGACCTACTCCCTGGAAACCCTGCAGGCGCGCGGCAAGCTGTTCGTCGAGCACGGCCAGGAAATCTACAACGGTCAGATCGTCGGCCTGAACAGCCGCGACAACGACATGGGCGTAAACCCAACCAAAGGCAAGAAGCTCGACAACATGCGTGCTTCCGGTAAAGACGAAACCATCGCCCTGGTTCCACCGGTTCGCTTCACCCTGGAGCAGGCTCTGGAATTTATCCAGGACGACGAGCTGTGCGAAGTCACGCCGAAGTCGATCCGTCTGCGCAAAAAGATCCTCGACGAAGGCGAGCGCACCCGCGCTGCCAAGAAAGCCAAGAACTGATCCAGTTCTAGCTGACTAAAAAGCCCCCGCCGGCGCGAGCCTGCGGGGGCTTTTTGTTGTTAGCGCATAAACCTTTCCATTGCGCCGGCCGGGTTACTGGCTAGCTGGGTTGGCCAAAGAGATCAAGAGATCTACAGTACGAAAGGCAGTACGAAAGGGGTCGGAATGAATAAAAATTAATCACTCCGCCCCCTTTCGTTCCGCTAACAGCGTGACCGATTTTCAGCCTGCCCCGAAACAGGCGGTCACGGCTAAGCGAAGGAATATTAGAGGACAGACGCAGATTTCAGCCCTCTGCTAATCACTCAAGCGAAATAACAACCTGCCCCTATTACCAAAACCGAGCTAAACAGATGAACCGCCGCAAAAAAATCAAACAGCTGCTCGAAGCGTACGCTAAAAAGGCCAGTGCCAAAAAAGCTCCGAAGAAAAACTCCACCTACATCAGCAAAGCCGATCGCTTAAAACTGGCCGCCGAAGGCAACCCGGAATCGAATGTTACTCCTGAGAACTGATCGCGCTTAATTAACCCAACCCGGTATTTCTGTGACTTAAGGAACCAGCATGATCACCTGCCATATTCGCTATGTACTCGACCCCTTCAAACTAAAGGAATTCGAGCATTACGGTAAGCTGTGGATTGCTCTAGTGGCGAAGTTTGGCGGCACGCATCACGGTTACTTTCTGCCCTCGGAAGGGGCCAACAATATTGGTCTGGCAATGTTCAGCTTCCCCAGCCTGGCGGCGTATGAGCAGTACCGGCTCACATCCTTCGCCGATGCCGAATGCCTGGCGGCGTTCAAGTATGCGGAAGAGACCCGGTGCGTCATCAGCTACGAGCGCACCTTCTTCCGCCCGGTATTCGAGGCTTGACTGAACGGCCATCGGCTAAGCACCGTTCGCCATATCCCTGATCAATAGGTCACGAAAGGGGTCAGTGAATAAATTTCGGTAGGGTATCGGGGTTCTGGTCGGCCAGTGGTTAAAAATAAATCACTCCTACCCATTTAGACTCTCCGTTAACGCATGAATTTTTCCATGCTGCCGGCCAGGCGGCTGGCCAGCTTGCGTCGCCACGGCGCGCTGTCTGGGTTGGCCAGCACGCGGTCCTCAAGGGCAAAGCTCTGGATGATTGCGTTGTAGCCCAGCCAGCGCAGCGGTTCCGGTTCCCAGCGTGGCAGGCGCTTGAGCGGCTGGTCGCCCAGCACCCAGGGCTGGCGGGTCAGCTCGCTGTGCTGGCCGAGAATCAGATCGGCCAGGGTGCGTCCGCCGAGGTTGCTGGCGCCCACGCCTTCGCCGCCGTAGCCGCCGGCCAGGGCGATGCCTTGTTTGCGGTCGATCAGCATATGTGGGCGAAAGCGCCGCGCCATGCCCAGGTTGCCGCCCCAGGCGTGGCTGATACGTACCTGCTTGAGTTGCGGAAACAGCTCGCCGAACAGGTAGCGGCGCAGATCGCGCTCGTTCTCGCTGAGGTTGAAATCGTTGCGCAGCTGGCCGCCAAAGCGATAGCCGCCACGGGCGCCAAACACCAAACGGTCGTCGGCGCTGCGTTGGCCGTAGGTGACCTGGCGGCTGTTTTCGCTAAAGGCCTGGCCGCGTTCCAGGCCGATATCGGCCCAGACTTCCTTGGCCAGCGGCTCGGTGGCCACCAGCAGACTTTGCACCGGTAATTGGTGCTTGCCCAGCGGCGGCAGGCTGGCGGCATAACCTTCTACGGCGGGCACTATCCAGTCGGCGCGCACGCTGCCGTTGGCGGTGCGCACCAGGCCGCTTTGCCAGTCGATCACCCGGCTCTGTTCATACAGCGCGACGCCCATGGCCGCCACGCAGCGGGCCAGGCCGCGCACCAGCTTGGCTGGCTGGATGGTCGCGCAATGCGGCGTGTGAATGGCGCCGTAGGCATTGGCCAGTTGCAGTTGTTTGCCGAGGTCGAAGGGGGTTAGCCAGCGGTAGTCGCTTTCATCCAGGCCCAGGGCACGCAACTCGGCCAGGTGCTGACGCAGGCTGGCCAGCTGTTCGGGGTAGCGCGCGGCGCAATAGAGTACGCCGGCTTTGCGGTAATCGCAGGCGATCTGCTCGCGCTGCAGCACGCTGGCGACTTCGTCGGGAATACCGTGCAGCAGCGCATAGGCGCTCTGCCGCTCGGCGTTGGGCCGCTCGGCGAGCAGGCGGTCTTGGCCGAGCAGGTTGCCCATCAGCCAGCCGCCATTGCGCCCGGAGGCGCCGAAGCCTGCAATCTCGCCTTCGAGGATGACGATGCGCAGCTGCGGCGCCTGGCGCTTGAGGTAGTAAGCGGTCCACAAACCGCTGTAACCCGCGCCGATGATCGCCACATCGGCGTGAATATCTGACTGCAGAGCGGCTCTGGGGCTCAGTGGCTCATCCAGTTGCGCCATCCATAGGCTGATGTTTTGCCACGGGTTCATGCTCTTGTGCCTGGGTCGCGGGGGAGTGCCGCCTAGGATAGGGCAGCGCCGCCGCGTTTGCTGCAGTCAGCTCTTCGGCTTGTAGGCGCAATAGCCTGGGCGTGGGCCGATCTTCGGGTGGTTGCGGCAGGTATCCGGGCGCTTGTCGTAGATGGTGCACAGGCGGGTTTTGCGGTCGAGGTAGTAGCAGTCGTTGTTGCTCATGCGGGTCAGGGTGAAGATGCCTGACTTCTGATGAAAGCGCTCGACCAGGCCGTCTTTTTGCAGGCGCTTGGCGATGTTCTTCAGCGGCTCGCTGCGTTCGAACTCATCGACCACGCCGATGCGGATCAGGTCATTCAGGCGTGCTTCGACCGGCAGCGTGCAGCAGCTGGACATGCAGCTGTGGCACATGTCGGCGGTGTATTTGGCCCAGGTTTCCAGGCGGTCGAGTTCGGCGGCGGCAATCAGGTTGTTTTTCATCGGAGCAGGCATGCATCAGTTGTACGGCGCGCGATGATAGCGGCCTGGCGGCGTTTGTGAATGACTATCTGCCGGCTGGTCATGGTTTGTGCTGTCGTGGTCGGGCCAATTTCTCACTGTGCTGTGATGTGTGCGGCATTCGTCTCTCTGGGTATGCGCCGGCCGGGCTCCTATACTGCTGCGCAGTTTGCACTGGGTGCCGGGCAACAGTTAGCTGAATAGGAACGCGCTGCATGCAATGGATCTTCATGCTGGTGGGGTTGGTGCTCGGGGCCTTGGCGGATGAGACGCTGACCGCTTCGCTGCTGGGTGCCCTAATGGGCCTGGGCCTTGGTCAGGCGCTCAAGCTGCAGGGGCTGGCGCGCGAGAATGCCGCGCTCACGGCGCAGCTCAAGGCTTTTTCTCAGCGCTTCGAGCAGGGCACGGCGGCGCTGTATGAGCGCTTGCTCAAGCTGGAGCAGGGTGCCACGCCAGCCCCTGAGGCGCCGCCGCCCAGCGCCGTTGCCGAGCCCGCACCTGAGCCCATTGTCACTGCCCAGGCGGCCGAGCCCGAGCTGGACTGGACCCTGGATTTTGTCCTGCCGGACCCTGCGCCTGAGCCGGTCGCGCCTATGCCGGCGGCGCCCGAGCTCGCCACCGCGCCGATCAAGCCACCGCCCGTGACAGCCTGGAAGCCTGCCGAACCGCGTCAGCCAACCTTGCTTGAGCGGGGTTTTACAGCGGCCAAGCACTGGCTGCTGGGTGGTAATACGGTGCTGCGCGTCGGCGTGGTGCTGCTGTTTCTCGGTCTGGCCTTCCTCCTGCGTTACGCCACCGAAGGCGTGGTGGTGCCGGTGGAGTTGCGTTACGCCAGCGTCGCTGCCAGTGCGGTGGCCTTGCTCGGCCTGGGCTGGTGGCTGCGTCTGCGCAACCCCAACTATGCGCTGATGCTGCAGGGCACTGGGGTGGCGGTGCTGTACCTGACGGTATTCGCCGCCATGCGCCTGCATCCGTTACTGGACCCGGGCGTGGCGCTGGGTCTGCTGGTGCTGTTCACGCTGTTTTCGGCGATTCTGGCGGTCAAGCAGGATGCCCTAGGCCTGGCTGCGGCGGCGGCTCTCGGTGGTTTCGCCGCGCCGATCTTGACCAGTACCGGCAGCGGCAACCATGTGGCGCTGTTCAGCTATTTCACCCTGCTCAACGCCGGGATTTTTGCCATCGCCTGGTTCAAGGCCTGGCGGCTGCTCAACCTGATCGGCTTTGTCGGCACCTTCGGCATCGGCTTCGCTTGGGGCATCCGCTCCTACACGGCGGAACTGCTGTGGAGCACCGAGCCGTTTCTGATTCTGTTCTTCCTGATGTACGTGGCCATCGGCCTGCTGTTTACCCGGCGCAAGCTGCGCGAGGCCTTGGATGCACCCGAGGGTCGTGATGCGCTGCTGCGCTGGGCGGCGCGCAAGGGCGACTATATCGATGCCACCGTGCTGTTCGGCCCGCCGCTGGTGGGTTTTGGTCTGCAGTTTGCGCTGGTGCAGCACATCGAGTTTGCCGCCGCGTTCAGTGCCCTGGCGCTGGGACTGTTCTACCTACTGCTGGCACGGCTGCTGGTCGGCCGCACGGGTGATCGCGCTGCGCTGCTGGTGGAAACCTGCCTGGCCTTGGGCGTGGTATTCGGCAGTTTGGCGATTCCCTTGGGCCTGGATGCGCGTTGGACCTCGGCCGCCTGGGCGGTGGAAGGCGCGGGTATCTTCTGGCTCGGTCTGCGTCAGCAACGCAGCCTGGCGCGGGCGTTTGCCTTGCTGCTGCAAGTTGGTGCGGCGTTGGCGTTCGTCATGGGCTTGCGCGGCGGTGAGCTGACCCTGCTGGACGGTGCGCCGCTGGGCGCGTTGATGCTCGGCGTGGCCTTGCTGTTCAGCTATTGGCAGCTGCGGCAGAACACGCAACACGCCAGCAGTTGGGAGGTGCGCGGGCTGCCGGTGCTGGCCTGCGCGGGGCTGGCCTTTCTTTATCTTCTTGCGCCATTGCTGTTTGCCGCCCAAGGCACGGCGATCAGCTGGGCGCCGGCCGGTTTGCTGACCCTGCTGATTGGCCTGCGCCTGCAATCACGCGCCTTCCTGTTTAGCGCCTTTGCCGTGCAACTGCTCGGCGGCCTGGTGTTTATGCTGGACATGGCCGGCAATGCGGCCACCGGCATGGGCGGCTTCTCTACCGGCTGGCAGGGCTTGCTGACCTCGTCCTTGATCGGCTTCGGCCTGATCGCCGGCATGCTGCTGGCGGCGCGGGATCCGCAGGTGGGCGCGGATCGTCGCCTGCTACGCGGGCTGTCCGTGGTGCTGCTGGTGGGGCTGGTGTTTCTCAACCTGGCGGTGCTGTTTGTGTTGCCCTGGGCCACGGCCAGCGCGGTATGGGGCGGCAGTAGTCTGTTGATCATCTGGCTCAGCCTGCACCTGCAGCAGCGCGCCAGTTTTGTCTTCGGCCTGTTGTTGCAGGTGCTGGCGGGGCTGGTGTTTCTCGCAGTCAGTCCGTTGCTGTTTGGTCAGCTGTCGGCCGAGGGAGTTCGGCCGCTGGCGCATATGGATTTCTGGACCCCGCTGGTGCTCGGCGTGGCCGCCTTGATCGGCGCCTGGCGTTTGCAACAGCTGGCGCGTCGCGAGGCGCCCAGCGCCCTGGGCAATTTCAGTTTGCTTGGCTTGGCGCAACTGCTGCTGGTGTGGGGCGCGGCCTGGTGGGCGCTGGCGCTAAGCAGTGAAGTGCTGCGCTTTGTCGCGCCGCCATGGCAGAGCAGTGCCTTGCTCGCGGTGCTGGCGGCCAGTGTGGCCCTGGCGGCGTTCCTCGCGCCGCGTACCCGCTGGGCCGAACTGGCGCTGCTGTGTTGTCTGCTGACGCCGCTGGCCGGCGTGGTGCTGCTGCATGCCTGGCACCTGCACTATCACCCGGCGGCGCAGTTCGGCTGGCTGGCCTGGACGCTGCTATTTGCCGTGCACTTCGGGGCGCTGCGGCGCTTGGCGGCGCAGGTGCCGGCCGGCGCGCTGAGCGCTGCACATGTGCTCGGTTGCTGGTTGCTGTTGGGCGTGCTGGCGCTGGAGTTGCGTTACCTGTTCTTCGCCCTGTCCGAGCATTACAACGCCTGGCGCTGGCTCGGTTGGGCGCTGCTGCCGAGTGCCTATTTATGGCTGATGGCGTTACCGCGCAGCTGGCCTTGGCCGCTGGCCGCTTATCCGCGGGAATACCGCCTGCTGGTGGCGGCCCCGCTGGCGCTGCTGATGCTCGGCTGGTTCTGGCTGGCCAACATCGTCAGCGCCGGCGATGCCGAACCGCTGGCCTACCTGGCACTGCTTAATCCGCTGGAGCTGGGCCTGCTGTTTGCCCTTGGCGCGGTGTTCGCCTGGGCGCGTATGGGCCTGGCCGAGCTGGGTGTGGACGCCGTACGCAGCCAGTGGCTGACCCAGGCGGTGGCGGGGGCTTCGCTGTTCGCGCTGCTGACCGCCATGGTCATGCGCACCGCTCATCACTGGGGCGGGGTGCCCTATCAGCTGGAGGCGCTGCTCGATTCGATGCTGGTGCAGGCCGGTCTGTCGATCGTCTGGACGCTGATCGCCCTGCCGCTGATGGTGCTCGGCAACCGCCGTGGTCGACGCGAGTTGTGGCTGGTCGGCGCGGCGTTAATCGCCCTGGTGGTGGCCAAGCTGTTCTTTATCGAGCTGGGTAATCGCGGTGGCCTGGAGCGCATCGTGTCATTTATTGGTGTGGGTGTATTGCTGCTGGTGGTGGGCTATTTCGCCCCGCTGCCGGCACGCAAGGTGGATGCGCAACAGCCGCAGGAGCAAGCATGATCAGTCGTCTAATTCATCGAATGGGCAGCGCTGCGCTTATCAGCCTGCTGTGCAGTGCGCCAGCCCTGGCGCAGGAGCAGCCTGGCGACTATGCCGTGCAACTGCCGCTGAGCCTTAGCGGGGAAGGCCCCTGGTATCGCCTGGATGTGCCGATGGCGCTGCATTTCGCCGCGCGCTATGGCGATTTGCGAGACTTGCGGGTGTTTAACGCCGAAGGCCAGGCCCTGGCCTACGCCCTGGTGGCGGGGCAGGACGAGTCGCGCGACAGCCAGCAGGAGCAGGCGGTGAAGTGGTTTGCGCTGTACGCCGAGCAGGGCGACAGCGGCGCCACGCCCAGCCTGCGGGTGCAACGCAGCACCAGCGGTACCTTGATCGAGTTGCTCGATGAACCGGATGCAGCCGCCAAGCCGCCGCTGCTGCGTGGCTGGCTGCTGGATGCCAGTGCGTTGGAGGAGCCGCTGGTGCGCCTGCAGCTGGACTGGAGCGGCGGTCAGGAGGGTTTTCAGCGCTTCAGTATCGAGGCCAGTGATGACCTGCAAACCTGGCGTTCCTGGGGCAGCGGGCAGTTGGCGCGCTTAGCCTTTGATGGCGAGCGTATCGAGCAGCGCCAGATCGAACTGCCGGGCAGCAAGGCGCGCTACCTGCGTCTGCTCTGGCAAAGTCCGCAACAGGCGCCGCAGCTAACGGCAGCCAGCTTGCGCAGCCAGCGCAGTGACAGCATGCCGGCGCCGCTGGTGTGGTCGCAGCCGCTGTCCGCAACGCGCAGCCCGGATGGCCAGTATCAATGGCACTTGCCCCTGGCCTTGCCGTTGCAGCGTCTGCATGTCGAGCTCAGCCAGGTCAATAGCCTGGCGCCGATCCGGGTCAGTGGTCGCAGTGAAGCCCAGGGCGCTTGGCAATCGCTGGCGCAGGGGCTGCTTTATCGGCTGCCAGAAAATGGTGTGGACATCCGTCAGGACGAACTGCCGTTGCCGGGTTGGGCGGTGCAGCAGCTGCGCCTGCACGTGGATGAGCGCGGTGGCGGTCTGGGCGTCGAACCACCGCAGATCAAGGTGGCGGTGCGCGCCACCCAGCTGGTGTTTCTCCAGCGTGGCAGCCCGCCCTATCGCCTGGCGTTGGGACGAGCGGGGGGCGAATCCGCCGCCTTGCCGTTGACCACCCTGATTCCGGGCTATCAGCCGCAGCGCCTGCAACAACTGGGTACAGCCGAAGCGCAGCTGCAGACTGAAAAGCTGGCGCAGCACAAGCAGGCCGTGGCTAGCGAGAGCGACTGGAAACGCTGGGGCCTGTGGCTGGTGCTGCTGCTTGGGGTAGGCGTGCTGACGCTGATGGCGGTTAGCCTGTTGCGTCGTCCGAGCGCCGAGTAGAGCCGTCGACAGAAATAAAGCCCGGCCGTCTGACGGATTTTGCAGTATGGTTGGCACCTTCAATTGATTGGCGTTTGAGGTCAGGAAGGCCCTTGCGTATTGCTACTGCGACCCGTCTTCGGGTGTTTCCCATGCGTTTGCCGGCTTCGATTGGCAAACCTGCCCAGCCGTTTTCCTTAGCAGTGCCCTACCGATGAATGCCTGCGGTGCTTCCGCCTGGGCACTCAGTGGCCCGGTGATCTTCACCTGCCTGGTCTGCATCGGTGTGCTGCTGCTGGCCCGCTGGGTGACGCAGCAGCGTTATTTCCCGGGGCGCGAGAGCTTTATCGTGCTGCACCTGGCGAGCCTCTGGTGGATGATTGCCGCCAGCCTGGAAATGGCCGCGCAAGGCTCGCAGTGCAAGGTGTTCTGGGCCACCATGGCCTGGCCGGGGATTCTGCTGGTGCCGACCTTCTGGGCGATCTTCCTCTGGCAATACGTCAATAGCGTGCGCCAACCGCTGCCACTGCGCAGCACCCTGGCTTTGGCCGTGGTGCCGGTGCTGATCTGGCTGATGGCCCTGAGCAACCCCTGGCATGGCCTGTTCTATGGCGCGGGCACGGCGCCACTGAGCGATGAACCGGGCGCGCCGATTCGCTATCAGCACGGGCCGCTGTTCTACGCCGCCGCCGCTTACGTCTATCTGTTTATGACCTTCTGCATGGGCGTGGTGCTGCGCGCGGCCATCGTCAGCTATGGCGTGCACCGGCGCCACTACCTGGCGTTTGTCTTCGTTACGGCGGTGCCCTGGGCCGCCAATATCAGCTACGTGGTATTTGGCTGGATGCTGTTTGGCTTCGACCCGACGCCCTTCAGTTTCGCCTTTACCTTGGTGGCCTTTGCCTGGCTGATCGTCGGTGTGCGGTTGTTCGACCTGCTGCCGGTGGCCCGTCATCTGCTGCTGGATGCCTTGCTCGATCCGGTGCTGGTGGTCGATGCGCAATTGCGGGTGATCGAGGCCAACCCCGCCGCATTGAAACTGACCGGGCTACGCAGTGGCTGGCAGGGCCGCCAGCTGGCCGATTGGCCGGTATTAGGCGTCGATTTGCAACAGTTGCTCAGTCGACAGAACCAGGGGGAGCAGGAACAATTGCTGACCCTGGCCAACTCGGCGCGCTACTTCGAGGTGCGTATCCGCGCCATCGAACGGGTGACCCATCGCGGCACCCTGGTACTGGGGCAGATGCTCTACCTGCGTGATGTGACCCAACGCCACCTCAGCGAGCTAAAGCTGGCCGAAGCCCTGGCCCTGAGTGAAGAACGCCTGCGTACTATCACCAACCTGCATGAGCAATTGCAGGAGCAGGCGCTGTGTGACCCACTGACCGGGCTGTACAACCGGCGTTATCTCGACGAGTTCTTTGCCCGCGAACTGGCGGTGGCGCAGCGCGAGCGCACGCCGATTTCCCTAGCGTTGATCGACCTGGATCATTTCAAACGGCTCAACGACGAACATGGCCACCTGGAAGGCGACGACGTGCTCAAGGGCGTGGCCCAGCACCTGCTGGAGAACCTGCGCAGCTCGGATGCGGTATTCCGTATCGGTGGTGAAGAATTCCTGCTGATCCTGCCGCGCGCCGATGCTCGTGAGGCCCTTGAGCGCCTGGAAACCATCTGCCGCGAGCTGGCGGCGCATCCGCTGCCAACCCGTGGCGGTGCGCGCTATGTGACCCTGTCCGCCGGGCTGGCGCTGTGGCCCGAACAGGGCCTGGTGCTCGACGAGCTGTTGCAGGTGGCCGATGCCGCGCTGTACCAGGCCAAGCATGCGGGGCGTAATCGGGTATGTGCGCTCACGGCATCTTCTTAAAACCGCCCTCACCCAAATGGGTGAGTGTGGATATTTGGCGTGCATCCAGTCACAAATCTGACTAAATTTCCTTCGCTAAAGACCACTAACAAAAAATCCAAAGGTGATTCGTGAAGCGTCTTCTAACTCCGTTGGCGGTTGCCTGCTGCATGGCCACCTTAGCCCCCTCCCTGTCAGCGGCGCCCTACAGCGGGCTGTATGTGTTTGGCGATAGCCTGAGCGATGCCGGACAGTTCCCCGATACGGTCAATTCGAGCACGCAAACCCGGCGCTTCACTAACCGTATCGGGCCGTTGTTCACCGATGCCAGTGGTGAGGTGTATGGCAAGACCTCGCCGATGTTGCTGGGTGAGTTGCTGGGGCTCGGTGAGCAGTCGCCCTCGACGTCATCTGTATTCCAGAGTAATGGCCTGGCTGACGGCAATAACTGGGCGGTGGGTGGTTATCGGACTGACCAGATTCTTGACTCGATCACCCAGGCGGGCGGCTCTGTAGTTGCAGGTGGGCGCACGCGCGACGGGTTTCTGGTGGATCTGGCCAATCGGGGGCTGAGCCTCGATCCGAATGCCTTGTATTACGTCAACGGCGGTGGCAACGATTTCCTGCAAGGCCGGGTTTTGAGCACGGTGCAAGCCCAAGCTGCAGCAGGTCGGTTGGTTGATAGTGTCGAAGCCCTACAAGCGGCGGGTGCGCGCTACATCATGGTTTCGCTGCTGCCGAACTTGGGTAATACCCCTACGCTTGGCGGTAGCAACAGCTTTATCAGTGGCCTGGCCAGCGACCTGAATAGCGAGTTGGTCAGCCAGTTGCGCGGGATTGATGCCAATATCATTCCGCTGAATCTGCCGGTACTGGTGACAGAGGTGCTGGCCAACCCAGATGCGTTCGGCTTTGACGGCTCTCAGAATCTGACGGGCACCTGCTTCAATGGTTGCGCTAGCGTTAACGCTACTTGGGGCATCAACAGCGCCACGCCTGATCCGAGCAAGCTGTTGTTCAATGACGGCGTGCACCCGACCACTGCCGTTCAGCAGATTGCCGCCGATTATGCCTATTCACTGCTCCTAGCCCCGCAAGAGCTGAGCCTGCTGCCAGAAATGGCCCTGGGTAACCTGCGGGCACATCAGGGGCAGCTGCGTAGCCAATTGCAAGCCGACTGGCTGGCATGGCAGCCGGTCAATCAATGGCGTGGTTTTGTCGCAGGTGGGGGTCAGCAGCAGGATTTCGACAGCCAAGACAGTTCCAGCAGTGCCGATGGTAATGGCTACAACCTTAATCTCGGGGGAAGTTATCGTCTCAACGATGCCTGGCGAGTGGGTGTGGCTTTAGGGCTGTATGGTCAGGAGCTAGAGGTGGGCGCTGCCAATTCGGACTATAGCCTGAACAGTTATTTGGCCACGGCGTTTGCCCAGTATCAGGAAAATCGCTGGTGGGCGGATCTGGCCCTGAGCGTTGGCAGCCTGGATTACCACAACCTTGAGCGCTCCTTTAATCTGGGCCAGGTCAAACGCACGGAAAAAGGCGATACCGATGGCAACCTTTGGGGGGCAAGCGGTCGCGTTGGCTATGACATCGCTCAGCCTGGTAGCGATTGGCATCTGAGTCCGTTTCTCAGTGCTGACTATGTCGACATCGAGGTCGATGGTTATGCCGAAGATGGCAGCCGTTCCACTGCCTTGAATTTTGCTGACCAGCAGCGTGACTCCCGTCGCCTGGGTGTCGGTATTCAGGGGCGTTTGCAGCTAACCCCGCAGACTGCGGTTTTTGCTGAGTACAGCCATCAGCGCGAGTACGAAGATGACACCAGTGAGCTGCGTGCCGAGCTGAACAGCCTGCCGGGCATCGACTTTGCGCTGCAGGGCTATACCCCCGGCGACAAACTCGACAGTGCCAGTATTGGTGTCAGTCATCAGCTGACTCAAGACCTGTCTCTGCGTGGTGGTTACAGCTACAGCCAGTCTGATAAGCAAAGTCAGCAAGCGGTAAGTGTGTCCTTAGCCCTGGACTGGTAAGTCAGTTGGGCCGGTAGTGTGAGGCGCTACCGGCCCATTAAGGGTAAACTGCGCGCAATTTATCCCTCCCCGGAGCCTCGTCATGTCCCGCGTTACCCTCAGCCGCTACCTGATTGAACAAACTCGCAGTCACAACACCCCGGCGGATTTGCGGTTTCTTATCGAAGTAGTGGCCCGTGCCTGCAAGGAAATCAGTCATCAGGTTTCCAAAGGCGCGCTGGGCGGTGTGCTGGGTAGCATGGGCACCGAAAACGTACAGGGCGAAGTGCAGAAGAAGCTCGACGTGATTTCCAACGAAATTCTGCTGGAAGCCAACGAGTGGGGCGGTCACCTGGCGGGCATGGCGTCGGAAGAAATGGACAACGCCTACCAGATTCCTGGCAAGTACCCGAAGGGTGCCTACCTGCTGGTATTCGACCCGCTGGACGGCTCCAGCAATATCGATGTCAACGTCTCGGTCGGTACCATCTTCTCGGTGCTGCGTTGCCCGGACCGTAATGGTGCTGAAGGTGACCTGGGTGAGGAGGCTTTCCTCCAGCCGGGCACCCAGCAGGTGGCTGCCGGTTACGCCATCTACGGCCCGCAGACCATGCTGATGCTGACCCTGGGCGAGGGCGTCAAAGGCTTTACCCTGGACCGCGAGCTGGGCAGCTTCGTGCTGACCCACGACAACATCAAGGTGCCGGAAGCGACCAAGGAATTCGCCATCAACATGTCCAACCAGCGCCACTGGGAAGCGCCGGTGCAGCGTTATGTCAGTGAGTTGCTCGCCGGTGAAGAGGGCCCGCTGGGTAAAAATTACAACATGCGCTGGGTTGCCGCGATGGTCGCCGACGTGCATCGCATCCTCACCCGTGGTGGTGTGTTTATGTACCCGCGCGACAGCCGCGAGCCGGAAAAACCCGGCAAGCTGCGTTTGATGTACGAAGCCAACCCGATGTCGATGATCATCGAGCAGGCCGGCGGCGTGGCCACTGACGGCACCCAGCGCATCCTCGATATCCAGCCGACTTCCCTGCACCAGCGCGTTGCGGTCTTCCTCGGTTCCAAGGAAGAAGTGCTGCGCATCAGCGCCTATCACCGCGAGTAAGCGATGAGCGCCCCTTGGCAGCCGCTGCTCGACTGGTGGTTCGGCCCCGGCGGTACGGCTGCCGAGGTGGCCGCCAGCCGTACCGCGCTGTGGTTCGGCAAGCAGGACCGTCAGGACGAGCAGGCGCGCGAGCAGTTTGGCGCATGGGTCGAGCAGGCCCTGGCCGGTCAGTTGCAAGACTGGCAGGGCGAACCTGAAGGCTGGCTGGCGACCCTGCTGTTGCTCGATCAGCTGCCCCGAATGATCTTTCGCGATACGCCCAACGCTTTTGCCGGCGATCCGTTGGCGCGTACCTTGGCCCTGCATGGGCTGAATGAGGGGTGGGATCAACAGCTGCGTCCGATCCAACGGCTGTTTGCCTATCTGGTGCTGGAACATGCCGAAGACCTGACGCTGCAGAATCAGGCCGTGCAGCGCTTTCAGGTGTTGCTTGAGCAAGTCGCAACTAGCGAGCACGAGCTGTTTGCTGGCTACCTGGACTATGCCGAGCGCCATCAGCGGGTAATCGCGCGCTTCGGCCGCTTTCCTCATCGCAATCAGATTCTTGGGCGCACCTCGAGTGCCGAGGAATCTGCCTTTCTGCTGGAACCTGGCTCGCGCTTTTAGCGTCCAAGCAGGCACGCTCGGTATTGCTATGCCAAGCTGGTCTTGGTTCTTTCCTCAGGAGTTTCCCCATGTCTCTGCGTGTCGTCGCACTACTCGCCGGTTGCCTGCTGTTGGCTGCCTGCAACAAGGTCAATCAGGATAATTACGCCCAGCTCAAACCGGGTATGGGCAAGGATGAGGTCGAGCGCCTGCTCGGCAGCCCGGCCGAATGCGCCGGTGCGCTGGGCATGTCCAGCTGCACCTGGGGCGACGAGCAGCGCTTTATCAGCGTTCAGTACGCTGGCGACAAGGTCATGATGTTTTCCGGCAAGGGCCTGAAGTGATGCGCCTGCTGGCGGCGTTGGCCGCAGCAGCGCTGCTGATGGGCTGCGCCAATTCCGGTACGGGCGTGGTGCCGCCGAAGACGGTTGAGCGGGTCGATCTAAAGCGTTATCAGGGCACCTGGTACGAGCAGGCGCGGTTGCCGATGTTCTTCCAGCGCAATTGTGCGCAGTCCGAAGCGCTCTATGAGCTGCAGGACGGCGGCACGCTTGGCGTGACCAACCGCTGTCGCACCTTCGATAACGAGTTGCAGCAGGTGCAGGGTCAGGCCGTGGCTCAGGTGCCGGGGGAGACCAACAAACTCTGGGTAAGCTTCGACAATTGGGCCAGCAGCCTGCTGCCGGGGCTGACCAAGGGCGAATACTGGGTGCTCTACCTGGATGACGACTACCAGAGCGCGCTGGTTGGGCATCCCAATCGCAAGTACCTCTGGCTGCTGACCCGTGATCAGCACGCAAGCGCGAAACACCTTGCGTCGCTACTTGAAGAAGCGCGCAGCCGTGGCTATGACACCGGCGAGCTGATCTGGCGCCGCACGGCTGCCGAGATGGCGCTACAACGTTAACGGACATACCGCGAGAGGCACCCCGACTCATCAGAGCCTCTAGCGGCACACCCGTTTCCCTCATCCGGCACTTCGCGCCACCTTTTCCCGGTGGGAGAAGGGCATAAGGAGGGCGTCGCTGCGCGACTTTCACGCTATGAGCAGCTTATTTCTTGGCTTTCGGGCTCTGCAGGCGGATGCGCAGTTGCGTGTCCGCCGTGCCGTGTTCGAACAGGCTGTCGCCTGGTGTGGGTTTGCCGTTCAGCAGCGGCGGATTGGCGGAAAAGCCTACCGGCTCAAGCGGGATGCCGCGTCGGCCCTGGTCGAGTTGGCCGTTGCCATTGCGGTCTTGGAACAACTGAATGGCGTAGCGCCCGGGCGGCAGGTCGATCATGCGCAGCTGTCTATTGTCACTCTGTTGCTGGCGCAGCGGCTGTTCCGGCCAGCGTTGCTGCTCGCCATATACCAGCGCCGCATGTACGGTTGCCGTGGCTTGTATGTCGTCCACTGTGACCAGGATGTCACCGGCCTGGGCTGAAGAGCCGACCAGTAGCAGCAAAAGGCCAGCTTGATAACCGGCCTTCTTTACGGTTTGCAGAATTCGCTGTGGCATAATTCGGTCATTTTTCAGGGAAAGGCGGGTAATGCGTCAGGTATTGATCGTTCATTTTTCGCAGACCGGCCAGCTAGACAGGTTGGCGCAATCGGTATGCAAGCCTTTACAGCAATGCAGCGATATTCAGTTGGATTATCTGCAGCTGCAACCCGCGCAACCTTACCCCTTTCCCTGGCCGTTTCTCGACTTTTTCCGGATTTTTCCGGAAACCGTGTTGATGCGCCCGCAGCCGCTGCTGCCCTTGGCAGTGGAGGTAAGCAAGCGCTATGACCTGGTGATCCTGGCCTATCAGGTGTGGTTCCTTTCACCGTCGCAGCCGATGAGCGCTTTCCTTGCTTCTCCCGAGGCAGCGCAGCTGCTCAAGGGTACGCCGGTGGTAACCCTGATCGGCTGTCGCAATATGTGGCTGATGGCCCAGGAGAAACTCAAGGCTCGGCTCACTGAGCTGGGCGCGCGGCTGGTGGACAATATTGCCCTGACCGATGCCTGCGGCACGGCGGCGAGTTTTCTGGCGACACCCTTGTGGCTGTTTACCGGGCGGCAGAAACCCTACAACTGGGTGCCGCGTGCCGGTATTGCTGAAACGGAAATTATCGCCGCCAGCCGCTTTGGCGTGGCCATGGCGCAGCGGCTGATGGCCGATAACTTGCCGATTGAGCAACCGATGCTGCAAGGTCTGGGGGCGGTACGGATTGATGAAAAACTGATCGCCAGCGAGAAGGTCGGCAATCGCAGCTTTCAGTTATGGAGCCGCCTGCTCGCCGCCCTCGGCCCGCAACAGAGCCGCCGCCGTGCGGTCGGGCTGGTGCTGTATATCGCGTTTTTGTTGTGCCTGATCGTCGCCGTTGTGCCGCTCAGTGCGTTGTTGAAAAAACTCCTGGCGCCGCTGTTCAAAGAGCGCACGCAGCGCGAGAAGGCCTACTTTGCCGGTCCGTCCGGCGAGTGAAGTGACCCGAGGAAACCCCGTGGTACAACCCGTATTTATCAATCGCATCAGTGCCTTTCTGCCTTTCGATGCGGTCGACAACAAGCAGATGGAAGCGCGTTTGGGCCTGGTCGGCGGCAAGCCGTCGCGGGCGCGCAAGCTGATTCTGCGCAGCAATGGCATCCAGCAGCGTCACTATGTGATCGACCCGCAGACCGGCGCGCCGAGCATGAGCAATGCCCAGGTCAGCGCCGCGGCGGTTCGCGGCCTGCTCGGTGGCGATTTCCAACTGGCGGATCTCGATTGTCTGGTGGCCAGCAGCGCCTCGCCGGATCAAGTGATGCCCGGCCATGCGGTGATGGTGCAGGGCGAGCTGGGCAACCCGCCCTGCGAAGTGGTCTCCACCGCCGGTATCTGCCTATGCGGCATGACCGCGCTGAAATACGCCTGGATGAGCGTGGCCAGTGGTGAAAGCCGCAACGCCGTGGCCTGTGGCTCGGAAGTGGCTTCGACCCTGATGCAGGCGAGCAACTTCAACGCCGAGTACGAAAGCCGCCTCGATGAGCTGGAAACCCATCCGGAAATCGCCTTCGAGAAGGATTTTCTGCGCTGGATGCTCTCCGATGGGGCCGGTGCGGTGCTGCTCCAGGGCCAGCCGAACCGCACGGGCCTGAGCCTGCGCATCGACTGGATTGATATCTTCTCCTTCGCTGACCAGATGCCGCCGTGCATGTACGCCGGAGCGGAGATGGTCGACGGCCAGCTGCAGGGCTGGAGCCGCTTCGACGGCGCTGAGCGCAACCGCCGTTCACTGATGGCGATCAAGCAGGACGTCAAACTGCTGAACGACAACATCGTCAAATACACCGTGGAAGAAACCCTCAAACGCATTATGGCGCGGCGTGAACTGAGGGCTGAGCAGTTCGACTATTTTCTGCCGCATTACTCTTCGGAATTCTTCCGCGAGCGCCTGGCCGTGGGCCTGGCCAATGCGGATTTGCCTATTCCGCAGGAACGCTGGTTTACCAACCTGACCAGCAAGGGCAATACCGGCGCCGCGTCGATCTTTATCATGCTCGAAGAGCTGTTCAATTCAGGTAGCCTGCGCAGCGGCCAGCGTTTGCTCTGCTATGTGCCGGAAAGCGGGCGCTTCTCCAGCGCCTTTATGCAGCTGACAGTGGTGGGCCAGGACGGTGACAACATATGAAGCTCGATGAGGTTCCCCAGGACCACAGCTCCACCTACGGCGGCCACTGCAAGCTGGTCTACGCGGTGGACGCCAGTGGCCATTATCAAGGCGCGCAGAGCGATGGCTGGGAGCCGGAGGCTTTTGCCACCCAGTTGGCGGTGGCCGAGCTGCAGGAGCAGGAAGCCGAGGCCGCAGCGCGCTGGCAGCGCGGCGAGCTGTCGCCACTGAAGTGCCTGATGTACCGCTATCGCCTGGATGAGCCGGCGCTTTCGCAGATTACCGGGCTGTGGCAATGGCGGATTCGCCGGCACTTTCGCCCGGCCATCTACCGCAAACTCTCACCGGCCATTCTGGCGCGCTATGCCGAGGCCTTTGGCCTGCCCACGGCACAATTGATCGCTTACCAGAAGGACCCGGTATGACCAGCTTCGAGCAGCCTTTCCAGCATCGCCAGAGCGCCCACTGCGAAAGCGGGGTAATGGCCAGCCTGCTGACCCACGCCGGCCTGCCGATAAGCGAACCCATGGCCTTCGGCCTGGCCTCGGGCCTGGCGTTTGCCTACCTGCCGATCGTCAAACTCAGTGGCATGCCGCTGATCGCCTACCGCATGCCGCCCAAGCACCTGATCAAGACCCTGAGCAAACGCCTCGGCGCACGCCTGCACACCCGCACCTTCGGCAACCCCGAGCAGGGCCGTCGTGAGTTGGATGCGGCGTTGGACAGCGGCCGCCTGGCTGGCTTGCAGAGTTCGGTGTTCTGGCTGCCGTACTTCCCGCCGGAGATGCGCTTTCACTTCAACGCGCACAACCTGCTGGCCTATGGTCGCGAGGGCAATGACTACCTGATCAGCGACCCGGTGTTCGAAGCGCCGGTGCGCTGCGCCGTCGAAGACCTGCAAAAAGCCCGCTTCGCCAAGGGCGCGCTGGCCGCCAAGGGCCTGATGTACTGGCTCGATGAGGTGCCGCAGGAGCAGGACTGGAGCAAGCTGATCCGCCAGAGCGTGCTCTCCACCACACGCATTCTCGATGGCATGCCGCTGCCCTGGATCGGCATTCGCGGCATTCAGCACCTGGCGGGGCAGATCGACCGGCTCGATCCGGCCCAGAGTAAATACAACCGCCTGTACCTGACCCATATCGTGCGCATGCAGGAAGAGATCGGCACCGGCGGCGCGGGTTTTCGCTTTATGTACGCGAGCTTTTTGCAGGAGGCCGGCGAGAAGCTCGGCGACCGCAACCTGCAGGAGGCTTCGACTCAGCTGACGGCGATTGGCGATAACTGGCGGCAGTTCGCCTCGGCCTGCGTGCGTGCCAGCCGCAACAAGGGCGAGACAGCCAACTTCGCGCCCATTGCCGCAAGCCTGCGTAGCATTGCGCTGCAAGAGCGCGGGTTAATGAAAGAGCTGGCGGCCTGGAGCAAGCGCTAGGGTGGATGCCGCTGTATCGATCCACCGTTCAACGCCGCTGGTGGATGAAAACGGCGTCATCCACCCTACAGATGGATTCGCTGTACCTCGGTGCCTGCGCTCAGTTCGCTAAAGCTGTTGGCGTAGGCGCCGCTTATCGCACCTTCCAACAGCAGTGCCTGCACGCAGAAATCCCCGCGCTCATCGCATACCAGCAGCAGCGCCTGCTCGATCAGGCCATCCTGCAAATCCAGATTGGCCAGCGCCTGCAACTGCGCCCAGACCTGTTCCCCTGCACCGATAAACAGATTCGGCCCATCAATACCCAGCTGCTGAGCGATATAAAAGCCGGCGGCATTGCTGACGCTATTCACAAACTCGAAGGGCTTGGGCTGCTTGTGTTGCACGCACACCGCCTCCAGCAGCGCGCCCATGGTGGCCCGCGCCGGGTGCGCGGAGGCCAGGTACAGGCCGCAGTGGCTGCGCACCTGTACTTTCAAGGGCGCGGCGGCCAGCAGGTATTGCAGGATCAGCCGGTCGATACGCCGTGGCGGGCTGTCCAGCCATTGGCCCAGAGCGATCTTCAGCTGTTTGTCATGAGTGCTGGCCAGGCCGTGGACTTCACTGGCGGCGATTACCGGCATGTGCTGTCTCCCTGGGCGCAGCCCTGCAAGATAAGGCTGGCGTTATTGCCGCCAAAGCCGAAGAAGTTGGTTAGCAGCAGGCTGTCGGCGGCCAGCGTTTGGGGTTCGGCACTGAACGGCAGCATGGCTTGCCTGGCGTAGCTCACGCCGGGCAGCGGGCCGTTTTGCAGGGCCTTGAGCAGCAGCAGGCTTTCACTCAGGCCGCAGGCGCCCAGGGTATGGCCGAGCCAGGGTTTAAGCAGGCTCAGGGCCGGCATCCGCTCGCCGTAGAGCAGGCGCATGCCGTTGCTTTCGGCTGCATCATTGGCGCTGGTGGCGGTGCCATGCAGTTTCACCAGGTCGATCTGTTCGGCGCTGCAGCCGGCGCTGCGTAGCGCCTGCTGCATCACCCAGTGGATATGGCTGCCATCCTCGCGGGTGGTGGTCAGGCTGCTGGTGTCGCAGGCGCTAAAGCCGCCGAGCAGGCGCGCCAGTGGCGCGTCACCCGGCTCGCGGTCGAGCAACACGGCGGCATAGGCTTCGCCCAGCAGCAGGCCGTCGCGCTCGGGGTGAAAGGGCCGGTACTGGCCACTGGGGCTGGTCAGCATCAGCGCGCCGAAACCCTGCATGGCGATGGCGCTGGGCGTTTCGCAACTCAGTACCAGGGTGCGGGCATATTGGCCGGCGTTGATCAGCCGGGCGCCGTAGAGCAGGCCGTTGGCGGCGCTGGTGCAGGCGGTATTCAGGGTAAAGGCGGCGGCAAAACCCCAGCGCTGACGCAGCTCGGCCGCCAGGCGGTCGAGGTGGGTCGAGTCTTCCGGCGTGAAGCCCTGCTGCGTGCGGGTCAGGGCTTCCAGTTCGCTGATGTCCAGGCTGGTGCTGGCGACAATCAGCAGGCAGTCGTCGAGTGATTGGGGGTTGGCTCCGAGGGTTTCGCCCAGTAGGCGGTCCAGGCGCTCACTCAGGCTTTCGCCGGTTTTAGCGGCGTACAGATACGTGCGCGGTTCCTGCACTTCATGCAGCACAAAGGGCTCGCACTGGGGCGGCTGGCCGGCCTGCAGAGCGCGGGCGGCGCTGGGCAGGTCGTCGCCGAGGGCGCAGTGCAGGGCGGCGCGTTGCAGGTAGATTGGGATCACTGCTGTTGCCTCCGAAGCGTTTCGTTGGCAGCTGCGCGTCGGCCATGCAGCGTTGAAAGCGGGCTCAAAATGCTCATTTAGCGCTTGTAAACTGCGCTTTCTCGCCCGCTTTCGCCTTGCCTGGCTCTAGCTCGCCAGCCACCGAACTGCCTCGGATATAGGCGGCGATGCTGGCGATGCTACCGAGGATGCGTCGGCCGTCCTTGGCACCCTCGATACGCACGCCGTAGTGTTGTTGCAGTGCCAGGGAGACCTGCAGGGCGTCGAGGCTGTCCATGGCGATACGGCTTTTCGCACCGAACAGCGGTTCGTCATCGCTGATGCTCTGCCAGTCGATATCGTCTTCCTTGTCGCACTCGCGGATCAGCAGTTGTTTGAGTTGTTGTTCTAGTAGTGGGTGGTCCATTGCGTGCGCTGTACTCGTCGGGTGAACAGAAGCAGCCCGGCCACGCCGCACAGCGCTGCAAACAGCAGCAAACGGGCGCAGTAGGGGGCGATGTCGGCCAGTGAGCCGTGGCCCACCAGCAGGCTGAGAAAGGCGTCCAGCGCCCAGCTCATCGGGGAGATTTCCGCAAGCCTGGCCATGGCCGCCGGCATCACGCTTTTCGGCACCATGATCCCGCCAATCGCGGCGAGGAGGATATTGATACCGCCGCCGAGCAGCAGTGCCTGTTCGCTGCTGCGCGCCAATGCGGCCAGTAGCAGGCCCAGGCTGCAGGTGGCCAGGGCGATGCTGAGTGCTAAAAACGGGTAGGCCATGGCGCTGCCGGGCAGGCTGAGTGCCGGCAGGCCGAGCAGCGGCAGGCCGTAGACGCCGATGCTCAGCAGCAACACAAATTGCAGCAGATTGATCGCCAGGTACGGCAGCAGCTTGCTTAGCACCAGGGTGCCGAGGTTTAGTCCCAGGCAGCGCAGGCGCAGCAGGGTGCCGCTCTGCTGTTCGCGCTGAAAGCCGCCGGCCATGGGCAGCACCACGAAGAACATGCCAAAGATCAGCCAGGCCGGCACGCTCAATTGGCTGGCGTTGGCGCGGCCGCTCAGGTCGCCGCTGGCCAGTTGTTCCTGCTCGTCGATCTGGCTCTGGGTGCGCTGCTGCACCAGCTGCAGGCGCTCGGCGCGGCTCAGTTCGGCATCGACCACGCCGCTGTCTTGCAGATAGGCCAACAGCCGGGTCTGCGCCAGGGCGATGCTGACCGCACTGTGCAGGCGCTGGCGCGAGAGTTTGTCGAACTGCGCCGGGAAGCTCAGGCTCGGTCCTTGATGCGGGCTGTCCAGTAACTTGGCGGAGAAGTCCGCGGGCAAGCGCACATGGGCCAGGCTTTCGCTGCTTTCGTCGAACAGCGTGCTGTCCACCAGTTGCGCCTGCAGGGCGTCGCGGAAGAACTGGCTGGCGTCGTCCTGCGGCGCTTGGATAATCAGGCGCAGCGCCGGTGGTTTGTCCTGCATATAGCTGGACATGGCCCCGGCCATCAGCAGCAGAAACAGCGTCGGCATAATAAACAGCACGGCCAACGCATGGGGGTCGCGCAGCAGCAGCAGCACCTCCTTGCGCGCCAATGCCAAGAGCCCTGCCCAGAGCCTCATAGCCGGCCTCCGTTAAGGCGCAGATAGAGCTGTTCCAGCGAGGGGCGACCGAAGCGCAGCAGGTTGGGCAGGCCATCCTGGGCGGCGACAAACGCTGTGATAGCCAGCAACTGCTGGCCGTTCAGGGCGGCGATGCGCAGGCCCTTGGGCAGCACTTCGGCGCTCAGTTGCAGGCGCGCGAGCAATTCGCTCAGGCCGGCCGGCGGTTGCCCTGGCCATTCCAGTAGCAGGCCGTGGTCGTCGCCGAGCAGTTGGCGTTTGTCCAGGTCCAGGCGTACCTGGCCTTCATGCAGCAGCAGAATGCGCTGCGCCACCCGTTCGACTTCTTCCAGGTAGTGGCTGGTGTAGATCACCGCCTTGCCCTCGGCCGTCAGTTGCTCCACGGCGGCGAGCAGCTGTTGGCGACTCGCGGCATCCACACCGACGGTGGCCTCATCGAATAGATAGAGGTCAGCCGGTTGCAGCAGGCCGATGGCAAAATTCACTCGCCGCTGTTCGCCGCCTGACAGTTGCTCGCTGCGCCGGCTGAGCTTGTCTTGCAGGGCGCAGACGTCAATGCACATATCCAGGCGCTGCCGGCGTTCGGTGCCGCGCAGGCGATACAGGTCGGCAAACAGTTCGAGGTTCTCGCCCACCTTGAGCCCGGCATAGAAGGCCAGCTGCTGCGGTACCAGGCCGAGCCTGGGTTGGCCTGCCCAGCGCAGCTCGCCCTGTTGCAGCGCCAGCACGCCACTGAGCAAGGAGAGCAGGGTGGTCTTGCCGGCACCGTTGCTGCCGAGCAGGCCGAGGCATTCGCCGGCCTGCAACTGCAGGTCGATACCCTGCAGCGCGGCGCGGTTGGCCCCTGGGTAATTGTGCGAAACGTGGCGCAGCTCAAGCATGGATCAACACCAGCAGCAGTTTGCCGTCGAGCAG
>NZ_JBAQLP010000016.1:0-4228 GCF_049301935.1 Pseudomonas sp. | reverse complement strand
CCTTGAAACCGTCGAAGCTGACGTTGATCCCCTCCAGGGTCAGGATGGTGCCGTGGCGTACGTCCAGGCCCTTGGCCGCGGCGCTGCCGAGACCGACCGCCTCGCGGCTGGTGCCGGCATCGCTGTTGGGGTTGAACGCGGGTTCGAGCATGAATTCGGGTACCGGAGTGGCGCGCATCATTACTCCCCCTTCTTGCGCAGTAAGCCGATCACGCCTTTGGGCAGGAACAGCGTGACGATAATGAACAGGAAACCCAGGGCGAACAGCCAGTACTCGGGGAAGGCCACGGTGAACCAGCTCTTCATGCCGTTGACCAGGCCGGCGCCGAGCAGCGGGCCGATCAGCGTGCCGCGACCGCCGAGGGCGACCCATACGGCGGCCTCGATGGAATTGGTCGGCGACATCTCGCTGGGGTTGATGATGCCCACCTGCGGCACATAGAGCGCGCCGGCCAGGCCACAGAGCACGGCGCTGAGCACCCAGATAAACAGCTTGTAGCCGCGCGGGTCGTAGCCGCAGAACATCAGGCGGTTTTCCGCATCACGCAGCGCGGTGAGCACCCGGCCGAACTTGCTGCGCGCCAGTCGCCAGCCCAGGTACAGGCTGGCCACTAGTAACACCACCGTGGCGAAGAACAGCACCGCGCGGGTGTGTGCGGCGGTGATGTCGAAGCCGAGAATGGTGCGGAAGTTGGTAAAGCCGTTGTTGCCGCCAAAGCCGGTTTCGTTGCGAAAAAACAGCAGCATGCCGGCGAAGGTCAGCGCCTGGGTCATGATCGAGAAGTACACCCCCTTGATCCGCGAACGGAAGGCGAAGAAGCCGAACACCAGGGCCAGCAAACCGGGCGCCAGCACCACCAGGCACAGCGCCCAGAGGAAGTTGCTGGTGCCGTACCAGTACCAGGGCAGCTCGCTCCAGGCGAGGAAGCTCATAAACGCCGGCAGGCCGTCACCTGCCGCTTCGCGCATCAGGTACATACCCATGGCGTAACCGCCGAGGGCAAAGAACAGGCCGTGGCCGAGCGACAGCAGGCCGGCGTAACCCCAGACCAGATCCAGCGCCAGGGCGACGATGCAGTAGCAGAGGATCTTGCCGACCAGGGTCAGGGTATAGGCCGACACATGCAGGGCGTTGTCCGCCGGCAGCAGGTGCAGCAGCGGCAGGGCCAGCAGCACGGCCAGTACCAGCAGGCCGATGGCCATGGAGGCTTGCGGGCCGAGCTTGGCGCTGGCACGCGCCAGCAGCGTTTGATTCAGTGGCATAGTCATCAGTCGATCACCCGTCCTTTCAAAGCAAACAGACCTTGCGGGCGTTTCTGAATAAACAGAATGATCAGCGCGAGGATCAGGATCTTGCCGAGCACGGCACCGATCTGCGGTTCGAGAATCTTGTTGGCGATGCCCAGCCCGAAGGCCGCCATCACGCTGCCGGCCAGTTGGCCGACGCCGCCGAGCACCACCACCAGGAACGAGTCGATGATATAGCTCTGCCCGAGATCGGGACCGACGTTGCCGATCTGGCTCAGCGCTACGCCACCGAGGCCGGCAATCCCTGAACCCAAACCGAAGGCCAGCATATCCACCCGCCCGGTCGGCACGCCGCAGCAGGCGGCCATATTGCGGTTCTGCGTCACGGCGCGCACGTTCAGGCCCAGGCGGGTCTTGTTCAGCAGCAACCAGGTCAAAACGACGACAAACAGGGCGAAGCCGATGATCACGATGCGGTTGTACGGCAGCACCAGATTCGGCAGCACCTGAATGCCGCCGGACAGCCAGTAGGGGTTGGCCACTTCAACGTTCTGCGCACCGAAGATCACCCGCACCAACTGAATCAGGATCAGGCTGATGCCCCAGGTAGCCAGCAGGGTTTCCAGTGGGCGACCGTAGAGGTGGCGAATCACCGTGCGCTCCAGGGCCATGCCGATCGCTGCGGTGACGAAGAACGCCACCGGCAGCGCCACCAGCGGGTAGAGCGCCAGGGCTTCCGGGGCGAAACGCTGGAACAGCACCTGCACCATATAGGTGGAGTAGGCGCCGAGCATCAGCATCTCGCCGTGGGCCATGTTGATCACCCCGAGCAGGCCGAAGGTGATCGCCAGGCCCAGCGCGGCCAACAGCAGGATCGAACCGAGCGACAGGCCGCTAAAGGCTTGGCCGAGCAGCTCGCCGATCAGCAGTTTACGTTTGACCTGGGCCAGGCTGGTTTCGGCGGCGGTACGTACAGCTTCATCCTGTTCCACGGCGGGGGCGAGCAAGGTTTCCAGGCGGGTGCGGGCCAGTGGGTCGCCGGTTTCGCCGAGCAGGCGCACGGCGCTCAGGCGGATGGCCGGGTCGCTGTCGACCAGTTGCAGATTGGCCAGGGCCAGGGTCAGGGCGGCGCGCACCGCGTCGTCGGTTTCGCTGGCGACGCGGGCGTTGAGCAGTTGCAGCTGGGCCGGCTTGGCGCTTTTTTGCAGGTGCTGGGCGGCGCCCAGGCGCAGCGCCGGGTCATCAACCAGCAACTGGTGGCTGGCCATGGCGGTGCTGATCAGGCCGCGCAGGCGGTTATTTAGGCGCAGTTTGCGCGGTGTTTCAGTGGGTACAGCTTCGCCTTCGGCCGGCTGATAAGTGCCACCTACTTTGATAAAGGCGGTTTTGCTGCTATCGGCGGCGACGCGGCCTTGTTGCAGGGCTTCGAGCAGCGGCAGGCGCGCCGCATCCGGCGCGGCGGACCAGCGCTCCAGCAGGCTGGCCTGCTTGGCCGGGTTGGCGGCGACAAAGTCCTGGGCATCACCGGCATGTGCGGCCAGGGGCAGCAGCAACAGCAGGCTCAGCAGAATTCGGCTAAGGGCAGTGGGCATAAGGGTGTCCTGGAAGAGGGACTCTGTAGGAGCGAGCTTGCTCGCGATCGCGGTTGACCAGGACAACTGCGTCGCTTTGATCGCCAGCAAGCTGGCTCCTACAGATGTGGTGCCGGGGCGGGGCCCGTCGGATCAGTTCGACTTCACCGCGTAATCCGGCTTCTTGTCGTTGCCTTCGATATACGGGCTCCATGGCTGGGCGCGGACCGGGCTGCTGGTTTCCCAGACCACGGAGAACTGACCGTCTTCCTGGATTTCACCAATCATCACCGGCTTGTGCAGGTGGTGGTTGCTCTTGTCCATGGTCAGGGTGTAGCCGCTTGGCGCGGCGAAAGTCTGGCCGTAGAGGGCGGTGCGCACTTTATCGACATCGGTGGTGCCGGCTTTCTCGACCGCTTGCGCCCACATATGGATGCCGACGTAGGTGGCTTCCATCGGGTCGTTGGTCACGGCCTTGTCGGCGCCCGGCAGGTTCTTGGCCTTGGCGTAGGCTTTCCACTTGGCGACGAACTCGCTGTTGACCGGGTTCTCTACCGACTGGAAGTAGTTCCACGCGGCCAGGTGGCCGACCAGTGGCTTGGTGTCGATGCCGCGCAGTTCTTCCTCACCCACGGAGAAGGCCACCACCGGCACGTCGGTGGCTTCCAGGCCCTGGTTGGCCAGTTCCTTGTAGAACGGCACGTTGGAGTCGCCGTTGACGGTGGAGATCACCGCGGTCTTGCCGCCGGCGGAGAACTTCTTGATGTTGGCGACGATGGTTTGATAATCGCTATGACCGAAGGGGGTGTAGACCTCCTCGATGTCTTTTTCCGCCACCCCTTTGCTGATCAGGAAGGCGCGCAGGATCTTGTTGGTGGTGCGCGGGTAGACGTAGTCGGTGCCGAGCAGGAAGTAGCGCTTGGCCGCGCCGCCGTCTTCGCTCATCAGGTACTCGACCGCTGGAATAGCCTGCTGGTTTGGTGCGGCGCCGGTGTAGAAGACGTTCGGCGACAGCTCTTCGCCTTCGTATTGCACCGGGTAGAACAGCAGGCCGTTGAGTTCTTCAAAGACCGGCAGCACGGATTTTCGCGACACGCTGGTCCAGCAGCCGAACACCACGTCGACCTTGTCCTGGGTCAGCAGCTGGCGGCCTTTTTCGGCGAACAGCGGCCAGTTCGAGGCCGGGTCAACCACCACGGCTTCCAGCTGCTTGCCATTCACCCCGCCCTTGGCGTTGATCTCGTCGCTGGTCATCAGCGCCATGTCTTTCAACGAGGTCTCGGAAATGGCCATGGTGCCGGACAGCGAGTGCAGGATGCCGACCTTGATGGTCTCGGCGGCCTGCACGGTCCAGCTCATGCCCATGGCGGCGATGGACGCGGTGAGGGTAAAGGCCTTGATCAGGTTGC
>NZ_JBAQLP010000015.1:0-42623 GCF_049301935.1 Pseudomonas sp. | reverse complement strand
CCCATCAGCATGATGGTGGCGGTACCGTTGGACCAGCATTCGCCCATGTTCGGGCAGTGGGATTCCTGGCACACGGTGCTCAGGCGGTGTTCGCTGACATTGCGTTTGACCGCCTCGAAGCGGCTGCCACCGGGCGCCTTGACGCGTAGCCACTTGGGTTTGGGCTCGAACACCTGAGGCTCACCGGAGGCGCGGCGCTTCTGGCCGTCCTTGATCGCGGTGATGCCTTGGCTGGTACGGAATTTTTCGCCGCTGGCGACGGTTTTAGGCGGGGAGGTATCGGACATCGGCAATCTGGGCTCCGCTAGAGGCTCCGTGGACGAGGCGGCTTGTGGCCGCTGCGCAGCTTATCACAGAAGCTGACCGTTCAGTCTGGCGCGCGCCGGGCGGCCTGGAGGGCTTGGCGGCGAGTGATGGCGAAGGCGCTGGTGCCGAGCCAATGCCACAGCTGTTGGGCATCCGTGGGCGCCCCCAGTACCCGCAGCTCGCCGCTCTGCAGCACGTCCTGCGGGCTGCGCTCGCCGCTCCAGATATCGGTCAGGGCACGCACGCTGGCATCTACCACCAGGCAGGGGTCGCGGCCGGGATCGTCGCGGCACAGGTCGGCGATCCCCTGCTCGACCAGCAACCACCACTCGCGCTCGCCGGGCCGGGCGTCGCGAAAGCTGAAGTGGATCACCACGGGGCGTGGCGGGAACTCGGTGAGGTGGACAAAGCGCCGCACATCCCACATCAGCAGGCCGGCATCCAGCTGGTCGTCGTGCAGGCGGCTGCCGATCCAGCACGCGCCCCAGTGGCCGAGCGCCATGACGATAGGGCGCAACGCCTCGCCGGCCTCGGTCAGGCCATATTCCCAGACCTTGCCATGGGCGCTGCGGCGCACCACGCCGGCTTCTTCGAGATGACGCAGGCGCTGGCTCAGCAGGCTGGTGGACATGCGCGGCACCCCGCGGTGCAGGTCATTGAAGCGTTTGCTGCCGCACAGCAGTTCGCGCAGCACCAGCGGCGTCCAGCGTTCGCAGAGTATTTCGCTGGCGCGCGCCACCGTGCAGAACTGCCCGTAGCCGTCTTCCATTGCCGTGCTCCGCGTTGGCTCAACACTTCAGATTCTGGACTAGCTGGGGCGATTTGCCAGGCGCAGGCTGAGGCTTCAATCACCCTGCGCGACCGCGAAGGAGCAAAGCATGAGCAAGATAGCCATTATCCAGCGCCCACCGGTGTTGCTCGACCGCGCCGCGACCCTGGCGCGGGCCGTGCAGTCCGTTGCCGAGGCGGCGGCGGCAGGGGCCAGCCTGGTGGTCCTGCCTGAGTTGTATATTCCAGGATATCCCTCGTGGATCTGGCGCTTGGCGGCGGGACGCGACGGCGCGCTGATGGGCCAGTTGCACGGGTTGCTGCTGGCCAATGCGGTGGATGTCAGCGGGGACGATTTGCAGGGCCTGTACCAGGCCGCTCGTAGGCATGGCGTGAGTATCGTCTGCGGCATCAACGAGTGCGAGCGCCGCCAGGGCGGCGGCACGCTCTACAACTCGGTGGTGGTGATCGGCCCTCGGGGCGAGTTGCTCAATCGGCACCGCAAGCTGATGCCGACCAACCCAGAACGCATGGTCCACGGCCCTGGCGATGCCGCCGGACTGCGCGCGGTGGACACCCCGGTTGGCCGTCTGGGCACGCTGATCTGCTGGGAGAACTATATGCCGCTGGCGCGTTACGCCCTGTATGCCGATGGCGTGGAGGTCTATGTCGCGCCGACCTACGACAGTGGCGAGAGCTGGATCACGACCTTGCGCCATATCGCCCTGGAGGGCCGCTGCTGGGTGCTGGGCAGCGGCACGTTGCTGCGCGGCAGCGACATTCCCGAGGACTTTCCCGGGCGCGAGCAGTTGTTTGCCGATCCCGACGAGTGGATCAATGGCGGCGATTCGCTGGTGGTCGACCCCACGGGCCGGCTGGTGGCCGGTCCGTTGCACCGCGAGGAAGGCATTCTGTATGCCGAGATCGACGTGGCGAGGGTGGCACCGGCACGCCGCACCCTGGATGTCAGCGGCCATTATGCGCGTGCCGATATCTTCGAACTGCAGGTGCGCCGGACGCCGGCATGCAGCCTGCGCCAGATCGACGGCTAGGCGTTATGCCGGTTGTACAAGAGGAGAGCAAGCATGGATAACGAACAACGCTACCAAGGCCGCTGTTTTTGCGGCGCAGTCGAATTCACGGTCAGCGGCGAGCCGGTGGCGATGGGCTATTGCCACTGTCAGTCCTGCCGGCACTGGTCGGCCGGGCCGGTCAATGCCTTCAGCCTGTGGTCGCCGGAGGCGCTGAGCGTGACCCGCGGTGCCGAGAATATCGACTGCTACAACAAGACGCCGGGCAGTAGCCGTAAGTGGTGCAAGCGCTGCGGCGGCCACCTGTTCACCGATCACCCGGGTATGGGGCTGGTGGATGTGTATGCGGCGTTACTGCCGCAACTGGCCTATGTGCCGACGCTGCATGTGCATTACCAGGAGGCGGTGCTGCGGGTGTGCGACGGCCTGCCCAAGCAGCGCGATTTGCCCGAGGCCATGGGCGGCTCGGGCGAAATCATGGCTGAATAGCGCCCGGCGCGGTTACAGCGAGGAGCGCAGGCGCACCAGCAGTTCCTGGGTCGGGTAGCCATCGGCGGGTTGCCCCTGGGATTGCTGAAAGGCGCGTACCGCCTTGCGCGTGTTGGCGCCGATAATGCCGTCCGCCGGGCCCAGTTCGTAGCCTTTGCGGGTCAGCAGCTCCTGCAGTTCGATACGTTCGCTGCGCCCCAATTGGCGGTCGCCTCGCGGCCAGGCGGCCTGCACGCCGGGGTTGCCATCCAGGGCATCGCTAAGCAGGCCGATGGCCAGGGCGTAGGCGGTGGAGTTGTTGTACTTGAGGATGCTGCGGAAGTTGTTCAGCAGCAGGAAGGCTGGGCCGCGATGGCCGGCAGGCAGAAACAGCGTGGCAGGGCTGTGCTCGTTGGCCTCGATGGCTCTGACCGGGTTGATCCCCAGTTCGCGCCACTGCGCCAGGCTGCGGCGCACTTCCGGATCGGCCAGGGCGTAATCGAAGCCTTGCGGCAGGTTCACTTCAAAGCCCCAGGGTTGGCCGTTTTCCCAGCCCGAGGCTTGCAGGTAATGGGCGGCAGAGGCGAGGGCGTCGGGGGTGGAGTTCCACAGGTCGCGCTTGCCATCGCCATCAAAATCCACGGCATGCTGATTGAAGGTGGTCGGCATAAACTGGGTTTGCCCCATGGCGCCCGCCCATGAGCCGATCAGCCCTTGCGCAGGGCCGTCGCCGGCTTGCAGGATCTGCAGCGCGGCCAGCAGTTGGCTGCGCCAGAACACTTGGCGGCGGCCGTCGTAGGCCAGGGTGGCGAGGGAGCGAATAACGTTATGGCTGCCGATATTGCTGCCGTAATTGCTTTCCATGCCCCAGATCGCGATCAGCACTTCATGGTCCACGGCGTAGGCGCTGCGGATGGCTTTCAGGGTTGGCCGATGCTGCGCCTTGAGCAGGCGGCCCTGGGCGATACGTGAGATGGACACGGCGCCATCGATGTAGTCCCACACCGGGCGGGTGAACTCCGGCTGGCTGCTATCGGAGGTAACGACTCTGGGGTCCAGGGTGATGCCGGCGAAGGTGCGGTCGAACAATTCAGGGTCGATACCGGCGGCGATGGCATCGCTGCGCAGCAGCATGCGCCACTCATCGAAGCTGAGTAACGGGATTGGACGGCTGACCACGCTGGCGGCTGGGCTGGTGGCTGCTGTGGTAGCCGTGACCGGTGCGGTGGCAAGCGGCTGAGCCGGCGCTTCGGCGCAAGCGGTCAGGAGCAGCAGGAGGCAGGCGGTGACGCTATGGGACAGGCCCCGAAGAAGCAGGTAAGGCATGGTGGTCTCGGCACATTTTGCAGGCCGTAACCTTAGCATGATTGGGCTGATGTGCGGGTGTTGGCGGGCTGTGGCGGGCTTTTCAGGCGGCCAGAACGGATGAAGCCTCCCAGTTTTGCTGGGAGGCTTCGCGGCGGTAGCTGCCTTTGCCTTTGCTCGGCGTTTCCTGGCGTGAGCGAAACAGCGGCTGGGCGATCAGGGATTTGGCCTTGTTGGGGCCGCGTTTGGCTTTCTTCGCCATGACATTTCCTCGGCACATGACCTGCACGTCGCAGGCGGGCGCAGCATGCTCCGCACGCAGCTAAAAGTCCAGAGTCTGGGCTTTTGCAGCCTACTAGCGGGTCAGGCCTAAACGCTGACCGCAGATGCTCAGCGTCAACAGGCTCAGGCCGCTCCAGGGGTCGCCGGCCGCCTGGCCTTTGATCTGTGCGTCGATCTGTTGGGCATCCTGCAGCAGCGCGGCCCAGCGGGCGGCGGACAGGCGCTGCAGGGCTTTGCTGACCAGTGGGCGGCGCTTGTCCCAGACCGGCGGGCGCGCGGCACTGAAGGCTTTTTCCAGCGGCGTGCCCTGGCTGTATTGCTGGGCGATGCTGGCCAGCAGGCGGATTTCCCGGGCCAGGGCCCAGAGAATCACCGGCGGCTCGACGCCCTCACCACGCAGCCCTTCGAGCATGCGCAGGGCGTGGGCGGCTTCGCCATTAAGAGCCGCATCGATCAAGCCGAATACATCGAAGCGTGCGCTGTCGGCCACCGAGGCATGCACGGTGTCGACGTCGATCTGCGTGCCTTCGGCGAGCAATTTGAGTTTTTCGATTTCCTGGGCGGCGGCCAGCAGGTTGCCTTCGACGCGCACGGCAATCATGTCCACCGCCTCGGCGCTGGCGCTGAGGCCCGCTTGTGCCAGGCGCTGGCGAATCCATTGTGGCAGCTGGTGGGCATCGACCGGCCAGATCTGCACGAACTGCGTCTGCGCGCCGTCGATCAGCGCCTTGCCCCACTTGGTCTTCTGCGCGCTGCCATCGAGTTTCGGCAGGCTGATCAGCAGCACGGTGTCTTCGGCGGGGCGGGCGAGGTATTCCAGCAGCGCAGCAGCGCCCTTGTCGCCGGGCTTGCCGTTGGGCAGGCGCAACTCCAGCAGGCGTTTGTCGGCAAACAGCGACAGACTGGCGCCGGCTTGCAGCAGGTTGCCCCAGTCGAAATTGTTGTCGGCGTTAAACACCTGGCGTTCGCTGAAACCCTGTTGGCGGGTCGCAGCGCGGATGGCGTCGCAGGCTTCCTGGCAGAGCAGCGGCTCATCGCCACTGACCACATACACCGGGCTCAGGTTACCCTGCAGGTGTTTGCCGAGTTGTGCAGAGTTAAGTTTCATGGGGTCGCAGAGCGGGGCCGCTGGCGCGGCCCGGCGGGCTTACTGGGCCGGAATCGGCAGCTGGATCGGCGACTGCTGCGGCTGCGCGGCCTGTTGCTGGCGAGCGGCTTCCAGTGCATTGGCTTCGGCCTGCGCCTTGGCTTCTGCGGTTTGCTGCAGTTGCTCCAGTTGCGCTGGGCTGATCTGCTGCAGGCGCTGCACCAGTTGCTGGATCAGCTCGCGGTTCATTTCCTGGCGCAGCTGAGCGGCTTCCTGGTCACCGCCAATCAGGTTGTTGCCATCCTGGGTGTAGAAGCTCTGGGCTTGCAGCTGGTCGCTGATCAGCAGCAGGTCTTTGCTGCCACGGATCTCGTATTCCAGGGTCTTGCTTAGTTCGTACTCGGCGGTGCGGGCCGAGCTGGTAAAGCTGGCGGCACGGCGGTTTTCCTGCTCGTTGCTCAAGACCAGGCGGTACGGCGCGCCTGGGTAGACCTTGACGCCGTTATCCTGCAGCACGTCGCGCACTTGGTTGACGGTTTCGCCATAGGCGTTGCGCGCGCTGACATCCAGTTCCTTGAGGGCGAACTGCACGTCACCGGTGCCGCGCAGCTGGAAGCCGCAAGCGCTGAGCAGGGTAGCCAGGCCAATTACCAACAGATTCCGTTTGATCATCTTTTATCCCCTTGGCGTGTCTTGCGGCGCGCCGTGGTGCGGTCGCGCCGAGCTTAATCAGTTGGCGACTAGTCAGCTGGCAACAATGTTGACCAGTTTGCCGGGCACCACGATGACCTTGCGAATGCTCAGGCCTTCGGTAAAGCGCAGTACGTTCTCGTTGCTGCGGGCAGTGGCTTCAACCTCTTCGCGGCTGGCGCTGGCGGGCACTTCAATCTGTCCGCGCAGCTTGCCGTTGACCTGGATTACCAGGCTCAGGCTGTCCTGCACCAGGGCCGACTCATCCACCTGTGGCCAGGCGGCGTCGATGATGGCTTGGTCATGACCGAGTTCCTGCCACAGCTGATGGCTGATATGCGGGGTGATCGGTGCCAGCAGCAGCGCCACCGCTTCCAGGCCTTCCTGCAGCAGGGCGCGGTCCTGAGCCGTGGTTTGCGCGGCTTTCTCCAGCACGTTCATCAGGGTCATCACCTGGGCGATGGCGGTGTTGAATTTGTGGTGCTGGCCAATATCGAAGCTCGACTGCTTGATCGCCAGATGAATCGCCCGGCGCACGGCCTTCTGCTCGTCATTTAGGCTGGTCAGGTCGAGTGCGCTGGCGATGCCCTGGTTGACGTGGTTCTGCGCCAGGCGCCAGACGCGGCGCAGGAAGCGGTTGGCGCCTTCAACGCCGGCGTCGGACCATTCGCAGCTCATGTCCGGCGGCGAGGCGAACATCATAAACAGACGGCAGGTGTCGGCGCCGAACTGGTCGATCATCGACTGGGGGTCGACGCCGTTGTTCTTCGACTTGGACATCTTTTCGGTGCCGCCGATTTCCACCGGCAGGCCATCGCTTTTTAGTTTGGCGCTGATGACTTTGGCTTTGCCGTCACGCTCCAGCTCGACATCGGCCGGGTTGAACCAGTCCTTGCCGCCGTTTTCCAGGGTGCGGTAGTAGGTCTCGGCGACCACCATGCCCTGGGTCAGCAGGTTCTTGAACGGCTCATTGGAGCTCACCAGGCCTTCGTCGCGCATCAGCTTGTGGAAGAAGCGCGCGTACAGCAGGTGCAAAATCGCGTGTTCGATACCACCGATGTACTGATCTACCGGCAGCCAGTGGTTGGCGGCGGCTGGGTCAACCATGCCACCGCTGTAATGCGGTGAGGCATAGCGGGCGTAGTACCAGGACGACTCGACAAAGGTGTCCATGGTGTCGGTTTCACGCTTGGCCGGCGCGCCACATTTAGGGCAATTGCACTCATAGAATTCGGGCATGCGCGCCAGCGGGCTGCCGGCGCCATCTGGCACCACGTCTTCGGGCAGCACCACGGGCAGCTGGTCTTCCGGTACCGGTACGTCGCCGCAGCTGTCGCAGTGGATGATCGGGATCGGGCAGCCCCAGTAACGCTGACGGCTGATGCCCCAGTCGCGCAGACGGAACTGGGTTTTGCGCGCGCCGTGCTCACTGGCTTCCAGGTCGGCGACTATGGCG
Source organism: Pseudomonas sp. (assembly GCF_049301935.1). Lineage (GTDB taxonomy): Bacteria > Pseudomonadota > Gammaproteobacteria > Pseudomonadales > Pseudomonadaceae > Aquipseudomonas. Next base: position 35,230 of record NZ_JBAQLP010000015.1, on the reverse strand, counting down.
TCGAAGGCGGCGTTGAAGTCTTTGCCATCGTATTTGCCGGAGTTGATCGTGATCAGCCCGGTTTTGTCGCCGTACCAGTCTTGCCACTGGTTGGCGTCGTAGTCCTTGCCTTCACCGGTGTACACCTGGGTGATTGGCAGGTTGTATTTATTGGCGAATTCGAAATCGCGTTCATCGTGCGCCGGTACGGCCATCACCGCGCCTTCGCCGTAGCCCCACAGCACGTAGTTGGCGACGAACACCGGCAGCTTGTCGCCACTCAGCGGATGAATAACGAATTGGCCGGTGGCCACGCCTTTCTTCTCCATGGTGGCCATATCGGCCTCGGCCACGGAGCCGGCTTTGCATTCGGCGATAAACGCAGCGATGGCCGGGTCGCTTTCGGCGGCGCGCTGCGCCAGCGGATGCTCGGCGGCCACGGCGACGTAGGTGGCGCCCATCAGGGTGTCGGGGCGGGTGGTGTAGACCTTGAGCTGGCCGTCGATACCGACGCTGGCGTGGTCATAGTCGAACACCACATCGGCGCCAAAGCTCTTGCCGATCCAGTTGCGCTGCATGGTCTTGACCTGTTCCGGCCAGCCATCCAATTCGTCCAGGCTACTCAGCAGCTCTTCCGCGTAGGCGGTGATCTTGAAGTAGTACATAGGGATTTCGCGCTTTTCGATCACCGCGCCGGAGCGCCAGCCGCGGCCATCGATTACCTGCTCGTTGGCCAGTACGGTCTGGTCCACCGGGTCCCAGTTGACGCTGCCGTTCTTGCGGTAGATCACGCCCTTTTCGAACAGGCGGGTGAATAGCCACTGTTCCCAGCGGTAATAGTCCGGCTTGCAGGTGGTGACTTCGCGGGTCCAGTCCACGGCCAGGCCCAGCGACTTGAGCTGGGTCTTCATGTAGTCGATGTTTTCGTAGGTCCACTTGGCCGGTGCGACCTGGTTTTTCATCGCGGCGTTTTCCGCCGGCATGCCAAAAGCGTCCCAGCCCATGGGCTGCAGCACGTTCTTGCCCTGCATGCGCTGGTAGCGGGCGATTACGTCACCGATGGTGTAGTTGCGCACATGGCCCATGTGCAGCTTGCCGCTCGGGTAGGGGAACATCGACAGGCAGTAGAAAGTCTCCTTGCCCGGCTGTTCGCTCACTACAAAGGATTTCTGCGCGTCCCAATGGGACTGCGCGGCGGCTTCGATTTCACGGGGCGAGTACTGTTCTTGCATGGCTACCGGCGCTGGGAATAAGGGCTTGCGGAAAACGCCGTAGCATACATGAGCCCCGCTTATTCAGGGAAACCCTGATTGCGCCGCGCGCCAGCTACGACGGCCTGGCCGCGCCGTTTGTCGCGAGGCACTGCCGGTTAAAGCGCGAACGCTAAGCTTGCTATATGGAGCGGCAACCTGCTCCGGGGCGAGGTGAAGGATGGCGGAGTTACGGCGTGGTGCAGCGGGTGGCGGGCTCTATGAGCGGCTGCTGCAACGCCTTGCCATTGCATTGGATGAGGCGGATAACCTGAGTGCACTGTCCGCGCAGCCACCGCTGGAGCTGGAGCTGCGCGGCCTGACCGCGGCGGAAATGGAGCTGATTCGCGCCTACCTGGATCGTGACCTGGACTGGCTGCGCGGCTGGCATGCTGCGGCGCAGGAAATGGCGCAGATCGAGCAGCTGCCAAGCTCACGCAAGGTCAGTCGCAGCGGCCACAAACCCACCGCGGCGCTGCCCAGCAAAATCAAACCCCTGCTTAAACGCCGTTTACAGTTGTGCTGCGCCCTGTGCGGCGCTCTGGCGGGCTGGCAATCCGGCAATGGCGTGCAGGCCTGCAAAGCCTGCGGCTCGCAGTTGTTTCGGGCGAGTAATCATCGGTAGGCTGCGCGCACCCATGGAGGTGCTCAATGCCGATTCGCTACATCCTTAAACAGTTTTTCCTTCCGCCAGGCCTGTTCCTGCTGTTGCTGCTGGCCGCCTGGTGGCTGCGTCGGCGTTTTCCGCGTCTGGCGCTGGGGTGTTTTGTGGCAGGCTTGGGTGGTCTGTGGCTGTTTAGTCTGCCGGTGGTGGTCGAGTATTCGGCGCGGATGCTGGAAAACCAGCCCGCATTGGATGAGCGGCAATGGGCTGATCTGGCTCGGCAGGCTGAGGTGATTGTGCTGCTGGGGGCTGGGCGCGAGCTGGCCGATCCCGGCTGGGGGGCTGATCAGCCCAGCCTGCTGGCGTTAGAGCGGGGGCGTTTCGCTGCGCGGCTGGTCAAGGCCTCGGGTTTGCCGCTGTTAACCAGTGGTGGCTTGCACTATGGCGTACCGCCGAGTGAGGCGGCGTTGATGGCCGAGGTGCTGGCGCGCGATTACGGCTTGCCGGTGCGCTGGCAGGAGGGCGAGAGCCGCACCACCTGGGAGAATGCCACCCACAGCGCTGAGCTGCTCAAGCAAGCGGGGATTACCCGTGTGGTGCTGGTGACCCAGGCCTGGCATATGCCGAGGTCGCGCTGGAGTTTCGAACAGGCGGGTTTGCAGGTGGTCAGCGTGCCGATGGGCTTTCTCGGTACGCCCAATGGTCGCCCTGCAGGTGGCTGGCTGCCGGAAAGCAAGGCGGTCTGGCAAAACGCTCTGCTGCTTAACGAGGCCATTGGCTTGTTGGCTTATCGGTTGTTCTACCGGGGCCCTGCTGCGCAGTAATAAGCCCCGGTTTGCATTCTAGCTATTGATCAACTCCGCATGATGGCAAGCCACTTGCCGCGCATCCAGCAGACGCAGCGCCGGCTGTTCGATCTGGCAGCGCTCGCTGGCATGCGGGCAGCGTTGGTGGAAGGCGCAGCCGCTGGGCGGTGACAGCGGGTTGGGCAGCTCGCCACGGATCTTGATTTTCGCTTTGCTCGGATCAGGATGAATGCTCGGCGTCGCCGACAGCAGCGCCTGGGTGTAAGGGTGCAGCGGGCGGTGGTAGATCAGCTCGTTGGGGCCCATTTCCACCGGGCGACCGAGGTACATCACCAGCACATCGTCGGCCACGTGGCGCACCACCGCGAGGTTGTGCGAGATAAACACGTAGGCGGTGTTGAACTGTTCCTGCAGGTCCATAAACAGGTTGAGCACCTGGGCCTGGATCGACACGTCCAGCGCCGAGGTCGGCTCGTCCGCCACCAGCACCTTGGGTTGCAGCATCATCGCGCGGGCCAGGGCGATGCGCTGGCGCTGGCCGCCGGAGAACATATGCGGGTAGCGCTGGTAGTGCTCGGGGCGCAGGCCCACCTGCTGCATCATCGCCTGCACCCGCTCACGTCGTTCCAGGCGCGACAGCGCGGTGTTGATCAGCAGCGGTTCGCCCAGCTGGTCGCCGACCTTCTGCCGCGGATTGAGCGAAGCGTAGGGGTTCTGAAAGACCATCTGCACATCACGGCGCAGCTGCTTGCGCTGGGCGTTGTTGGCACCAGTCACTTCTTGCCCGGCGATCTGCAGCGAGCCCGAACTGGGCTCCTCGATCAGGGTCAGGGCGCGGGCCAGGGTGGATTTGCCGCAGCCGGACTCGCCGACCACCGCCAGGGTCTTGCCCGCCTGCAGTTCAAAGGACACGCCATTCAGCGCCTGCACCTGAGCGCTGGGCTGGAACAGACCGCGGGAAATTGCGTAGTGGCGGGTGAGGTCGCGAGCAGTCAGGACGGCGTTCATCAGGCCACCTCCGCAGTCAGGTTGAGCGAGTAGAAGCAGCGCGCTGCGCCACGTGCATGGGCATCCAGGCTCGGTCGTTGTTCACGGCAGTGCGCCTGGGCGTAGGGGCAGCGCGGCGACAGCAGGCAGCCGGCCGGGCGGTCATAGCGGCCAGGGACGATGCCGGGCAGGGTGGCCAGGCGACGCTGGCCCTGGCTGTGTTCAGGGATCGCCTTGAGCAGCGCCTCGGTGTAGGGGTGGCTCGGCGCGGTGAACAGCTTTGGCACGCTGCCGATTTCTACCGCTTGTCCGGCATACATCACGCAGACGCGCTGCGCGGTTTCGGCGACCACGGCCAGGTCATGGGTGATCAGCACCAGGCCCATGTCCTGTTCGCGTTGCAGGCCCACCAGCAGGTCCATGATCTGCGCCTGAATGGTTACGTCCAGGGCCGTGGTTGGCTCGTCGGCGATCAGCAGCTTGGGTTCGGCGGCAATCGCCATGGCGATCGCTACCCGTTGGCTCATGCCACCGGACAGCTGGTGCGGATAGGCCTTCAGGCGGCTGGCAGCGGCGGGAATTTCCACCTTGTCGAGTAGCTGCAGGGCGCGCTGGCGGGCGGCCTGGCCCTTGAGGCCAAGGTGCTGACGCAGCACTTCCTCGATCTGGAATCCCACGGTAAAGCTGGGGTTGAGTGCGGTCATCGGATCCTGAAAGACCATCGACAAGTCCTTGCCGACTATATGACGGCGCTGGCGACCCTTGAGGCGCAGCATATCGGTGCCGTCGAACTGCAGGCTGTCGGCCGTGACGATGCCGGGCGTGTCGATCAGGCCCATCAGCGCCATCATGGTCACCGATTTGCCGGAGCCAGACTCGCCGACTATGGCCAGCACCTCGCCTTTCTGCACGGATAGGTCGAGGCCGTCGACCACCGGCACGGCGTTGGCGTCGCCGAAGCGCACGCTGAGGTTCTTGATATCCAGCAGGCTCATTAGCGTGGCTCCGATCCGTAGGATGGGTTGAGCCGTGCGATACCCATCGCGAGGCTCGGATGGCAATGATGGGTATCGCTGCGCTCCACCCATCCTACAAAGGCTACAAAGGCAATCCTGTCCATGTGGGTCTCCTCAGGCGGCATTCTTCAGTTTCGGGTCGAGGGCATCGCGCAGCCCGTCGCCCATCAGATTGATCGCCAGCACGCTGAGCAGAATGGTCAGGCCGGGCAGCGAAACCACCCACCAGGCGCGCTCGATATAGTCGCGCGCCGAGGCCAGCATGGTGCCCCACTCGGGAGTGGGCGGCTGTACGCCGAGGCCGAGAAAACCCAGGGCCGCGGCATCGAGAATCGCCGAGGAGAAGCTCAGGGTGGCCTGCACTATCAGGGGCGCCATGCAGTTGGGCAGCACGGTGATAAACATCAGCCTCATTCGGCCCGCTCCAGCTAACTGCGCGGCGGTGACGTAATCACGATTTAGCTCGCCCATCACGGCGGCGCGGGTCAGGCGCACGTAAGAGGGCAGCGAGACGATGGCGATGGCGAAGATGGTGTTGATCAGCCCAGGGCCGAGGATGGCGACGATGGCCACCGCCAGCAGCAGTGAGGGCAGGGCCAGCATGATGTCCATCAGGCGCATGATCGACGGGCCGAGCAGGCGCGGGAAGAACCCGGCAACCAGGCCCAGCAGAATGCCGGGGATCAGCGACATCAGCACCGAGGCCAGGCCAATCAGCAGCGACAGCCGTGCGCCATGGATCAGCCTTGAGAGCAGATCGCGGCCCACTTCATCGGTGCCCAGGAGAAACTGCAGCTGGCCACCCTCCAGCCAGGCCGGAGGGGTGAGCAGAAACTCGCGGTATTGCTCGCTGGGGTCGTGCGGGGCGATCCACGGTGCAAACAGCGCGCAGATCACCAGCAGGATCATAAATGCCAGCCCGGCGACTGCGCCTTTGTTGTGGGCGAAGGCTTGCCAGAACTCCTTGAGCGGCGAGGGGTAGAACAGCGATTGGTCGAGACTGGTGCTTAGGGTTTCAGTTGTCATAGTGGGCTCCGTAGAACCTGTGCATGGCCTCGCGAGCTAGCGCGAGACAAGGAAAAAGCAGCTGAGGAAGCGCAGTGTGCTGTTGCACATGAGCATGACTCGCTTCGCTCGCCCCTCCGGGGCCGCCCTGAAGGGCGTTAGCAGCAAGCAGCTTCCGAAGCTGGTTTTGACGCGGTATCGCCGACGCGCAGCAGGCCATGGGTAGGTTCTTAGCGCTGATGGCGAATGCGCGGGTTAGCCAGTCCATAGAGGATGTCCACCACGAAGTTGACCAGAATCACCAGGCAGGCGATCAGCAAAATGCCGTTCTGCACCACCGGGTAGTCACGCGCGCCGATCGACTCGATCAGCCATTTGCCGATGCCCGGCCAGGAGAAGATGGTTTCGGTCAGCACCGCACCGGCCAGCAGCGCGCCGACCTGCAGGCCGAACACCGTGAGCACCGGGATCAGTGCATTGCGCAGGCCATGCACAAACACCACGCGGGCCGGCGACAGGCCCTTGGCGCGGGCGGTGCGCACATAGTCCTCGCGCAGCACTTCGAGCATCGCCGAGCGGGTCATCCGTGCGATCACCGCGAGTGGGATAGTGCCCAGCACGATGGCCGGCAGGATCAGGTGGCGCAGGGCGTCGACAAAGGCGCCTTCCTCGCCCGAGAGCAGCGTATCGATCAGCATAAAACCGGTGACCGGCGCTATGTCGTAGAGCAGGTCGATGCGCCCGGACACCGGTGTCCAGCCGAGCCACACCGAGAAGAACATGATCAGCAGCAGGCCCCACCAGAAAATCGGCATGGAGTAACCGGCCAGTGAGATGCCCATCACCCCATGGTCGAACAACGAACCGCGCTTGAGTGCGGCGATCACTCCGGCCACCAGACCGAGCGAGCCGGCGAACAGCAGGGCGGCCAGGGCCAGCTCCAGGGTGGCGGGGAACAGGGTGGTGAACTCGCTCCAGACGCTTTCGCGGGTGCGCAGCGATTGGCCCAGATCGCCCTGGGCGAGCTGGCCGATATAGTCGAAATACTGGGCGTACAGCGGCTTGTTCAGGCCCAGGCGCTCCATGGCCTCGGCGTGCATCACCGGGTCGACGCGGCGCTCGCCCATCATCACTTCCACCGGGTCGCCGGGGATCATGCGGATCAGCGCGAAGGTCAGCAGGGTGACGCCGAAAAAGGTGGGGATCAGTAACCCCAGGCGTCGGGCAATAAAGGACAGCATCGGGGTCAGAGCTCCAGTAAAGGTGAGCGTGCATCGGGCTGCATGGCCGGACGCTGTTGTAGTACGGCGGGTGGCCCGCTATTGAGCGCCGGTGTTGCAGGCCGGGCGCGGCAGGCAACGGCGCGGCAGTCGCTTGGGTGGGGCCGGAAAGGTCCAGGCATCAGGGCAATCCTCGGGTTATACGGAGCAAACAAACGGCAGCCGGGTAGGCCGCTGTTGTCCGGCTGACGAGGGGCGGATAACCCGCTCGCCAGCATGGGTGAGGACTGCAGTTACTTGACGCCGACGCCGTAGAACGAGTTCAGCGCGAACGGGCTGATCTTGAAGTCCACGACTTTCTTGCTCATCGGCTGGTAGACCGTGGAGTGGGCGATCGGGGTGATCGGCACTTCACGCTTGAGAATCACCTGAGCCTGCTTGTACAGCTCGCTGCGCTCGGCGGTGTCGGTAACGCGCTTGGCGGCTTTCACCAGCTTGTCGTAGTCGGCATCACACCACTTGGAGAAGTTGTTGCCGTCTACCGCGTCGCAGCCATACAGGGTGCCCAGCCAGTTGTCCGGGTCACCGTTGTCGCCGCTCCAGCCGATCAGCATGGCATCGTGCTCGCCGGCCTTGCTGCGCTTGAGGTACTCGCCCCACTCGTAGCTGACGATCTTGGCCTTGATGCCGACCTTGGCCCAGTCGCTTTGCAGCATCTCGGCCATCAGCTTGGCGTTGGGGTTGTAGGGGCGCTGCACCGGCATGGCCCACAGGGTGATTTCGGTGCCTTCCTTGACGCCGGCGGCCTTGAGCAGCTCTTTGGCTTTTTCCGGGTTGTAAGCGGGGTCTTTGATGCTGTCGTCATAGGACCACTGGGTCGGCGGCATGCCGTTGACCGCCAGCTGGCCGGCGCTCTGGTACACCGCGTCGATGATGCCTTGCTTGTTTACCGCCATGTCCAGCGCCTGGCGCACTTCGAGCTGGTCGAACGGCGGGTGGCTGACGTTGTAGGCGATATAGCCGACGTTGAAACCGGCCTGCTCAGGCATGTCCAGATTAGGGTCTTTTTTCAGCGAATCCAGATCCGCCGGGCGCGGGAACAGGGTGACCTGGCATTCGCCAGCTTTGAGCTTCTGCATGCGCACCGAGGCGTCGGTGTTGATGGCGAAGATCAGGTTGTCGATCTTCACCTCATCCGGCTGCCAGTATTCCTTGTTGCCCTTGAAGCGGATCACCGCGTCCTTCTGGTAGCGGCTGAACACGAATGGGCCGGTGCCGATGGGCTTCTGGTTGATGTCGGCGGCTTTGCCGGCCTTGAGCAGGCTATCGGCGTATTCGGCAGACTGGATCGAGGCGAAGCTCATCGCCAGGTTCTGGATAAAGGCGGCGTCGACTTCGTTGAGGCTGAAGCGGACTGTCATGTCGTCGAGTTTTTCGATCTTGGCGATATTGGCGTCCATGCCCATGTCGGTGAAGTAGGGGAATTCCGACGGGTAGGCTTTGCGGAACGGGTGGTCCTTGTCGAGCATGCGCTGAAAAGTGAACAGCACGTCATCGGCGTTGAAGTCGCGGCTCGGTGTGAAGTATTCGGTGGTATGGAATTTCACCTTGGGGCGCAGGTGGAAGGTGTAGCTCAAACCGTCTTCACTGATGTCCCACTTCTCGGCCAGGCCAGGGATTACCGCGGTGCCGCCACGCTCGAACTGGCTCAGGCGGTTGAACACGGTTTCCGCAGCGGCATCGAAGTCGGTGCCGGTGGTGTACAGGCCAGGGTCGAACCCGGCGGGGCTGCCTTCGGAGCAGAACACCAGATTGCCGGCGGCGCTGGCAAACGGGGTGCTGGCGATCAGCCCAGCGGCGAGTAAAGCCTGGATGACGGCGTTCTTACGCATAGTGACCTCATGGTTATTGTGGTTGTGATCCTGAGGGGCCTCTTGTGGAGACCTTGGGAGAAACTATGCAGGGCGTATGCCGTAGGCAAGTGGCATGTCGCAGAGAGAACAGGAATGACGATGCAGCAGTATGTGGGTGTCGCATTTCTATAAAAGCGCGGGAAAAACATGGCAAAGCGCCGCTATCGTCGGATAACGGCGCTGCTGCTGTTTTTAGCAGTTTTTACGGCATCTGCACTTCGATCACCCCATCGGCATTGATATTGACCTGGCTGGTGCCGGCTTCGATCTCCGGGGTCACCGCCGCATCCATCATGGCCGCGCCTTTCATGGCTTCCATGCGCATTGGCATCGGCGGCTGAAAACCACCGCTGTTGAGGCTCAGGCTGACCAGCTTGTAACCGCTGCCGCCGAGGGCTTCGGTGGCCAGTTGGGCGCGGGCCTTGAAGGCTGCCACGGCGTCCTTGAGCAGGGCGTCTTCATGGGTCTTGCGGGTGCCTGAGGCGATGCTGAAGTGCATACCGCCCATTTTCAGGGTTTGCAGCATGTTCCCGGTGAGCTTGGACAGCGCGCTGAAGTCGGCGCTTTCCAGGCGCAGTTCGGCGCGCTCGCGCCAGGCGGTAATTTTCTGACCTTTATCGTCGTACACCGGGTAACTGTGGCGGCTGCCGGAGGAAACGCTGACGCCTTTGACCTGGCGCGCCTGGGCGATGCTGGCGTTGAGGGTCTGACTGATCTGCGCGGCGAGGGCGGCGGGGTCGCTGTGCTGGGCTTCGCTGTAAAGGGTGACGTGCATCAGGTCGTGGGCGATTTCCTGATTGACCTCGGCGCGCAGGGAAACCTGGTTGTAGCGCGCTTGTTCGGCCATGGCCGTGGCGCTCATCAGGGTGGTGGCGCTCAGTAGCAGGGCGGTGGCGAGGCGGGGCAAGGGCAGCATGACGATTCCTTATGTGATGGGCGCATGGAGATATGCGCGGCTTTCCAGAGGGTAGACGTAGCAATCTGACCAAGCGGGTTAAACGGCGTTCCTTTTTATGGCCTGCCATCCATGGCGGCCACCCTCCGGGCCGTCGCTGCGCGACGTTAAAAATTGCTCCATGCAATTTTTGCCTTGCTGGTTGTTTGCTGCGGCGTGTTGCCGCAGTTGGCCGTACAGAGGCTTGGTTATACTCCTGCGGCTCGCTAAATGAGCATCTTGGAGATTCTATGCTCGCACCTGTGCAGCTACTGTCGGCGAGCCGGCAAAACCTCTGGCGCCTGACCCTGATCCGCATTCTGGTGTTGGCGGCGCAGGCGGGCTCGGTGGGCCTGGCCTATAAGTCGGGGGCGTTGCCGCTGCCCTGGCTGGAGCTGAGCGTCACCCTCGGTATTTCCCTGGTGCTGTGCCTGCTCACCGCGCTGCGCCTGCGCGGGCCGTGGCCGGTGACCGAGCAGGAATACGCGGTGCAGCTGGGCTGCGACCTGATCATCCACAGCCTGCTGCTGTATTACTCGGGCGGTTCGACCAACCCTTTTGTCTCCTATTACCTGGTGCCGCTGACCATTGCCGCGGCGACCCTGCCCTGGCTCTATACCATCACCCTGTCCGGCCTGGCGCTGGGCGGTTACACCTTTCTGCTGGTCTGGTCGCATCCGCTGGATCTGCCGGCCGCGCCACGGGAAAGCCTGCTGATCTACGGTATGTGGTTGAGCTTTGCCCTGGCCGCTGGGCTGATCACCTTCTTTGTCGCGAAGATGGCCGAAGAGCTGCGCCATCAGGAAGAACTGCGTGCCGAGCGCCGCGAAGAAGGCTTGCGTGACCAGCAACTGCTCGCCGTGGCGACCCAGGCGGCGGGTGCCGCCCATGAGTTGGGCACGCCACTGTCGACCATGAGCGTGCTGATCAAGGAGCTGCGCCGCGAGCATCAGGAGCCGACCCTGCAGGAAGACCTGGCGGTGCTGCAGGAGCAGGTCAAACTGTGCAAGGAAACCCTGCAACACCTGGTGCGCGCCGCCGAGGCGGATCGGCGGCAGGCGGTGATCGAGCTGTCTGCCGGAGAATGGCTGGAAGCGGCGCTCAATCGCTGGCACCTGATGCGCCCTGAGGCCAGTTACCGCTATCAATGCCTGGGCCGTGGTGCGCCGCCACGCATGATGCCGCCAGCCGACCTGACTCAGGCGCTGCTCAACCTGCTGAACAACGCCGCCGATGCCTGCCCGGACAACCTGGATATTCGCCTGGACTGGGATCACCAGTGGCTGCGCCTGAGCATTCGCGATTTCGGTGCGGGCGTGCCGCTGGCGATTGCCGAGCAGATCGGTCGGCCGTTTTTCACCACCAAGGGCAAGGGTTTCGGCCTCGGGCTGTTCCTCAGTCAGGCCAGCGTTACCCGTGCCGGCGGCACGGTTAAACTGTATAACCATGAAGAGGGCGGCACGCTCACCGAGCTGAAGCTGCCGCGTGCCTATGGCCGAGCTTAAGGAAATATCCGTATGAGTGACGAAGCCCTGTTCGACGGTGAAGAACAACCCCATCTGCTGTTGGTCGATGATGACCCCACCTTCACCCGCGTCATGGCGCGCGCCATGAGCCGGCGCGGCTTGCGTGTCTCCACCGCGAGTTCCGCCGACGAGGGCTTGGCGATTGCCGAGCAGGACCTGCCGGATTACGCCGTGCTGGACCTGAAGATGGAAGGCGACTCTGGCCTGGTGCTGCTGCCCAAGTTGTTGGAGCTGGACGCCGAGATGCGTGTGGTGATTCTCACCGGTTATTCGAGCATCGCCACGGCGGTGGAGGCGATCAAGCGCGGCGCCTGCAACTACCTGTGCAAACCGGCCGATGCCGACGATGTGCTGGCCGCGCTGCTGACTCAGCATGCCGACCTGGACAGCCTGGTGCCGGAAAATCCGATGTCGGTGGACCGTCTGCAGTGGGAGCATATCCAGCGCGTACTCAGCGAGCATGAAGGCAATATCTCCGCCACGGCCCGCGCCCTGGGCATGCACCGGCGCACCTTGCAGCGCAAATTGCAGAAGCGTCCGGTACGTCGCTAAAAGTTATTTTCTAGGCATGAAAGGCTGCTGAAAGCTTTCCGCCAGGCAGCCTTGCTATCATTAGCCCCCTATCTAAGTGGTCAGGGGCTGCCATGCTCGCCGTCGTTCAGCAAACCATCAGTGTCACCGCCCCGGTGTTTTCCATGCTGTTTCTCGGCGTGGCGCTCAAGCGTCTGGGGCTGATTGATGCGGCCTTTATCAACACCGCGTCGGCGCTGGTATTTCGCGGCACGCTGCCCACCCTGTTGTTTCTCGGGATTGTAAACGCCGACCTGAATACTGCGTTGCAGCCGGCGCTGTTGCTGTATTTCGTATTGGCGACCTTGGGCTGCTTTCTGCTGGCCTGGGGCTGGGCGATTCTGCGCTGCCCAGCGGCGGACCGCGGCATCTACACCCAGGGCGCGTTTCGCGGCAATAACGGGATTATTGGCCTGGCCCTGGCCACCAGCATGTACGGTGATTACGGCCTGTCGGTCGGTGCGGTGCTCGGCGGGGTGGTGATCCTCAGCTACAACAGCCTGTCGGCGATTGTTCTGGCAATCTACAGCCCGCAAGCCAAGACCGATGCCTGGAGTCTGACCAAGAGCATCCTCAGCAACCCGCTGATCATCGGCGTGCTGGCGGCCATCCCCTTTGCCGCTTGGCAGATTCAGCTGCCGGCCTGGTTGCTGACTTCCGGTGAGTATTTTGCGCAGATGAGTCTGCCGCTGGCGCTGATCTGCATCGGTGGCACCTTGACCCTGGAGTCGCTGCGCGAGAGCAGTGGCATGGCGATCAGCTCAAGCCTGATGAAGGTGCTCTGGCTGCCACTGCTGGCGACCCTGGGCGCCTGGCTGTGGGGCTTTCGCGATGCCGATTTGGCGATTCTGTTTCTGTACTTTGCCAGCCCAACTGCCGCCGCCAGCTTTGTCATGGCCAAGGCCGTAGGCGGCAATCATCAGCTGGCTGCGGCGATTATCGTGCTGACCACTCTGGCCACGGTGGTGACCACCAACCTCGGTCTGTTCGTGCTGCAGTGGGCGGGTTGGATTTAGCGATTCAGTAGGCGTAAACAAGCCGGGCGATGCCCGGCTTTCTGTTGTGTTGCGCTCAGGCTGGCGGGTAATCGTCGATCACTTCCTGCGCCGCGCGAAAGGCATCGATGGCCGCCGGCACGCCGGCATACACCGCGCAATGCAGCAGGGTTTCACGGATTTCCTCGACCGTGCAGCCATTATTCAGCGCGCCGCGCACATGGCCCTTGAGTTCCTGCGGGCATTTCAACGCGGTCAGCGCCGACAGGGTGATCAGGCTGCGGGTCTTGCGATCCAGCCCGCCCCGGGTCCACACGCCGCCCCAGGCATGCTGGTTAACGAAGTCCTGCAGCGGCTGGGTAAAGTCGGTGGCGTTACCCAGGGCGCGGTCGACGAAGGCGTCGCCCATCACTTCGCGGCGGACTTTCAGGCCCTGCTGGTGGCTATCGCTCATGGCTAAATCTCCTCGCCACGCTGCTTGTGCCAGGCGCGCCCTGCGATGATCACCAGGGTCACGGCGGTCAGCGGCAGGGCGTAGCCGAGCATGGCCTCGCCGAAGACTTCGGCGAACGGGCGCCCGGTCGACGACAGCACCAGGTAGACCGTATAGGCCACGTAGTAGGTGAGGAACAGCAGGCCTTCCCAGCGGTTGATGCGGTAGCCAGCGAAGAAGATCGGCAGGCAGGCCACGGCCACCGCGATCATCACCGGGAAGTCGAAAGCCAGGGCGTTGGCGGCCACGCTGATGGCTTGCGGCGAAACCAGCGAGGCCAGGCCCAGTACGCAGAGCAGGTTGAAGATATTGCTGCCGACGATATTGCCCACGGCAATATCGCGCTCGCCCTTGATGGCGGCCATGATCGAGGTGGCCAGTTCTGGCAGCGAGGTGCCGACGGCGACCACGGTCAGGCCGATCACCAGCTCCGAGATGCCCAGCGCGCGGGCCATGGTGACGGCGCTCTCAACCAGGAAGTTGGAGCCGCTGACCAGCAGCACCAGGCCGACAATGATCAGGCCCAGGTTGATCGCCCAGGCGTAGGGCTTGGCCGGCTCATTGAGGCCGAACTCCTTGGTGAATTCGTCGTCCTCGCTGGCGCTCTTGTCGCGGCGCGAGCTGATAATCAGGAAACCGGTGTAGGCGAGCACGCCGGCAAACAGCAGCGCGCCGTCGAGGCGGCTGAGGCTGCCGTCCCAGGCCAGGGCATACACCACCAGGCTGGCGCCGATCATGATCGGCACATCCAGGCGGATCAGCTGGCGCGAGACGATCAGTGGTGCAACCACTGCGGTCAGGCCAAGAATCAGCAGCACGTTGGCGATATTGCTGCCGATCACATTGCCAATCGCCAGGTCGCCGCTGCCGTTCAATGCCGCTTGCACGCTGACGGCGGTTTCCGGCGCGCTGGTGCCGAAGGCCACCACGGTCAGGCCGATGATCAGCGGTGGAATGCCGAATTGGGCGGCCAGTTTGGCTGCGCCGCGCACCAGCACCTCGGCGCCGGCCACCAGCAGCACCAGGCCGGCGATCAGATAAACAAAGGTCATCAGGGTCATTGCAAGGGGCTCCATAAAAGTGGCGTTAGTTTAATCATCGGCTGGCGCGGCGCCAGAGGCTGGGCAGGGCTGGCTACGGCTACTTTGTAAATAGCTGTGTTCAGTCGGCCAGTTGTTCCACGCGCACCGGCACCACGCCGTCGCGCAGCATCTCCAGCTGTTCGGCGGCCTTTTGCGAGAGGTCGATGATGCGCTTCTTGGCGTAGGGGCCGCGGTCGTTGATGCGCACCACCACGCGCTTGTCGTTACGCAGGTTGGTCACCTGCACGCGGCTGCCAAACGGCAGGCTGCGGTGCGCGGCGGTCAGCGCGTGCTGGTCGAAGCGCTCGCCGCTGGCGGTCTTGTTGCCGTGGTGGCGCGCGCCGTAATAGGACGCCTGGCCTTCGGCGCGGTAACCCTGCGGATCGATCCGGCCTGGGCTGGCGCAGGCGCTGAGCAACAGGCTGGTTATGGCGATTAACAGAAGGCGCATGGCGGCTCCTTGATGGGGTGCTGCGGACAAAACAACGCCGGGCTGACCCGGCGTTGTGTGTTACGGCAAGGCTCACCCTTCGAGCTTTTTCTTCAGCAGTTCGTTCACTTGGCCGGGGTTGGCCTTGCCTTTCGAGGCCTTCATGGCCTGGCCGACAAAGAAACCGAACATCTTGCCGCGCTTGGCTTCATCAGAAGCGCGGTACTGTTCGACCTGCTCGGCGTTGGCCGCCAGCACTTCGTCCAGCATGATTTCGATGGCGCCGGAGTCGGTGACTTGCTTAAGGCCGTGCATTTCGATGATGCGATCAGCGCTGTTCAGATCATCGCCTTGAATATTGTCATCACCACGAGCGATGAATCTGAACACGTCTTTAGCAAGCTTTCCGGAGATTGTGTTGTCTTGGATGCGCCGGATCATGCCGCCTAGTTGTTCGGCTGAAACCGTCGACTCTTCAATCTCAATGCCGAGCTCATTAAGCAGGCTGGACAGCTCGCCCATCACCCAGTTGGCGGCCAGCTTGGCATCGCCACACACGGCGTTGACCGCCTCGAAGTAGTTGGCCAGTTCGCGGCTGGCGGCCAGTACGTCGGCGTCATAGGTGGACAGGCCGAACTCACGCTCAAAGCGCGCACGTTTCTCCACCGGCAGCTCCGGCAGGCTGGCGCGTACTTCGTCGAGGAAGCTCTGCTCGATCACCACCGGCAGCAGGTCCGGGCAGGGGAAGTAACGGTAGTCGTTGGCTTCTTCCTTGCTGCGCATGGAGCGGGTCTGGTCTTTGTTCGGGTCGTACAGGCGGGTTTCCTGCACCACCTTGCCGCCGTCCTCGATCAGCTCGATCTGCCGCTGTACTTCGTGGTTGATCGCCTTCTCGATAAAGCGGAACGAGTTGACGTTCTTGATTTCGGCGCGGGTGCCGAACTCGGCCTGGCCTTTTGGCCGCACCGAAACGTTGCAGTCGCAGCGCAGCGAGCCTTCGGCCATATTGCCGTCGCAGATGCCCAGATAACGCACCAGGGCATGGATGGCCTTGACGTAGGCCACCGCTTCCTTGGCGCTGCGGATATCCGGCTCGGAAACGATCTCCAGTAGCGGCGTGCCGGCGCGGTTGAGGTCGATGCCGCTCATGCCGTGGAAGTCTTCGTGCAGGCTCTTGCCGGCGTCTTCTTCCAGGTGCGCGCGGGTGATGCCGATGCGCTTGCTGGTGCCGTCTTCCAGGGTGATATCCAGAAAGCCTTTACCGACTATGGGGTGGTCCATCTGGCTGGTCTGGTAGCCCTTGGGTAAGTCGGGGTAGAAGTAGTTTTTGCGGGCGAAGACGTTCTGCGGGGCAATTTCGGCATCAATCGCCAGGCCAAACTTGCAGGCCATGCGCACGGCCTCGGCATTCAGCACCGGCAGGGTGCCGGGCATCCCCAGATCAACCAGGCTGGCCTGGGTGTTGGGCTCGGCACCGAAGGCGATGGCACTGGCGGAGAAAATCTTCGATTGGGTGCTGAGCTGGGCGTGAATTTCCAGCCCGATTACGGTTTCCCATTGCATCTTTAGTGTTCCTCGATCCTGTGTGGCCCGCGACCCTCACCCGGCGCTACGCGCCACCCTCTCCCATAAATGGGCGAGGGGCAAAGGTTGCATGGCTGCGCCATGGCTTAAAAACCGCTCGGCGCTTGGGTGTGCCAGTCAGTGACCTGTTGGTACTGGTGAGCGACGTTGAGCAGGCGGCCTTCCTGGAAGTAGTTGCCAAGCAACTGCACACCCACCGGCAAACCATCGACGAAGCCGGCAGGCATCGACAGGCCGGGGATGCCGGCCAGGTTGGCGGTGATGGTGTAGATGTCTTCCAGGTAGGCGGCGACCGGGTCGTTGTTCTTCTCGCCGAGTTTCCAGGCCAGGTTCGGCGTGGTGGGGCCGAGGATCACATCGACGTCATTGAAGGCGGCAACGAAGTCATTCTTGATCAGCCGGCGGATCTTCTGCGCCTTCAGGTAGTAGGCGTCGTAGTAGCCGGCGGACAGCGCATAGGTGCCGACCATAATCCGGCGTTTAACCTCGACGCCGAAGCCTTCGCCGCGCGAGCGCTTGTACAGGTCTTCCAGGTTCACCGGGTTCTCGCAGCGATAGCCGAAGCGCACGCCGTCAAAGCGCGACAGGTTGGAGCTGGCTTCGGCCGGGGCGATCACGTAGTAGGCGGGAATCGCGTGCTGCATATTCGGCAGGCTGATGTCCTTGATGGTCGCGCCGAGCTTTTTCAGCTCATCGACCACTGCCAGCACCTTCTCGCCGATGCGTGCATCCAGGCCTGCGCCGAAGTATTCCTTGGGCAGGCCGATACGCAGGCCGTTCAGCGGTTGGCTGAGGGCGGCCAGGTAGTCGTCCACTGGCTGCTCGACGCTGGTGGAGTCTTTAGGGTCAAAGCCGGCCATGGCCTGCAGCATCAGCGCGCAGTCGAAGGCGTCGCGGGCCAATGGACCGCCCTGATCGAGGCTGGAGGCGTAGGCGATCATGCCCCAGCGCGAAACGCGGCCGTAGGTCGGCTTGATCCCGGTGAGGTTGGTCAGCGCCGCCGGCTGGCGGATCGAGCCGCCGGTGTCGGTGCCGGTAGCGGCAGGCAGCAGGCGTGCAGCCACCGCAGCAGCCGAGCCACCGCTGGAGCCGCCGGGTACGCGGGTCAGGTCCCAGGGGTTTTTCACCGCGCCGTAGTGGCTGGATTCGTTGGCCGAGCCCATGGCGAACTCGTCCATGTTCAGCTTGCCCAGGGTCACGGCGCCAGCGCTGGCGAGTTTTTCCACCACGGTGGCGTTATAGGGCGCCTTGAAACCGGTGAGTATTTTCGAGGCGCAAGTGGTCAGCACGTCCTGGGTGCAGAACAGGTCCTTGTGGCCAATCGGCGCGCCGAGCAGGGCGCCGCTCTCGCCACCCGCGCGGCGAGCGTCGGCGGCTTTGGCCTGGCTCAGGGCCAGCTCCTCGGTGACGCTGATAAAGCTGTTGAGCTGCGGATCGAGTTGGGCGATGCGCGCCAACAGGTTGCGGGTCAGCTCTTCGGCGGAAAACTGCTTGTCGGCGAGTCCGCGGGCGATCTCGGCCAGGGTAAATTGATGCATGACTTGGCTTTTCCCTTACTCGATGACTTTCGGAACCAGATACAGGCCGTTTTCCACGGCGGGTGCGATGGCCTGGTAGGCCTCGCGCTGGTTGCGTTCGGTGACCTGGTCAGCGCGCAGGCGCTGAGTGGCTTCCAGCGGGTGCGCCAGCGGCTCGATGCCATCGGTATTGACCGCCTGCATCTGGTCAATCAGGCCGAGAATGTTATTGAGGGTCTCGGTGGTACCCGGAATATCGGCTTCATTCAGGCCCAGTCGGGCCAGATGAGCGATTTTCTCCACGTCGCAGCGTTCAAGCGCCATCAGGTTTCTCCCTATAAAAAGCAGCGCATTTGCTGGCTGCCTTTGGAAATGTGAACGAGTCGCCATGCACAGCTGCGCAGGGAACAGAGTGTGACAGGTGGCGGTCAAAGGCCGCGATGATGGGCCTTAAAGCCCTGAAAAACCGGCAATCTAACATATTGGTGCCTTGCTCAAAATCCCTGCCGTTGTTAGAGTTTGCCGCACTTTTTTACCCACGCGTTGCCTAGGGTCCCTATCCCATGTTCAAAAAACTGCGTGGCATGTTTTCCAGCGATCTATCGATTGACCTGGGCACTGCCAATACCCTGATTTATGTTCGCGAACGCGGCATCGTCCTCAACGAGCCGTCGGTCGTGGCTATCCGCACCCACGGTAACCAGAAAAGCGTGGTGGCGGTCGGCACCGAAGCCAAACGCATGCTCGGCCGTACCCCCGGCAACATTGCGGCTATCCGTCCGATGAAAGACGGCGTGATCGCCGACTTCAGCGTCTGCGAGAAGATGCTGCAGTACTTCATCAACAAAGTTCACGAAAACAGCTTTCTGCAACCGTCGCCCCGCGTGCTGATCTGCGTGCCGTGCAAATCCACCCAGGTGGAGCGCCGCGCCATCCGTGAATCGGCCCTCGGCGCCGGTGCCCGCGAAGTGTTCCTGATCGAAGAACCGATGGCCGCTGCCATCGGTGCCGGTCTGCCGGTTGAAGAGGCCCGCGGTTCGATGGTCGTCGATATCGGTGGTGGTACCACGGAAATCGCCCTGATCTCCCTTAATGGTGTGGTTTACGCCGAATCCGTGCGGGTCGGCGGCGACCGTTTCGACGAAGCGATCATCACCTACGTACGTCGCAACTACGGTTCGCTGATCGGTGAATCCACCGCCGAGCGGATCAAGCAGGAAATCGGCACCGCCTATGCCGGTGGCGAACTGCGTGAAGTCGACGTACGTGGCCGTAACCTGGCCGAAGGGGTACCGCGCAGCTTTACCCTGAACTCCAACGAAGTGCTCGAAGCGCTGCAGGAATCCCTGGCGACCATCGTCCAGGCGGTGAAAAGCGCGCTGGAGCAATCGCCGCCGGAGCTGGCCTCGGACATCGCCGAGCGTGGCCTGGTGCTCACCGGTGGTGGCGCGCTGCTGCGTGATCTGGACAAGCTGCTGGCCCAGGAAACCGGTCTGCCGGTGATCGTCGCCGAAGACCCGCTGACCTGCGTGGCTCGTGGTGGCGGCAAGGCGCTGGAGATGATGGATCGCCACACCATGGACCTGCTGTCCTCGGAGTAAGGCGCCACTGTTCCACGTCCTAAGCTGCAAGCCGGGTTCTGCCCGCTTGCAGCTTTTTGTTTGCTGCCTGACGCCGTGAGGAGCTGCCGATCAAACCGCTATTTGCCAAAGGTCCTTCGCTGGGTGTGCGCCTGCTGGTGTTTACCGTGCTGTCGGCTGCGCTGATGGTGGTCGACGCACGCTTCACCCTGCTGCAGCCGCTGCGTGCGCAGCTCGGCCTGATTGTCGAGCCGGTCTACTGGGTCGGCCGTCTGCCGGTACGGGTGTGGGAGAGCGCGACTCAGGAGCTCAGCACGCGTAGCGAGTTGACCGCCGAGAACGAAAAACTCAAGGCCGAACAGCTGATGATGCAGCGCCGCCTGCAGAAGCTCGCCGCCCTCACCGAGCAGAACGTGCGCTTGCGCGAGCTGCTCAATTCGGCCGCGCTGGTCGATGACGAGGTGCTGGCCACCGAGTTGATCGGTATCGATCCCAATCCCTTTACCCACCGCATCCTGATCGACAAGGGCGAGAAGGACGGCGTGGTCCTGGGTCAGCCGGTGCTGGATGCTCGCGGCCTGATGGGCCAGGTGGTCGAGGTGATGCCCTATACCTCGCGCGTGCTGTTGCTGACGGACACCACCCACAGCATTCCGGTGCAGGTCAATCGCAATGGCCTGCGCGCCATCGCCAGCGGCACCGGCAACCCGGAGCGCCTGGAGTTGCGCCATGTGGCGGACACGGCAGATATCAAGGAAGGCGATCTGCTGGTCAGCTCCGGCCTTGGCCAGCGTTTCCCGGCCGGTTATCCGGTGGCCATGGTTAGCGAAGTGATCCACGACTCCGGCCAGCCCTTCGCGATTGTCCGTGCG
The DNA here is from genome assembly GCF_049301935.1 of Pseudomonas sp. GTDB lineage: Bacteria > Pseudomonadota > Gammaproteobacteria > Pseudomonadales > Pseudomonadaceae > Aquipseudomonas. The sequence goes on along the minus strand of NZ_JBAQLP010000015.1, from coordinate 14,867 downwards.
GTACCTACGGCTACGCTGAACCGCAGCCGCTATATGTTGCTGGTGTTTACCGACCCGCGTACCCCGGAGCAGCGTGCCACCGACTCGGCGCAGGCGCAGGAAGCCCTGGATCGTGAAATTCTGCAGCAGGCGCAACCCGTGCAACCTGCGTCCGACGCGCCCGTGGCGCCCGCCAATCCGCCGGAGGCAGCGCAATAATGGCCGCACGTTCAAGCAACCTCTGGGTGGTCTGGCTGACGTTTGCGTTAGCGCTGTTGCTCAGTGTGTCGAGCATGCCGAAATTTATGGAGCTGGGCCGGCCACTGTGGCTGGCGCTGTTTCTGACCTATTGGGTGCTGGCGTTGCCACATCGCGTGGGCATGACCACGGCCTGGGGCCTCGGCTTGTTGGCGGATGTGCTAAATGGCAGTTTGTTCGGCCAGAATGCGCTGATTCTGACGCTGATCACCTTTCTGGTGCTGACCCTGCATCAACGCCTGCGCATGTTCCCCATGTGGCAGCAAAGCACGGTGCTGCTGGTGGTGTTTGGCCTGGCGCAGCTGGTGCAGTTGTGGCTGAACGCCCTGACCGGCAGCCGCCCGCCCACTCTGGCGTTTGTCTTGCCGGCGCTGGTCAGTGCCTTGCTCTGGCCCTGGGTCTGCACCTTGCTGCGCGGGCTGCATCAGCGTCTAGGCGTCAACTAAGCAGGGCCGCCTGGCCTTGCGTTTATCCGACAGGGAGAAGTCAGCATGGCCACCCTCTATCTCGCCTCCGGGTCGCCGCGTCGCCGCGAACTGTTGACGCAAATTGGCGTGCCCTTCCTCACGCAAATCGCTCCGATTGATGAAAATGCATTGCCAGGTGAGGCGCCAATCGCCTATGTAGAGCGTCTGGCTCGCGCCAAGGCGCAGGCTGGGCTGGCGCCATTGGCCGATACTGCGGATGCCGTGGTGCTCGGCGCCGATACCGCCGTGGTGCTCGATGGGCAGATTCTCGGTAAGCCGGCTGATCGTGACGATGCGCTGGCGACCCTCAGTGCGCTGTCTGGGCGTACTCACCAAGTGCTGACGGCAGTGGCGCTGGTCAGCCGCGAACGGCTGGAGTCGCGGGTGGTCACCAGCCAGGTCACCTTTCGCGCCTTAGCACAGGCCGAAATCGAGGCCTATTGGGCCAGCGGCGAGCCACAGGACAAGGCTGGGTGTTACGGTATTCAGGGGCTGGCGGCGGTGTTTGTCAGCCAGTTGCAAGGCAGTTATTCGGCGGTGGTGGGCTTGCCGCTGTGTGAAACTGCCGCGTTGCTCGCAGAATTTGCTATTCCGTGCTGGCAGACACTGCCAGATCACAGTCAAGAGGTTGCGGGTCGCGGGTGAGTGGCAGCCTTTACCGGCGCAGTCCCTGGGCTTTCAGCTTGATCTCAGAAGAGATAAGCGCATGAGTGAAGAAATTCTGATCAATATCACGCCGATGGAATCGCGCGTGGCGGTGGTGGAAAACGGCGTACTGCAGGAAGTGCACGTCGAGCGCACGCAGAAGCGTGGCATCGTCGGCAATATCTACAAGGGCAAGGTGGTGCGCGTGCTGCCCGGCATGCAGGCGGCCTTTATCGATATCGGCCTGGAGCGTGCGGCGTTTATTCACGCGGCGGAAATCTCCAGCCGTGAAGGCCCTGCGGTGGAAAGCATCAGCGCCCTGGTGCATGAAGGCCAGAGCCTGGTGGTGCAGGTGACCAAGGACCCAATTGGCAGCAAGGGCGCACGCCTGACCACCCAGCTGTCGATCCCTTCGCGTTATCTGGTGTATATGCCGCGCACCGCCCATGTCGGCATCTCGCTGAAGATCGAAGATGAAGCCGAGCGCGAGCGCTTGAAGCAAGTAGTCGCCGATTGCGTGGCCGCCGAAGGCATTGAGGAAACCGGCGGTTTTATCCTGCGCACCGCGGCTGACGGGGCGGGTGCCGATGAAATCCTCGCCGATATTCGGTACCTGCGCCGCCTGTGGGAGCAGATCGCCACGCAGATGAAGGTCGGCCCGACGCCGCTGGTGATCTACGAGGATCTGTCCCTGGCGCTGCGCACCCTGCGCGACCTGGTCAACCCGAAGATCGAGAAGATCCGCGTCGACTCGCGGGAGACCTTCGGCAAGATCACCCAGTTCGTTGATGAGCTGATGCCGGAAATCGCCGATCGCCTGGAGCATTATCCCGGCGAGCGGCCGATTTTCGACCTGTATGGCGTCGAGGATGAAATCCAGAAAGCCCTGGAGCGCAAGGTGCCGCTCAAGTCCGGCGGCTATCTGGTGGTCGATCCGGCCGAGGCGATGAGCACCATCGATGTGAATACCGGCGCGTTCGTCGGCCATCGCACGCTGGAAGAAACCATCTTCAAGACCAATCTGGAGGCGGCTACGGCGATTGCCCGCCAGCTGCGCCTGCGCAATCTGGGCGGGATCATCATCATCGACTTTATCGACATGGAAGATGAAGAGCACCAGCGCCAGGTGCTGCGCACCCTGGAGAAGCAGCTGGAGCGCGACCACGCCAAGACCAATATTATCGGCATAACGGAATTGGGGTTGGTGCAGATGACCCGCAAGCGCACCCGCGAAAGCCTTGAGCAGGTGCTGTGCGAGCCGTGCAGCTGCTGTCAGGGGCGCGGCAAGCTGAAGACGGCGGAAACCACCTGCTATGAAATCTTCCGCGAGATTTTGCGAGAGGCGCGAGCCTATCAGCCGGAAGGGTATCGCGTGCTGGCCAATCAGAAAGTGGTCGACCGCTTGCTCGATGAAGAGTCGGGCAATGTCGCCGACCTCGAAGCCTTTATCGGCCGCACCATCAAGTTTCAGGTCGAGACCATGTACTCCCAGGAGCAATACGATGTGGTGCTGCTCTGATATACCCGCCTATCCGGGCGTGAACTGAATGCAGGCATTGGCGCGCTGGACTGCCCTGCTGCTGCGTACGGCACTGGGGCTGTGCGCCTTGGCGCTGGTATTGGCAGCGCTGTATGTCAGCCTCGGCCGCGAGCTGGTGCCGCTGGTCGCCGAATACCGTCTTGAGGCTGAAGACAAGGCCCGTGAAGTGCTGGCCATGCCGGTGCAGATCGGCGCGCTGGAAGGCCTCTGGCAAGGCTTCTCGCCGGTGCTGACCGCCCATGATGTGGCGGTGGGCGAGGGCGCTGGGGCCTTGCAGCTGGATCAGGTGCGTGTGGTGCCGGATGTGCTGGCCAGCCTATTGGCGCGTCAGCTGCGCATCGCCCGGCTTGAGCTGGATGGCGTGCAGCTGGTGGTGCAGCAGGGCGAGGACGGCCGCTGGACGCTCAAGGGCTTGCCGCAACGCAACGCGCCGGCGCCGCTCGACCTGGCGCAGCTGCTGACGCAGTCGCAGCTGGTCAAGCGCCTGTCGCTGTTCAACAGCCAGGTCACCGTGCAGGCCTTCGAGCAGCCAGCGCGCACCTTGACCTATGTGAATCTCAGCCTGCGCAACGGCAGTGTGCGCCAGCGCCTGGATGGCCGCCTGCGGTTGCCCGATGGCCAGCCGCTGGCCCTGCAGTTGCGCACACGGATAACTGCCAAGCGCTGGCAAGACGCCTCCGCCGAGCTGTACCTGAGTCTGCCGCAGAGCGATTGGGCGGCCTGGGTGCCGGCGAGCCTGCTGGCGCAATGGCGCCTTGAGCAGTTGCAGCTGGGTGGTGAGGTCTGGCTGAGCTGGGCCAAGGGCGGCGTGCAGCGCGCCGTCAGCCGTCTGCATGTGCCGCAGCTCAAGGCCGGCTACGCCAAGCGTGAGTCGGTGGCGCTGCACAATCTGGCGCTGAATGCCTATTTCACCCGCACCGAGCTGGGTTTCAAGCTGCTCCTGGATGACCTGGCCTTCAGCCGTGATGAGCAGCGCTGGGGCGAAGTGCGCCTGGCACTGACCCAGCAGGCGGAAAGCGCAGAGGTGCAGGAGCAATGGCTGCTGAGTGCCGATCGTCTCGACCTGGCGCCGCTGCAGCCGCTGGTGGCGGGGCTTGCACCATTGCCGGACAAAGGCCTGGCACTGCTTGAACAGCTCAAGCCGCATGGCGCGTTGCGTAATATCCAGCTCGACTACCGGCCGCGGCTGACCGACAGCAAGCGCCTGCAATTCTCGGCCAATCTCGAACGCGTCGGCTTTGCCGCGTACCTCGGCTCGCCGGCGGCGGAAAACCTCAGTGGCAGCATCAGCGGTGATCTGGGCCAGGGCGAGCTGCGCGTCGACAGCGAAGACTTTTCCCTGCACCTCCATACCCTGTTTCCCAAGCCCTGGCATTACCAAACTGCCAAGGCGCTGCTGACCTGGCAGATTGATGAGCAGGCGTTCACCCTGCGCAGCCCGTATCTGCAAGTGCTGGGGGAGGAAGGGCCGGTCGCCGGTGACTTCCTGATTCGCCTGCGCTTCGACCCGACGCAGGAAGACTATATGGACCTGCGCGTTGGCCTGCGTAACGGCGATGCGCGCTTTACCGAGAAATACCTGCCGAGCCGGTCGCCGGGCATGAGTCCTGAGCTGGATGCCTGGCTGAAAAGTGCCATCCGCGGTGGCGCGGTCGATGAAGGCTATTTCCAGTACCAAGGCTCGCTGAACAAGGGCGCGGAGAATACCGCGCGCAGTATCAGCCTGTTCTTCGCCGTGCATGATGCCGAGCTGGCCTTTCAGCCCGGCTGGCCGGCGCTGCGCGAGGGGCGTGGCAAGGTGTTGATCGAAGACACTGGCGTGCGCGTCGACCTGGTGCAAGGGCGCATCCTCGATAGCCAAGTGAGCAACGCCCAGGCGCTGATCGCGACTGCATTGCCGGGGCTGCCGCCGCGTCTGTTGCTGACCAGTGAGCTGAGCAGCAATGTCGAGGATGCCCTGCATATCCTGCAACAGACGCCAATCGGCACCGCAGAGACCTTTGCCGGCTGGGCTGGCGCGGGGGCGCTGGCCGGTAAGTTGAAGCTCGACCTGCCATTGCGCAAGGGTATGGCCCCTGCAGTGGTGGTGGATTTTGCCACTCAAGGCGCGCAGCTCAGCCTGCCCAACCCGCCGTTGCAGTTCAGCCAGCTGCAGGGCGCCTTTCGTTACAACACTGCCAGCGGCCTGAGTGCTCCGGACATCCGTGCCCAGGTGCTGGGTCATGCTGTGCGTGGCAAGGCCCTTGCCGAGGGCGCGCTGGGCAAGGCGCGCAGTCGCATCGAGGCCAGCGGGCAGATCGCCGTGACTGAGCTAAGCACCTGGCTGGGTGTGACCCAGCCGCTGCCCATTAGCGGCAACCTGCCTTATCGCCTTGATCTGACCCTGGATGGCGCCGACAGTCAGCTGCGTGTGAGTTCCACCCTCAAGGGCGCAACGGTGGCGTTGCCGGCACCCTTTGGCAAAAGTGCTGACGAGGAGCGTGCGACGCACTGGCGCATGAGCCTGGGCGGGCGCGAACAGCGCTACTGGCTGGAGTACGCCGATCTGCTGAGCCTAACCTTTGCCGCCAGTCCGGGGCAGTTCAATCAGGGCCGTGGCGAGATTCGCCTGGCCGATGGCCCGGCCAGCCTGCCCACCAGTCAGGGCCTGCGTGTGCGCGGACGGGTGGCGGAGTTGGACTGGTCGGCCTGGCAGCAGGTGTTGCAGCCCTATGCCAGCGTGCCAATCGGGGATGCGCAGCGCCTGTTCAAGGATGCCCAGCTGCATATTGCTCGCTTCAGCGGCTTTGGCATCAGCCTGGATGCGCTGGACGTGGCGGTTGAACGCGAAGCTGCCACCTGGGCAGTCAGCCTCGACAGCCCGCTGCTGCAAGGCCAGGTCAGTTTACCGGATGCCGGTGAGTTGCCGATTGCCCTGACGCTCGACTACCTGCGCTTCCCGGCGGCAGCGCTTAAGGTTAAAGATGAACCCGTGGTGGATGCGCCCGATCCGCTGGCCAGCGTCGATCCGAGCAGCTTCCCGGCGCTGGATGTGCGTATTGCCGAGGTTTATCAGGGCATCGAACCGCTGGGCAGCTGGTCGCTCAAGGCGCGCCCGGTCAGTGACGGCGTGCAGTTCAGCGAGCTGGATCTCAATCTTAAAGGCCTGAAAATTGCGGGCCGGGCCACTTGGCTAAAGGCCGCGAACGGCACACGCACACGTTATGACGGGCGCATGGGCGGCGCTGATCTGGCCGATGTGCTGATCGCCTGGGGCTTTGCCCCCACCGCCAGCAGCCGCGACTTTCATATGAATGTGGACGGTCACTGGCCCGGCTCGCCGGCCTGGTTCAGCATGAAACGCTTTAGCGGTTCGCTGGATGCCTCGCTGCGCCAAGGGCAGTTCTCCGAGGTCGAAGGGCCGGCCTCGGCGCTGCGGGTGTTCGGCCTGCTGAATTTCAACTCGATTGGCCGGCGCCTGCGCCTGGACTTTTCCGACCTGCTCGGCAAGGGCCTGAGCTATGACCGGGTCAAGGGCTTGCTGGTGGCCGATAACGGCGTGTTCGTGACCCGCGAGCCGATCACCCTTACCGGGCCATCGAGCAATCTGGAACTCAATGGCACCCTGGATATGGCCAATGACCGGATTGATGCCAAGTTGTTGGTGACCTTGCCGGTGACCAACAACCTGCCTTTGGCCGCATTGATAGTCGGTGCGCCGGCCATCGGCGGGGCGCTGTTTATCGCCGACAAGCTGCTGGGTGATCGTGTGGCGCGCTTTGCCAGTGTGCAGTACGACGTCAAGGGCGCCTGGCAGAACCCGGATATCAGCTTCGACAAGCCCTTCGAAAAACCGCAGTAAACGCCGTACGGTGGATATGCAGCCGTGCAGTCTGCCGGTATGGCTTGTAAGCTGAAGCCCGATACCGATAGTGAGATAAGGCAGTCATGACCTTCGCAGTCATTCAAATGGTCAGCCAGGCCGATGTCCTGGCCAATCTGGCGCAGGCTCGGCAGTTGCTCGAACAGGCTGCCGCGCAAGGTGCACGGCTGGCGGTGCTGCCGGAAAACTTCGCCGCCATGGGCCGGCGTGACCAGGCTGCGCTGGGGCACGCCGAGGCGTTGGGCCAGGGGCCCATCCTGCCCTGGTTACAACAGACCGCCCGCGATTTGAACCTGTGGATTGTTGCCGGCACCATACCCCTGCCACCGGATGGCCAGCCCGACGCCAAAGCGCACGCCTGCTCGCTGCTGATCGATAATGCCGGCCAGCGGGTGGCGCGTTATGACAAGCTGCACCTGTTCGATGTGGATGTCAGCGACAGCCACGGCCGTTATCGCGAGTCCGATGATTACGCCTTTGGCAGCCAGGTGGTGGTGGCCGATACCCCGGTCGGGCGTTTGGGCCTGAGCGTCTGTTATGACCTGCGTTTTCCCGAACTGTACAGCGCCTTGCGCGCAGCGGGCGCGGAGTTGATCAGCGTGCCGGCGGCCTTTACTGCGGTTACCGGCGCGGCGCATTGGCAGATACTCACCCGCGCGCGGGCCATCGAAACCCAGTGCTACGTGCTGGCGGCCGGGCAGGGCGGCAGCCATCCAGGCGGGCGCGAAACCTTTGGCCATTCGGCGCTGGTCGATCCCTGGGGCCGCGTGCTCGCCGAGCTGCCGCTGGGGCCGGGGGTACTGCTGGCCGAGCGTGATGCGACGGAGCAGGCGGCGATCCGCCAGCGCATGCCGGTGGCGCGGCATAAACGATTTTTTGCGGCAGCCGAACCACGGCTGCCAGGTGCAACAGTCATAAACGAGATTGAGTAATGAACAGTATGTTGGTATCCGTCAGTGAACATCTGTTGAGTCCGGGCGGCTTGACCATTGAGCATCTGCCGGCGGTGCTGGCGGACCTGGCCGGGCCGGGCATCGATGCGGCCGATCTGTACTTCCAGAGCCAGGTCTCGGAAACCTGGGCGCTGGAAGATGGCATCGTCAAGGAAGGCAGTTTCAACCTCGACCAGGGCGTCGGGGTGCGCGCCCAGTCGGGTGAGAAAACCGGGTTTGCCTACAGCAATGCGATCAGCGCCGAGGCCCTGAGCCAGGCGGCGCGCGCGGCCCGTTCGATTGCCCGTGCCGGGCAGCATGGCCGCGTGCAGGCCTTCAGCAGCCCGCTGGTTAAGCCGCTGTATGCCCAGGACAACCCGCTGGATGTGCTGGGCCGGGCGGAAAAGGTCGAGTTGCTCAAGCGCATCGATGTCGCTACCCGCGCCCTCGATTCACGCATCAAACAGGTGTCGGTCAGCCTGGCCGGGGTCTGGGATCGCATTCTGGTGGCCGCCAACGACGGCAGCCTGGGCGCGGATATTCGCCCACTGGTGCGCTTTAACGTCAGCGTGATCGTCGAGCAGAACGGTCGCCGCGAGCGCGGCAGCCATGGCGGTGGCGGGCGTACCGATTACCGCTACTTCCTCGAGCAGACCAGCAATAACGAAGAGCGCGCCATGGGCTATGCCCGTGAGGCCCTGCGCCAGGCGCTGGTCAACCTCGAAGCGATTCCGGCACCGGCGGGCACTATGCCGGTGGTGATGGGCGCGGGCTGGTCTGGCGTGCTGCTGCACGAAGCGGTTGGGCATGGCCTGGAAGGCGACTTCAACCGCAAGGGCAGTTCGGCCTACAGCGGGCGCATGGGCGAGCAGGTGGCTTCCAGCCTGTGCACCATCGTCGATGACGGCACCCTGGCCGAGCGCCGCGGCTCGCTGAGCATGGACGATGAAGGCACCCAGAGCCAGTGCACCACGCTGATCGAGAACGGCGTGCTCAAGGGTTATATGCAGGACAAGCTGAATGCCCGCCTGATGGGCGTGGCGTGCACCGGCAACGGTCGCCGTGAGTCCTACGCGCACCTGCCGATGCCGCGCATGACCAATACCTACATGCTGGCTGGCGCAAGCGACCCGGAAGAAATCATCCGTTCGGTAAAGAAGGGCATCTACTGCGCCAACCTCGGCAGCGGTCAGGTGGATATCACCAGCGGCAAGTTCGTGTTTTCCACTAGCGAGGCCTACCTGATCGAGGACGGCAAGATCACCGCGCCGGTCAAAGGCGCCACCTTGATCGGCAATGGCCCGGAAGCCATGAGCAAAGTGTCGATGGTCGGTAACGACCTGGCGTTGGACAGCGGCGTCGGTACCTGTGGCAAGGACGGCCAGTCGGTGCCGGTAGGCGTGGGCCAGCCGACGCTGAAGATCGATGCGATTACCGTGGGCGGAACCGGCGCCTGAGATTCGTAGGATGGGTTGAGAGTAATGATACCCATCGACATGCTCGTGATGGGTATCGTCGTTGCGCTCCTCGCCCCATCCTACGAGAGAGGCGTTAGGATGGGCCGAAGGCCTAACCCATCATGGTCGAGAGACCTAGCGCAAGCCGCGCTGGGTTTCATCCAGCTCGCGGATGTATTTGAAGATTTTGCGTGAAGCGGCCGGTGCTTTGTTCTGCGCCAGTTCGTGCTGACCCTGACGGATCAGCTGGCGCAGGTGTTGGCGGTCGGCGTCGGGATATTCGCCGACAAATTTTTCCAGGGTGTCGTCGTCGCCGTTGAGCAAACGGTCACGCCAGCGCTCCAGGTTATGAAAGCGTTCGTTGTACTGGCGCGTGGAGGCATCCAGCTGGTCGAGCAGGCTCAGGATGGCCGGGATGTCCTGATCGCGCATCAAGCGGCCGATAAACTGCACGTGGCGCTTCTTCGCGGCATTGGCGGTGTGTTTCGGTGCTTCGGCCAGTGCGCGGCGCAGCTCGTCGGTCAGCGGCAGCTTGTTCAGCAGGTCGAGTTTCAGGGTAGTCAGGCGTTGCCCCAGATCTTGTAGCGCGTGAAACTCGCGCTTGACCTGGGTTTTGCTCTTCTCGCCGGAGAAGTCGTCAAGGTATTCAGACATGGTGGCGGTCCAGTGGAAAACGCCGACATGATAGCAGCAAGTTTCCAGCTGTAAGCGTCTGGCCTGCGTGGCCGCGCTTGCCGCTTATCGTTCAGGAGTTCTTATGAGTGCAGTAGACATCGTCGGCCCCCAGGCTGTGCCGCAATTGCAGGCGCAGGTGGAGCAGATTATTGCCGAGGCCAGAAAGCAGGGCGCGAGTGCCTGCGAAGTGGCGGTATCGGTGGAGCAGGGCTTGTCCACCACGGTGCGTCAGGCGGAGGTGGAAACGGTCGAGTTCAACCGCGATCAGGGCTTTGGCATCACTTTGTATGTCGGTCAGCGCAAGGGCTCGGCCAGCACCTCGGCCAGCGGTGAAGCGGCGATTCGCGAGACCGTCGCCGCCGCCCTGGCAATTGCCAAGCATGCCTCCGAAGATGAGTGTGCCGGTTTGGCCGATGCCGCGCTGATGGCCCGCGAGCTGCCACAGCTGGACCTGTACCACGCCTGGTCGATCACCCCCGAACAGGCCATTGAGCAGGCCTTGAGCTGCGAGGCGGCGGCCTTTGCCGCAGACCAGCGGATCAAGAACGCCGACGGCACCACGCTGAATACCCATCAGGGTTGCCGGGTGTATGGCAACAGCCATGGCTTTATCAGCGGTTACGCCAGCACGCGGCACAGCCTGAGCTGCGTGATGATCGCCGAAGATGGCGGGCAGATGCAGCGCGACTATTGGTATGACGTCAACCGCCAGGGCGAGCTACTGGCCGATGCCGGCAGCATTGGTCGGCGCGCCGCCGAACGCGCGGTAAGCCGTTTGGGCGCCCGCCCGGTGCCGACCTGTGAAGTGCCGGTGCTGTTCGCGGCCGAGTTGGCCACCGGGTTGTTTGGCAGCTTTCTCGCGGCCATTTCTGGCGGCAATCTGTACCGCAAGTCATCGTTCCTTGAGGGTTCTTTAGGCCAGCAGTTGTTTCCCACCTGGCTGAAGATCGATGAACGCCCGCATATTCCCCGTGCGCTGGGCAGTGCGGCCTTCGATGGTGACGGTTTGGCGACCTATGCCAAGTCCTTTGTCGAGCGCGGCGAGCTGCTGTCCTATGTGCTGGGCACCTACTCCGGGCGCAAGCTGGGCATGCCGAGCACCGCCAACTCCGGCGGCGTGCACAACCTGTTTGTCAGCCATGGCGATGAAGACCAACAGGCGCTGCTCAAGCGTATGGGGCGCGGGTTGCTGGTCACCGAGCTGATGGGCCAGGGCCTGAACATGGTCACCGGTGACTATTCGCGCGGTGCGGGCGGTTACTGGGTGGAGAACGGCGAAATTCAGTTCCCGGTGCAGGAAGTCACCATCGCCGGCAACCTGCGCGATATGTTCAAGCAGATTGTCGCGGTGGGTAATGATCTGGAGCTGCGCAGCAATATCCGCACCGGTTCGGTGCTAATTGAACGGATGACGGTGGCGGGTAGCTAAAGCATTCGGCACAAAAAAGGGCAGCCCGTTTGCGCGGGCAGCCCTTTTTTCTGGCGGATTTACTCGCCTTCGTCGAAGTAGTTGTTGATCAACTCACTCAGGGCGTTGAGCGCTTCGGCGTCTTGCTCGCCTTCGGTATGCACATGCACGGCAGTGCCTTTGCCGGCAGCGAGCATCATCACCGCCATGATGCTTTTGCCATCGACCAGGCTTTCCGGCGTGCGGCCGACTTTTACTTGGCAAGGAAAACGCCCAGCGACGCCGACAAACTTGGCCGCCGCGCGGGCGTGCAGGCCAAGCTTATTGATAATGGTGATTTCGCAGGCGGGCATCGCGGCAATTCCTTAACTGAGGTCGCGGTGGCGAGTCTGAACGTTTTTCAGGATGGGTTTAAGGGTTTCACCCAGGCGGTTGGCCAGGTACACCGAGCGGTGATGGCCGCCGGTGCAGCCAATTGCCACCGTGACATAGGCGCGGTTGCTGGCGGCAAAGCGCGGCAGCCATTTGGTCAGGTAGGCGAAGATGTCCTGGTACATGTCCTCGACATCGGCCTGGGCTGAGAGGTAGTCGACTACCGGCTGGTCGAGCCCGGAGAAGTCGCGCAAGTCCGGCTTCCAGTAGGGGTTGGGCAGGCAGCGCACATCGAATACCAGGTCGGCATCCACCGGCATACCGCGTTTGAAACCAAAGGATTCGACCAGAAACGCGGTGCCCGGCTCGGGCTGATTGAGCAAGCGCAGTTTGAGGCTGTCGCGCAGCTGATACAGGTTGAGATGGGTAGTGTCGATCTTCAGGTCGGCCAGGTCGATGATCGGCCCGAGCAGCAGCGCTTCATCGGCAATCGCTTCGGCCAGCGAACGACTCTCGTTGGTCAGCGGGTGGCGCCGGCGAGTTTCCGAGAAGCGCTTGAGCAGGGTTTCTTCGTCGGCATCCAGGTAGATCACGTCGCACTTGATATGCCGTGCGCGCACCTCGTCGAGCAGTTCGGGGAAGCGCTTGAGGTGGCTTGGGAGATTGCGTGCATCAATAGATACTGCGACCTGCGGATGCAGCAGCTCGGTGTGCAGCAGGGCGCGCTCGGCCAGTTCCGGTAGCAGCCCGGCGGGCAGGTTGTCGATGCAGTAGAAGCCGTTGTCCTCAAGTACATCGAGGGCGGTGCTCTTCCCGGAGCCGGAGCGGCCGCTCACGATGATCAGGCGCATGCTTAGGCTCGGTTGAGTTGGCTTTGTACGTCCACGACCACCCGATACAGGGCTTCGCTGCTTTCGGCTTGGCGCAGACTGGCACGTACATCACTGCGATCGAGCATGCTGGCAATCTGCCGGAGCAGTTCCAGGTGAGCATCGGTGGCCGCTTCGGGTACCAGCAGGACAAACAACAGGTCCACTGGCGCACCGTCGATGGCGTCGAAGTCCACGGCGGCGTTCAGACGCAGCAAGGCACTGATCGGCGCGGTGCAACCGGGCAGGCGACAGTGCGGAATGGCAATGCCATTGCCGAAACCGGTCGAGCCGAGTTTTTCCCGGGCAATCAGGCTTTCGAAGATGTCTTGGCCGTCCAGGTCAGGCAGTTCGCGCGCCACCAGGTTGGCAATCTGTTCGAGAACACGTTTTTTGCTGCCGCCCGGCACGTTCACCAGGGAACGGCCGGGGGTCAGGATAGTTTCAAGTCGGATCATAGGAGGTAGACGACGTCAGCGGGCCATAGCGCCTTGTTGACGGTCGAGCTGTTTTTCCTTGTGTTTGATGAGTTGTCGATCGAGTTTGTCAGTCAGTAAGTCGATGGCTGCGTACATGTCTTCATGCTCGGCGTAGGCGACGACTTCGCCGCCGGCAATGTGCAGGGTCGCTTCGATTTTCTGTTTGAGCTTCTCGACCTCCATGGTGACTTGCACGTTGGTAATCTTGTCGAAGTGGCGCTCCAATCGGTCGAGTTTTTCGGCGATGTAGTCGCGCAGGGCGTCGGTCACATCCAGCTGGTGTCCACTGATGTTGACTTGCATACCGCTTTCTCCTTGTTGCCGTGTGTAAGAGGCAGACGAGAGGCCTGCCGCCGGAACACTGTGGCGTGGAAGACTCTACCGAACGAGCCTGGCACGGTCGCTGATTGCTTGTTGGCAGTATGGCTGCTTTTGCGAAAAGGCGAGGCCGGGCGTGTGCTGTGTCGAGTGGTCGTCTTCCTTCTGCGTGTCGCCTTAGATCAATCGCTTGCGCTCACTGGAAGGCGCTATTGCGAGGGACTCACGGTACTTGGCGACCGTGCGGCGAGCGACTTGAATGCCCTGTGCTTCCAGTAAACCAGCGATCTTGCTGTCACTCAACGGCTTTTTCGCATTTTCCGCCGCGACCAGTTTTTTGATGATGGCGCGGATCGCAGTCGACGAGCATTCGCCGCCCTCGGAGGTGCTGACATGGCTGGAGAAGAAGTATTTCAGCTCGTAAATGCCGCGCGGGGTGTGCATGAATTTCTGCGTGGTCACCCGCGAGATGGTCGACTCGTGCATGCCCACTGCTTCGGCAATATCGTGGAGTACCAACGGCTTCATCGCCTCGTCACCGTAATCGAGGAAGCCGCGTTGGTGCTCGACGATCTGCGTGGCGACCTTCATCAGGGTTTCGTTGCGGCTTTGCAGGCTTTTGATAAACCAGCGCGCTTCCTGCAGCTGGTTGCGCATAAAGGTGTTGTCGGCGCTGGAGTCGGCGCGCTTCACAAATCCTGCGTATTGCGCGTTGACCCGCAGGCGCGGCATGGCTTCCTGGTTGAGTTCCACCAGCCAGCGCTCGTTGTGTTTGCGTACGATCACGTCGGGCACCACGTATTCCGGCTCGCTGGATTCGATCTGCGAGCCAGGCCGTGGGTTAAGGCTCTGGATCAGGTCGATAACCTGGCGCAGCTCATCTTCCTTGAGCTTCATGCGGCGCATCAGCTGGCTGTAGTCGCGGCTGCCGAGCAGGTCGAGGTAGTCGCTGGCCAGGCGCTGGGCTTCGCTCAGCCACGGGGTTTTCGCCGGCAGTTGACGTAGTTGCAGGAGCAGGCATTCGCCCAGGTTGCGCGCGGCAATACCGGTAGGTTCGAACTGCTGGATGCGGTGCAACACGGCCTCGACTTCGTCGAGCTCGATGTCCAGTTCCGGGTCGAAGGCTTCGACCACTTCTTCCAGGGTTTCTTCCAGGTAGCCCTGCTGGTTGATGCAGTCGATCAGGGTGACGCCGATCAGGCGATCTTTGTCCGACATCGGTGCCAGGTTGAGCTGCCACAGCAGGTGGCTTTGCAGGCTTTCGCCGCTGGAGGTGCGGGTGGTGAAATCCCACTCGTCGTCATCGTTGCTGCTGCTGGGCAGGCTGCTGGCGCTGGTCTGGTAAATGTCTTCCCAGGCGGTATCGACAGGCAGCTCGTTGGGAATGCGCTCGCCCCAATCGCCTTCTTCCAGGTTGTCCACGGTCTGCGTGGCTTCCTGATAGTTGGTCTCCTGGTACGGTGTTTCTGGCTGTTCGCTGGAGGATGCGCTTTCTGCGCCATCGGCCATGGGGTCCGAAGTGTCGAAAGCGTCGCCTTCTTCCTGGCGTTCGAGCATCGGGTTGGACTCCAGTGCCTCCTGGATCTCTTGTTGCAGATCCAGGGTC
>NZ_JBAQLP010000014.1:0-44627 GCF_049301935.1 Pseudomonas sp. | reverse complement strand
TCGGTGATCGGCTTGGCCATAAAGGTGGCGGCCACGTCGTGCTTGAGCGCCGCTTCGCGCATGGTGCGCTTGAACACGGTGATCTGGTCGGCCAGGTGCAGGGCCTCGCCATGCCGGAAGTTGATTTCCATCTGCGCCGGGCCGTCTTCGTGGATCAGCGTGTCGAGGTCCAGACCCTGGATTTCGCACCAGTCATAGACGTCTTCGAATAGCGGGTCGAATTCGTTGGCGGCATCGATGGAGAACGACTGACGGCCCACTTCCGGACGCCCGGAGCGGCCCATCGGCGCGACCAGGGGGAAATCCGGGTCACTGTTGCGCTTGGTCAGGTAGAACTCCATTTCCGGCGCGACTATCGGCTTCCAGCCCTTGTCGGCGTACAGCTTGAGTACATTCTTGAGGATGTTGCGCGGTGACAGCTCGATCGGGTTGCCCTGCTTGTCGAAGGTGTCGTGGATCACCATGGCGGTCGGCTCGATGGCCCAGGGCACCATAAAGGCGGCGTTTTCATCCGGGCGGCAGAACATGTCGATGTCTGCCTCGTCGAGCAGGTCGTAATAAATCTCGTCCTCGACATAGTCGCCGGTCACGGTCTGCAGCAGCACACTCTCGGGGAGGCGCATGCCCTTCTCGTCGAGGAACTTGTTGGTCGGCGAAATCTTGCCACGGGCAATGCCGGTAAGATCGCTGATCAGGCATTCAACTTCGGTGATTTTGCGTTCTTTCAGCCAGCTCGAAAGCTGGTCTAGTTTGGTGCTCATAGAGACCTCAGGGTTGGTGAGAGCCGACCTATATATAGTCGGCTCAGCGTTGCCCCGCCGTCTTCCTGCAAGCCTCACCAAAGGCCTGGAAGATGGCGAGATAATTCGGGTTGGATCGTACCTGCCATTCAGGGTGCCATTGCACCCCCAAGGCAAAGCTTTTCGCACCTTCGACGGAGAAAGCCTCGATCAACCCGTCAGGCGCCAGTGCTTCTACGCGAAGGCCCGGCGCCAGACGCTGCACGCCCTGGCCATGAATCGAATTGATAAGAAACTCGCTCGGCAAGCCGATGCCGGCAAGCAGCCCGCCCGGCTGCACATGCAGCGCGTGACGCAGGCCATATTGCTGCTCCACCGGCAGCCCCTCGGGCTCGCGGTGGTCCATATAGCCGTCGACCTCCTGCACCTTCTGGTGCAGGGTGCCGCCGAAGGCCACGTTCATTTCCTGAAAGCCCCGGCAAATGCCGAGCACCGGGATACCGGCGGCAATTGCTGCTTTAATCAAGGGAAGGGTTGTACGGTCACGCGCCGGGTCATGGGCGGTGCCGGGTTCGCTGGCGTCGCCCGCATAGTGATGCGGTTCAACGTTGGATGGCGAGCCGGTAAACACCAGGCCATCGAGCTGTTGCAGCAGATAAACCTGATCAAGCTGCTCGCCGAGAGCGGGAATGATCACTGGCATACCGCCCACCACCTGAACGATGGCCTGCAAGTATTTATCGCCTGCGGTGTGGTAGATGTTGTGCCCGATCTGCTTGGTACAGGCACTAACGCCGATAATCGGCTGGCGCGACATGAGACACCCGTTTTATTGCTGTTATGGGTTTCGAGCGAGCTTAGCGTTGTTCATTTTTTTTCACAATAGTCATGTAAAAAATTGAACACACCCGACTGAGCACCCCGGCAGGCAAGGCTTTCAGCAGGGCTGAACTGCCCTGCAGTGCCCTAAAACTGGCCATCGAGCCCCTTTTTAGGGCAAAATGCGCCTCTCTTGACAGCATCTGGTGTTTAAGATTGACTCACACCCGTGCAGTTGCATGATTGATATTTTTAACAAAAAAGGTGTTGCATCATGTCGGTACCCCCGCGTGCCGTTCAGCTTAATGAAGCGAACGCGTTCCTTAAGAAACATCCTGAGGTCCTGTTCGTCGACCTTCTGATCGCAGATATGAATGGTGTGGTGCGCGGCAAGCGTATCGAGCGTGCGAGCCTGCATAAGGTTTACGAACGCGGCATTAATCTCCCGGCTTCTCTATTCGCCCTGGATATCAACGGCTCGACGGTGGAAAGCACTGGCCTGGGTCTGGATATCGGTGACGCCGACCGGGTCTGCTTTCCCATCCCCAACACCCTGAGCAATGAGCCATGGCAGAAGCGCCCCACCGCGCAACTGTTAATGACCATGCATGAAATGGAAGGCCAGCCGTTCTTTGCCGACCCACGGGAAGTGTTGCGCCAGGTGGTGGCGAAGTTCGACGAACTGGGCCTTACCATTTGCGCCGCCTTCGAAATCGAGTTTTACCTGATCGACCAGGCCAACGTGAACGGCCGTCCGCAGCCGCCGTTGTCGCCACTGTCGGGCAAGCGCCCACAGTCGACTCAGGTGTACCTGATCGATGACCTCGACGAATACGCCGAGTGTCTGCAGGACATCCTCGAAGGCGCCAAGGAGCAGGGCATCCCGGCCGACGCCATCGTCAAGGAAAGCGCCCCGGCGCAGTTCGAGGTCAACCTGCACCACGTCGCCGACCCGATCAAGGCCTGCGACCATGCGCTGCTGCTTAAGCGCCTGATCAAGAACATCGCCTACGACCATGAGATGGACACCACCTTTATGGCCAAGCCCTACCCCAACCAGGCGGGTAACGGGCTGCACGTGCATATCTCGATTCTCGACAAGCAGGGCAACAACATCTTCGCCTGCGACGACCCGGTACAGAACGATGCCCTGCGCCATGCCATCGGCGGCGTGCTGGAAACCATGTCGGCCTCGATGGCCTTCCTCTGCCCGAACGTCAACTCCTACCGCCGCTTCGGCGCGCAGTACTACGTGCCGAACTCGCCGTGCTGGGGCATCGACAACCGCACCGTAGCGCTGCGCGTGCCGAATGACACGGCCGATGCGGTGCGCATCGAACACCGCGTCGCCGGCGCCGATGCCAACCCCTACCTGCTGATGTCAGCCGTGCTGGCCGGCGTGCACCACGGCCTGACCAACAAGATCGAGCCGAACGCACCGGTGGAAGGCAACTCCTACGAGCAGAACGAGCAAAGCCTGCCGAACAACCTGCGCGATGCCCTGCGCGAGCTGGACGACAGTGAAGTGCTGGCGCGTTATATCGACCCGAAATACATCGATATCTTCGTCGCCTGTAAGGAAAGCGAGTTGGCCGAGTTTGAAAACTCGATCTCCGACCTCGAATACAACTGGTACTTGCACACGGTTTGATGCAACACCCAACGCCGGCCCTTGCGCCGGCGTTGTTTTATCTGCCAGCCAGGGTTTAACCACACCGCTTATTCGCGCGTTATTTGCTGCGACGGGACAAGGCTGTGCCGAATTCAGCAGCGACAGCGCAAAACCAACCAATGCAGGGAGATTGCCCATGCCTCGTTTGCTTGCATCACTGCTGTTCGCCCTGACGCCTTTGCTGGCCAATGCCGAAGAGGTGATTCGGGTCTACAACTGGAACGACTATATCGCCCCGCAGGTGCTCAAGGATTTCGAGGCCGAGACCGGCATTCGCGTCGAGTACCGCACCTTTAGCACCGCCGAAGAGCTGGCTGCGGTGTTGGCCAGCGGTGAGGTCATCGATGTGGCCGTGCCGTCGCACGACGCGCTGCCGGCGATGATCAAGAATGGCACCCTGCAACCGCTGGATTTCAATCGGCTGCCGCACCGCAAGCACCTGGATAAACAGCTGCTCAGCACCCTGGTCGCTCTCGATCAGGGCAACCGCCATGCCGTGCCCTATCCGTGGGGCGCCGTCGGCCTGGCGATCAACGTGCCACAAGCCGAAGCCGCCTTTGGCGGGCCGCTGCCCAATAGCTGGAGCCTGCTGTTCGATGCCGAGCAAAGCGCGCGCCTGGCCACCTGCGGCATCAGCGTGCTGGACGCCCCCGATGAGACCCTGACCCTGCTGCTCAACTACCAGGGCCGCAGCCTGGCACGCAGCGCGCCGAGTCGCATCGAACGCGCCAGCGGGGTGCTGGATGGCTTGCGCCCGAATCTGCGCTATATCGACAGCGAGCGCTATATCGGCGACCTCAACCAGGGCAAGCTGTGCGTGGCCATGGCCTGGGTCGGCGATGCCCTGGCAGCGGCGGATGGCGGCCAGCCGGTGCGTTTTTTAGTGCCGGATGAAGGCTCGATCCTGTTTATCGACAACCTGGTAATCCCCAGCAGCGCCAAGCGCCCCGACCTGGCGCACCGCTTTATCGATTACCTGCTGCAGCCCAAGGTCGCCGCGCTGATCACCGCCGAAACCCTCTACCCCAGCGGCAACGCCGATTCCCGCGAGTTTCTCGACGAAGCCCTGCGCAATCAGCCCGACCTCTACCCGGACCGCGACACCAAACGCCGCCTGCACCCGCTGGAAACCCTGCCGGACAAGCACAGCGCTGCCCGCGATGCCGTATGGACGCGCTTTCGTGATGGCAGTTGAGTGATACGAGAGCAGCCCGGATCTAATCCGGGCTAGGAGCTGTAGGAGCCAGCTGGCTGGCTCCTACAAAAAGTGCACTGCGGCGCTTACTTGACCAGCTGACGCCAGGCCTTTAGCGAACCAATGGCAATCAGCTGCGCCTTGCGCGCATCCAACACCTCGGGATCGATAGCCTGGTGAGCCAGTTCAGCCAGCTTATTCAGCTCGCCATACAGGCGGTCTACCTCAGGCACCTCCAGCACCCCACGCGCCAGGTGCAGCCAGACCAGCAGGCGTTCGATACGCGGCAGCTGCTCGGCCAGATCTTCCGGTTGTTGCACATAGCGGCGCAGCTGCAGGGCGGCGCCTTCTTCGGCAATCAGGGTCGGCAGCCAGTTGCCCAGCGGCGCGGCGCCCTGACGGTTGCCGCGGTTGTTGCGCGCCACCGTCCAGCTGCGGGCCAACAACCAGCGTGACAGGTTCAACGAGAACAGCCCCCAGCGATTGCCCTGCAGTTCGGCAGCGAACAGCGCCGGGGCGTTCTTGCGCAGGCTGTCATCGTCCTGGCCAGCCAGGATGCGCGGGCGCCATTCCAGCAGCAAGGCATCCAGCAGTTCGCGCAGGGCATGGCTGCTGGCCCGCGGCGCGGCCTGGCCGAGGCTGCCGAGCAGCGCCCGCAGGCCGATCAGTTGCTCCAGCCAGTCGACCAGCAAACGCCAGTGGCCATTGAAACGGTACTGCTCGGCCAGGCGCTGGCTGCTGCCCAGCAGGTGCCAGGCCAGTGCCGCAACGCTGTCGTCCAGGCTGGTGTCCGCGCTCAACACTGGGGCAGGCAGGTTGAGGCTGTAGCTGCCGGCGTCGAACAGGCGATAACCGCGCTCGGCCTTGCTGATATCGCAGGGCATCAGCGGCAGATCGGCGGCCAGCTCGGCCGCCAGTTCCAGCAGCGCCTCAGGCTCACCCTGACGCAGTTCCAGTTCCAGCTCGCAGATTTCCTCTTCGCCTTCGCCGGCGATCACCTTACCCAGGTCCAGCGCGGCCTCGATTACCACGCGGGCCTTGCCACGACCCCAGGCGATTTCCGCCTTCTCGCGGATAAAATCGGTGGTGAAGATCGGCACCAGCTGCTGCTTGTCCAGCTCGGCCAGAGCCGCCGGCCAGCAGCTGTCATCGAGTTTTTTCAGGTCCAGCTTGGCCTTGGCCAGGTTCCAGTCCCACTCATTGCGCTCGGACAAACCGGCCACGCTGTGCCCGCGGGTTTTCAGGGTCTGGATAAACTGCTCGCCGTCACGCCGCACGCGCAGGGCCACCTTGGCCGCCGCCAGGTCACGCGCGGGGGTATCGAAGTACTGATTGAACAGTTCGCGCTGCTCCCAACCACTCTTGTTGCGCTTTTTCAGCAGCGGGTGATCACGCAGGGCGGCCAGGGTTGCACGGCTAACCCGCAGTTTGATTTCGGTTTCTTTGTTCATGATGGTGGGGATCAACGCCTACTCTAAAATTATGACAGTCCGATTACCTGCGCTGGCGAGCCTGCGGAGTGACCCGTATACTTGCCGCCTTCTTAACGCCGGGGTTCACCCTATGCCAGTCAATCCATTTGCCAGCCTGTTTGGCCGTTCACCGATTGGGCCGATGCAAAAACACTTTGCCAAAGCCCATGAGTGCGCAGCCAATCTGCTGCCCTTCTTCGAAGCCGTGATGGTCGAGGATTGGGCCAAGGTGGAACAGGTACAACAGGAAATGGCCAGCCTCGAACATGAGGCCGACAAGCTCAAGAAAAGCGTGCGTTTGCACCTGCCCAAGAGCCTGTTCTTGCCCGTACCGCGCTCGGATCTGCTTGAGCTGCTGAGTGTACAGGACAAAGTCGCCAACCGCGCCAAGGACATCGCCGGCCTCATGCTGGGTCGCGAAATGGCCATTCCGCAGGCCTTGCAGCCGCTGATGCGGGCCTTCGTGCAACGTACTGTGGACGCCAGCGCCCAGGCGCTGAAAGCCATGAACGAGCTCGACGAGCTGCTGGAAACCGGCTTTGGTGGCCGCGAAGCGGCGCTGGTCGAATCCATGGTCATGGAGCTGGAACAAATCGAACGCGACACCGACAAGATGCAAATCGAAGTCCGCCGCGCGCTGTTCAAACTGGAAAAGGACCTTCCTCCTGTCGATGTGATGTTCCTCTACAAGATCATCGAATGGATCGGCGACGTAGCCGACCGTGCCGAACGTGTCGGCAACCGACTGGAACAACTGCTGGCGCGCTAAGCGCCAGTGTCCTTTCTGGAATCTACGGATTAATTATTTATGTCTCTGATTGCGGACTACGGCCTCGTATTGCTGTTGCTTGCCTGTCTCTTCGGCTTTTTCATGGCCTGGGGTGTGGGCGCCAATGACGTGGCTAACGCCATGGGCACCTCGGTGGGCTCCAAAGCCCTGACCATCAAACAGGCGATCTGTATCGCCATGGTCTTCGAATTCTGCGGCGCCTACCTGGCCGGCGGCGAAGTCACCGAAACCATCAAGAACGGCATAGTCGACGCTACAGCGATTACTCCGGACCTGATGGTGCTAGGCATGATGTCGGCGCTGCTGGCGGCCGGCACCTGGCTGCTGATCGCCACCAGCCGCGGCTGGCCGGTATCCACCACCCACTCCATCGTTGGCGCGGTAATCGGTTTCGCCGCAGTCGGCGTGTCGATGGAGGCCGTGCAGTGGGCGGCCGTCGGCCCGATCGTCGCCAGCTGGGTGGTGACTCCGGTGCTCTCGGGACTGGTCGCCTTCGGCCTGTTTATGAGCGTGCAGAAGCTGATCATCAATACCGATAACCCCTTCCTCAACGCCAAGCGCTTTGTGCCGCTGTATATGTTTGCCACCGGCTTTATGGTGGCGATCATGACGCTGACCAAGGGCCTCAAGCATATTGGCCTGGAGCTCAACGGCAACCAGAATCTGCTGCTGGCCGCCGGTGTCGGCACACTGGTGATGCTGCTGGGTATCGCCCTGCTCAGCCGGATCAAGATCGATGAGGAGGCCGACAAGGACTTCCACTACGCCAGCGTGGAGAAGGTCTTCGCCGTGCTGATGGTGTTTACCGCCTGCTCCATGGCCTTCGCCCATGGCGCAAACGACGTAGCCAACGCCGTTGGCCCGCTGGCGGCAATTGTCGGGGTGATCCAGTCCGGCGGCGACCTGACCATCGGTGCCAAATCCGCGGTTCCCGGCTGGGTACTGCTGCTCGGCGCCGTGGGTATCGTGATCGGCCTTGCCACCTACGGCTACAAGGTGATCGCCACCATCGGCAAGGAAATCACCGAGCTGACCCCGAGCCGCGGCTTTGCTGCCGAACTGGCTACCGCCACCACCGTGGTCGGGGCCTCGGCCATCGGCCTGCCGGTTTCCACCACCCACACCCTGGTCGGCGCGGTACTGGGTATCGGCATCGCCCGTGGTATTGGCGCGCTGAACCTGGGCGTGATCGGCTCGATCTTTATGTCTTGGATCATCACCCTGCCGGCCGGTGCCGGCCTGTCGATCCTGTTCTTCTTTATCCTGCGCGGCATCTTCCTGTAAAACCCCCGCCACGGTTTTATCTCTGCTAGCGATGGCCCTATGATGGGCCTCGCTTGCGGAGATGCCATATGCCCCTGCCTTCCTTTAAAGAGCAATTCGCCGCCCTGATCGCCGCGCCGTCGGTGAGCTGCACCCAGGCGCATTGGGACCAGTCCAACCGCGCCGTGATTGAGCTGCTGTCGAGCTGGCTCGGCGACCTCGGCTTTGTCTGTGAAACCCAGCAGATCGCGCCGGGCAAATTCAATCTGCTCGCCAGCTATGGCGGCGGTGCTGGCGGCCTGGTGCTGGCCGGGCACAGCGACACCGTGCCGTTCGATGCCGCGCTGTGGCAGAGCGACCCGCTCAAACTCTGCGAAGTCGATGGCCGCTGGGTGGGTCTGGGCAGTTGCGACATGAAGGGTTTCTTCGCCCTGATCATCGAAGCCGTGCAGCCCTTGCTGGCGCAACGCTTTCAGCAGCCGCTGCTGATCCTCGCCACCTGCGACGAGGAAAGCTCAATGTCCGGTGCCCGCGCCCTGGCTCAAGCCGGAAAGCCGCTGGGCCGCGCCGCAGTGATCGGCGAGCCGACCGGCCTCAAGCCCATCCGCCTGCACAAGGGCATCATGATGGAGCGCATCGATATTCTCGGGCAGAGCGGCCACAGCTCCGATCCGGGGCTCGGCCACAGCGCCCTGGAAGCCATGCAGGATGTGATGCTGGAGCTGCGCGGCCTGCGTGCGCAATGGCAACGCGAGTACCACAACCCGCAATTCAGCGTGCCCACGCCGACCCTGAACTTCGGCTGCATTCATGGCGGCGACAACCCCAACCGCATCTGCGGCCAGTGCTCGCTGGAGTTCGACCTGCGCCCGCTACCGGGTATGCAGCCGGAAGCCCTGCGCGCGGCGATTCGGCAGAAGCTGCAGCCGCTGGCCGAACAGCATCAGGTGAAGATCGATTACGCGCCACTGTTCCCCAGCGTGCCGCCCTTCGAGCAACACGCCGACACAGAGCTGGTGCGCCTGGCCGAACGGCTGACCGGGCACAGCGCCGCCGCAGTGGCATTTGCCACCGAAGCGCCTTATCTTCAGCAGCTTGGCTGCGAAACCCTGGTGCTCGGCCCCGGCGATATCGACTGCGCCCACCAGCCCGGCGAATACCTGGAAATGTCACGTTTGCAGCCTACCGTGCGTCTGCTGCAACAGCTGATCGAACATTACTGCCTGAGAACTGCCTGATGCGGAGGAGAGAACGCGTGAAGCTGCCCCAACTGCGACGATAAAACCGCTTCCGGCTGCCTCGTCTGGCGCGCCCGCGCCCATCCATGCGTTCCGTCTTCGATACAGGTTCTTCTGCCCATGCACGACCACGTCAACTGGCTCCGCCACGCTTCGCCCTATATCAATGCCCACCGCGACTGCACCTTTGTGGTGATGCTGCCGGGCGAGGGCGTTGCCCACCCGAATTTCGGCAATATCGTTCACGACCTGGTGCTGCTGCACAGCCTCGGCGTGCGCCTGGTGCTGGTGCACGGTTCGCGCCCGCAGATCGAGGCGCGCCTGGCCAGTAACGGCCTGACCCCACGCTTTCACCGTGGCCTGCGGATCACCGACAGCCCGACCCTGGAATGCGTGATCGACGCCGTCGGCCAGCTGCGTATCGCCATCGAGGCGCGCCTGTCGATGGACATGGCGCGCTCGCCGATGCAGGGCTCGCGCCTGCGCATCACCAGCGGCAACTTTGTCACCGCACGGCCGATTGGCGTGGTCGATGGCGTCGACTATCACCACACCGGCGAAGTGCGGCGCATCGACCGCAAGGGCATCAACCGCCAGCTGGATGAGCGCAGCATCGTGCTGCTGTCGCCGCTGGGTTACTCGCCCACCGGGGAGATCTTCAACCTGGCCTGCGAAGACGTCGCCACCCGCGCGGCCATCGACCTGGACGCCGACAAGCTGCTGCTGTTCGGTGCCGAATGCGGCCTGCTCGACGAGGCCGGCAAGCTGGTGCGCGAACTGCGCCCACAACAGGTGCCGGCCCATCTGCAGCGCCTGGGCAGCAGCTACCAGGGCGAGCTGCTCGACGCCGCCGCCGAAGCCTGCAAGGCCGGGGTACGCCGCAGCCATATCGTCAGCTATGCCGAAGACGGCGCGCTGCTTAGTGAATTGTTCACCCGCACCGGCAACGGCACCCTGGTAGCCCAGGAGCAGTTCGAGTCGCTGCGCGAGGCGACCATCGAGGACGTCGGCGGGCTGATGGAACTGATCACCCCGCTGGAGGATCAGGGCATTCTGGTGCGCCGCTCACGGGAGGTGCTGGAACGGGAGATCGAGCAATTCAGCATCGTCGAGCGCGAAGGCCTGATCATCGCCTGCGCCGCGCTGTACCAGATTGCCGACTCGGATTTCGGCGAGCTGGCGTGCCTGGCGGTCAACCCGGCCTACCGCCATGGCGGGCGTGGTGACGAGCTGCTCGAACGCATTGAGCAGCGCGCCCGCGCCCAGGGCCTGAAAACCCTGTTCGTACTCACCACCCGCACCGCCCACTGGTTCCGCGAGCGCGGCTTTATGCCCAGCAGCGTCGACCGCCTGCCCGCCGCCCGCGCCTCGCTGTACAACTACCAGCGCAACTCGCAGGTGTTTGAAAAAGCGCTCTGAAACCAGTGACTGTAGGAGCGGGCTTGCCCGCGATCAGCGCTTTAAGCCATCGCGGGCAAGCCCGCTCCTACAGGTTGCGTTTCGGCAGATGGGTTGGCAGGTACAAGCCCAGATAAGCATCAAACACGCGCATGCCTTCCTCGGCCATGCGCGGGGTGATTTCGCCGTGCAGCTGCACTGAGCGCGCATACACGCGGTCGCCCAGCTCCATGGCCAGGGCGAACACAGCGACATCCTCCGGCAGTTGCGGCAAGGGGAAGTGACGGTCGAACAGCTGCTGCATCAGCTGACCCAGTTCGATGTCGTGCTGCCGATCCGCCTGGGTCACTTCGGCCAGGCCGTGCTGCGCCAGAATCAGCTGCCGCGCGGCGGCATCGGCGGCGTAGATCGCCAGCATGCGTTGCTCGACCAGCCGTGATAGATCACGCCAATCACGCAATTGCGCATGCTCCACCGGCTGTTGCAGGCAGGCGCGAAACGCCGCGTGGATATCGGCGGTCAAGCCTTCGAGCAGGGCCGGCACGCTGGCGAAGAAGTGATACACCGAGGACGGTGGAATCTGCGCGCGCTCGGCCACGCTGTAAATCGACAGGTTGGCCACGCCCTGCTCGGCGAGCAACTCGCGGGCAGCGGCAAGAATTCCGGCGATGCGGCTCTGGCTGCTGGCGCGGGGTTTGCGGGCGATAGGGGGGCGTGACATGGCGAGACTCAAGGACAAGGGGCGCGCTATTGGACGCCAGGCAACGGCCGACTCGCAAGTTTCTCAGGACAGCGCAGTGCTGCCCTGAGAACCCGGTAGGTCAGACCCGCGCGCCGCGTACACCTTCAGCCAGCTGGCTGCACAGGCTGAGCACGCCATCCACCGCCTGCTCGGCAGTTTTAGCGTTGGCGATCTGGTCGATCAGCGCCGAGCCGACCACCACGCCTTCGGCCAGACGCGCTACCTCGGCAGCGTGATCCGCGGTGCGGATGCCAAAGCCGATGCACAGCGGCAGATCGGTGTGGCGACGCAGACGGGCAACGGCCTGCTCGACATGCTCCAGGGTGGCCGAACCGGCACCGGTTACGCCGGCTACCGAGACGTAGTAAACGAAACCGGAGCTGCCGTTGAGTACCTTGGGCAGGCGTTTGTCGTCGGTGGTCGGGGTGGTCAGGCGGATAAAGTCCAGGCCCGCAACCTGAGCGGGGTCACAGAGGTCGGCGTTATGCTCTGGTGGCAGGTCGACGACGATCAGGCCATCGACGCCGGAGGCCACGGCTTCGGCAATAAAGCGCTCGACCCCGTACTTGTGGATCGGGTTGAAGTAGCCCATCAGCACCAGCGGCGTGGCCTGCTCGCCTTCGCGAAACTCGCGGACCATCTGCAGGGTCATGGCCAGGTCCTGACCGCCTTCCAGCGCGCGGATATTCGCCAGCTGGATCGCCGGGCCATCGGCCATCGGGTCGGTAAAGGGCATGCCCAGTTCGATCACATCGGCACCGGCCGCCGGCAGGCCTTTGAGGATGGCTAGGGAGGCCTCGTAGTTCGGGTCGCCGGCAGTGACGAAGGTCACCAGGGCGGCGCGGTTCTGTTGTTTCAGCTCGGCAAAGCGGCTTTGCAGGCGGCTCATGCGTGCTTCTCCTGTTGTTCCATGTGGTGCACGATGGTTTGCATGTCCTTGTCGCCACGCCCGGAGAGGTTGACCACCATCAGGTGCTCCTTGGGCAGCTTGGGCGCACGCTTGAACACTTCAGCCAGGGCGTGGGCGGTTTCCAGGGCCGGGATGATGCCCTCCTGACGGCAGCAGATATGGAAGGCCTCCAGCGCTTCGTCATCGGTTACCGAGGTGTATTCAACGCGGCCGACTTCATGCAACCAGGCGTGTTCCGGGCCGATGCCGGGGTAGTCCAGGCCTGCCGAGATGGAATGCGCGTCGATAATCTGGCCGTCGTCGTTCTGCAGCAGGAAGGTGCGGTTGCCGTGCAGCACGCCCGGTACGCCGCCATTCAGGCTGGCGGCGTGCTTGCCGGTTTGGATGCCGTAGCCGGCGGCTTCCACGCCGATGATCTGTACATCTTGATCATCGAGGAAGGGGTGGAACAGGCCGATGGCGTTGGAGCCGCCGCCGATGCAGGCCACCAGGCTGTCGGGCAGACGGCCTTCCTGGGCGAGGATCTGCTCGCGGGTTTCCTTGCCGATCACCGCCTGGAAGTCGCGCACCATCGCCGGGTACGGGTGCGGGCCGGCCACGGTGCCGATCATGTAGACGGTGCTGTCGACATTGGTGACCCAGTCGCGCAGGGCTTCGTTCATCGCGTCTTTCAGGGTGCCGGTGCCGGCGACCACCGGGATCACAGTGGCGCCCATCAGTTTCATGCGCAGCACGTTGGCATGCTGACGATGGATGTCGGTGCTGCCCATAAAGATCACGCATTCCATGCCGAAACGCGCTGCGACAGTGGCGGTGGCCACACCGTGCATGCCGGCGCCGGTCTCGGCGATGATGCGTTTCTTGCCCATGCGCTTGGCCAGCAGTACCTGGCCGATGCAGTTATTGATCTTGTGCGCGCCGGTGTGATTGAGCTCTTCACGCTTGAAATAGATCTTCGCGCCGCCGCACATCTCGGTCAGGCGTTCGGCGAAGTACAGTGGGCTGGGTCGGCCGACGAAATCACGCTGGAAGTAGGCCAGCTCCTTCTGGAACTCGGGGTCGAGCTTGGCCTTTTCGTATTCATCGGCCAGGTCGTGGATCAGCGGCATCAGGGTTTCGGCAACATATTGGCCGCCGAACGAGCCGAACAGGCCGTTGGCGTCAGGGCCAGTGCGGAAGGAAGTCATGGCGTTCTCCTTGAAATATGTGAGCCGTGAATTGCGGATTTAATGATCCGCTCCTACGGCAATGCACACAGGATAAAACTGTAGTGCGCGCGACAAAAGCGATAAGATCGCCACGACCTGTCAGGAAAACTCACAAATGAGCCAAGACCTTCCGCCGCTCAATGCCCTGCGCGCCTTCGAAGCCGCCGCGCGGCTAAACAGCATCAGCCAGGCGGCCAATGAGCTGCATGTGACCCATGGCGCGGTCAGCCGGCAGGTGCGCAGCCTGGAAGAGCACCTGGGTGTGGCGCTGTTCAGCAAGGACGGTCGCGGCCTTAAACTCACAGATGCAGGGCTGCGCCTGCGCGATGTCAGCGCCGATCTGTTCAAGCGCCTGCGCAGTACCTGCGCCGAGTTGCAGCAGGGCCAGGCCGATGCGCCGTTTGTCCTGGCCTGTCCCGGCAGCCTGCTGGCGCGCTGGTTTATCCCGCGCCTGGATCGGCTCAATCGCGAGTTGCCGGAACTGCGCCTGCAACTGTCCGCCAGCGAAGGCGATCTGGACCCACGGCGCAGCGGTGTAGATGCCACCCTGTGGTTCGCCGAGCCGCCCTGGCCGGCGGATATGCAGGTATTCGAGCTGGCTGCCGAGCGCATCGGCCCAGTGCTGAGTCCGCGTTATGCGCACTTCGCCATATTGCACCAGGCGCCGCCCGTTGCCCTGCTGAGCGAGCCCTTGCTGCACACCAGTTCCCGCCCGCAGGCCTGGCCCAGCTGGGCCGCACGCAACGCCCTGGACGCTGGCGCGTTAAAACTTGGCCAGGGTTTCGAACACCTGTATTACCTGCTGGAAGCCGCCGCCGCCGGTCTGGGGGTGGCCATCGCGCCGCAGCAGCTGGTGGCCGACGATCTGGCCGCCGGTCGCCTGGTCGCGCCCTGGGGCTTTGTCGACACCTCGGCACGCTTGGCCCTGTGGCTGCCGGCCCGCCGCCTGGATAAACGCGCGCAGCTATTGGCCGAGTGGTTGCGCAATGAACTGCAGCATTGAGCGATTGAGCGGGCAGAACAGCGGCGACTCAACTAGCGTTGAACTATCAGCCAGAGGAGCACGCTCATGTCCGATCATCACACCTACAAGAAAATCGAAATCGTCGGTTCCTCGAAAGTCAGCATCGAGGACGCCATCGAAAATGCCCTGGCCGAGGCGGCCAAATCCATCCGCAACCTGGAGTGGTTCGAAGTGACGGAAACCCGCGGTCATATCGTGGCGGGCAAGGTTGGCCATTATCAGGTCACCCTGAAAATCGGTTTCCGCCTCAGCAGCAGCTGACCGCCGTACAGCCACGACCACTGCCCTGCGCGCAGGCCAGTGGTCGTGTGCCCAGCCAATCGCCCCTTGGAATCCGCAGAATAAACCCCACTATCTCACTCAGGTATTGGCGCGTTGGTGCGCCCAAGCAAGCGGATAACCCACAGGCAGGCCCGATGAGCGCACTCGCACAGAGCAAATTCTCCACCCTTGACCTCGCCCCGATACGTGACGACGGCAACGCCGCCCAGGCGCTGCATAATTCCCTGGCGCTGGCGCAGTATGTCGAGCGCCTGGGCTTCGAGCGCTTCTGGGTGGCCGAACACCATAATATGGATGGCATCGCCAGCTCGGCTACGTCCGTGTTGATCGGCTACCTGGCCGCCGGCACCTCACGTATTCGCCTGGGCTCGGGCGGGGTGATGTTGCCCAACCACGCACCGCTGGTGATTGCCGAACAGTTCGGCACCCTGGCCACGCTCTACCCCGGCCGCATCGAACTGGGCCTGGGCCGTGCGCCGGGGGCGGATCATTTCACCGCCCAGGCGCTGCGCCGCGAGCGGACTGGCAGCGCCGATGATTTCCCGGCGGATGTGGCAGAGCTGCAGCGCTACCTTGGCCCGCGCACACCGGATCAGCGGGTGATCGCCATGCCTGGCAGCGGCACCAACGTGCCGATCTGGCTGCTCGGCTCCAGCCTGTTCAGCGCCCAACTGGCGGGCGAAAAGGGCCTGCCTTACGCCTTCGCCTCGCACTTTGCGCCGCGCTATATGCATGAGGCGATTCGCGTCTACCGCAACCACTTTAAGCCCTCGGCGGTGCTCGACAAGCCTTATGTGATGCTCGGTGTGCCGCTGATTGCCGCCGACACGGACGAGCAAGCGCAATACCTGGCCACCTCGGCCTACCAGCGCATCCTCGCCCTGATTCGCGGCCAGAGCCTGGTGCAGAAGCCGCCGGTGGCGAGCATGCAGGGCCTGTGGCTGCCGCATGAGAAGGAGGCGGTCAGCAGCTTCCTCGGCATGGCGATGATCGGCGGCCCGGAGAAAATCCGCGCACGCCTGGAGGTGCTGCTGGAACAGACCGGCGCGGACGAGCTGATCTTCACCTGCGACCTGTACGACTTCGCCGACCGCCTGCATGCCTTCGAACTGGTCGCACAGCTACGTGGCTAGTCAGCCGAGCCCAGGTCAGAACGTGCCGCAACGCAGGACCTTGCCGCGTGCCAGCACAGTGCGCTGCTGGTCGTAGAGCCAGGCCTGGGCTTTCATCTGCAGGGGTCTGGCTTCCAGCCGGTAGCGCTGACCGGCGACGAAGTTGTCATGCCGCACGCGAATCTCGCAGGTCACCTGGCGCGGCTCATAGGCGCCATCCAGGCCGCCGCCGCTGTTCACCTCGAACTGGAAGCGCGCCTGCAGCTCATGGGCGCCGGCCGGCACCTGGAAGTAGCGGCCATCGTTGAGGCGCTGGCCATCGAGTCGATCCGCCATCAGCAGCGTGCCGGCATGGCTGCGCAGCTCAACCCAGGCCTGACTCGGGTCAGCCGATGGTACGGGTGAGGCGCAGGCGCTGAGCACCAGCACACCGCCAAGCAAAGCCAGGTAACGCATGGGACACCTCCACCAATCGCAACAAGCATTAGCCTACGCCGATCCTGCACTGGAGGCAGCAACGCCGATGCGCTAGCGTGGCAGCTTATCTATTAATGAGTGATCGTCATGTTCGATGCTCTGCGCGGGCGCTGGGTTGTGCTGGCCGCCGCGCTGCTGCTCAGCGGTTGCAGCACCCTGGACTACTACAGCCATCTGGCCAGTGGTCACCTGCAGCTGTTGCAGGCGCGCGAGCCGATTGCCAAGCTGCTGCAGAGCCCCGCGGCCGACCCCGGCCTCAAGCAGCGCCTGGCCCTCGCGCAGCAGGCGCGAGAGTTTGCCAGCGCTGAGCTGAGCCTACCCGACAACCACAGCTACCGCCTGTATGCCGATATCCAGCGGCCCTTCGTGGTGTGGAATGTGTTCGCCACCCCGGAATTTTCCCTCGCCCCACAGCTGCATTGCTTCCCGATCGCCGGTTGTGTGGCCTATCGCGGCTTCTACAGCCAGGGTCGCGCGCGCGGCTCGGCAGCACTGCTTAAACAGCAGGGCCTGGATACCTACCTGGGCGGGGTCGAGGCCTATTCCACCCTGGGCTGGTTTGATGACCCGATTCTCAACACCATGCTGCGCTGGAGCGATGAGCGCCTGGTGGCGGTGATCTTCCACGAGCTGGCGCACCAGCAGCTGTATGTGACGGACGACACCGCGTTCAACGAATCCTTCGCCAGCTTTGTCGAGCGTGAAGGCCTGCGCCAATGGCGCGCCCAGCAGGGGCTGCAACCCAGCGACCTGCAGGGCGAACAGCAGCGCGAGCAGTTTGTCGCCCTGGTGCTGGCCAGCCGAGCGCGGCTCGAACAGCTGTATGACAGCGGCCTGTCAGCGGCGCAGATGCGCAGCGGCAAACAGGCCGAGTTTGAGCGCTTGCGCGCCGAATACCAGGCGCTGCGCGAGCGTGAATGGGGCGGCAGCGGCCGTTACGATGGCTGGATCAACGCACCGCTCAACAACGCCAAGCTGTTACCGTTTGGCCTCTATGATCGATGGGTGCCGGCCTTTGCCGCGCTGTTCGAGCAGGCCGGCCGCGACTGGCCGCGCTTCTATCGGCGTGTCGCGGCACTGGGCAAACTGCCTGAGGCGGAACGGCATGCGCGACTGGGCGGATTATCGCCAGGCTCTTGAGAACCCACGCAGCCGGATGCCGGTCAAACACTCGGAGTGCCTGTTTAGGCAAAAGGAGCGATGCAATGAACAGATTGAGTCTGGCCGTGCTGCTTGGCCTATTCAGTACCGGCGGGCTGGCGGCGTCCAAGCCCTGCGAAGAGCTGCGCGCGGAAATTGAAGTGAAAATCCAGGCCGCCGGCGTGGCCAGCTACACCCTGGAAATCGTGCCCACTGAAGAAGCCACTGACCCCAATATGGTGGTCGGCAGCTGCGACGGCGGCAGCAAGAAGATCATCTACCAGAAAAACGGCTAAACGTAGGATGGGTTGGACGCGTAGCGGCGTAACCCATCGCATGGGCAGCATGGGTATCGCTGCGCTCAACCCATCCTACGGTTTACCCCACAAATGCCTGGTGCAGCTCGGCCAGGCTGTGAAAGTGATAGGTCGGTGCCTCGGCCTGCAACTCGGCCGCGCTGCCGAAGCCATAAGCCACCGCCGCGGCATCCAGGCCATTGCGCCTGGCGCCGATCAGGTCGTGCTTGCGATCGCCGATCATCAGCGTCGTCTCTGGCACAAGCTGTTCCTTTTCCAGCAAATGGGCGATCAGCTCCACCTTGTCGGTGCGCGTGCCATCCAGCTCGCTGCCGTAAATCACCTTGAAGTGCTGGGCAAAACCGAAGTGCCGGGCAATCTGCTCGGCAAATACGCTCGGCTTGCTGGTAGCGATATACAGCGTGCGGCCCTGCTCGCCGAGCAACTGCAACAGCGCGGGCACGCCATCGAACAGGCGGTTCTCATACAACCCCACCTCGGCAAAGCGCTCGCGATAGTGCTGCACCGCCTGCCAGGCGGTGGCCTGGTCGAAGCCATAGCTGTGCATAAAGCACTGCAACAAGGGCGGGCCGATAAAGTGCTCCAGCGCCTGCAGATCCGGCTCATGGATACCGAGCCGGGCCAGCGCATGCTGCACCGAGCGGGTAATGCCCTCGCGTGGGTCGGTGAGGGTGCCATCGAGGTCAAACAGGATGTTGCGGTAATCCAGTCTTGGCCGCATCAGCCGGCGTAGCCTTCCATCAGGTGCTGATCCTTCAGGTGCACGTAGTTATCGGCGCTGTAGCGGAAATAGCTGCGCTCCTTCTCGCTCAGCTCGCGGGCCTGTTTGGCCGGGCTGCCGACGTACAGGTAGCCGCTTTGTAGATGGCTGCCAGGCGGCACCAGGCTGCCGGCACCGAGCATCACTTCATCCTCGATCACCACCCCGTCCATGACGATGCTGCCCATGCCGATCAGCACCCGGTTGCCGATGTTACAGCCGTGCAGGGTGACGTTATGGCCGATGGTCACATCGTCGCCGATATTCAGCGGATAGCCGCGCGGGTTGAAGGGCCCGGCGTGGGTGATGTGCAACACACTGCCATCCTGGACGCTGGTGCGCTCGCCGATGCGGATGCTGTGCATGTCGCCGCGGATCACCACCAGCGGCCAGATCGAGCTGTCCGCACCGATTTCCACATCGCCGAGCACCACGGCCGAGGCATCGACAAAGGCCCGTGAGCCGAGCAGGGGGGTGAATTGTTGGTAAGTACGAATCGCCACGATAGAAACCTCTTGGGCTGCGTCTTAGCTTGATTGTAATTAAGATGACCCCCATGTTCAGGTCATCAGGCATTTTTCTTTGCCCCGGCCTTTTTCAGCCTGCGCCGCAGTGCTGCAACCTTATCGAGTGACAGGTGACTTGTCGTGACTGCCCACAACCCACTGCTGCAAGCCTTCGATCTGCCGTCCTATGCCGCCATTCGTCCGGAACATGTCGAGCCGGCGGTGGATAGCATTCTTGCCGACAACCGCGCGGCCATAAGCCGTTTGCTTGCACAACAGTCTGGCACACCGAGCTGGGATGGCCTGGTGCTGGCGCTGGACGAACTGGGCGCACGCCTGGGCCAGGCCTGGAGCCCGGTCAGCCACCTGAATGCGGTGTGCAACAGCGCCGAGCTGCGCGCCGCCTACGAGGCTTGCCTGCCCAAGCTGTCCGAGTACTGGACCGAAATCGGTCAGAACCAGGCGCTGTTCCAGGCCTATCAGGCGTTGGCCGAAAGCCCTGCGGCCGCGGGTTTCGACGTGGCACAGAAGACCATCCTCGAACACACCCTGCGCGACTTCCGCCTGTCCGGTATCGACCTGCCGGCCGAGCAGCAGAAGCGCTACGGCGAGATTCAGATGAAGCTCTCCGAGCTGGCCAGCACCTTCTCCAACCAGCTGCTGGATGCCACCCAGGCCTGGACCAAGCACGTCACCGACGAGGCCGCGCTGGATGGCCTGACCGATTCGGCCAAGGCGCAGATGCAGCAGGCTGCCGAGGCCAAGGGCCTGGACGGCTGGCTGGTCAGCCTGGAATTCCCCAGCTACTTCGCGGTAATGACTTACGCCAACGACCGCGCGCTGCGCGAAGAGCTGTATGCCGCCTACTGCACCCGCGCCTCCGATCAGGGGCCGAATGCCGGGCAGCACGACAACGGCCCGGTGATGCTGGAAATCCTCGCCCTGCGTCAGGAGCTGGCCAAGCTGCTGGGCTTCGGCAACTACGCCGAGCTGAGCCTGGCCAGCAAGATGGCCGACACCACCGAGCAGGTGCTGCACTTCCTGCGTGACCTCGGCGTGCGCGGCAAGCCGTTTGCCGAGCAGGATCTGCGCGAGCTGCAAGCCTTTGCCGCCGAACAAGGCTGCAGCGATCTGCAAAGCTGGGACGTCGGCTACTACAGCGAGAAACTGCGCGAGCAGCGCTACAGCATTTCCCAGGAAATCCTCCGCGCCTACTTCCCCATCGACAAGGTGCTCAGCGGCCTGTTCGCCATAGTCGAGAAGCTTTATGGCATCCAGATTAAGGAACTGTCCGGCTTCGACAGCTGGCACCCGGATGTGCGCCTGTTCGAGATCAGCGAGAACGGCGCCCACGTCGGGCGCTTCTTCTTCGACCTCTACGCTCGCGCCAACAAGCGCGGCGGTGCCTGGATGGACGGCGCGCGCGACAAGCGTCGCACTGCCGATGGCACGCTGATCAGCCCGGTGGCCAACCTGGTGTGCAACTTCACCCCGGCCGTCGGCGGTAAGCCGGCGCTGCTGACCCACGATGAAGTCACCACCCTGTTCCACGAATTCGGCCACGGCCTGCATCACCTGCTGACCCGTGTCGAGCACGCCGGCGCCTCCGGCATCAACGGCGTGGCCTGGGATGCGGTGGAGCTGCCGAGCCAGTTTATGGAGAACTGGTGCTGGGAGCCGGAAGGCCTGGCGCTGATCTCCGGCCATTACGAGAGCGGCCAGCCGCTGCCCCAGGACCTACTGGACAAGATGCTGGCGGCGAAGAACTTCCAGTCCGGACTGATGATGGTGCGGCAAATCGAGTTCAGCCTGTTCGACTTCGAACTGCACGCCAGCCAGGGCGACGGCCGCAGTGTGCTGGAGGTGCTCGAAGGCATCCGCCAGGAAGTCTCGGTGCTGCGTCCGCCGGCCTACAACCGCTTCCCCAACAGCTTCGCGCATATCTTCGCCGGCGGTTACGCGGCCGGTTACTACAGCTACAAGTGGGCCGAAGTGCTGAGCGCCGATGCCTTCGCCAAGTTTGAAGAAGAAGGGGTGTTTAACCGCGCCACCGGTCGCGCCTTCCGCGAGGCGATTCTGGCCCGTGGCGGCTCCCAGGAACCGATGCTGCTGTTTGTTGACTTCCGTGGCCGCGAGCCGTCGATCGACGCCCTGCTGCGCCACCTCGGTCTGAGCCAGGAGGCCGCATGACAGATACACCTGTGAATGTCAGCGCAAAACGCTTTATCGCCGGCGCGGTGTGCCCGGCGTGCAGCGAAATGGACAAGATCCAGATGTGGAACGTCGATGGCGTGCCCCATCGCGAATGTGTCGGCTGCGGCTACGCCGATACCCTGGACGAACGCGGCAACTCGGTGCCGCGCGAACTGCCGACGCGGGTCAATATCAGCGCGCTAAAACCCAAGGCCGCCAATCCCAAGGTGCAAGTCGTGCAGTTCTTCCCCAATCCCAAGCTAAAAAAATGACCGGGGGGCATTTTTAATCTCGCGCCGCGATGGCCCGCAGGGTGGCCGCCGGAGATGGCCGGCCATAAAAAATGGCCGGGAGTCATTTTTAACGTCGCTCCGCGACGGCCCGTAGGGTGGCCGCCAGGGATGGCCGGCCATAAAAACCAACCGAGACACCTTCACCAATCAGCCCTACAACCGCTGCGCCAGCTCAGGGCGTAGCGCTCTGGTCCTGCTGCAGATGACGCTCAAGTAGGCGCTGGTACTCGCCGCTGGTGCGCAATTGCGCCAACCCTTGATTGAACTGGGCGATGATCACCGCCGCCTGCGGATGGCTGCGTGGCACGATCAGGTGCAAGGTGCTGCTGCTGATCGCGTTTTCGGAGCGGCGAAACCGCTCGAGCGGCACGCCGCTCAAGCGCAATGCGGCTTCACCCAGGCGCCGGTCGGAGATAAAGAAATCATCGCGGCGCAGCAGCAGCAGGCGTGCACACTCATTTA
Organism: Pseudomonas sp.; assembly: GCF_049301935.1. Classification (GTDB taxonomy): domain Bacteria; phylum Pseudomonadota; class Gammaproteobacteria; order Pseudomonadales; family Pseudomonadaceae; genus Aquipseudomonas. The sequence continues at coordinate 22,614 of NZ_JBAQLP010000014.1, read as the reverse complement.
GCCCCGCCGGAGAATGCCGGCTTATTTGCCCAGCATCGAGCAACTGCTGAATGATCGGTGGCGGCTGCCAGCCCAGCGGGTAACACAGCCGGCGACCCTGCATGCTGGGCACATCGCCGACCTCGATCACCTCACCGGCGCGGCTGAAAATATGCTGCTCGGCAGTGAAAAGCGCAGCCGAATAGAGGAATAGCGCTTCGCGCTGCGGGGTGCGGATATAAGGGAAAGTCGCGTCATAGTCGCCGCGCAGAGTCTTTAAGTAACCACGCTTCCACGGGTTCCAGTCCAGGCTGTTGGCGATATTGCCCTGCTGCAACGCCGCGCGCACCACCTGGGTCAGCATGCCGCCCGCAGGCAGCGCCTTGCCGGTGAAGGGCGCGTAGTCATCGCCGGTGACCAGACGCAACGGCGCGGCCTGGGCGTTAGTGCATAGCAGCAGGCTTAAGAACAGACCGGTAAGTGTTCGTGCAGGCATCAACCTGACCTTAGCGCGGGAGGCGCAACGCAGAGCAGCAGTGACTCTGAGTCCCAGTGTAGGCGGCACTATGCGCATAACTAGTCAAACAGCCCTAACTGGCCATTGGTCGCGCGGGGCACATCCAGATACCCAGTAGCAGGGGCATTGGCCAGCCGCTCGGCCAAGCCCGCCGCGCGGTCGGCGCGGGTGGCCACTGCTTCACCCAGGCGTGGTGGCAGGGCCCAGATTTCTACCTTGTGCTTGGCGCGGGTGATGCCGGTGTAGAACAGGCTGCGGGTCAGCAGTGGGCTGGGTTGTTCGGGCAGGGCCAGCAGCACTTCGCTGAATTCCGAGCCCTGGCTTTTGTGTACGGTCATGGCAAAGGCGCTGTCGTGGCTGGGCAGGCGTGCCGGGGCGAAGGGGCGGTAGCCGTCTTCGCCTTCGAAAAACACCCGCAGGCCGTATTCGCTGTGCAGGCAGATGCCGATATCGCCGTTAAACAAACCGAGGGCGTAGTCGTTCTGTCGCACCATGATTGGCCGGCCGACGTACCAGCGTTCGCGGCTAGCGACCTGGCTGCGGCGTTTGATCCGTGCTTCCAGCGCTTCGTTGATGCCGGCCACACCCCAAGCCCCTTCGCGCTGGGCGGTCAGCGCGCGAAAGGTGTTGAATGCGGCGAAGGTCGCGGCCGGATCGCCGGTTTGCGACGCTGCCAGGTAGGGTGCGTAACCGCGATCCAGGCGATCCAGCAGGTCGGTCGGGGTCGGCGCGGCATTCCAGGCCAGATCCTTGCGCGCGTCCTTGAGTAGACTGAGGGTGCCGGCGACATCGCCGCCGTTGATCCGCCGCGCCAGTTCGCCGATACCACTGTCGCCGGCAAAGCGGTGGCTATGGGTCAGCAGCACCACGGCATCGCCGAGCTGCGAAGTCGGATCATTCACCGGCACCTGCTGGCCGGTGATACGTTGCAGTTCGCTCGCCGCCTGGGTATCGAAGCCACGACCCTCGCAGAGCTCGGCGAACACCGCGCCGGCTTCCACGGCGCAGAGTTGATCCTTGTCGCCGAGCAGAATCAGCCGCGCGCTGGCCGGCAGGGCGTCGAGCAGCTTGGCCATCAGCGCCAGGTCGACCATCGAGGCTTCATCCACCACCAACACGTCCAGCGCCAGCGGATTGGCCGCGTGATGGCGTACCTGCGGGCTGTCGCCCCGGCTGCCGAGCAGGCGATGCAGGGTGCGCGCCTCATCGGGCAGCGCCGCCTTGATCGCCTCGCTGACCGGCAGTTCGGTCTTGGCAGTGCGAATCGCCTCGGCCATCCGCGCCGCCGCCTTGCCGGTGGGCGCGGCCAGGCCGATGGCCAGCTGTTCGCAGCCCGGTTGTTCCAGTAATGCCGCCAGCAGACGCACCACGGTGGTGGTCTTGCCGGTGCCGGGGCCGCCGGAGATCACTGCCAGCTTGCGCCGCACCGCTTGCGCGGCGGCCAGGCGCTGCCAGTCGGGTTGCTGCTGGTTGAAGGCAAACAGCCGGCTCAGGCTTTCGCTCAGTTGCGTCTCGTCGACCACCGGCAGATTGGCCGCACGCACCAACAGCTGCTCGGCCAACTGGCGTTCGTAAGCCTGGTAGCGCGCCAGATAGAGGCGGCCGTGGTCGAGAATCAGCGGGGTGAAATCGCCATCGCCGCCGACCAGGGCGGATGCTTGCAGCTGCGCCTGCCATTCGCTCAGCGCCGGCAGGCTGAAGGGGTGATCGGGCCAGGGTCGCCGCCCGGCCAAGCGCGCCAGGGGCAGACAGACATCGCCCTGATCCAGGGCCGTACAGAGCAGCGCCGCAGAGGCCAGCACCAGGGGCGAAGCCTGCGGGTCGAGGCGTTGCAGGCTGGCGACCAGGGCGCGCTCCAGCGGGCCGAGAGGCAGATCGGCGAGGTTCATATGCCGCTCCCGTAGGTTGGGTCGAGCGCAGCGATACCCAACAGAGCTTCAGCCTGCAGATTGATGGGTATCGCAGGCTCAACCCATCCTACATAAACGGTCATTTGCCCTCCGCAAACAGCTTATCCAACGCATCCAACAGGTCATCGCTGGGCCGTGAGAAGTACACCCCGGCGCTCGGCATGCCGCGCAGAAACAGGTAGTAGGCACCGCCCAGCTGGTCACTCTGGAAGTCGGCCAGGCGCTGACGCAGGAAGCGCCGCAGCGCCACCAGGTAGATCAGGTATTGCAGGTAATAGTGCTCGGCGGCCAGGGCTTGCAGCAGGCGCTCACCGCCGTAGTAGCTGGCGTCCGGGCCGAGCCAGTTGGATTTGTAGTCGGCGATATACCAGCGCCCGTCGTGCTCGAAGCACAGGTCGATAAAACCCTTGAGGAAGCCCTTGAGGCTGTCGAATTCCAGCCGCGCCGCCGCTTCACGCATCGGCGCGGCCAGGCCATGGGCCGGGTCGCAGAGAATCGCGCGCAGGCGCTGCACATCCAGCCCGGCGAGGGGAAAGGTAAAGCCCAGTTCGGCCAAGCGCCGCGCCGGATTAAGGCCGGCCAGAGTCAGACCCTGGCCATCCAGATCGGCGTCGATCACCTGTTGCAGCTGCTCAAGCGCCACCGCGTGCCAGTCGCTGCTGATGCCATGCCCAGTCAGGCCCGGCTCAATCAGGTCCGCCAGCGCGGCCTTGCCGCGCGCCCAGTCTTCAAGAATGGCGTGCAAACAGGTGCCGGCGCGCGCGCCACGGGGGAAGGCGAAAAAGCCACTGCCCGGCTCGCTGGCATCGGGCATGACCAGGCCGTCGCGATCCGGCGCTTCCATATGCATACCGGCGGCTAATCCTGAAAAGCTGCCGACGCGCCAGGCGCTGTGCAGGCTGCGCTGTAGGCTGGCCAGTTGCTGCGGCGCCGGGGCGCGTTGCTCGCCAGCGGCGCTGGCTTCTATCGCACGCAGCGGCTGCAGGGTCATCTGGCTCTGGCTACCGGCGACCAACTGCTCGATCTCGCCGCGCAAACCCTGCGGGGTAAGGCTCTGAAAGTGGCTGGCGAGTTCAAGCAGGGCATCCTCACCCGCCAATGCACGACCGTGCAGCAGCCAGGCCAGGGCGCTGCTGTGCAGGCCACTGTCGCCGAGGCTGCCGTCCTTTTTCGGTTTGCAGTCCACCGGCCCCCAGTGCAGCCACAAGCGGTCCCGCGCGCGGGTCAGGGCCACGTAGGTCAGGCGCAGGCGCTCGGCGAAACGCTCATGCCGGGCGCGCTCGCGGTGCGTGTCGAACTGCTCGCCACCCAGATCGAGCAGCGGCGTACCGTCCTCGGCATGGCAGCTGATGTCCTCACTCTGGCGCAACAGCGCGCCGTCCCACAGGTAGGGGCAGAACACCAAGGGGTATTCCAGGCCTTTGGAGGTGTGGATGGTGACGATCTGCACCCGCTCGGCATCGCTTTCCAGGCGCAGCAGGGCCTCTTCGCCGTGGGCCTCGGCGCTGCGCTGGGCGTTAAACCAGGCGAGCAATTGCTCCAGGCCGGGGCGTTGCAGGCTCTCGGTTTGCAGCAGCTCGGCCAGGTGCAGCAGGTTGGTCAGCCGCCGTTCGCCGTCCACCAGCGCCAGCAGGCGCGGCGCCACCTGCTGCTCGTCCAGCCAGGCGCGGAAGGCGCGCATAAAGCCCTGCTGCTGCCACAGCTGGTGGTAGCGTTCGGCAGCTTCGCGCTCGGCGTCCCAGGCCTGGGCATTGTCCTGGCAGGTCGCCAGATCCAGAGCGCTGCGTCCCAGCAAGCGGCTGGCCAGGGCGTAGCGCAGCGCGCCTTCGCGGCCCGGTTCGGCGTAGGCGGCCAGTACTGCGGCCAGCTCCTCGGCCTCCTCGCTGTGCCAGACGTTCTCCTTGCCACGCCGCACACTGGGCACGCCACGGGCGGCCAGCTCGGCAGCCACTTCACTGGCCTGACGATGGCTGGCGACCAGCACGGCGATATCGCCGCCTTTAAGCGGGGTGCGTGTGCCGCCCTCGTCGAAATAGGCCCGGCCCTGGCTGCTGGCACTAAGTACCGCCGCGATACGCCGCGCCGTATCCCGCGCCACCAGGCTGCCGGCTTCGCCCTTGCCCAGGTGTTCGTCAGCCAGCCAGACCAGCGCCAGCGGTGCGTCCTGTTCATCCTCGATCACGGGCAACACCAGCTGCGCACGCGCCTTGTCACTGGCCCCGACCTGTGGGTAGTCCAGGCCCTTTTCGGCAAAGGGCATGGGCCGCTTGAACAGCAGGTTGAGCGCGGCGATCAGCTCGGGCGTGGAGCGATGGTTGGTGGCCAGGCTGTATTGCCGCGCGGCTTCGTCGCGGGCCTTGAGGTAGGTGGCCAGGTCCGCGCCCCTAAAGGCATAGATGGCCTGCTTGGGGTCGCCTACAAAACATAAGTCCCCATCGCTCTCATAGATACGATGGAATACCCGGTACTGCACCGGGTCGGTGTCCTGAAACTCATCGATCAGCGCCACCGGGTATTGTGTGCGTAGGGTGCTCGCCAGGTGCTCACCGCCCTCGCCGTAGAGCGCCTGGCGTAGCTTGTTGAGCAGGTCATCGAAGGCCAGCAAGCGTTGCGCCGCCTTGCGTGCCGGCAGTTGCTCGTTGAGCTGGCCGATCAGCCGTACCTGCAGGTCGATCAGGCGCTGCTCGGCCTCGGGTTGCGCCGCATCGAGGGCGTCGCAGAGCGCCTGCAATGCAGCGGCCAGGGGGTTGGCCGGCGCCTCGCAGCCCTTCTTGCTGGCCTTGTTCAGCCCCTCGCGGGATAGGCGGCGGTGCGCCTCGGTCTTGCTGAACAGCGCGGCGGCGTCGCTGAAATAGCCATCCAGCTCGGCCTGCCAGAGGCCCAGCTTGGCCGGGTTGCACATAGCGCTCTTGAAGCCATCGAAGGCCTTAAGTTGCGCCAGCCAGGCGGCGCTTTCACTCAGCCAGCAGCGCTGCGCCTGCTGCCAGGCGGCGCGCAGGGCGCTCATCTCGCTGCGCGCGCCCGGTTGCGGCTCGATGCGCAGATAGGGCTTGCCCAGGTGATTGCGCAAACGCTGGCGTAGAACCTGCGGGGTGATCTTCTGCTGCACTAGAAACGCCGCCCATTCCGGCTCGGCGGCGGCCAGCTCGTGGCGCCAGAGGTCGGCGAGTAGGGCATCGAGAATCTCGCGGTCGTCATGGGTCAGTTCGTTGTCGAAGTCGCCACCGGCCTCAAACGCCGCGTCCTGCAAAGCGCGCTGGCAGAAGCCGTGGATGGTGAAGATCGCCGCCTCGTCAAAACCATGCACGGCCAGCAGCAGACGGCGATGGCTGGCCGGGTCCGGGTACTGGGCGTGCAGCGCGTTGAGCAGCGTGTCGTCGCCCGGCCCTTGTTCGTAGACCGCCAGCAGCTCGGCCAGACGTTTGCGGATACGCTCGCGCAGCTCGGCAGTGGCGGCGGTGGTAAAGGTCACCACCAGAATCTGGCTGACGCTGAGCTGCTTCTCCAGCAACAGGCGGGCGTACAGCGCGGTCAGGGTCCAGGTCTTGCCGGTGCCGGCGCTGGCCTCAATCAGCGAGCGGCCGGTGAAGCTGTCCTTGAGTAGATCCAGGCTGGCGGCGCTCATGTGTCGTCCTCGTCACTGCCTTGCAGGGCGTCCAGCGCTGGGCCGTAGAGCTGTTCGGCCAGGGCCTCGAAGCGTTCGTCCAACGGCTCGCGGTCGCGGAAGGCCAGTCGGTTCCAGGGGTCCTGGCCTTCGCCGGTCATATAGTCGTTGCCGTGCCACATCACCCGCGCTTCGCTGCGTGCTGCATCGATGGGCTCTTTCTTGCCGGGCTTGCGCCATTTCTTGGCAAAGCCATAGCTGCATTTGGCGAGTACCGGCAGCGGCTCGCATAGCGCGCTCTTGTAGGCGTGCAGCCAGGGTTCAAGCAACACCAGGGGGCTTGCCAGCGGCCCTAGGCGCCATTCACTTTTTGGTGAGAGCAGGCGGCTGTCGCGGCTGATGCCGGGCGGGGCGGCGCAGTTGAGCAGCAGATGCCGCAGCCAGAACGGCGCCAGCTCCCAGGCGCCCAGGTCGCGCAGGCGGTAGTCGAACAGGCCGGCGCTGGTCACGCCATCGAGCCAGCCGTGGATGCGCACACCGGCCAGGTCGATATCCACCAACAGCGGCTGCGGTGGATCTTCCGGGCGCTCGTCGAACAGGGTCGGGGCGAAGGCGCGGATCGGCCCGCGAATCTGCCCCCAGTGCGCCTGGCCCAGCTCGCCCACCGGCAGCCAGCCGGAGGCGGCTGCCACAGCGCGCTCCTGGCGTTCGCTCCAGCCCTGCTCGATGGCCTGCAGCGCCAGCTGACGCAGACCGTGCTGGCTGGTCCATTCGACGCTGAAAGGCTCGTCGCCGGCCAGGGCTTCTTCGCCCTCGGCCAGGCGCAGGCCGAGGCGCTGCTCCAGCAGGTAGCGCGCCGGGTGCTTGAAGCAGTGGATCAACTGACTCGGTTCGATGTTTAGCCAGTCCGCATCCGGCTCTTCAAGGCGGCTGGCAAAGGGCTGCGGCGCCTCCACCGCCTGGCTTAGGCGCTGCGCGGCGCGGAACCAGGGCGCGGCAAAACCGGCCTGCTGACCACCGGCGAAGTTGCCGGGGGCAAAGGGTTGCAGCGGATGCTGCTGGGTAATATGTGCGCTGGCTTTCTGCTCTGCGGTTGAAGCTGCCGTCAGGTCGATCACATCCAGCAGCTCGCTGACCAGTACCGAGGGCGGCAGTTCGGCGTTGCTGCGCGGGTCGCGGCCGACGTAGCTGAGGTACAGGCCGCCGCGCGCCGAGAGCAGGGTTTCCAGCAGCAGATAGCGATCATCCAGGCGCCGTGCGCGGTCGCCACGCCGCGGTTTCTGGCTGATCAGGTCGAAGCCGGCAGCTGGCGTGCGGCGTGGCAACGCGCCGTCATCCAGGCCGAGCAGGCAGACCAGGCGAAACGGCAGGCTGCGCATCGGCACCATGGTGCAGAAGGTTACCGCGCCGGTCAGAAAGCCGGAGGCGGCGCTGCCTTGCTCCAGTGCCGCGGTCAGCTGCTGGCGAATCAGCGCCAGCTCGATGGGCCGCTCGACCCCCGAGGCGTCGCCCTGCTCCTTGAGCGCCGCACAGGCCTTGGACAGCAGCAACAGGGTATCGCCTGCCTCGCGCTCATCGAACAGCTGCTCGATCAGCCCTTGCAGCGACTCGGCCCAGTCGCCCAGCGGCCGTGGCCGTTGCAGGCTCTGCGCCAGGGCAGTCAGACGCTCGACAAAGCCGACCAGGCGACCGAGCAGCTGCGCCCGGCCGCCTTCCAGGGCATCCAGCGGCCAGCTATCGCCCAGCAGCGGCGCGGCCAGACCGGCAAGTTGTGGCGGCGCAGCAAAGCCCAGCAGCAGGCGATCCAGCCCTTGCCGCCAGGTAAAGGCGGCATCGGCGGGCAGACCCAGTTGCTCGCGGTGCGTTTCATCGCGGCCCCAGCGCACCCCGGCCTCACGCAGCCAGTCGCGCAGCAATGGCAGGTCTTCGGCTTCGATAGCGACACGGCGGGCGATGGCCGGCTGCTCCAGCCAGGCGAGAATCTCTTCGGCGGCAAAGCGGCTGTCCGGCAGCGCCAGCAGGTTGAGGAAAGCTTCGATCAGCGGGATTTCCGCGCGCAGGCTGCGGTCGGCCAGGCTAAAGGGAATCCGCGGTACACCTTCACGCGGGGCGAACACTGCTTCGATATAGGGCGCGTAACGCTCGATATCCGGGGTCAGCACCACCACCTGATCCGGGGTCAGGCCCGGCTCGGCGGCAAAGCGGGCGAGCAGCTGGTCATGCAGGATTTCCACCTCGCGCAGCGGCGAGTGGGCGACGTGCAGCTCTAGCGAGCGGTCGTCCTCGCGCAGCAGCAGGCGCGCATCGGAGGTGCGGGTGCGCAGGCGCAGGATGTCGTTCTGCAACGCCTGCAGCAGGCTGGCGTCGTGCAGGTCAGCGTCCTCGGAATACAGGCCGATCTCCTGACTGCCTTCGCTGGACGCCAGGCTGAACAGGCTGTCGAAAAAATCCCGGCCCTGCTTGCCCAAACTAGCGAGAAGCGGGTGACCAACATCCAGGTACCAGTCTTCTAGAGCGGCTTCGGGTTGCCGCGCCAGCTCACGCATATCGCGAATCTCGCCCCAGGCTTCGCGGCAGGGATTCAGCGCAAAGATGACCACCTCGGTGTGCCGCGCCAGGCCTTCGAGTACACGCATATGGTGCGGCGGTAGTGAGCTGATGCCGAACACCAGCACGCGCTCGGGTAAACCAGAGATGGATTCGGGGTTGTACAGGCGGGCGAGCAGCTCTTCCAGCAGGCGCGCACGGTGCGGGTGGCCGTCCTTGGTCAGCTCACGCCAGAGCAGCGCTTGCCAGGCCTCGTCCGGGCCGAGGTCCTGCAGCTCGCTACGCTCCCAGGCGGCCAGCCAGTCGTCGCGATACAGTAGGTATTGGTCGAATACGTCGGCGATCTTGATGGCAAGTGACAAGCGCCGCCGCTCATCGCCGCCTTCCAGGTAATGCGCCAGACGCGGCGCTTCGGCCAGATGGGCCGGCTCGCACAGCCAGTCATACAGCCGCCAGCTCAGGCTGCTGGGACTGAACGCCGACTGCTCCGGCAGTTGCCCCAGGCACAGGCGCGACAGGTCCCAGACAAACTTGGCCGGCAGTTGCACCTCCAGCTGCATGGCAATGCCCTGCTTGCGCGCCAGCTCCAGGGTCAGCCAACGCCCCATGCCCTGGCTCGGCACCACCACCAACGCCGGCGCAAAAGGCTCGCGCATCGGCGTGGCGAGCAGCGTGGTGGCCAGCTCGCCAAGGGTTTCCAGATCGGGGGCATGGTAGAGGGTGAGCATGGGCAAAGATCGCATCCGTTCAGTAGCGGGCAAGGTTATCAGCTCACGCAGCTTGGCGGGATTGCGCGACAGTCTGTGTTGCGCGCTGGCGTAGAGCGCCAACCCCAGCTAAAGCTAAACATAGGGCCTTCGCTTTTATAACAAGTAAAAACCACGCGTCACGCTGCAACCGGGCTGACGCGCCAGGGAGCAGCCGCATGCTCACCCTGCTTAATCTTCTCTCCGCTGTCGCCCTGCTGATCTGGGGCACCCATATCGTGCGTACCGGCATTCTGCGGGTGTACGGCTCGCACCTGCGCAAGGTGCTTAGCCATAACGTCAGCAAGCGGCCGCTGGCGTTTGCCGCCGGCATCGGCGTGACCGCGCTGGTGCAGAGCAGCAACGCCACCGCGCTGCTGGTCACCTCGTTCGTCGCCCAGGGCCTGATGGCGTTGACCCCGGCGCTGGCGATCATGCTCGGTGCGGATGTCGGCACGGCGCTGATGGCGCGGGTGCTGACCTTCGACCTGAGCTGGCTGAGCCCGCTGCTGATCTTTCTCGGGGTGATCTTCTTTCTCTCGCGCAAGCAGACCCGCGCCGGCCAGCTCGGCCGCGTGGCCATCGGCCTGGGCCTGATGCTGCTGGCCCTGGAGCTGATCGTCGCCGCCGCCACGCCGATCACCCAGGAGCAGGGCATCCGCGTGCTGTTTGCCTCGCTGACCGGCGACCTGCTGCTGGATGCCCTGGTCGGCGCGCTGTTTGCGCTGATTTCCTACTCCAGCCTGGCCGCCGTGCTGCTCACCGCGACCCTGACCGGTGCCGGACTGATCAGCCTGCCGGTGGCCATCGGCCTGGTCATTGGCGCAAATATCGGCAGCGGCGTGCTGGCCTTTCTCAACAGCAGCCTGCAAACCCCGGCCGGCCGCCGGGTGGCCCTGGGTAGCCTGCTGTACAAGCTGATCGGCCTGCTGCTGGTAATGCCGCTGCTCGACCCGTTGGCCAACTGGCTGGACAGCCTGAACTGGCGTCCCGAGGAGCTGGTGATCGCCTTCCACCTGATTTACAACAGCCTGCGCTGCCTGCTGCTGCTGCCCACGGTCGGGCTGATGGCGCGCTTCTGCAACTGGCTGCTGCCGGATCGCCCGGATGAAAATGGCGTGGCCCGCCCGCGCCACCTCGACCCCACTGCGCTGTCCACACCCAGCCTGGCGCTGGCCAATGCGGTGCGCGAAACCCTGCGCATCGGCGACCTGATCGAGACCATGCTCAGCCATTTGCTGGAAGTCCTGAGTGGCGGACAAACCGCCCTGGGCAAGGAGCTGCGCCGCCTGGACGACGATGTCGATGCGCTCTACAGCGCGGTCAAACTCTACCTGGCGCAAGTGCCACGCGAGGTGCTGAGCGAACACGACAGCCGGCGCTGGGCGGAGATCATCGAGCTGGCGGTGAATCTGGAGCAGGCCGGCGACATCATCGAACGCATGCTCGGCAAAGTGCAGGATCAGAAGACCGCGCAGCGCCATTCGTTCTCCGACAGTGGCCTGGAGGAGCTCACCGCGCTGCACGCCCAACTGCTGGCCAATCTGCGCCTGGGCCTTTCGGTATTTCTCTCCGGCGACAAGGAAAGTGCCCGCCAGCTGCTGCGCGAGAAACGCCGTTTCCGCGCCCAGGAACGCCGCCTGGCCCATGCCCATGTCAGCCGCCTGCATCACCAAGTGGTGCAGAGCATCGAAACCAGCGCCCTGCATCTGGAGTTGATCGCGGATATGAAGCGTCTCAATTCACTGTTCTGCGCCAGCGCCTATGTGGTGCTGGAGGCGGGCGAGAGCGGTGCGCTGCATGCCGAAGAAACCGGGGGCGATTAAGCCTCTGGCGCATACCTAACCAGCCGCACCATGCCTCGGTGACTTCGGGTAATGGCCACTGGCTGGGAAGGCAGGGCCGATAGCCTTTACTTCAGCGCAGGCCTGAGCCATATCGCCGCAGCGGCCACTCGTATGCGCTACCTCAACCCCTGCCTATGGCCAACGCAGGGCAACCTGGCGTACCTGGTCGAGCGGCTGCGCCAGCACGCAAGCAGGTGCCTGTCAGGCCAGGGTCGACAAGGTTTAAATGTCGCAAGCCGTGGGCGCCGCCATGCGTGCAAATCGCCGGCATGGCCGGTGTGTACAAGCCGATGGCTAACGGCGCATGGGGCTTCAGGACAAGTGGTTAGTGCCGCGGCACTAGGGTTACGTGCCCAGCGGGCCACAGACCGCAGCCACAGCGGGATAAAGTGCTTTGCTCCGATCGATCAGCAGCGTGCTTTGCTAAGGTAAACCTGAAAAACAGGTCAGTAATGAGGCAAGTGCAATTTATAACTGTACCTATGCTAAATCACTACTATTAAGCTGTTTAAGTAGTTATTTCATCTGTCTATATTGATTATTTAGGCTAAAGCACTTATGGCCAGTACAGTTATCTGTCAAAAAGACAAAACAGTTACAAAGCAAACTATCTATTTATGCTGCAATTTCATCCAGCTGTGGCTACAGCGAAGTAGGGGCAACGGCAATAATTCTCCCATCGCAACACACCACTGACCCGCCACAAGCGGAAGGATGATCATCATGGAACGTACCCTAAGTTCCGACCTGTTTTTTGACCACAGCCAATCCGCTGGCTCCAGCGCTTTGCCACTGCGCTTGCTGGCTTCTGTTCTGCAATGGCAGCGCCGCGTTATTAGCCGCCGCCAGCTGGCTCGCCTGGACTCCCGTCTGCTTGCAGATGCTGGTATCAGCGAAGCACAGCGTCAGGCCGAACTGAGCAAGCCTTTCTGGCGTTAACGGACATGCCGCGAGAGGCCCCCGAAGCATCCAAGCCTCTCGCGGCACAGCCGTTCCCCTCATCCGGCGCTTCGCGCCGCCTTCTCCCGGAGGGAGAAGGGTATAAGGAGGGCGTCGCTGCGCGACTTTCACGTTAACTGCTCCAGGCACCGATTTCTGCTCCTCCCTTTAATGGGATTTTTGAAAGCTCCAGCGCTCCGCGTGCTGGGGCTTTCTTTTTATGGGCCGGCAACAACTGCGCCAGCAACCCTGTGCCGTAACAGTCAGCGGCGCTGTTAGGCAGTACAGTTCTTATAAAAGCCAAGCTGCACCATAACAATTTAGGGGCGCTGTCTCTGCAGCCATTTCCCTCGCCCGTGCACCATAGGTTGCCACCCTCTCGTCTCTGACAAGGAATGCGCCATGGAACACACGCTCAAGCGTCAGCCCTCGGATGCTGTCCACAGGAAACCCCCGTTCTGGTTGCGAGCCTATGCCGTGCTGCATGGCTGGCAGCGCAACCTGCGCACGCGCGGCCAGTTGGCGCGCCTCGATAGTCGGCAGCTAGCGGACACAGGTATCAGTGAAGCGCAGCGTCAGACCGAGCTGGCAAAGCCGTTCTGGCGTTGAGTAGCCTGGAAACCAACCCGCACAGTCAGGGTCTACACTGAACTTGGCCTGTGTGTCGGGCCTTATCGAGGAGCCTGTAAATGAATGCGATAAAGACCTTTAGCCTCGCGGCATTGCTGGCGCTGGCCGGCACAGCCAGTGCCACCAGCTTTGTGGTCACCACCGATGCGGTGGTTGGAGCGATCGGTGCGACGTCGGAAGCGACGTCCGATGTGTCGTCTTCTTTTGGCGATGACAAGATCGTACTGGCTGCCCGTGATGATGCAGCGGCTTTTGTCGCCAGCCAGGGTGACATCCGTGGGGTGCGCCTGGAGGCCGCTCTGCAGCATATCCGTCAGCAGGCACCGACGCTGCAGGGCGACGATATGCAGTTGGCGACGGCGATCCTCAGTCTTTGAGTTCGCCCACTGCCAGCGCTTAGCCAGAAGCGCTGGCGGAACTGTGTGGAAGAATGCCCGTCTAACCCAGTTACAACCGATGTGATGGCTGATTTTTGGAGATGAATATGCGCCCTATCTTGCTCAGTGCTGTAGTTGCAGTTGTTTTGTTCAGTGCCACTGCCCAGGCGCAAACCCTGGTTGCCAGTAGCAACATCGTTATCAACGCGGTAGCCCGCTCCTTCGACTTCACCTCGGATACCACCACCTCGGTGCGCGATTCGAAAGTCGTGCTTGCGGCCCGTGACGATGCGGCCAGCTTTGTCGCCAGCCAAGGGCAGATCCGTGGCGCGCAGCTGGAAGCCGCTCTCGGCACCATCCGCAGCCAAGTACCTGAGGCGCAGGGCGCTTCCGATCTGGTATTGGCCGAAGCCATTCTGGCACTGTGAGGTGGCCGCGTACCTGGCTGCTGGGGCTGGCGTTACTGGCCAGCACCTGCAGCCAGGCCGAGTTGCGTCTGCAGCTAGCGGACGCAACGCTCAGCCCTGCTGAGCGCCAGGCCAGTCAGCAGCTGTTGCAGGAAGCCCTGGCTGCCTTGCCACCACAGCTCAAACAGCAACTCGATCGCCGTATCAGCGTGCGCTGGCGCACTCTGCCGGCGCAGGTCTATGGCCGCGCCGGGCGTTTCAGCGGTATTGAATTAAATGCCGGATTGTTGCCAGGCTTGAGCGACGGCAGCAGCGCCACCACCCAGACCTCTCGCCCCCATGGCACTGTGCGCCGCGAACTGCTGGCGACTGTGCTGCATGAAATCAGCCATCTGTATGACCGCGCCCAGCTCTGGCCGCAGGCCGATCGGCAGGTGCAGCGCCAGTGTCGCCAGCGTCAGCAGAGCTTGGGCGTCGTCGGCTTGCCGGACCACTGCCGTGGGCAGACGGCGCGGCGCTTTACCCTGAGCGATGATCCGCGACTACTCGACCTGGCCGGCTGGCCGCAGCAGGTCGGTCGCCGTGGCGCGCGCGATGAAGAGAACCACCAGGTTGCGCGCAGCCCGGACAGCTACGAGCTGAGCAACCCGCGCGAGTTTCTCGCGGTCAACATGGAGTACTTCCTGCTCGACCCCAGCTACGCCTGTCGCCGGCCTTCGTTGGCGCGTTACCTGAGCGCGCATTTCGCCTGGACGCCGGCGAATCAGCAGCCCTGCGCCGAAGGGTTGGCCTATTTGAATGCCGGGCGTGACTTCGCGCGCCAGCCGCTGGGCAGCATCGATCCGCAGCGCGTCTATCAGGTGGATTACCTGCTGGCCGAGGCCAACGACGCGCTGGCCAGCCGCTGGGGCCACAGCATGCTGCGCCTGGTGATCTGCGCGCCGGGTCGGCCGCGTGGCCCGGATTGCCGGCTGGATCTGCAGGAGCATCTGGTGCTGTCCTACCGCGCCTTTGTCGGCGATGTGCAGCTGTCCAGCTGGGATGGCCTGACCGGGGTTTATCCGTCGCGGCTGTTCGTTTTACCGCTGGCCCAGGTGATCGATGAATACACCAAGGTTGAGCTGCGCAGCCTGGCCTCGGTGCCGCTCAAGCTGGACCGCCCGCAGCTGGAGCAACTGGTTATCCGCGCCGCCGAGCAGCACTGGAGCTACGACGGCGACTACTGGTTTATCTCCAACAACTGCGCCGTGGAAACCCTCAAGCTGCTGCGCAGCGGTAGCCAGCACCCGCGCCTGCATGCGCTCGACAGCATCATGCCCAATGGCCTGCTCGATACCCTGGTGGCCCGCGACTTGGCGGATCGCAGCGTGCTGGCCGACGCCGCCGAGGCGCTGCGTCTGGGCTATCGCTTCGATTCATTCCGTGACCGCTACCAGGCCATGTTCAGTGTGCTGCAAGCGCAGCTGCCGATTGAGCAGACGCAGGTCGAGGACTGGCTGACCCAGCCCGCCGCGCAGCGCCAGCCCTGGTTCGCCCGCGCCGATCTGCGCACCAGCGCGGCCCTGCTGCTGCTCGAACAGGCGGCGCTGCGCCGGCAATTGCTACTGGCTCAGGATGAGCTCAAGCGCCGCTACCTGAGCGGCCGGGAGGGCGTTGACCCCACGCTGAACAAGGCCGGTGGCGCGCTGCAGCAGATTCTCGCCAACAGCGGTTTCCTCAGTCGCCCGGCCGAACTGCTTGAGGGCGGCTATGGCCTGCCGCAGCGCGCCGAATGGCAGCGGCTGGAAACCGAGAGCCAGGCGCGCCAGCAGCAACTGCGCCAGCTCAGCGATAACCTCGACCAGGAAGTGCGCACCCTGCTGGAGCCTGCTCGTTTGGCCGAGCTGCAAGCCACTGAAACCAACCTGACGCAATTGGGTAGGCATCTGCGCACGCTGCACAAGGCTGGCGGCGGTCTGCAGCTGCCCTGACCCGGTTACTCCATGACTTCCTGATCTTCCTCGGGCAGCTGCGGGTCGAGGTGCAGCCAGGGCAGACGGCTTTGCACCCAGATATGCCGATCCGCCGGGGCCAGTTCAGGCTGGTCGAGGGTGGCAATGGTGATATCCAGGCTGTGCGGGCTGAGTGTGGTGAACAGCGTCAGGTGCGCGCCGCAGGTTGGGCAGAAGCTGCGCGTGCAACTGGCCGACGAGGCGTATTCGCGGGCGGTGCCGGCCAGCCAGCGAAAGCTCGTCAGCGGCACGCTGATCCAGGTGGTGACGAGGCCGCCGGTAGTGCGCCGGCAGATGCTGCAATGGCAGTGTGCGATGTCCCGCAGCGGCGCCGCGAACTGATAGCGCAAGGCTCCGCACTGGCAACCGCCTTGGTGAATAGCGGGCATAAGGCGTTCTCGTCATAACGGTCAGGTAAAACAGCCTAGCAGGCCGTTAAAAAACGTAGGCGAGGCAGCTGAGACAAGGCGAAAACAGGCGAGGAAGCGGAGTTTACTGGCTGTAAATGAGCATTACTCGTTTCACTCGCCCTTCGGGTCGCGCTAAAGCGCGTTAGCCGCAAGCGGCTTTCCGAGCCTGTTTTCAACGCAGTATCAGCAACGTAGGTAGTTTTTCAACGGCCTGCTAATACCGACATCGACCTTGCGTCACCCCATGTGGCTGCTCAAGATGGCGGCGTACCTGTGGCTGGAGGTTGCCGTGCTGGAGTTGTTGTTGGCCTTGTGGCCGCTGTTTGCCTTGATCGTCGCCGGCTATTACCTGCGTCGCTGGGCGTTTCCCAATGAAGCCTTCTGGCCGGGTGCCGAGCGGCTGAACTACTTCATTTTGTTCCCCGCGTTGTTGTTCAGCAGCCTGGCCACGGCGCCGCTGGATAACCCGGCGTTACCGCGTCTGGGGTTGGCCGTGTTGCTGGCGCTGGGCATCGCCTGGCTGGCGCTGTTGCTGGTGCGGCGCGGGCGTGGCTGGCCGGCGGGGCGTTTCGGCGCATTCAGCCAAGGCATTCTGCGTTTCAACACCTATCTTGGCCTGGCGGCGGTGGGCAGCCTGTTTGGCCAGGAAGGCCTGACCCTGGCGGCCATCATGCTCGCCCTGATGGTGCCGACGGTGAATGTGCTGTCGGTCTGGTCGCTGACCGCCGAGCGCGGCGTCAGTGCGCGCAGCCTGTTGCTGCCAATCCTGAAGAACCCGCTGATTCTCGCCTGCCTGGGCGGCGCGCTGGTCAACCTCAGCGGGCTTGGCTTGCCAGGCGGAACTGATCGTCTGCTTGGCCTGTTGGCCGCCGCCAGCCTGCCGCTGGGCCTGCTTTGCGTTGGCGCGGCGCTAAAGCCTGAACAGTTGGGCGGTGAGATTCCGGCCCTGGCCAGCAATAGCCTGCTGCGCCTGTTGGCCATGCCGATGCTGGCCTGGGCGGTGGCCTATGGCCTGCAGTTACCGGCGATGGAAAGCACGGTGCTGGTGCTGTTCTTTGCCCTGCCAACCGCGCCGACGGCCTATGTATTGACGCGTCAGCTGGGCGGCGACAGCCAGTTGATGGCCGGCATCATCACCCTGCAAACCCTGCTGGCGGCGGCCAGTTTGCCGCTGTTGTTGCTGCTGGTGGGCTGATTCAGCTACCGCATAAGGGGTCTGCTGACGGTCGGCACTTGGTGGTGCAGATAAATTACTGTATTTATATACAGTAATTTATGGAGCCAGCCCATGTCCGTTTCCCTGCCGCCACGCGGTCGCGGTACCGCCAGTAACCCGCACAACCGCTTTGCCCCGCAGCGCATTATCGCCAGCGATGACGGCTGGTTGCAGGAAGTGCAGCCCAGCCGGGCGACCGAGGTGCGCAGCGAAACCGCGAAAAGCATCATCACCCGCAACCAGTCGCCAGACTTGCCGTTTGACCGCTCGCTCAATCCCTATCGGGGTTGTGAGCACGGCTGCATCTATTGTTACGCCAGGCCCAGCCACGCTTATTGGGACCTGTCGCCGGGGCTAGACTTCGAAACCAAGCTGATCGCCAAGACCAACGCCGTGGCGCTGCTCGAACAGCAGCTGAGCAAGCCCGGCTATGTGTGTGCGCCGATCAACCTGGGTTCCAACACCGATCCCTATCAACCGATCGAACGCCAGCACCTGCTGACGCGCAACAGCCTCAAGGTACTGCTGGACTACCGCCATCCGGTGACCATCGTCACCAAGGGTTCGCTGATCCTGCGTGACCTCGACTTGCTCACTGAGCTGGCGCAGCAGCGCCTGGTGGCGGTGATGATCAGCCTGACTACCCTGGATGATCAACTCAAACGCATCATGGAGCCGCGCGCTGCGGCGCCCGCGGCGCGCTTGCGGGCGATTCGCGTGCTGCGCGACAACCACATTCCGGTCGGGGTGCTGTGTTCGCCGATGATTCCGATGATCAACGACATGCAGCTGGAGCACTTGCTGGCAGCGGCCAAGGATGCTGGCGCGCAGAGTGCCAATTACATGCTGCTGCGCCTGCCGCGCGAAGTTGCGCCGCTGTTCGAGGACTGGTTGCAGGCGCATTACCCGCAGCGCGC
The DNA here is from genome assembly GCF_049301935.1 of Pseudomonas sp. GTDB lineage: Bacteria > Pseudomonadota > Gammaproteobacteria > Pseudomonadales > Pseudomonadaceae > Aquipseudomonas. The sequence goes on along the minus strand of NZ_JBAQLP010000014.1, from coordinate 4,577 downwards.
CGAGCATGTGCTCAGTCTGATCCGCCAGAGCCGTGGCGGCGCGCTGTATGACAGCCGCTTCGGTCAGCGTTTTCGCGGTGAAGGGGCGTTTGCCGAATTGCTCGCGCAACGTTTTGCCCTGGCCAGCAAGCGCCTGGGGCTGAATCGACGGGATGGTTTCGGCCTCGACTGCACGCGCTTCTGCCCACCGGGTGGCCAGCTGGCGCTGCTCTAAGAGGCCGCAATTTGTTGTTTCAGCAAGATGTTTGGCAAGACTGACGGTTGCCGTCCGAGTCATCCAAGGTAACACTTGGTATGTGACTCGCTAGCGGCCTTGGCTGTCGTTTTAGCAGCGTTTAATCAGGTTTACAGAGGTCGCAAACATGCCATACAAGCATCAGTTGATTCCGCTGCAGGGACGCACAGGCACTGAGAGTGCCGAGGAAGCGCTGCAGAGCATCGTCGATGGCTTCAAACGCTTTCGCAGCGAGATCTTCCCGCAGCAGGAAGAGCTGTTCAAGAAGCTGGCCACCGCACAGAACCCGCTCGCCATGTTTATCACCTGCGCCGACTCGCGCGTGGTGCCCGAGCTGATCACCCAGAGCTCGCCGGGCGATTTGTTCGTTAACCGCAACGTCGGCAACGTGGTGCCTCCCTACGGGCAGATGATGGGCGGGGTTTCCACCGCCATCGAGTACGCGGTGGTGGCGCTGGGTGTGCAGCACATCATCATCTGCGGACATTCCGACTGCGGCGCAATGAAGGCGGTGCTCAACCCGGCAGGCCTGGAGCGCATGCCCACGGTAAAAGCCTGGCTACGGCATGCCGAAGTGGCCAAGACGGTGGTGGCGGAAAACTGCGGCTGCACCGATCACAACACCCTCGGCATCCTCACCGAGGAAAACGTTGTGGCGCAACTCGATCACCTGCGCACCCATCCTTCGGTGGCATCGCGCTTGGCCTGCGGCCAGCTGTTTATCCACGGCTGGGTGTATGACATCGAAACCAGCGATATCAAGGCTTACGACGCGGAGAAGGGCGAGTTCCGCCTGATCGGCGACGGCCCGCTGCCGATGGCCACACCACGCGCGCGCTATCTGCCAAGCAGCTAGCAGGCTGTTGAAAAGCTACCTGCGTTGGCAATACTTCGTTAAAAACGGCCTCGCCTACATTTTTCAACGGCACTGCTAGTCGGTAAATGCGTGCGAGGTATAAGGTCTGCTAGCCCGCCGCGCGGGTTTCATCCAGTTGCAGCTCAAGCCCGAGCTGCTGCGACAGGCATGGCCAGCGCTGCCAGGCCGCATCGGTCTGTGGGTTGTGCAGGCGCTCGCGGTAGGCCTGCACCGAGTCCTGGGCAAAGCTGGTGTCGTCAAGCATGCCGCCGACGGCATGGTGCACCGCTTCATCCAACTGGTTGGCGAAGGGCTCGCCGATCAGCTGGTGGGCAATCAGGTTCGCCACCGTGGTATCCAGCGGAATCAGCGGCGCGCCCAGGTGGGCGATGTAGCGATCATTCACTTCCTCGACCAGGCGATGGGCCAGATAGGCTTCATCGAGTAATCCTTCCAGCCCTTCATGGCCGGCCATCAGCGCGGGCGGCTGGAGGAAGAACTGCTCGGCCACCTTGAGCACCGGTTTGATCTGCGCCTCGATTCCCGCTTCCAGCGACACCTCATAAGCCGCCTGCAACAGCTCCGGTACCTGCTCGATATAGGCGCTGACAAAACGCTGTAGCACGCCTTGAGTGTCTTCGCCGGGCAGGCGGATGGACGGGTGCAAGTGGCCCAGATGTGCCTGCATCTGGCTGGCGAGAAGGCCCGTAGCGGCCTCATGCTGATGCGCCCGTTGGATCAACTCGTTTAAAGCGGCGATATTCATGACAGCTCCTGAAATAAGGACATGGGCGAGAACCTTAGCTGGCTGAGCGCCCCGACTAAGACCCGATTGTCATAATTATTAAACAGTTATGCGAGTCGGCTATATGTCGTCGTCACCACCCCGGCCTATCCCGCGCCAGCCGCGGTCTCTAGCGCGTGGCTTGCAGTGCGTTGCTCATTTCGGCTTTGACATTGCCAGGTGCAAGTCCGTGTCTATACTCGAATTCGAAAGGCAGTACCTGATAGCTCCGAATCAGCTGTGGTATGCACAGTCCTCGCAGGCATTTTCACCGTGAAGATGTGCGCTGGCTGAGCCACTGACCGATTCGGCGGGATAACAAGAAAAATTAAGGGGAACCCGCAATGATGCGACATCCACGAGTCTGGATGGGCCTCCTGTTGTGGTTGGTATTCAGCTCGGCACACGCCAGCTGGGGCATCAATATGACGCCCGGTGCCACCGAGGTCAGCCGCTCAGTATTTGATTTGCACATGACCATCTTCTGGATCTGCGTCGTGATCGGCGTGATCGTGTTCGGCGCGATGTTCTGGTCGATGCTCGTTCACCGTCGCTCCACCGGCCAGGAGCCGGCGCACTTCCACGAAAGCACTACGGTCGAGATCCTCTGGACGGTCGTGCCCTTGGTGATCCTGGTGCTGATGGCGATACCGGCGACCAAAACCCTGATCGAGATCTACGATTCCAGCGAGTCGGAGCTGGATATCCAGGTCACCGGTTACCAGTGGAAATGGCACTACAAGTACCTCGGTGAGGACGTCGAGTTCTTCAGCAACCTGACCACCCCGCAAGACCAGATCAACAACAAGGCCAGCAAAGGCGAGCACTACCTGCTCGAAGTCGACGAGCCGCTGGTGGTGCCTGTTGGCACCAAAGTGCGCTTTCTGATCACCGCCGCCGACGTGATCCACTCCTGGTGGGTGCCGGCCCTGGCGGTGAAGAAGGATGCCATCCCCGGCTTTATCAACGAATCCTGGACGCGCATCGACGAGCCCGGCATCTACCGTGGCCAGTGCACCGAGCTGTGCGGCAAGGACCACGGGTTTATGCCCGTGGTGGTCGAAGCCAAGTCGAAAGAGGACTACGCCGCCTGGCTGGCCGAGCGCAAGGTGGCCGCGGCCGCCGAGAAGGAGCTGACCACTAAAGAGTGGACCATGGATGAGCTGATGGCGCGTGGCGAGAAGTCCTACCAGACCAACTGCGCATCCTGTCACCAGCCAACGGGCGAAGGGCTGCCGCCGATGTTCCCGGCGCTGAAAGGCTCGGCGATTGCCATGGGACCTGCGGCCGGCCATATCGGCATCGTGGTCAACGGCAAACCGGGTACCTCCATGGCTGCCTTCGGCAAGCAACTCTCGGAAGTCGACATCGCCGCGATCATCACCTACGAACGCAATGCCTGGGGCAATGCGGTAGGCGACATGGTCACGCCGAAAGACATCCTCGCGTTCAAACAGGCTCAGGAGTAAGGACATGAGTGCAGTGATCGACCACGGTCATGCCGGGCATGACCATCACCACGGCCCGGCCAAAGGCCTGATGCGCTGGGTGTTGACCACCAACCATAAAGACATCGGCACCATGTACCTGTGGTTCAGCTTCGCCATGTTCCTGCTGGGCGGCTCCATGGCCATGGTGATTCGCGCCGAGCTGTTCCAGCCGGGCCTGCAGATCGTGCAGCCGGAGTTCTTCAACCAGATGACCACCATGCACGGCCTGATTATGGTCTTCGGCGCGGTGATGCCAGCCTTCGTCGGCCTGGCCAACTGGATGATCCCGCTGATGGTCGGCGCGCCGGATATGGCCCTGCCGCGGATGAACAACTTCAGTTTCTGGCTGCTGCCTGCGGCGTTCAGCATGCTGGTCAGCACGCTGTTTATGGAAGGCGGCGGGCCCAACTTCGGTTGGACTTTCTATGCGCCGCTATCGACCACCTATGCGCCGGAATCGGTGACCTTCTTTATCTTCGCCGTGCACCTGATGGGTATCAGTTCGATCATGGGGGCGATCAACGTGGTCGCCACCATCCTCAACCTGCGCGCCCCCGGCATGACCCTGATGAAGATGCCACTGTTCGTCTGGACCTGGCTGATCACCGCCTTCCTGCTGATCGCGGTCATGCCGGTACTGGCGGGCTGCGTAACCATGATGCTGATGGACATTCACTTCGGCACCAGCTTCTTCAGTGCCGCCGGTGGCGGTGACCCGGTGCTGTTCCAGCATGTGTTCTGGTTCTTCGGTCACCCCGAGGTGTACATCATGATCCTGCCGGCATTCGGCGCGGTCAGTGCGATCATCCCGGCCTTTGCGCGTAAGCCGCTGTTCGGTTACACCTCGATGGTTTATGCGACGGCATCCATCGCCTTCTTGTCGTTTATCGTCTGGGCGCACCATATGTTCACCGTCGGCATCCCGCTGACCGGCGAACTGTTCTTTATGTACGCCACCATGCTGATCGCCGTACCGACCGGGGTGAAGGTGTTCAACTGGGCCAGCACCATGTGGCGCGGTTCGATGACCTTCGAGACGCCGATGCTGTTCTCGGTGGCCTTCGTCATCCTGTTCACCATCGGCGGTTTCTCCGGGCTGATGCTGGCCATCGCCCCGGCGGACTTCCAGTACCACGACACCTACTTCGTGGTGGCGCACTTCCACTACGTGCTGGTGCCGGGGGCGATCTTCGGCATCTTCGCCTCGGCCTA
>NZ_JBAQLP010000013.1:0-12202 GCF_049301935.1 Pseudomonas sp. | reverse complement strand
GCATTCGCCGGCCTGCAACTGCAGGTCGATACCCTGCAGCGCGGCGCGGTTGGCCCCTGGGTAATTGTGCGAAACGTGGCGCAGCTCAAGCATGGATCAACACCAGCAGCAGTTTGCCGTCGAGCAGTAGCCGCTCGTCACTGTGGATGCTGAAGGCATACAGCGCCCCGGCCGGGCTTAGCGCTTCCTGCAGGGCGCTGACCTGCAGCGCGCCGCTGCGCTGCGTCGGCTCATGGTGCAGTTGCAGCTGCGAGAGCTTGCCGACCAGGGCCATTTCAATGGCACTGGCATCGCCGTATAAGGCACCATGCGCGGCGCACAACTGGGCTGCGGCCTCGAACAGCAGGCAGGGTGAGGCGTGGCTGCCAAAGGTTTCGAGATAGCGCCAGGCACTCAGGCCCTGAATGCTCAGGCTGTCATGCGCCAACAGGCCGTCCAGCCAGAGGGCCGGGCCTTGGTGGGGCAGCAGGCTGTGCAGTTGAGTGCGATCCATTGCGGGCGGCCAAGATAAACAGGCCGGCAGTGTAACAGAGGGGCTGCAAGTCACGCAGTGCCTGGCTTTGGCGGGCTAACGGACGGAGTTGGAGAAGGCTTTATGGCGTGGTTGCAGGGGTTGGCTTTTGTGCTGGGGACGCTGATCTTGCTGGCGTTGTCCTGGCAGGCATTGCGCCGGCCGAAGTCCCATGGCTTCTACCGGTTCTTCGCCTGGGAGGCGATTCTGGCCTTGCTGGTGCTCAACGGGCCGCAGTGGTTTGTCGAGCGTTTTGCCGCTCATCAGTTGGTGTCCTGGGCCCTGTTATTCGCTTCGCTGTTGGTGCTGTTTCCTGGCCTGCACCAGCTGCGGCGTATGGGGCGGCCGAACGAGCAGCGCCAGGATGCCGAGTTGTTTGCCTTTGAGCGCACCTCGCAGCTGGTGACCAGTGGCATATACAGCCACATTCGCCACCCGCTGTATGCCTCACTGCTGCTCTTGGCCTGGGGCGTGGCCTGCAAACAGCCCAATGGCCTCAGCCTGAGCCTGGCCCTGCTGGCCAGCCTGGCGCTCTGGCTTACGGCCAAATGTGACGAAGCCGAGTGCCTGCAGCAGTTTGGCGAGGCGTATCGCGACTATATGCAGCGCAGCAAGATGTTTATTCCCTGGCTTGTTTAAGCCCTATTCCCAGCTGAGCCGGGCCAGCTTCCATTTATCGCCTTCCCGCCACCACTCCAGCTTCACCCTGTAGTGGCGCGCGCTGTCGGGGATCAGGCCTTCGGCACCGGCCAGGGCGATCAGGGCCTCGGTCTGGCCTCTGTCGCGGTAGGTCGGGTCGAGATAACTGTTCTTGCTCAGGGCCAGCACTTTGACGTGCTTGTGGCGCATAAACAGCAGCAACATGGTGCGCTGCGCCCATTCGCGGTCGAATTCCTGCTGGGCGGAAAACTGCGGGTGCAGCTGGTCGAGTACCGCGCTGTTCTGCTTCGCTTCCAGGTTGTCCTGTAGTTGCTGCACGGCGGCTTCCAGCGCCGCTTGCGGGTCATCCTTGGCGCCGCAACCGCTGAGCAGGGCGCAAAACATTACAAATGCTAGGGCAAATAGCCTTGTTGGCATGCTCAACTCCTGATTCATGGTTATGATGCCCGGCAGGGCGTTAAGCGGCAGCGACAGGCGACTAATCTTCGCCAAGCAGTCAAGCTACGCATCAATTCAGGAGCATGCCATGCAGACCTTGTATCCGGAGATTAAACCCCATGCCCGTCATGAGCTGGCGGTGCAGGAGCCGCATGTGCTCTATGTGGACGAAAGTGGTTCACCGGATGGTTTGCCCGTGGTGTTTATCCATGGTGGCCCGGGCGCCGGTTGCGACGCCGCCAGCCGCCGCTATTTTGACCCCAATCTGTACCGCATCGTTACCTTCGACCAGCGCGGCTGTGGTCGCTCGACGCCCCATGCCAGCCTGGAAAACAACAGCACCCAGGCGCTGATCGCCGATATGGAGCAGATTCGCGAGCATCTGGGCATCGACAAATGGGTACTGTTCGGCGGCTCCTGGGGTTCGACCCTGGCCCTGGCCTACGCCCAGGCCCACCCACAGCGCGTGCATGGACTGATTCTGCGCGGCATCTTCCTCTGCCGGCCGCAGGAGTTCGACTGGTTCTATCAGGAAGGGGCCAGCCGCCTGTTTCCTGATTACTGGGAAGACTATCTGGCGCCGATTCCCCTGGAGGAGCGCGGTAACCTGATGCAGGCCTTCTACAAACGCCTGACCGGCCCCGACCAGATTGCCCAGATGCACGCGGCCAAGGCCTGGTCGACCTGGGAAGGCCGCACCGCCACCCTGCGCCCCAATCCGCAGGTGGTGGACCGCTTTAGCGACGCCCATCGGGCACTGTCGATTGCCCGTATCGAATGCCATTACTTCGTTAACCACGCCTTCCTCGAACCCGATCAGCTGCTGCGCGATATGCCGAAGATCGCCCATCTGCCCGGCGTGATCGTGCATGGCCGCTATGACGTGATCTGCCCGCTGGACAACGCCTGGGCGCTGCACCAGGCCTGGCCGAACAGCGAATTGCAGATCATCCGCGATGCCGGCCATTCGGCGGCCGAAACCGGCATAGTCGATGCCTTGGTGCGCGCGGCCGATGAGCTGGCGCGGCGCCTGCTCAACCTGGCCCCTGACGAAGCATGAAGGCATTGATTCAACGGGTGCGTGGCGCCCGGGTGGAAGTGGCGGGTGAGGTGGTCGGCGCAATTGATCAGGGTCTGCTGGCGCTGGTCGGCGTGGAGCCGCAGGACAGCCCCGCCAGCGTCGCGAAAATCCTGCACAAGCTGCTCAATTACCGGGTGTTCAGCGACGCCGACGGCAAGATGAACCTGTCGCTGAGCGACGTCGGCGGCGGCCTGCTGCTGGTTTCGCAATTCACCCTGGCTGCCGATACCAAGAGCGGCCTGCGTCCTGGATTTTCTACGGCGGCACCGCCTGCCCTGGGCGAGGAACTGTTCGAGCTGCTGGTGGCGCAGGCCCACGCCAAACACCCGCAGGTCGCCACCGGCCAGTTCGGTGCCGATATGCAGGTGCATCTGGTCAATGATGGGCCGGTGACCTTTCTGTTGGAGAGCTGAGCCCAGGTTCAGCGTTCCAATGCCTCGGCGACAAAGTCGAGGCGATCCTGGCCGAAGTGCATTTCATCACCAACGAAGAAGGTCGGCGCGCCAAATACGCCGCGCTTGATCGCTTCTTCGGTGGTGACCTTGAGACGTTCCTTGACCACTTCATCGCTGACCAGGCGTTCGAACTCGGCCGGGTCGAAGCCGGCTGCGCTAAGCACCTCGGCGACTACTTCGGGCTTGCTGAGGTTTTTCTGCTGCGTCCACAGTGCTTCGAACATCGCCTGCACATAGCGCTCAAAGCGTTCGTCGTCCTGGTAACCGGCCGCGCCGCGCATCAGCGTCAGGGTGTTGATCGGGAAGTGCGGGTTGAAAATCATCGGCACGCCATAGCGGCTGGCGAAGCGCGCCAGGTCCTTAAACATCCAGGCGCCCTTGCTTGGGATCATGACTGGCGACTGGTTGCCGGTGGCCTTGAACACGCCACCGAGCAGCATCGGCCGCCAGACGATCTGCGCGCCGGCCGCGCTGCTAATCCGCGGCAACTGGGTCCAGGCCAGGTAGCTGGCTGGGCTGCCAAAATCGAAAAAGAACTCAACGGTTTTGTTCATGGTGTGTCCTGTGGTCCGGTTGTAGGGTGGATGACGCTTTTTCATCCACCATAAAGCCTGAGGTGGTGGATGGATAAGGCGCCATCCACCCTACGAGTTGGCGAACGATGCCTAAAAGGTTTCCGTCCAGGGCCGTAGATCCAGCTCATGCACCCAGCAGTCGCGCGGCTGGCAGTGGATCTGCCAGTAGGTGTCGGCGATATGCTCGGGGTTGAGAATGCCGTCCTGTTCCTTGCGCTGATACATCTCGGGGAAATTGTCACGGATAAACGCGGTGTCGATGGCGCCATCGATGATCGGGTGGGCGACATGGATACCCTGGGGACCAAGCTCGCGGGCCATGCTCTGAGCCAGGGCGCGCAAGGCGAACTTGGCACTGGCGAAGGCGGCGAAATTCGCCCGGCCACGCAAGGAAGCGGTGGCGCCGGTAAAGATGATGGTGCCCTGCCCGCGCGGCAGCATCACCTTGGCCGCCTCGCGGCCGCTGAGAAAACCGGCCAATGCTGCCATTTCCCAGACCTTGCGATAGACCCGTTCGGTGGTCTCGCTGATGGAGAACTGCACGTTGGCGCCGATATTGAACACCACCGCATGCAGTGGGCCGACCTCGCGCTCTATGGTGGCGAACAATTCAACCACCTGCTCCTCCACCCGTGCGTCACAGCCAAAGGCGCGGGCGCTGCCGCCAGCGGCTTCGATCTCGCCGACCAGTTGCGTCAGCTTGTCGGCACTGCGCCGCGCCACGCAGGCGACATAGCCCTCGCGGGCGAAGCGTTTGGCGATGGCGCCGCCGGTGGCGTCACCGGCACCGACTACCAGAATTGCTTTGCGTTCGCTCATTGCAGTTCTCCTTAGAAGGGAAGTCGCGTAGCGACCCTCCTGATTTCCTTCTCCTCCGGGAGAAGGTGGCGCGTAGCGTCGGATGAGGGGCGCGGGAATACGCGTTAGTTCTATTTTGGAACCTGGCTTGATAGTCGGTTCCATTTTGGAACCTGTCAAGCTATGGTGAAGCATCGCGGTTGGAGACTGGCTTATGCGTTGGGAAGAACTGGAGCAGCAACCCTGCTCCCTGGCCCGCACCCTGTCGGTGGTGGGTGACCGCTGGACGCTGCTGGTGCTGCGCGAGAGTTTTCTCGGCATCCGTCGTTTCGATGAGTTCGAGAAGCGTCTGGGCATTACCCGGCATGTGCTGGCCGATCGGCTGAAAAAACTGGCTGAAGCGGGGGTGCTGGATAAGCTGGCTTATCAGCAGCGGCCGCTGCGCGAGGAATACTGCCTGAGCGCCAAGGGCCGCGATCTGTACCCGGCCATCATGGCCCTGGTGCACTGGGGCGACCGCCATATGAGCGGCGCCGAGGGCGCGCCGATACGGCATGTTCACCGCACCTGCGGCAAACCGATGCACGGCGTGCTGGTGTGTTCGGATTGTGGTGAGCCGCTGCAGCCGCGGGATGTTCAGCTGGAGGAAGCGCCTGCGCTCAAGGGCCAGCTACTGCCGGCGCATTGGCATCAGCAGCAGGAACAGGGTTAGAACAGTCGCGCGAGTAAGGCGGTAACCGCCGTCTCCACCCGCAGAATGCGTGCGCCCAGCTGCACCGGTTGCAGGCCGGCTTCGGTGAGCTTTTCCACTTCGTAGGGAATCCAGCCGCCTTCCGGGCCGATGGCCAGCGTCACAGGCTGTTCGACTGCACGCGGGCAGGCTGGGTAGTCGCCAGGGTGGCCAACCAGGCCGAGGGTGCCGACAGCAATACCTGGCAGCTGGTCTTCGACAAAGGGCTTGAAGCGCTTCTCGATAATCACCTCAGGCAGCACGGTGTCGCGGGCCTGCTCCAGGCCGAGAATCAGCTGTTCGCGAATGGCGGCGGGTTCGAGGAAAGGCGTCTGCCAGAAGCTTTTTTCCACCCGGTAGCTGTTCAGCAGTATCAGCCGTGACACACCCATACTGCTCACGGTTTGCAGCACGCGCCGCAGCATCTTCGGCCGGGGCAAGGCGAGCAGCAGGGTCAGTGACAGTTTTGCCGGTGGCGGCTGGTCGAGCTGCACGGACAGCTCGGCTTCATCTGCATTCAGGCTTAACAGCTGGCCGCTGCCCATCAGGCCGTTCAGGTGGCCGACGCGCAGGCTGTCGCCGGCTTCGGCGCGGTGCACTTCATGCAGGTGCTTGAGGCGACGGCCGCTGAGTAGCACGCGGTCGGCGGCGATAAAGTCGCCGTCTTCCAGAAGCAGCAGGTTCACGGTTGGGCGGCGGGCGGCTGATCGTTGGAGGGGCTGTCGCTTTCGGCTGCTTCAGCCGCCGCTTCCTGTTCGGCGCGGCGCTTGACCAGGCTGCCGCAGAGCAGGCCGGCCTCGAACAGCAGCCACATGGGCACGGCCAGCAGGGTCTGGGAGAACACGTCCGGCGGAGTCAGCACCATGCCGACGACAAAGCAGCCGACGACCACATAGGGCCGGCTCTTGCGCAGGGTGGCGACATCGACCACGCCGACCCAGATCAGCAAAAAGGTCGCAATCGGGATCTCGAACGCCACGCCGAAGGCGAAGAACAGGGTCAGGACGAAATCCAGGTACTGACCGATGTCGGTCATCATCGCCACGCCTTCCGGGGTCACGCTGGCGAAGAAGCCGAACATGATCGGGAACACCACGAAGTAAGCGAAGGCCATGCCGGCGTAGAACAGCAGGATGCTGGAGATCAGCAGCGGTATGGCGATGCGCTTCTCGTGCTTGTACAGCCCGGGCGCGATAAAGCCCCAGATTTGATGCAGGATGATCGGGATGGCCAGAAACAGCGCGACCATCAGCGTCAGCTTGAACGGAGTGAGAAACGGCGAGGCCACCCCGGTGGCGATCATCGTCGCGCCTTCCGGCAGGTAGGCGCGCAGCGGCGCGGCGACCAGCGCGTAGATGTCCTGGGAGAAATAGAACAGCCCGGCAAACAGCGCAAACACCGCTGCCACAATGCGCAGCAGGCGCGTGCGCAGTTCGGTCAGGTGGGAGACCAGGGGCATTTCCTGATCGCTGTCCGGTCGTTGGTTCATGGTTGCGGGCTTTTATCCTGGCGGGTGCTATCGGTAGCGGCTGCCGGCTCTGCGGCGGGTGCCGCGGCTGGGCTCGACTCAGTGATGCTGCTAAGCGGCGCGCTAAGGTTTTGCTTTATCGCGTTCATTTCCCGCTCAAGCTCGAGAATCTGCTCGTTATGCAGCTGGCGGCGGATTTCGTCCGCGCCAATTTCGCGCTCGACCTCAGCCTTGATCGCACTGAAACTGCGCTTGATCCGGCCGATCCACAAACCGGCCGTGCGTACCGCGCCGGGCAGGCGATCAGGCCCGAGCACCACCAGGGCGACGATGCCGACCAGCAGCAGCTCGGTAAAGCCGATATCGAACATGGCTTAGTCTTTTTTCGCCGGTTCTTCGACTTTGCGCGCCTGGGCGTCGATGGTCTGGCCCTTGGGCTCTTCCACGGCGGGGGCAGGCTTTTCGGCGTCGCTGTTGTCCATCGACTTGCGGAAGCCCTTGATCGCGTCGCCCAGATCCGAACCCAGGCCCTTGAGGCGTTTGGTGCCGAACAGCATGACCACGATCAGCAGGATGATCAGGAGTTGCCAGATGCTAATGCCACCGAATCCCATAATGCGTACTCCGAAAGTGAAGGTTTAATCAGTCTTGCGAACGCGCGGCTTTTTCCGCGTGCCCGGACAGGCCAAAGCGCCGGTCCAGTTCGTCCAGTACCGCCTGCGGGTGCTGGCCGAGGGCGGCGAGCATGACCAGGCTGTGGAACCACAGGTCGGCGGTTTCATAAATCACATCGCTGCAGTCGCCGCTGACGGCTGCATCCTTGGCGGCGAGGATGGTTTCCACCGACTCTTCACCAACCTTTTCCAGAATCTTGTTGAGGCCCTTGTGGTACAGGCTGGCGACATAGGAGCTGTCGGCGGCCGCGCCTTTGCGCGACTCCAGCACGTCGGCCAGGCGGCTCAGAGTGTCAGTCATGGCGGTGTCACTCATGGTTGTGTCCTGCGGCATAAATGGCATGCGGGTCTTTGAGTACCGCATCGACGGTTTTCCAGGTGCCGTCCTCGAATACCCGATAAAAGCAGCTTTCGCGGCCGGTATGGCAGGCGATGCCGCCCAGCTGTTCGACCATCAGGATGATCACGTCGGCGTCGCAATCCAGGCGCAGTTCGTGGAGTTTCTGTACATGGCCGGATTCTTCGCCCTTGCGCCACAGTTTGCCGCGCGAGCGTGACCAGTAGATGGCACGCTGCTCGGTGGTGGTCAGGGTCAGCGCCTCACGGTTCATCCAGGCCATCATCAGCACGCGGCCGCTTTTGTGATCCTGGGCGATGGCCGGCACCAGGCCGTCCGCGTTCCAGTTGATTTCGTCGAGCCAGTCAGTCATTGCCGTATCCGCCCATCTCGGGCTGCTTGATTGAGAAAGCTAGTGTGCCAGTGCCCACCCGGTGTGGCTATCGGCGCAGCACCAGATAGACGCCGCCTACGACCATCAGCCAGCTTGGCCAGGCGATCAGGCTCAGCGCCAGGCCTTGTGTCGCCGCACCAGCGACCAGTGCTGCGCCGAGCAGGCGCGCCGGCCATTGGCGGCGCGCGACGGGCTGTTGCTGGCGGCTGGCCGGTTGCTGGTTGAGGCGTTCCAGGGTTTCGCGGGCGATCTGCGACAGGTGCGGCACCTGCTCGGCCTGCAGCTGCAGGTTACGCAGCAGCTGCAACGGGCTGATGCGCTCACGCATCCAGCGCTCGAGGAACGGCTGGGCGGTGCTCCACAGATCCAGATCCGGGTACAGCTGGCGGCCCAGGCCTTCGATATTCAGCAGGGTTTTCTGCAGCAGCACCAGCTGCGGCTGCACTTCCATATTGAAGCGCCGCGCGGTCTGGAACAGGCGCAGCAGCACCTGGCCGAAGGAGATGTCCTTTAGCGGTTTCTCGAAGATCGGTTCGCACACCGTACGGATCGCCGCCTCGAAATCATTGATCTTGGTTTCTGCCGGCACCCAGCCGGAGTCGATATGCAGCTGCGCCACGCGGCGGTAATCGCGCTTGAAGAAGGCGATCAGGTTGCGCGCCAGGTAGTCCTGATCTTCGGCGGTGAGGCTGCCGATAATGCCGCAGTCGATGGCGATGTACTGCGGGTTCCACGGCGTACGGGTGCTGACGAAGATATTGCCGGGGTGCATGTCGGCGTGGAAGAAGCTGTCGCGGAACACCTGGGTGAAGAAAATTTCCACACCGCGCTCGGCCAGCAGTTTCATATCGGTGCGCTGATCGGCCAGGGTTTCCAGGTCGGTGACCTGGATGCCGTAGATGCGCTCCATCACCAGCACTTTCGGCCGGCAATAGTCCCAGTACACCTGCGGCACATAGAGCAGCGGCGAGCCTTCAAAGTTGCGCCGTAACTGGCTGGCGTTGGCCGCCTCGCGCAGTAGGTCAAGCTCGTCGTAGATGGTTTTTTCGTAGTCGCTGACTACCTCTACCGGGCGCAGCCGGCGGGCATCGGCGGAGGCACGCTCGGCCAGTTTGGCGAGCAGGAACAGCCAGGCGATGTCCTGCTCGATCACCGGTTTCAGCCCCGGGCGGATGACCTTGACCACCACTTCCTCGCCGCTTTTTAGCTGCGCGGCATGCACCTGGGCGACGGAGGCCGAAGCCAGCGGCTGCGTATCAAAGCGGGCAAATACGTCACCAACCTTGGCACCCAGCTGTGATTCGATCAGGGTCAGTGCCTGGGCCGGATCGAAGGGCGGCACCTGATCCTGCAGCTTGGCCAGCTCATCGGCGATATCGGTGGGCAGCAGGTCGCGGCGGGTGGATAGCAGCTGGCCGAACTTGATAAAGATCGGCCCCAGTTCTTCCAGCGCCAGACGCAGGCGTGCGCCGCGCGACAGCAGCAAGTTGCGGCGTGGCAGCCAGCGCCAGGGCAGCACATAGCGCAGCATCCGGCCCCAGAAGGGCAGCGGCAGGGCAAATAACAGGTCATCCAGCTGGTAGCGAACCACCACGCGCTGGATACGCAACAGACGACGAACGGCAAGCAGCTTCATGCGATGGGCTTATGGCGTTGGGCGAGGCGCTCGATGCGCGCGTCGAGTCGGTCGAGGGACAGCTTCAGGTGGTCCAGTTCGGCGAAGCGCGCATCGGCTTCGCGCTGGCCGACCAGGCTGCGGGATTCTTCACTGAGGTAATCGGCCAGGTTCAGGCGCAGGCTGTCGAGCGCCTGGCTGCTCCAGTTCACCCGGCTGCGCAGATGGCCGCCGAGCAGTTGGCTGCCGACCGGGCCGAGCCAGCGCGACAGTTCGTATTCCCAGTCCAGCTCAAGATCCTGCAGGATACCGGCCAGCTCCAGCAGGGCGGCGCTGTCGCCGTCCAGGCTGACGTCCGGGCTGTGCAGGATGCTGGTCTTGTCCGTGCTGGTGGCCAGACGCACGAGACTCGCGGCGGGTGCGCGCAAGTGGCAATCCGCCGCGCCGGCCCACTGCGCGGCCAGTTGCAGGCCGCTGGCGCTGGGCAGGATAAACAGCTGCAGATTCGGCGCGGCGCACTCGACCGCAATCACCCGGCCGCTCAGGCGCGCCAGGCGCGGCAGCGCGGTGCTGTCCATGGCCAGTACGCGATTGAGGCCGAGTTCGACCCCGGCCAGCAGCCCGGTTAGTAGCATGAGGGTCTGTTCCCGTTTCGACGCGAGCCGCGTTGCTGCGCCAAATGGTGCCAGGCAAGGCGTGGGACGCAGGGAATGGTTGTTCCCTTGCCAAGTCCCACAACGCAGCATGGCATCATTTGCCGCGCAACCCGAAGGGCCGGGCCAGTTTTTGCGCGGTGCTGCGTTATTCGTCGTTTATTTGGAATAACCAAACTTCTCTCCTCATGCCTTGCCCCGCGCAAAAACTGGCTCCGGCGCGGCCGCGAGCGAAACGGGAACAGACCCTACGGCTTGATGCCGCGGTGCAGGGCGACGATGCCGCCGGTCATGTTGTGGAAGGTCACGCGCTCGAAGCCGGCTTCGACCATCATCGCCTTGAGGCTGTCCTGATCCGGGTGCATGCGGATCGACTCGGCCAGGTAGCGGTAGCTCTCGGCGTCGTTGGTGATCAGCTTGCCGGCCAGCGGCATAAACTTGAACGAGTAGGCGTCGTAGAACTTCGACAGCAGCGGGCTGGACGGTTTGGAGAATTCCAGGATCAGCAGACGACCGCCCGGTTTGAGCACGCGCAGCATCGAACGGATGGCGTCTTCTTTATGCGTCACGTTGCGCAGACCGAAGGCGATGGTCACCACGTCGAAGTGGTTGTCCGGGAACGGCAGCTTTTCCGCATCGGCCTGAACGAACTTGACGTTGCCGGCCACACCCTTGTCGAGCAGGCGGTCACGACCGACGCGCAGCATCGATTCGTTGATATCGGCCAGCACCACTTCACCGGTCGGGCCGACCAGGCTGGAGAACTTGCGGGTCAGATCACCGGTGCCGCCAGCGATGTCCAGCACCCGGTTGCCGCTGCGTACGCCGGACAGCTCGATGGTGAAGCGCTTCCACAGGCGGTGCATGCCGCCCGAGAGCACGTCGTTCATCAGGTCATACTTGGCCGCCACCGAGTGAAAGACTTCGGCGACTTTCTCCGCCTTCTGGCTTTCCGGCACGCTCTGGAAACCAAAGTGCGTGGTGGGTTCGCTGTCGCTGCTCTTGCGCGGATCGTTCATCGTGGCCTTTCCTAAAACACAGAGGCTGCATCTAAAGTGGCGGCCATTCTAAACCTAAAAGCCGCCCTAGGCTTCAAGCCGCGCGCGCAAGTAAAAGCCTGAAGGCGTTGCACCCGCGCAGCTTGCTATAGTCTCGCAGTCTAGGGTCGCAGTTAACGGGCGAGGAGAAATGCCATGGCCAAGATCACCGTAGAACGTCCTCACTCCCTGGGGCGTGAAGTCGCCCGCGAGAAAGCCGAGCAACTGGCCGAGCGCCTGGCCCGCGAATACGACGTGCGTTACCGTTGGAATGGCGACAACCTGGAGTTCAAGCGCAGCGGCGCGGATGGGCGTATTGAAGTGCATGAACACAGCGTGCGTGTACAACTCAGCCTGGGGTTGTTGTTGTCGGCGATGAGCAGCAGCATCAAACGCGAGATCGAAGAGGCGCTGGACAAGAATCTGCAGGCCTGAGGTCCTGCTTGAAAACGGTTCCGGGCAGCTTTTATGGCCAGCCATTAATGGTGGCCATCCTTCGGGCCGTTGCTGGGCAACGTTAAAAATGGCTCCAGGCAATTTTTGATGGCCTGTCATCCTTGGCAGCCACCCTTCGGGCCGTTGCTGCGCAACCTTAAAAACTGCTCCCGGCAGTTTTTTCTCACGCTTAGTATGCGGTTTCTAATTTTCATCGATACCGTGCTCCTAAGCCTGCATTCCGTGGGCGTTTCCTCGAAACACTTAGAGTGAGGTGCACCATGTCGAAAGTTGCCGTTAAAAAGACAGCCGTCGTTGAAGAAACCAGCAGCGTGCTGAGC
>NZ_JBAQLP010000012.1:0-56471 GCF_049301935.1 Pseudomonas sp. | reverse complement strand
GATTGGAATATTGCAGGTGGTTTTGCCAGCCTTGAGCTGACGGGCAACTTCGTAGCCATCCATGCCCGGCATCATGATGTCGAGCAGGATCAGATCAGGTGGTTGCTGCTCAGTCATTGCGAGCGCTTCCTCGCCCGAGCCAGCGGTCAGCGTCACATAGCCCTTACTTTGCAATAGCGTGGTCAACAATTTACGCACATGAATTTCATCGTCGACAATCAAGACTGTTGCAGAGTTATTGGGCATGGCACTAGCTCAAGTATGAGGCGGTAGAATTAGGCGGTTTGGAGCAATGTATCGATTACCCGATAGAGTTCTTTATAGCGTAACGGTTTGATTATGTAAGCATTACAGCCGGCCAGTCGGGTTTTCTCCTCGTCCTCTTTCATGGCCATGGCGGTAAGTGCTATCACTGGGATTGCTGAAGTCTGGGGGTCCTGTTTGAGTAACGCGGTGGCTTCCAACCCATCCATTCCCGGTAACTGGATATCCATAAGAATCAGCTTAGGCCTTTGCTCACGGGCCAGGGCCAGGCCCGTTTCTGCGTCGCGCGCGCAGAGTACGCTGTGGCCTGCATTGGTGAGCAGCAGGCAAGCCAGGCGCATGTTGGCGGCGTTGTCTTCGACAATCAGGATTTCGGCCACGATTCCTCCACAACAGAAATTGAGCGACGCACTGGCAGCCAGACCACAAAGCGCGCCCCAGTCCCTTCACGACTGGCCACGGCAACGCTGCCGCCGTGCAGATCGGTCAATTGCTTGACCATCGCAAGGCCCAGGCCTGTGCCTTCGAATTTGCGTGCCAGGCTGCTATCGATTTGACTGAACGCCTTGAACAACTTGTTCATGCTGCTTTGTGCAATACCAATCCCGGTATCGCTGACGCTCAGTTCGAGAAACTGCCCATATTCGCTATCCGGGATTGCAAAGCCGTATATCGGCCTGTCGCCCTCAATCACGCCCACACGCTCACGCCTGACCTGACGCGCAGCCAGGGTCACCGAACCACCTTGCGCGCTGAATTTCACCGCGTTGGCGAGCAAGTTGTAAACAATTTGCTTGGTCTTGCGTAGGTCGAGTTCAAACATCGTAGAGTCGCTGGCTATTTCAAGTTTCAACTGAATTCGTTTTAGCGCAGCCTTCTCGCGAACTATCAATAAACTATGGCTCAAGAGGTTTTCTAGATCGACGGATTCCAGTTCCAATTCCATCATGCCGGCTTCAACCTTAGACAGATCGAGGATGTCGTTGATCAAAGACAGTAGATGCTGGCCACTGGTAAAAATATCGCTGATGTACTCGCGTTGAATATCCGTCATGTCGCCGACTAATCCATCCTTGAGCACTTCGGAGAACCCTATTACAGCATTTAGCGGGGTTCGCAGTTCATGGGACATGGTGGCCAGAAATTCCGACTTCATATGGCTCGCACGCACTAGCTCAATGTTCTTTTCTTCGAGGGTACGCTCAAAACGCTTACGTTCGGTTACATCGCGAGCAGCGGCAAATACCCCCTGCAGTTTTCTGTCACGGTCATGAAAGATCGCGGCGTTGTAGGACACTACGGTTTCAGTACCGTCACAGGCGAGCACGGTGAGTTCGTAATCGCTAACTTTGTTTTCACTGAGCACGCGTTTGATGGCGGCGTCGGCGCGGGCTGGGTCAGTAAAAAAATTTTTGCAGGGTGCCCCGATTAATTCGTCGCGGGTGCGTCCAGTTAACGCCATCATCTGTTTATTGACGTCTGAAATAATGCCTTGGGGATCGGTCATCATCAGGGCGTCGATATTCGATTCGATCAATGAGCGGGTATAAAACTGTTGATCACGCAAGCGTTGGTCGAGTAAGGCTTGCGCCGCTTCTTCTTCTTTGCGTGCGGTGTTGTCGGTACCGATCAACAAATAACCGATGATGGTCTCAGCACTGTCGCGCAGCGAGGTCACTGAGACCATGGCTGACAGGCGGCTACCGTCCTTGCGGATATAGGTAAGTTCATAAATGTCTTCGATACCGCGGGACGCCTTGAATACCAGCGCGTCGAAGCCCGGGGTGATGGGTGTGCCCAGCTCCAGGCTGAGTGCGGCGGCGCGGGTGATCAACTCTTTGGGATCGGAGATATCCGCCGGGGTAATGAGATCAACTACATCTTTGGCCAGATAGCCGAGCATGCGCTCAGCGCCAACGTTGAAAATCTGGATCACGCCTTTTTCGTCGGTCGCGATGCTGGAGAAGTAGGCACTGTTGAAGATGGCGTCCTGCAGCGCGCTGGTTTTTAGCAGGGTTTTTTGCCGGCGAAACTCAACAATTTTTTCGGCACGAGACTGAAGTTCAGCAGGCGGACTATCTGTTGGTGGCTTGTCCATAGTTCGAACTTCCTTTTCCCGCGCGCCTGACTTTGTGGGTCATTTCATAGAACTCGCCTGAGTATAGTTACGCGCAAGAATGCTGGAAGACAATAGACAATTCGTCGATCACCTCTGTGTGCGTAGGCCTGGTGATTTTGATCTTTCGTGTGGTGGCAGAGCCCCATTGCAGGGGCGCTCGGTTACGGTCTGGCGCGCAGTGGGCAGCGGCGCTGGGCCGGCTGGCGCCGCCTCGTGAGCCTGTAAACGGCTTCCTGGCCGGCACTACACACCGAAACATTTCTCCGCTTGCGGGCTGCCTTTGTGCGTGGAATAGTCCGACCAAGCAATTGCTTGGTTGGCTCCACAAAAACAACAAAGGAGGAAGCCCTGTGGCTGATGCAATCCGTTTGCCGCTTGAGGTGTTTTATGAGCGCGAGGCTCGGCACCCGAATAAACGCTACATGGTGCAGCCGCTGCCGGGCGGTCAGCTGCAGGAACTGAGTTGGGCCGATGTCGGCGAGCAGGCGCGCCGTGCGGCCAACTGGCTGCGTAGCCGCGAACTGCCGCAGGGCAGCCGCATTGCGATCATTTCCAAGAACTGCGCGCACTGGATCGTCAGCGACTTGGCGATCTGGATGGCCGGGCATGTTTCGGTGCCGCTCTATCCCAACCTCACCGCCGAGTCTGTCGGCCAGGTGCTGGCTCACTCCGAAGCGGCGCTGGTGTTTGTCGGCAAGCTGGATGATTGGCCAGCCATGGCTCCCGGTGTGCCGCCGGATGTGCCGACCATCGGCCTGCCGCTGCGGCCCCAGGGTGAGTTCAGTTTTACCTGGGATGACCTGCAGGCCTGCACGCCGATTCAGGACAATCCCAAGGCGGCTGCCGAGCAGCTCGCCACCATCATCTACACCTCCGGCACCACCGGCACGCCGAAAGGCGTGATGCAGCATTTCAGCAACCTCGGTTTTGCCGCCAGCCACGCCACCGAGCTGTTCGGCGTTGGCGAGAATGATCGAGTGCTGTCCTACCTGCCGCTGTGCCACGTGGCCGAGCGGATGTTTGTCGAGCTGGCGTCGATCTACGCCGGGCAGACGATCTTCTTCGCCGAAAGCCTGGAAACCTTCCTTGAAGACCTCAAGCGCGCGCGGCCAACGGTGATGTTCGGTGTGCCGCGCATCTGGACCAAGTTCCAGATGGGCGTCTACAGCAAGATGCCGGCCGAGAAGCTGGATTTCCTGCTCAAGCTGCCGATTATCGGCCGCATCGTCGGCAAAAAGGTGCTGGTCGGCCTGGGCCTGGATGCCGTGCGCTATGCCCTGTCCGGTGCGGCGCCGGTGCCTGAAGCACTGCTCACCTGGTACAAGCGCCTGGGCCTGGATGTGCTGGAGGTGTACGGCATGACCGAGAACTGCGGTTACTCGCATGTGTGCCGGCCGGGCAAGTTCAAACAGGGCTGGATCGGCCAGAACAGCCCAGGCGTGGAAGTGCGTATCGCCGAAGATGGCGAGGTGCAGGTGCGCAGCGGCGCGACCATGCAGGGTTATTACAAGGACCCGGAGAAAACCGCAGAAACCATCACCCCCGATGGCTTCCTGCGCACCGGCGACAAGGGTGAACAGGATGCCGAGGGCAACCTGCGCCTGACCGGGCGGATCAAGGAAATCTTCAAGACCAGCAAAGGCAAGTACGTCGCCCCGGCGCCGATTGAAAACCGTCTGGGCGAGCATTCGCGTATCGAGCAGGTGTGTGTGGTCGGCGATGGCATGGCCCAGCCGATGGCGCTCTGCGTGCTCTCCGATGTGGGGCGCAGCGAGGCGGCCAACAGTGGCCGTGGCGAGCTGGAAAGTAGCCTGAAAAATCTGCTGGAGCAGGTCAATCAGAGCCTCGATAAACACGAGCGCCTGCAACGCCTGGTGTTGGTCAAGGACGTCTGGGCGGTGGAGAATGGCTTCCTCACGCCTACTCTGAAGATCAAGCGCGCGGTGGTTGAAGGCACCTATGGTGAACGCTTCGCCGAGTGGACCACCCGCAGCGAAGCGGTGCTCTGGCACGAGTGATCGGGCATATGGCCGGCGTGCTTGTGTGCCGGTCACATTCAGGCTGAACCGACCCTAAAGGACTGACTATGGCCCTCTGGCAGCAAACCCCGAATCTTGAACAGCTCAATGCGATTCTGAAAAACACCATCGGCGAGCAACTGGATATCCGCTTCGAGTCGTTCGATGACGAGTCGATTAGCGCCAGCATGGTGGTCGATGCGCGCACTCATCAGCCCTACGGCCTGCTGCATGGTGGCGCCTCGGTGGTGCTGGCGGAAACCCTCGGCTCCACCGCCAGCCACCTGTGCATCGACAGCAGCAGGTTCTACTGCGTCGGCCTGGAAGTAAACGCCAACCACCTGCGCGGCTTGCGCAGCGGCCGGGTCACGGCGGTTGCGCGCGCCGTGCATCTGGGGCGCACCACCCATGTCTGGGATATCCGTCTGAGCGGCGAGGATGGCAAGGCCAGCTGTATTTCCCGGCTGACCATGGCCATTGTGCCGTTAGGTGAAAACGGCCCGGCACAACGCTGAGCACAGCCCGCCGGTAATCGCTGGCGGGCCTCCCATTCATTTTGGCCATAGTGCCGTCATTCACTGGCCGTTTTGTCATTGCCGCATCGGCAGGGCTGCCGGACAATCATCGGTAACTCTCCCGATAAGCCTGCCGCCATGACCCAGCCTGTGTTCTTCGCCCATGCCAACGGCTTTCCCTCGGCCACCTACGGCAAGTTGTTTGCCGCGCTGGCGCCTGACTATTCGGTGCAGCATCTGCAGCAGCACGGCCATGATCCGCGTTTTCCGGTGAATGACAACTGGAGCAACCTGGTCGATGAGCTGATCCATCACCTCGAAGCCAGCCCGCAGCCGGTGTGGGGCGTCGGTCATTCACTCGGTGGTGTGCTGCATTATCACGCTGCCTTGCTGCGCCCTGAGCTGTACCGCGGGGTGGTGATGCTCGATTCGCCGGTGCTGACCCTGGCGGACAAGCTGGTGATTCGCGCCGCCAAGCGTTTCGGCTTTATCGACCGCATCACCCCGGCCGGGCGAACCCTGGGCCGGCGTGAGGAATTTGTCGACCAGGCCGAGGCGCGCGGCTATTTCGCCGCTAAAGGGCTGTTCCGCCGCTTCGATCCCGAGTGCCTGGACGCCTATGTGCAGCATGGCCTGCAAGCAACGGGCAATAACCTGCGCCTGCGTTTTGATCCGGCCACGGAAATCAGCATCTACCGCAGCGTGCCGCACACCAGCCCGGGCCGTCCGCAGCAGCTGAAAGTGCCGCTGGCCATGGTCCGCGGCCGGCATAGCCGGGTGGTCCTGCCGCATCATGCACATCTGGTGCGGCGCGTGCCTAAAGGCGAATACCTGACGCTACCAGGCGGGCATATGTTTCCCCTGGAACGCCCGCAGGACACCGCTGAGCTGCTGAAAACCCTGTTTCAGCGCTGGTCCGGCCAGCCCGCAAGCGAGCAAAGTGCATGAGCCTGAATTTCGAAGAAGTCCGTCTGCGCCTGCCGCATATCGAACTGGCCGCTCACCTCTATGGCCCCGAAGACGGCGTGCCGGTGATTGCCCTGCATGGCTGGCTGGACAATGCCGCCAGCTTCGCCCGTCTGGCGCCGCTGCTACCGGGGCTGCGCATCGTGGCCCTGGATTTTGCCGGCCACGGCCATTCCGATCACCGCCCGCCAGGCGCCAGTTACGCCATCTGGGACTATGCCCATGATGTGCTGCAGGTTGCCGAGCAGTTCGGCTGGCAGCGTTTTGCCCTGCTCGGGCACTCCATGGGCGCGATTGTCTCGGTGCTGCTGGCGGCGGCGATGCCGGAGCGGATCGAGCGCCTGGCGCTGATCGACGGCCTGATTCCCTATACCGGCGAGGCGGACACGGCGCCGCAGAAACTCGGTGAAGCGCTCAAGGCGCAGCTGGCTTTGGCCGGCAAGAGCAAGCCGGTATACGCGGAGTTTGCTCGCGCCGTGGAGGCGCGCATGCGCGGGGTAGGGGCGGTCAGCCGGGAGGCGGCAGAATTGCTCGCGCAACGTGGCCTGATGCCCGTGCCCGGTGGCTACACCTGGCGCACCGACAGCCGCCTGACGTTGCCATCACCACTGCGCCTGACCCACGCCCATGCACTGGCGTTTGTGCGCAACCTGCAATGCCCGGTCAAACTGCTGATGGCGCAGCAGGGCATGTTGCTCGCGCAGCCGAGCATCACTCAGTTGGTCGCGGGCCTGGCCATCGAGGTGGCGCAGTTGCCTGGTGGCCATCATCTGCACCTGGATGACGACGTGGGCGCGGGCTTGGTCGCAGACTGTTTCAAAGCTTTCCTGGGTGCGCCTTGACTTGATCAAGGCAACTGGGGAAAGGTGTGGCCGATAGCCACGGAGATTCGCATGATCGACCTGTATACCGCCGCCACCCCCAACGGCCATAAAGTGTCCATCGCACTGGAAGAGTTGCAACTGCCGTACAACGTGCAGGCGTTGAGTTTCGACAAGCAAGAACAGAAGGCTGCGGCCTTTCTCAAAATCAATCCCAATGGCCGCATTCCGGCGATAGTGGACCGCGCTAATGATGATTTCGCGGTGTTCGAGTCCGGCGCCATACTGCTGTATCTGGCCGAGAAAACCGGTCAGTTGCTGCCCAGCGACGGCAAAAGCCGTTCGCGGGTGATCCAGTGGCTGATGTTCCAGATGGGCGGGGTCGGCCCGATGCAGGGTCAGGCCAATGTGTTCTTCCGTTATTTTCCGGAGAAGCTGCAGGGCCCCATCGACCGTTATCAGCACGAAACCCGCCGCCTGTATGAAGTGCTCGACAGGCGCCTGGGCGAGTCGCAGTACCTGGCCGATGCCTACAGCATTGCCGATATCGCCACCTATCCCTGGGTGCGCATCCATGACTGGGCCGGCGTCTCGGTCGATGGTCTGGAGCATCTGCAGCGCTGGATGGCTGAGCTGGCCGCCCGTCCTGCGGTGCAGCGGGGCCTGCTGGTGCCAAAGCGCGAAGAAGACAGCGAGAAAATCGTCAAAGCCGGCCAAGCGATGCTGATCAAATGAGCCGCTTTAATCGTTACTGCCTCGGTCTGAGCCTGCTGCTGGCCAGTGCCGTGGCTTGTGCAGACGTGGCCGGCAGCCAGGACCTGGACGTGCTGCCGCGTTTCGCCGGGAGCAAGATTGTCAACTTCAAGGAGGTTGCCGAGCAGGAGCGGATCTTCCCGCAAGGGGCGATTCGGCGCATCAGCGGCACCCTGCGCTACGAGCGCGAAGTGGCTGCACAGGGCCAGCTGACCGCCCTGACCTATGAGCTGCCGCGCACCCACACGGCCAATGAGGTGTTTGCCAAGGCCCGGGGCGATCTGCAAGCCAAGGATGCCGAATTGCTTTACTGGTGCGTGGGCCGTGAGTGCGGTTCAAGCAGCCTGTGGGCTAACGCGGTATTCGATAACGCCACCCTGACCGGCTCGGATGACCAGCAGACTTACGCGCTGCTACGCCTGGCCGAACCGCGCCAGGACAGCCTGCTGGCGCTGTATAGCATCACCCGTGGCAACAAACGCGCCTACCTGCATGCCGAGTTGCTGAAGGCCACTGCGCCACTGGGTGAGCTGTTGCCCACCCCGGCCACCCTGCAGCGCCAGCTGAAAAGCACCGGCGAACTGCGCCTGGCCAAACAGGTCGAACCCAGCGCTGCGTGGATCGAACTGCTGGCGCGTAGCCTCAGGCTCGACAGCACCTTGCGTGTGACCATCAGCGGTGCACAAGCCGAAGCCTGGCGTGATGCGCTGGTTGAGCAGCGGGTGCGCGCCAGCCGTCTGGAGCTGGGTGAGGCGGATGTCAGCGGCGTACAACTCAACGTGCTGCGCTAAGACATCACTGTCGCTACTCTGTCGTTATTAATAGATCCGGCTCTGTCCCTTGTGGCAGAGCCTTTTTGCGTTGTGCAGGGAGCTGCTTGAATGGCCAATAACGATCGTTTACTGGTGCAGATACTGCTGCTGGTCCTGTTGGGCGCCAGCCTGTGGGTGTTGGCACCGTTCTGGTCGGCGCTGTTCTGGGCTGCGGTGTTGTCGTTTGCCAGCTGGCCAGTGATGCGCGTGCTGACGCGCCTGCTCGGCGGCCGTCAGGCGTTGGCGGCTGGGCTACTGACCCTGGCCTGGACCGTGGTGGTGGCCGTGCCGTTGGTGATGCTCGGTTTCAACCTGGCGGATCACATCAAGGATTTCACTGCCTTGCTCAAGGATTTCCAGGTCGACGGCCTGCCGCCGGCCCCCACCTGGCTGGCTGGCGTGCCGCTGGTTGGCGAGCGTCTGGTGGGCTTCTGGATGACCATCGACCAGCAGGGTGCGGCATTTTTCGCCACCGTGCGGCCGTACCTGGGCCAGGTCGGCAACTGGCTGCTGGCGCGCAGTGCGCAGATCGGTGGCGGCATGCTGGAACTGGCCCTGAGCCTGATTCTGGTGTTCTTCTTCTACCGCGATGGGCCGCGTCTGGCGGCGTTTGCCGAAAGCCTGTTGCAGCGGTTGATTGGGGATCGCGCCGAGCATTACCTGGAGCTGGTCGCCGGCACCGTACAACGGGTGGTCAACGGGGTGATCGGTACAGCCGCAGCCCAGGCGATTCTGGCCTGGATCGGCTTCACCATCGCCGGGGTGCCGGGTGCGCTGGTGCTGGGGATTCTGACTTTCGGCTTCAGCCTGATCATGGTGCCGCCGCTGATCTGGGGCCCGGCCGTGGCCTGGTTGTTTTGGCAGGGTGAAGTCAGCATGGGCGTGTTTCTACTGATCTGGGGCTTCTTGGTGATCAGCGGCGTCGACAATATCCTCAAACCCTATCTGATCAGCCGTGGCGGCAACCTGCCATTGATCGTGGTGCTGCTCGGGGTGTTCGGCGGCATCCTGGCGTTTGGCTTTATGGGCTTGTTCCTTGGTCCAACCCTGTTGGCCGTGGCTTACAGCTTACTCAGTGACTGGGTCGGTAGCCCGGTGCTGAACAGTGCAGCGAGCAGCGCTGAAACGGTCGACAAGCCGCGCAGCTGAGTGTGCGCCGCCACCGCGCCGGGGTTCGAGCGGGTTGGCATTTCCGGTAAATTTCTCCGGCGGCGCCTAGGTCGCCTGTGGTTGCGGTGGTAGCCTTGCTGCGCCTTCGGCCGCCACACTGCCCCGCAGTGGCACAGACGGCAGCAGGGAAGCCCATACACCTAACGGACACGCAGGATACCCCCATGAAGAAAGTCGTAGGCAGCGCCCTTGGCGCAGTTGTCATTCTCGGCGCATTGAGCAGCGCAGGCGCCTGGTACACCGGGCAACAGCTTCCCGCGGTGCTGGAAACCTCGATTCAGCAAGCCAACCAGGACATGGCTAAAACCCTGCCGGCCCTGGGTCTGAGCGCCACCATCGAGCTGGTTTCGCTGGAGCGCCAGCTGTTCAGCAGCAACGCGCGCTACCGCATGCAGTTTGCCGGCAGCCTGGACGGCGAAGCGCCGAGCCATTTCGAGTGGTTCGTCAGCGACCGTATCGAGCATGGGCCTTTCCCGCTGTCGCGACTGCAAACCCTCAAGCTGCTGCCCGTTATGGCCACCAGCAACTACGCGCTGGAGCGCAGCCCGGAGCTGGAAAAATGGTTCGCCGGCAGCCAGGGCGGTACGCCGCTGCAGGGGCAGGTCAGCCTTGGCTACGACCGTTCGCTGAGCGGCAAACTGGGTGTGCAACCGCTGCAAGTGGCGCTGGATGAACAGACCCAGATCGATTTCAGCGGCCTGGAGATCGACTTCGACAGCAGCGCGAATCTCGAGACAGTCAGCGCCAGCGGCGTGATGGACAGCTTCAAGGTCAGCTCAACTCTGGCCAGCGAGCAAAGCATGCACCTTGAGTTCAAGGGCATGAACCTCAGCAGCAACACCCGTAAGGGTGTCAGCGACTTTTACCTGGGGCAGAACGAGGTGCGCCTGCAGCAGATCAAGCTGCAGATTGGCGCGAACGCGCCCATTCTGTTTAAGGATTTCGTTCAGCGCGATGAAACCAGCGAAGCCAACCAGCAGCTGTCGGCGCGCTACAGCTATGACGTTGGCATGATCCGCTACCAGGGCAACGACATCGGCTCTTCGCAGATGCTCTGGAGCGTGAAAAACCTCGACGCCGCCGCCCTGCAATCGCTGGTCGAGCTGTACGGCACGCTGCTGCAGAGCGGCAAGGTCGACAGTGAAAACGCTATGCCGCAGCTGACCGACGCGCAGGCCGCGCAGTTCAAGAGCGATCTGGAGAAACTCCTAGCCGGCAAACCGGGCCTGGCCCTGGAAAAACTCGCATTCAAGACCGCCAACGGCGAGAGCAGCTTCAGTTTTGCCCTCGACCTCGACAAGCCAGCATCCTTCGACCTGCCGGCGCCTGAACTGGCCAAGCAACTGATCGCCCGGCTGGATGCCCAATTGCGGGTATCCAAAGCCATGATCGCTGATGTGGTCGGCGTGCAGGCCACGATTGCCGGCGAAACCGACAAGCAGGCGATTGCTCAGCAGGCGGTGATGGTGGGCGAAATGGCCAGTGGTATGGCGGTGGCCAGCGAACTGGCGGTGGTGCAGGGCGAGGACATCAGTTCCAGCCTGCATTACGCCAACGATCAGCTGACCTTCAACGGCAAGCAGATGACCGTGGAGCAGTTTGTGGCCCTGGCCATAAACAGTGGTGGCGGTCTGGCCGGTATGGGCCATAAAGCCCCGGCCGATGAAACCTTGCTGGACGACAGCGAGGGTGCAAGCACCCTTCAGTAACGCCTACAGCGCTACGCCAGCGGCATAGCTCGCGCGGTAAAACCGGCCAGACGCCCTGTAAAGCAGGGCGTCTGGCCGTTTTTGTTGGAGCTGAGGGGTTAGCGCTCGCCACGCTCATACTTATCCAGCGTATCGCTGGCGATCTGCCGGCCAAGCATGATCAGCTCCGGCGCCTTGTAGAACTCGAAGAAGCGGCACACCCGCTTAGGTACATTGATCAGGATATCCGGCGGGTAGCCGGCGATCTTGTACTGCGCCAAGGAGGTCTGCATCACCTCGAAGCTCTGGTTGATCAGCTCCAGCAGTGAGGCCGGCCCACTGAGGTCGGCAACCCGCGAGCCGCTGGCCGATTTTGGCGCGCTTGGTTTGTCCGGATTGGCGCGGGTTTGCTGCCAGGGGTTGATGGCTTCGGGCTGCATCGCATGGCTCTGGTCTTCCAGCAGAAGCAGTTCGTCATCTTCCCCCGGTTTGCGTTTGAACGAGGGCAGACGCGAGCCGAGCGAGCTCATCAGCAGATCGAAGCGCCCCTTGAGCGCCGGAGCACGTTCGATAATCGGCAGCTCGTAATGCTGCTGGTGCGCCGAGTTGAGGTTGACCGCGACAATCAGATCGCAGTGCGCGGACACCACCGGAATGATCGGTAATGGGTTGAGCAAACTGCCGTCGACCAGCATGCGTCTGCCTTGTATCACTGGCGTAAACAGGCTGGGAATTGCCGCCGAGGCGCGCATCGCCTGGTGCAGGCAGCCTTCCTGGAACCAGATTTCCTGCTGGTTGGTCAGGTCGGTAGCCACTGCGGTAAAGGGGATCGGCAATTCTTCGATATTGATCTCGCCGACCATCTCGCGAATCTTGCCGAAGACCTTTTCGCCGCGAATTGCGCCGAGGCGAAAGCTCACATCGAGCAGGCGCAACACGTCCAGGTAATCCAGACTTTGCGTCCAATCGCGGTATTCATTAAGTTTGCCAGCGGCATAGATGCCGCCCACCACCGCGCCCATGGAGCAGCCGGCGATGCAGGCGATTTCATAACCACGGGCTTCCAACTCTTCGATTACGCCGATGTGCGCATAGCCACGCGCGCCCCCGGAGCCCAATACCAGCGCAATGCGCTTACTCATCCTGATGATCCCCGTCACTTTTTATGCAGTGAACATACGCGCCGCACCGCGTGCCGCCAAGGCGCGATTTGTTAGTATCCATGGCAGTCGAGGCGGAATGTGGCGGCAATCGGGGGTGTGGGCACTTTTGTCTGTTTTTCGCGTCTTACTGGCTGTACTGATAGATCGCGCGGATTGACGCGATCTACCCTGATGCCGAGTCATTCGTCTGTCTATCTGTAGGAGTTATTCGATGAAACTGTGGATCGTGTTGCCCATGCTGCTGTTGGTGTTGAGCGGTTGTGCGGGAAAAACGGCCTATCGCAACAGCTGCGCCACTCAGCTTGATGCGGCCTGGCGCGAACTGGACCTGGCCAAGGCCGAGGGCTTTGCCGGTACGGTGAGCTATTCCAAGGCGCTGTCGCTGCTGACTGCGGCGAAAACCCAGCAGCAGTTCGAGGGTTACAAGGGCTGTACGGCGAAGTCTGAGCGGGCGCGCTTCTATATCCGTGAGTCGCGAGCAGGCCGCTGATGCAATTGGATTTCAATGCGCTCGAACCGCTCGAACGTTACCGCTGGCTGGCTGCGACCATCACTCCGCGACCGATTGCCTGGGTTTCCAGCCAATCGGCTGCGGGCGTGAACAACCTGGCGCCCTTCAGTTTTTTTCAGGTGATCAGCGATGACCCGCCGACCCTGATGGTCAACGTCAATCACCGCGCCGATGGCGGCCTGAAAGACACCCTGCTGAATGTGCAGGCCAGTGCTGAACTGGTGATTCAGCTGGTGTCTTTTGCCCAGGCCGAGGCAATGAATGCCAGTGCGGCGGTGCTACCTTATGGCATCAGCGAGTTCGAGCAGTGCGGCATCGCCAGTCTGCCCTCGCAGCGGATTGCGCCGCCCCGGGTCGCCGGTGCGGCGGTGGCCTTTGAATGCCGGGTGGCGCAGATTCAGGCTTACCCTGCGCAAAAGCCCAACTGCCATCTGATCTTCGCCGAGGTGCTGTTGGCGCATATCGACGATGCGGTACTGAATGAGCAGGGTCGCATCGATGCGCATAAGCTCGATCTGGTCGGGCGCCTGGGCGGCATGGCCTATAGCCGCACCCGCGATAGTTTCGAGATGCGTCGCCCTGGCTGACGCACGTGGCTGCCTGGCGCAAAAGCGACCTTCGTTTAGCTGTTAGCACCACGCGCAGGGCTGCTGGCTTGTCGCCGGCACGGCTGTGCTCCTATGTTGCCAACCTTGAATGCAGGCAGCGCAGGGCGGCCTTGTGGTCATTCGGGCAGGGGGAGCTATGTGGACTGTGGTGCAGCGGCGGGTCGCCAGTTTGAGCACGGCGAGCAAACTAGCGGCGGGCTTTGGCATTGTTCTGGCGCTTACCGCGCTGGTGGCGGCCACCGGGTTTCTGGCGCTGCGCGATGTCAGTGCGCGTTCGGCGCTGCTGGAGCGCATGAGCGCGATCAATAGCCAGGTCATGCTGATCCGCCGCAGCGAGCAGGATTTCGCCCTCAGCGGCGATAAACAGCACGCCACCCGGTTGCACGAACAGGCGCAGCAGATTCTCGAAGCCAGTACCGCGCTGCAGGCCCTGCTGCCCGAGGCCGAGCGGGCGGGGCTGGATCAGGTGGCCGAGGCCATGACGGCGTATCGCGATGCCTTTGATCGCTATGTCGAGCAGAGCGACAACATGCGCCTGTCGCTGGAGGCCGCTACCTGGCTGGTGGTGAGTGCCTCCAACAGCCTTGACCTGCTCAAGGATGGCCTGGCCGAAGACGGTGTCGATCGGCTCAAGAGCAGTCAGGGCCAAGCAGGCGCCGAGTCCGTGCTGCAGGCCGGACAGATCAGCCAGGTGCATCAGTTGCTGCTGCGCGCCCTCGACCAGGCCCGCGTGCTGCTGGAACAGAGCCGCGGCAGTGGCGAGGCGACGCCAACGACCATTCAGGAAGCTGTCGACGCCCAGGCCCTGGCCGGCGAGTTGCGCGATGCCATGGATGACCCCGGTTATGCGGCGGTGCTGGCCGAGGTGATCGGCAACGTCAATTCCTTCAATGACCGGCTGGGCGAATACACCGGGCTGCTGCAGCAGCAAAAACGCGAATACCAGAACCTGGTGCAGCAAGCCGAGCGCATCCTGGCGCTGGTCGACCAGGCCTACGCGCGGCAGAAGGCCAGCCTGCATGGACAGTTGCAGGCCAGCACCTGGTTGATCGTGCTGGCCACGGCGCTGGCGCTGCTGCTTGGCCTGCTGGCGACGCTGGCCATCACCCTGTTGATCGTGCGCCCGCTCAAGCAGGTGATCGAGCAGGCGCGGCGCATCGCCGATGGCGACCTCAGCGTGCAGATCGAGGTGCGGCGCGGCGATGAGATCGGCCAGTTGCAGGCCGCCATGCAGGGCATGTCCAGCAACCTGCGCGAGATGGTCGGGCGCTTGCAGGGCGGCGTGCTGCAAATTTCCGCGTCTGCGCAGTCACTGTCGGCCAGTACCGAGCAAACGCGGTTGGGCGTCAATGGGCAGAAGGTGGAGACCGATCAGGTCGCCACCGCCATGAGTGAAATGACCGCCACCGTGCATGAGGTGGCGCGTAACGCCGAGGCGGCGGCGTCTTCCACCGAACAGGCGGACCGCCGGGTCAACAGCGGCGTGGCCGTGGTGCAGCAGACCCTGGGGCGGATCAACCAGCTGGCCAGCGCCATGCAGACCACCACCCAGAGCATCGAACGCCTCAGCCAGGACACCCAGCGCATCGACTCGGTGCTGGATGTGATCAAGAGCGTGGCCGAGCAGACCAACCTGCTGGCGCTCAATGCCGCCATCGAGGCGGCGCGGGCGGGCGAGCAGGGTCGCGGTTTTGCCGTGGTGGCCGACGAGGTGCGCGCGCTGGCCCGGCGCACCCAGCAGTCCACGGCGGAAATCGAAGGGCTGATCGTCACCCTGCGTGAGGGCACTCGCCGCTCTGTGGCGGACATGCATCAGAGTGGCGTGCTGGTAGAGCAGGCCGTAGAGGATGCCAACCAGACCGAAGGCGCACTGGCGGAAATCGCTGCGGCAGTCAGCCAGATCTTCGAGATGAACCAGCAGATTGCCGCCGCCGCCGAACAGCAAACCGCGGTGGCGGAGGAGATCAGCCGCAGCGTTACCTCGATTCGCGATATTGCCGACCAGTCCGCGCTGGCCATGGACGAGTCCGCCAGTTCCAGCATTCAGCTGGCCGAACTGGGCCGCGAGCTGCAGGGCATGGCCGGACGCTTTCGCTTGTAAATGCGCCCGCAAGCAATATTCGACCAGTGTGTCGGGGGCATTTAGCGGGGCTCCTGGCTGCGTTTAATAGCCACTTCTCCGCTTCAACACAGGCGCATACCGCCAGCGCCACCAGCAGGCACCAGCCCCAGGCGAATGCCGGCAGGGCGGCGGTGGCGAAGACCTGCTGCATGGCCGGCCAGTAGCTGAGCAGCAGCTGCAGGCTGAGCAACAGGGCGACCATGCTCCAGACCATCGGGTTGTCGCGTAGGCCGAAGTTCGCCGGTCCTTCGAGGCGACGGCTGCTGAACAGGTAGCCGATTTCGCCGGCAACCAGTGCGTTGACCGCCAGGGTGCGGCTGCTTTCCAGGCTCCAGCCGAGCGCCTGCGCGTAGAAGAACAGGCCCAGGCTGGCCAGCGTCATCAACACCGCAATAAACCCCACGCGCCACAGCAGGTGCTGGCTGAGCAGATTGACCTTGGGGTCACGCGGTGGGCGGCGCATCAGCTCGGCCTCTGCCGGCTCAAACGCCAGGGCCAGGGCCAGGGTCACGGCGGTGATCATATTGATCCAGAGAATCTGCAACGGGGTGATCGGCAAGGTCAGCCCCAGGGCGATGGCCGCCAGCAGGATCAGCGCTTCGCCGCCATTGGTGGGCAGGATAAACAGGATGGTTTTCTTCAGGTTGTCATAGACCGTGCGACCTTCCTCGACCGCATGGGCGATGGTGGCGAAGTTGTCATCGGCCAGCACCATCTGCGCCGCTTCCTTGGCCGCCTCGGTGCCCTTGATGCCCATGGCGATGCCGATATCTGCACGTTTCAGTGCCGGCGCGTCGTTAACGCCGTCGCCGGTCATCGCCACCCGTGCGCCACCGGCCTGCAGGCGCTGCACCAGGCGCAGCTTGTGCGCCGGGCTGGTGCGGGCGAAGACGTTGGTAGTCGGCAGTAACTGATCCAGCTGGCTGTCGCTGAGGCTGTCGAGCTCGGCCCCGGTCAGCGGTTTGCCATCGCCCAGGCCAAGGCGCTGAGCGATGGCGCTGGCGGTGCCGGCATGGTCGCCGGTGATCATCTTCACCGCGATGCCGGCGCTGTGGCAGTCGGCGATAGCGGCAATTGCTTCCTCGCGGGGCGGGTCGAGCATGCCGACCTGGCCGAGCAGCACGTAGCCGCCGTCCAGGTCCTGATAGTCGAGGCTCTGTTGCGGTTCAGCGAGCGGGCGGATGGCCAGGCCGAGCATACGCAGGCCCTGGCTGGCACCGCTGTCCAAGGCCTGATGCCAGTGGCGTGGGTCGAGCGGCTCGGGATGGCCGTCGCGCCATTGGCGGTTGCAGGCTGCGAGCACACGCTCGGGGGCGCCGATCATATAAATCAGGCCATGGCGGGCATGGTCATGGTGCAGGCTGGCGGTGCAGCGTCGCTCGGAACTGAAGGGGATGGCATCGACCTGCGGCAGGTCACGCGCCTCATGCTGCAGGTCCAGGCCGACTTTGCCGGCGAGGGTCAGCAGGGCGGCTTCGGTGGGGTCGCCAGTGATGTACCAGCCGTTTTCGCCGCTGCACAGGCTGGCGTTATTGGCCAGCAAACCGGCGCGGGCCAGCTCGCGAAGGTCATCGGCGGCGTCCAGTTGGCAGAGTTGGCCGTCATCGCAGTGAATGTTGCCTTGCGGTGCATAGCCGACGCCCTCGACACGGTAATGCTGTGCGGCGGTAAACACCTGCTGCACGGTCATTTCGTTGCGCGTCAGGGTGCCGGTCTTGTCCGAGCAGATCACCGTCACCGCTCCCAGGCTTTCCACCGCTGGCAGATGGCGAATGATCGCCCGGCGCTTGGCCATGCGCTGCACGCCGAGGGCGAGGATGATCGTCAGCACCGCCGGCAGGCCTTCCGGAATCGCTGCCACCGCCAGGCTGACCGCGGCCAGCAGCATGTCCTCTGCGCTGTAGCCCCGCAGCAGCACGCCAAAGGCAAAGGTCAGCAGCGCCAGAACGAGAATAGCCAGGGTCAGGTGGCGGGCAAATTTGCCCATGTCGACCAGCAACGGGGTTTGCAGGCTGACCACGTTTTCCAGCATATGGCTGATCTTGCCCAGCTCGGTGTGCTTGGCCGTGGCCACTACCACGCCCGCAGCGCTGCCGGCATTCACCAGGGTGCCGGAGTAGGCCATGCAGCGGCGCTCGGCAAGGCTGGCTGCTGGCTCAACGGCAGCGTGGTGTTTATCCACGGGCAGGGATTCACCGGTCAGAGCGGCCTCATCAATGCGCAGGTCGCGGGTCTCCAGCAGGCGCAGGGCGGCGGGCACGCGGTCGCCGGCTTCCAGCAGCACCCAGTCGCCGGGCACTAGCTGTTCGGCGGCAATGCTGTGCACCTGGCCGTTGCGGCGTACCCGGCTTTCCAGGCTGAGCAGCTGCTGAATCGCCAGCATGGCGTGCTGGGCTTTGCCTTCCTGAACAAAGCCGACCAGGGCATTGATCAGCACCACGGCAAAGATCACCGCACTGTCGAGCCATTCGCCCAGCAGCAGGGTCAGCAGGCAGGCGCCGAGCAGGACGTAGATCAGCAGGTTGTGAAATTGCAGGGCAAAGCGCTGCAGCGGCCCGCTGGGCTGTTGTTGCGGCAGCAGGTTGAGGCCATGCTCGCTGAGCCGCTGGGCGGCGTCAGCTCTGTCCAGGCCTTGGGCGCTGCTGTTGAGGTGCTCCAGGCTTTGTTGCCCTGGCAGGGCGTGCCAGTCATGGCCAGTTGGCGCTTGCATGCGGTGCTCCGAGGTGGCCGCGAACGAGAAGGATCACAGCCCCTATCCTAAACACCATAACCAGAGTGGGCGTTGGCCTGGATCAATGGCATGGCTCACAAGTTCGTCAGTAAAGGTTTCCAGCCGCTATGCCGTGGCAACGCGGCGCAGTAGCATCGCCAATCGGTCTTAAAGGAGTGATACATGCGCGCCAAACTGGAAGCTGTGCTGCAGACGGTTAATCAAGTGCTGCTGGGCAAGGAGCCGCAGGTGCGCCTGGCGCTGACCTGCCTATTGGCGCAGGGGCATCTGCTGATCGAGGACTTGCCCGGCATGGGCAAAACCACCCTCAGTCACGCCCTAGCCAAGGTGTTGGGCCTGAGTTTTCAGCGTATTCAGTTCACCTCCGACCTGCTACCCGGCGACATTCTCGGCACCTCGGTGTTCGACAAGGACAGCGGGCAATTTATCTTCCACCCGGGGCCGATCTTCGCCGAGCTGGTGCTGGCCGATGAGATCAACCGCGCCACGCCGAAAAGCCAGAGCGCATTGCTCGAAGCCATGGAGGAGGGCCAGGTAACCATCGAAGGCGCGACCCGACCGCTGCCTGAACCCTTCTTTGTGATTGCCACGCAAAACCCGGTCAGCCAGGGCGGCACCTTCGCCTTGCCCGAGTCGCAACTGGACCGTTTTCTGATGCGCCTGTCCCTCGGCTATCCCGGCAAGGCCGCGGAAAAAGCCCTGCTGCTCGGTGATTCTCGGCGCTCGCTACTGCCCAGCTTGCCAGCGCTGCTGGATCACGCCGAACTGGCCCTACTACAGGCCGAAGTACCGAAGGTGCGTGCCAGCGATGCGTTGATCGACTATGTGCTGCGCCTGGTCGATGCCACCCGTACCCAGCCGCAGTTCGCCTGGGGTCTGTCGCCCCGCGCCAGCCTGGCGCTGCTGGCAGCGGCGCGGGCCTGGGCCTTCCTCGCGGGGCGTGATTATGTGATTCCGGAGGACGTGCAGGCCGTGCTGCCTGCGGTGGTCGGCCATCGTCTGCGTGAGCGCGCCGACCCGGCCGGGCATGGCGCCGGCAGCCTGGTGCAGTGGTTGCTGCGTGAGGTGCCGGCGCTTTGATCGCCCAGCTCAGGCCGCTCTGGAACCGCTGGCTGGCCCGGCGTATTCCGGCAGCCAGCAGCGTGCGGCTGAACCAGCGGCGGATCTTTATCATCCCCAGCCGGGTCGGCGCGGCCTTTATGCTGGCGCTGCTGTTGATGCTGCTGGCGGCGATCAATTACCAGAACAGCCTGGCGTATGGCCTGACCTTTCTGCTGGCCTCGGTATTTGTCGTGGCCATTCTGCACACCTACCGCAACCTGGCTGGACTGATCCTCAAGGCTGGCAGTGCACCGGCGGTATTTGTCGGCGAACCCGCCGGCTTTCGCGTGCGCCTGGAAAGCAGCCAGCGGCCTCATCAGGCCGTCAGCCTGGGTTGGCCACCGGCCGAGTTGCAGACGCTGGATGTGCCGGCCGAAGGCGTGAGTGAATGCCAGTTAAACCTGCCAACGCTACAGCGCGGCTGGCTGCGACCCGGTCGTCTGCGCGTTGAGAGCCGTTTCCCCCTAGGTATTCTGGTGGCCTGGAGCTGGGTCGATCTGGATCAGCGCGTGCTGGTCTATCCACGGCCCTTGCCCGGTGACTTGCCACTGTCCGCGGGTATCAGTGAGGATCAGGACGAGGAGGGCAGCCGGCCCCACGGCCAGGGTGTGGACGATTACCAGGGGTTGAAGACCTACCAGCCCGGTGATTCCAAACGTCGCCTGCACTGGAAAGCCTATTCCCGTGGCCAGGGTTTGCTGGTCAAGGACTTTGCCTCGATCACTGGGCGTGATCTGTACCTGGATTTTGATGCGTTGGCCGGAGATGTCGAAACCCGCCTGTCGCTGCTCTGTCACTGGGTGCTGCAATTGTCCGAGCGTCAGCAGCCATTTGCCCTGAGCCTGCCGGGCCAGGTACTGGGCGCCGACAGCGGCGAGCTGCACCGCGATGCCTGCCTGCGCGCCCTGGCGCTGTTCGGTCGTGCGCCATGAGCCGTATGGCAGTGATCCCGCGGATCAGCCTGACCTGGCTGCTGGTGGCGCAGGTCCTGGTGATCATTCCCCATCTGCCGCATCTGCCGCTGTGGATCATCGGTCTGTGGCTGGGCAGCGCAGCCTGGCGCATTCAGGTTTTCCGCATGCGCGCGCGCTACCCGAATGCCTGGGTCAAGGGCGCTTTGATGCTGGCGGCGGCGCTTGGGGTGTTTCTCTCGCGCGGCAGCCTGATCGGTCTGGATGCCGGGGTGGTGCTACTGGTCGCGGCCTTTATCCTCAAATTGCTGGAGATGCGCACGCGGCGTGATGCGCTGGTGCTGATCTTTCTCGGCTTCTTTGTGGTGGTCACCGCCTACCTGTTCGATGACAGCATGCTGATGGCTTTCTTCAGTCTGCTGCCGGTCACCGCCTTGCTCGCGGCCTTGATTGGCCTGCAGCAGAGCAGCCTGGCTGAACAGCCCTGGCCGACTGCGCGCCTGGCCGGAGGGCTGATGTTGCAGGCGCTGCCGGTGATGCTGTTGCTGTTTGTGTTCTTCCCGCGCATGGGGCCGTTGTGGTCGTTGCCCACGCCGAACGATAAAACCACTACTGGCTTATCAGACAGCATGGCTCCGGCGGATATCGCCGACCTAAGCCGCTCCGCTGCCCTGGCCTTTCGCGCCAGCTTCAACGGCGCAACCCCGCCGCGTAATGAGCTGTACTGGCGCGCACTGACCCTGGATCGCTTCGATGGGCGGCGCTGGTCGCAATCCAATTACGCCGAGTTTGGCCCCAGCGCGCAGTGGCAGAAGCAGGGCGAGGCGCTCAGCTACAGCATCGTCATGCAGCCCAGTGCGCAGCGCTGGCTGTTTGCCTTGGATGTGGCCGAAACCACGCTGGAACAGACCCGGCAGATGAGCGATTTCCGTCTGCAGCGCCGCCAGCCGGTGGAGCGTTCGTTGATCTATCAGGCCACCTCCTGGCCGCAGGCGCTGCGTGAACCGCAAGCCACGCGGGAAACCCTGCGCCGCGCCCTGCAGTTGCCGGAGCAAGGCGAGCCACGCAGCCGCGCCTGGGCGGCGCAGCTCAAGCGTGAGCACCCGCAGCCCGAACAACTGGTGCAGGCGCTGCTTAGCCATTTCAATCGTGAACCCTTTGCCTACACCCTGCGCCCGCCAAGGCTGGGGGTGAACAATATCGATGATTTCCTCTTCGAGACCCGCCGCGGCTTTTGCGCCCACTATGCCGGCGCCATGACCTATGTACTGCGCGCAGCCGGTATTCCGGCGCGGGTGGTGGCCGGTTATCAGGGCGGCGAGTTCAACCCGGCGGGCAACTATGTGCAGGTGCGTCAGTTTGATGCCCATGCCTGGGTTGAGTACTGGCAGACGGGGCAGGGCTGGGTCAGCGTTGACCCGACTTTTCAGGTGGCCCCCGAGCGGATCGAAATGGGCCTGGAAGAGGCCCTGGCCGGTGAAGAGAGCTTTCTTGAGGATTCGCCCTTTTCCCCGCTGCGCTACCGCAACCTCAGTTGGCTGAATGATTTGCGCCTGGCCTGGGACAATCTCAATTACGGCTGGCAGCGCTGGGTGCTGGGCTACCAGAGCCAGCAGCAGCTGGAGTTTCTCCAGCGCTGGTTGGGGCGGGTGGATGCGCAGTCGCTGGTGATCGGTTTGGTCGGCGGCGGTGCGTTGCTGCTCGGTCTGTTGTCGCTCTGGCTGTTCAAACCCTGGCAGCGTGAGCGCGATGTGCAGCAGCGGCTGTTCCGTCGTTTCGAGGGTCTGCTGGCGCGCCATGGCGTGCCGCGAAAGCCTGGTGAAGGGCCGCGTGATTATGCGCATCGGGCGGCTCAGCAGTTGCCGGCCCAGGCCCAGGCGATTGCCGACTTTGCGGCGGCCTTCGAGGCGCAGCGTTATGCCGGACAAACGCTTGCGGCGGCTCAGTTGCGTCAGCACTTGAAGGCGCTGCGGCGGGCCTTGCCTTGGCGGCTTACCCGTCTGGACTCATAGCGACTATTGGCCACTTGTGGCCGATCCATAAGCACCTAAGTTGGGGAACGATTTAGCAGGAGTGAGGCGATGCAAGGCTTGATTGATGAGGTGCCGCGACATGTGCTGCGCATCCAGATGCGCGTGTATGCCTGTCGTGAACGGTTGCGGGTAACTACTGACGATGAGGCTCTGCACGATCTGCGTATCGCCTTGCGCCAACTGCGCAGTCTGTTGCGGCCGCTGGCCTCGGTCGCAGTCTGTGACGACTTGCAGCAGCGTGCGGCCGAGTTGGGCCGCTTGACCGGCCCGCTGCGCGACCTGGAGGTGTTGCAAGGCTATCTGCAGCAGCAAGGGCTCGACGGCGCGGCACAATCACGCCAGCCACTGTTACAGCAGGGCTACCTGCAGCTATTGGACAGTGCGCAGTTGGCACAACTGCTGAGCGCGCTGGATGACTGGCCGCAGCAGTGGCGTCAGGTTGCCAGCAGCGGGCAACTGCGCGACCTGCACAAGCTGATCAGGCAGCGCTTGCGCAAGGACCGTAAGCGCCTGGCGCAAGCCCTGCTTGATCCCGCCCATGACCGTCACCGCCTGCGCTTGCTGGTCAAGCGACTGCGCTATGCCGCCGAGGCCTATCCGCCGTTGGTCGAGTTGTCCGGGCGCACGCGCATGCAGCTGAAACAGGCGCAGTCGGCGCTGGGCGATTGGCACGACCATTGGCAGTGGCTGCTGCGCGCCGAAGTCGAAGCGGATCTGCAGCCATGCGTGCCGGCTTGGCAGGCGGCGATGCAAGGCGCCGAGCAGCAGGCCGATCTGGCTCTGCAGGCATTGACCGCAGGTTTTGCTCGCACCAGCAGCTGAGCTGGCTGAAAAGACGTTAGACCTTCGGCTTATTTGGCCGAAATGCCCTGTCATGCGCCGGCGTCTTTGCCCTAAGATCACCCACATCTTCAGTGTTCGAGGTGGTTATGGGTTTTTCCGAGTTACTCCAGGCAGTGCGCGAC
Source organism: Pseudomonas sp. (assembly GCF_049301935.1). Taxonomy (GTDB): domain Bacteria; phylum Pseudomonadota; class Gammaproteobacteria; order Pseudomonadales; family Pseudomonadaceae; genus Aquipseudomonas. The sequence continues at coordinate 33,200 of NZ_JBAQLP010000012.1, read as the reverse complement.
AACCCGCAGGCGGTCGTGATTCCCGCGCAATGGGGGCAGGGCCGCGCCAGTTTTGGCGGCCTGGTGGCGGCATTGGTATACGAGGCCATGCGCGCTCAGGTACCGAGCGGGCGGCCGCCACGCTCCCTGGCGATTACCTTTGTCGGCCCTGCCGCGCCTGATGTGCCGGTGCGCTTTGCAGTAGAAGTGCTGCGCGAAGGCAAGGCCGTTAGCCAGGTGCTGGGTCGGGCGATACAGGATGGCCAGGTGGTGACCATCGTGCAGGGCAGTTTCGGTGCCGGGCGCGAGTCGCGCATCGCGGTGCAAGCCGATCCCGCGCCGCCGGCCAAGGCGGTGGAGGAGTGCCAGGAATTGCCGTATATCGCCAACGTCACTCCCGAATTCACCCGTTTTCTGGCGATGCGCTGGGCGTTTGGCGGCATGCCTTTTACCAACACCCCATCGCGGCAGATGGGCGGCTGGGTGCGCCTACGTGATCAAGGCGTTGCCGAGCCGGCCAACGAGGCCCATCTGCTGGCTCTGGTGGATGCCTGGCCGCCTGCGGTGCTGCCGCACCTGAGCGCGCCGGCGCCGGGCAGCTCGCTGACCTGGACCATCGAGTTTGTCCAGCCAATGAGCGAGCTGAGCACCCTGGACTGGTGCCTGTACCGCGCGCAGATCGAACATGCCCGTGATGGTTACGGCCATGTTGCGGCGGCGCTGTGGTCGCCGGCCGGTGAGTTGCTGGCGATCAGCCGGCAGACGGTAGCGGTATTTGGTTAGCAGGCCGTTGAAAAACGTAGGCGAGGCAGGCAAGACAAGGCAAAAACGGCCGAGGAAGCGGAGTCTACTGGCTGTAAATGAGCATTCCGAGGCCGTTTTTAACGCAGTATTGCCAACGCAGGTAGTTTTTCAACAGCCTGCTAGAGCTTGAGCTGGCGAATCGCCTTATTTAGCTCGCCAGCCAGGCTGGCCAGGTCGGCACTGGTAATCGCCGATTGGCCGGTCTGGCCGACGGTCTGTTCGGTGACATCGCGGATGCGCATCACCGCGCGGTTCATCCCTTCGGCCACCTGGCTCTGTTGCTCGGCCGCTACGGCGATCTGCGTATTGCTTTCGCGCATATGCGCCACGGATTCGGTGATCGCCACCAGCGCCTGACCGGCCTCACCGGCCTGTTTGACGCACTCATCGGCTTTGATCGAGCTGTCCTGCATAAAGTCCACGGCATTGCGGGTGCCGCTTTGCAGGGTGTTGATCATCTGGGTGATGAGATCGGTGGAGTCCTGCACACGTTTGGCCAGGTTGCGCACTTCATCGGCGACCACGGCAAAACCGCGACCCATTTCGCCGGCGCGGGCGGCTTCGATGGCGGCGTTCAGGGCCAGCAGGTTGGTCTGTTCGGCGATGCCGTGAATCTCACTGACCACGCCACCGATCTTCTGGCTGTCGACCGCCAGCTGTTCGATCATCTGCGCGGTTTGCTGCACGCCGCTGGACAGCCCGGAAATCGACAGGCTCACGCGGCCAACCGCCTGCTGGCCGCTGTGCGCCAGCTGTTCGGCGTTCTTCGACTGGTCGCGGGTAGCGGCCGTGTGCTCGGCAATATGGTGCACGGTGGCGGACATCTGGTTGATCGCCGTGGCGGCCTGTTCGGTTTCGCTCTGCTGTTCGAGCATGCCCTGGCGCACGTCGCGCATATTGCCGGCCAGGCGCTCGGCCCCCGCATCCAGCTGCGCCGCCGACTGGGCGACAATCCCGACCACCCGTTGATATCCAGCCTGCATGGCATTAAAGGCACTGGCCATCTGGCCCACTTCATCCTTGCAATCGAGCGGCACACGGGCGCTCAGATCACCGCTTTTCTCCACCTGCAACATCACGTCCTTGAGGGTGTTGAGGTGGCTGAGCAGAAAACGAATCAGCAACTGCGAGGCCGCCAGTAACAGCAGCATCAACAACGCGACGACCAGGGCGTAACTGGGTGCGCGGTCGAACAACACCTCGCTCAGGCTCGGCGCCGAAGCGCTGATGGCCAGACGCTGACCGTCATCACGGACAATGACTTCGGCGCCGATCAGCCCCGCGCTGCCATTTAAGTCGACCCAGCCCCGTGCGTTGACCAGGGCACGGCCCTGATTATCCGGCAGGCGTGGCGTCTGCCCGCTGGCAATGCGCAGCAGGTTGCCGGCCTTCGGCAAAGCCTGCTCCTGTGGCCATTGGCTTAATAAGCGTGCTTGCTGCTGCGCGGCACGCTTGGCGGTGTCGTGATGCACCTGCTGTTCCAGTTGCAGCGCATAGAGCACCAGCAGCAGCGTGGTAAAGAAGGCCACGGCATTTACGGCCCAGAATTTGTACTTCAGGGAAAGGTCGCTGATCCAATGGCCCATGCAGGTGTCTCTGTGAGGTGGCGGCTTGGCAAAGTGCCAGGAGTGTCGCTCAGCCTCACGCGGGATCTATTGATCCTTATCAACCGTACTGCGCTATTGGCCTAATTAGCTGGCTGCGCCCTTGAACGCGGGCAGCTTAAAGAAGGCCTGGGCCGCAGCGCTGGTATGGGCAGCCAGTAGCTGTTCGGTTTCACCACGGTGCTGCGCCACTTCACGCAACACCTCAACGAGAAAGGCCGGTTCATTACGGCCGCTCTTCGGTTTCGGCCGCAGGCTGCGCGGCAGCAGGAAGGGCGCGTCACTTTCCAGCATCAGGCGGCCACGGGGGATGTCCTTGACCAGTGGATGCAGATGGCTGCCGCGCCGCTCGTCGCAGATCCAGCCGGTGATGCCGATATGCAGGTCCAGATCCAGGTAGTTGAACAGTGCGCGCTTGTCCCCGGTAAAGCAGTGCACTACGGCCGCCGGCAGTTGGTCGCGGAAGTGCCGCAGGATCGCCAGCAGGCGCTCGTCGGCATCGCGCTCATGCAGAAACACCGGCAATTGCAGTTCCACCGCCAGGGCTAGTTGCTGCTCCAGAACCTGCTCCTGTTGCGGCCTGGGGGAAAAGTCGCGGTTGAAATCCAGCCCGCATTCGCCCACCGCGCGTACTCGGGGATCGGCCAGCAGGGCCTTGAGTTCGCTGTAGCTGTCGCTGTTCCAGCTGCTGGCGTCGTGGGGGTGCATACCGGCGGTACTGAACAAATGCTCGGCGCTGTTATCCAACTGCCGGCACAGCTCCAGGGCGTGCTGACTTTGCGCGAGGCTGGTGCCGGTCAGCAGCATTTGCTGAATGCCCGCCGCATAAGCGCGCGCGAGGAGTGCTTCGCGTTGTTCGGCAAAGCTTGGGTGAGTCAGATTGACGCCGATGTCGATGAGTTGCATGGTGCTACCTGCTGAATTGATTGGGCAGCATAACAGAGCTTTTTCAATAGATTAAAAATCAATAAATACAGTTACTTAAAGCCTATACATGATGTTGCGTATGATTGTTGGCTGGCATCCATGGGCGGGCTGTGCGACCCTCCGCGCCCCGCGCGAGGGATCAGTTGTCTTATACGCAGCCCTGCAGACCAGCCGCTGCACTGATCTATCGGTCTATCCCGTCTTGGAGCCTTGATGTTGCGAGTGCTGCTCACCTGCTGCCTATTGCTGCTGTCTTGCACAGCGGCGGCGCGCGTGGCTGGCCCACTGGAAGTCGAACAGCCCAAGGCCGCCCGTGATCTGGCAAGTATTCGCAGCAGTGGTGAATTGCGCGTGCTGGTCAACCAGAGCCGCAACAGCTCAGGTGAGGTCAAGGGCCAGAGCATTGGCGTCGAATACCAGCGCATGCGCGCCTTCGAGCAGTACCTCAACCGCAACTCGCGCGATGGCCGCACACTCAAGCTGAAGATCATCCCTCGCGCTAAGGATCAGCTGCTGGCCGCCTTGCAGCGCGGCGAGGGTGATCTGGTTGCTCCCGGTGAGCTGCTGCATATGCCGCGCGGCAGCAAGCTCAGTGCCAGCGCGGCGATCCGCAGCAATGTGCCGCTGATCATCGTCGCCAAACAGGGTAATCGGCGTTACCAGAGCCTCGATCAGCTCTCCGGACGTAGCCTGGCCTTACCCGCAGGCAGCGTGGCGGGTGAAGCGGTGCGGGCGCTTAACCAACGCCTGATCGACAGCCAGCGTTCGCCGATTGTCGTCGAGTGGGTCGACCCCAGCCTGGCGGTCGAGGATGTGCTGGAAATGGTCCAGGCCGGCATCTTCAGCGTGACGGCAGTCGAACAGCCGATTGCCGAGCGCTGGGCCAAGGTGATGCCCAAGCTGCGTCTGGATCGCCACCTGCAATTGACCAACGACGGTGATATGCGCTGGTACGTGCGCCGCGATACGCCCATGCTCGGCGCAAGCATCGACCGCTTTCTCAAGGGCTACCGCGACCCGGCGGATCAGGATGCGGCGTTCCAGCGCGTTTACCGGCGTCTGTACAAGGTGCATTACCCGCTGGGCCGCATCGAGCGTCAGCGTCTGGAAAAGGTTCGCCCGGTGCTACAGCGCTATGCCATTCAGCATAATTTCGATTGGCTGACCCTGGCTGCCGTGGCCTTTAAGGAATCCACCCTTAACCCGGCGGCGCGCGGGGCGGGTGGCGCCACCGGTCTGATGCAGATCACCCCGGCGGCGGCGCGCAGCGTGGGCGTGAGCAATATCAGCGTGCTGGAGAACAATGTGCAGGCCAGTGCCAAGTACCTGGCAATGATTCGGCGCAACTACTTCAACAGCCCGCAGCTCAATGAGCGCGAGCGTATGGCCTTTATCCTGGCCGGCTACAACATGGGTCCGCAGCGGGTACAAAGCCTACGGGCGGAGGCACGCCGACGCGGTCTGAACCCCAACCAGTGGTTTTTTCAGGTGGAGCGGGTGGCGATGGAGCAGATGGGCATGGGCGTGGTCAGCTATGTGAATAGCGTGAACAAGTACTACCTTGCCTATGACCGTGAGCGCTATTTGTTGGAGCCCTAGCGCGCAGGTTGAGAGTGATTATTTATTGGTTTATTCGATAATTTAAAGCGATTTTATCCGATTTAATCATTCGATAATTGGTTTAATATCCATTCCATCAACTCCCCACTACAAGGACTGCTGCACATGAACGCTCTGATCAAATCTGTTGTTGCAACCCAAGCTGGCTATGGCCTCACCGTGCTGCGCATCATCGCCGGCATCACCTTTGCCGCCCATGGCGCGCAGAAGCTGTTTGGCTGGTTTGGCGGTTACGGCCTGGAAGGTGTCGGCCAGTGGATGGAAAGCATCGGCCTGGCGCCGGGCTACCTGTTGGCACTGATGGCCGGTAGCGCCGAGTTCTTTGGTGGTCTGGCGCTGATCATCGGTCTGCTGGCGCGCCCAGCCGCCGCAGTGCTGGCGCTGACCATGGTGGTGGCGATTGTCACGGTACACCTGGCCAACGGTTTTTTTATGAGCAACAACGGTTATGAGTTCGCCCTGGCGCTCTTGGCGATCAGCGTAGCGATCCTGGTCGAAGGCGCCGGCAAGCTGTCGCTGGACAAGCGCATCGCCAGCTAAGCGACTCGGCAGCAGCCAGCAAAAAGCCCACTTCGGTGGGCTTTTTGCGTTTCAGGCGTCTGGTTTGTTCTTTGTCGCCAGCTGCTCGGCAGCTTCCAGGCGCAGTTGTTCGCGCTCATCGAAGTTTTCCGCGGCCAGTTGGGCGATGGCAGCACGTTTGTCGCTGGCGCTTATACCGGGGTTGTTCTCGATGGCGGCTTTTGCAGCGCTGTACTGGGCGATGCGCTTTTTCCAGGTTTGCCGCTGTTGGTCGAGCACTTCGAGGCGCTGGGTGGCTTCGGCGCCGACCAGTTGCTGACGCAGCCGGCGGATCTGTTCCGGTTTGGCGCCGGCGGCCTGCAATTGCGCGGTTTGCTGGCGCAGTTCGTTCTGCAGTTGTGGCAGCACGGTGTCCTGCATCTCGGCGGGCAGGCTGTTGCGCAATTGCTCGACAGCGGCGGCTTTGCCGGCATCGTTCAGCTGGCTGTTCTGCACAATTGCCAGGCGCTGCAGGGTGAACAGGTTGTAAGCCTCTTCGCGGGCAAAGAACGCCTGCTGCGTTTGGCTATCGAAGATCCGCGCGCGCAGCGCCTGCACGGCGGCCTCGCGCTGGCGTAGGGCATCCAGATTGGCCAGCTGCGGCAGGTCGCGCTCGAGCAGCACCAGTTCGCGTTTGTAGTCGAGGTACTGGTTGAGCAAGGCCAGGGCCTGCTCGCGGGCATTGGCCGGCAGCTCTGCGGCGATATAGGCGCGCAGCCGCTCGACGCTGGTGCGCAGCGGTTCTTCACCGGCTGCGGCAAGGAAATAATCGAAGATCCGCCGGATGTCTTCGCTGATCAGCAGATTGCCGTCTGCGTCCAGGCGAAACACGCCATCCACCTTGGTGCCGCCGAATGAGGCGGGCAGGGTTTTTAATGGGTCTGCCTTGGTCTGCGCGCCGGATTGGCCTGGTGTGGCAGGCGGCGTATCCGTGCGTTGTAGGGGGTGTGACGAAGCGCCGCTGAGCGGCGCGGGAATATCCACGGGTTGCAGGTAAAGCGCCAGCGCCAGGCCGGCGGCGAACAAAAGCGGGGAGAGCAGCAGAAGTTTTTTCACAGGCATTCTTCATGTGTACAGGCGGGTCAGGCGGATTCAGGCGAGACGCGGTGGCAGAACACTGGGGGCTACATGCAGCCCCCAGTGAGGCGGTTACAGACCGTCGTTTTTCAGGCGGTTGGCATGTTGCCGATAGACTGTGACCGGGTCGGTCTCGAACAGGCTGGTCAGCCCCAGGGTCTGGTTGACCTCATCAAGGTGGTTCATCCGGTAGTTGTCGCGGATCACCTTGCCCATGCGCGAGCTGCAGCGGCCAACCAGGCCATCGTTGGCTTCGCCATTGAAGGTCAGCGCGGTGGCGCCCAGCAGCAGGTCGCTCGGGTCGATAATGTTGGTCACCGGGCTGGTGCCGCTCCAAGAGTAGTAGCGCACGCCATTGACGCTGTAGGCACCTTCACCGCAGGCGGTGGTGGGAATGCCCTGCGGGAATTTGGCGTTGAAGCGCGCCGCGCCTTCACTGTTGAGCGACTCCAGCGCGCCCAGGGCGTTCTGCGGGCTGGTGCTGGAACTGCCGGATAGGAAGTTGATCAGTGTGCCGAGGCCATTGACTATGCCTGCGAGCAAGGTTTCCCCGGCGGAACCGGGTGGCACCTGGCGGATAAAGTCGGCCGTGGCTGAGCCTTTGTGCGGTGCGCCGACGCTGGTGGCCGAAGCAATCAGATTGGGGCTGACGGCGGCGACATAGCGAATGGTCGGGCCGCCATGGCTATGGCCGATCAGGTTGACCTTGGGCTTGCCGCTGATGGCGACAATCTCTTCCACTTGGGCCAGCAGCTCTTCGCCGCGCGCTTCCGAGGTGTTTAGCTGGCTGACCTCGGTGATGTACACGCTGGCGCCGTCGCGGCGCAGTGCGGCAGGGATGCCGTACCAGTAATCGACCCCAAGGATGCTGTCGAAACCGAGCATGCCGTGGGCCAGTACGACTGGGTATTGGGTCTGGGTGTAGCCGGAGGAGCCGAACCAGAAGGCGTAAGTGTTGCTGGAGGCCAGTAAACCGGCACCCAGGCAGAGGGCGAGCAGGGTTTTATTGTTGTTCATTGGTGCTCTCACTAGGGTTGATCGGGCAGTTCAAGGCGATCCATGCAGCCACAACGCCCATCCTGAGGCGTGTACATCAGCCCAAGGGTATTGGCAGAAAGCATGCCAGTAGCCGCAAACAGCCGTGTAGCGCTCTGTCACGGGCATTACATCGTGGCTGTGCGCAACCCGTTGTCGGCGCAGTACTGCAGGTTTGTTACGGGGTGAAACGGCGCATGCCTGGATTCAGGCCCCATATGCAGGGTCGGCCGCCCGCATGCCGGCGGTAAAACGCCAGGCGAGCAGGTCGATCAGTCGCGCCACCAGTCAAAGGTTGGGGGCTGCGACATGGCTGCAGCAGTGCGCCTTGACAGTGCTGCGCGGGCTTCTCTAGGATGCCGCCCCATGCGCCGATTTAAACAGCTACTTGCGGGGCGCCGGGTGACCTGCTGATTGCAGCGCCCTGAGAAGCACTCTTCGGAGGCTTTGAAATTCCGCTAAAGCGCTGGTTCGGTGTCGCCTCTCACCGCTGCCCAGCGGACTCAATGAGGCGGAGACATATCGATGCACTGTCCCCAACCGCTTATTCGTCTGGCCCCGATCACCTCCGGACTGGCCCTGCACAATCCGAAAATCCTTCTTGGCGGCAGCCACCAGCCGACCCTGCTGCGCTACCTCGACGGCTGGCCCAAGCGCTGGCCGGGGCCGCGGACCTTTTTGATCCATTTTGTTCACGATGGCGAATCCCTGGCGCGTTTTCCCAGCAATCACTTCGATATGGCGGTGATCCAGGCGCCAACGGCCGCGCAGTTGGAGGAGACCGTGCGCCAGCTGACGCGGGTGGCCAGGCAGGGGTTAATCACCCGGCGCTGACAGGCCGTTGAGAAACTACCTGCGTTGGCAATACTGCGTTGAAAGCGGCCTCACAGCCGAAGGCTGAACGTGCTTTAGCACGGCCCAGAAGGGGTGAGCAAAGCGAATCAAATGCTCATTTACAGCATGTAAACTCCGCTTTTGACTCACTACGTTCGCCCTGCGGGCCAGCCTGCGGCTGTTACTCCGCTGTGCTGCGTAGCGGCCGCTTTCGCCTTGTCTTGCCTGCCTCGCCTACGTTTTCAACGGCCTGCAAGTTGAATCCCACAACGGCTTGGCCAAAGCCGCTGCCGATCCGCTAGGCTCAATCGATATTGTCAGGGAGTGGGCTATGTTCGAATCCGCCGAAATCGGCCGCAGCATCGATAAAGACACCTTTGAAGCCGAGGCTCCGGCGCTGCGCGAAGCACTGCTGGAGGCGCAGTATGAGCTGCAGCAGCAGGGGCGTTTTGCCGTGCTTATCCTGATCAACGGGATCGAAGGGGCGGGTAAGGGTGAAACGGTCAAACTGCTCAACGAGTGGATGGACGCGCGGCTGATTCAGGTCAACACCTTCGATCAGCAGACCGATGAGGAGCTGGCGCGGCCGCCGGCCTGGCGCTACTGGCGGCAACTGCCGCCCAAGGGGCGTATCGGCATCTTCTTCGGTAATTGGTACAGCCAGATGCTGCAGGGGCGGGTGCACGGGCGGATCAAGAATGCCGTGCTCGACCAGGCCATCGACAGCACCCTGGGGCTGGAGCGCATGCTCTGCGATGAGGGCACGCTGATTTTCAAGTTCTGGTTTCATCTGTCCAAGCAGCAGATGAAGGCGCGCCTCAAGGCCCTGCAGGACGACCCGCTGCACAGCTGGCGGATCAGCCTGCTGGACTGGCAACAGTCGAAAACCTACGACAAGTTCGTGCGAGTCGGCGAGCGTGTACTGCGCCGCACCAGCCGTGATTACGCGCCTTGGTACGTGGTGGAGGGTGTGGACGAGTATTACCGCAGCCTGACGGTCGGGCGCATCCTGCTCGATGGCCTGCAAGCCGCACTAAGGGCGCAAAGCCAGCCGCTGCCACACCCACATGCGGCGCCGCTGACTTCCAGCCTGGATGAACGCGGACTGATCGACAGCCTGGACATGAGCCAGGCGCTGGACAAGGACAGCTACAACGCGCAACTGGTGATTGAGCAGGCGCGACTGTCCAGCCTGATGCGCGACAAGCGCATGCGCCGTCATTCGCTGATCGCCGTATTCGAAGGCAACGATGCGGCGGGCAAGGGCGGGGCGATTCGCCGGGTGATTGGCGCGCTCGATCCTCGTCAGTACCGCATCGTCCCGGTTGCCGCGCCAACCGAAGAAGAACGTGCGCAGCCCTACCTGTGGCGCTTCTGGCGGCATATTCCGCCGCGCGGCAAGTTCACCGTATTTGATCGCTCCTGGTATGGCCGGGTGCTGGTGGAGCGGGTCGAGGGCTTTTGCAGCGCCGGCGACTGGCTGCGTGCCTATGGCGAGATCAATGACTTCGAGGAGCAGCTCTGCGAAGCCGGTGTGGTGCTGGTGAAGTTCTGGCTGTCGATTGATCAGCAGACCCAGCTGGAGCGCTTCAAGGCCCGTGAGCAGACCCCCTTCAAGCGTTTCAAGATTACCGAAGAAGACTGGCGCAACCGCGACAAGTGGCCGCTGTACCGCGATGCGGTGGGCGATATGGTCGACCGCACCAGTACGCAAATCGCGCCCTGGACGCTGGTGGAGGCCAATGACAAGCGCTTTGCCCGGATCAAGGTGCTGCGTACGATCAATCAGGCGCTTGAAGCTGCGTTCGGCAAAGACTGATCACATGGACAACAGGATGGTCGCGCATACGGCTGATGAATGATCATCGCTGAGGGAGATTGTCCGGCTTTATTCTTGTTGGCAACTCAACCCAATAACAATGAGGTGCGACATGCGTGAAGTGGTGATCGTTGACAGCGTACGGACTGGTTTGGCCAAGTCCTTCCGTGGCAAGTTCAATCTGACCCGTCCAGACGACATGGCGGCTCATTGCGTCAATGCGCTGCTGGCACGCAGCGGTATCGACCCGGCGCTGGTGGATGATTGCATTGTCGGCGCCGGCTCCAATGAAGGCGCCCAGGGCATGAACATCGGCCGCAACGTGGCGGTGCTGTCCGGCCTGGGCACCCACGTGGCCGGCATGACCCTCAACCGTTTCTGCTCCTCGGGCCTGCAGGCCATCGCGATTGCTGCCAACCAGGTGGCGTCCGGCTGCAGTGATGTGATCGTGGCGGGCGGCGTCGAGTCGATCACCATGACCCTCAAGAGCATGAACACGCAGAACCTGTTCAACCCGCTGCTGCAAAAAGAGGTGCCGGGTATCTATTACCCCATGGGCCAGACTGCCGAGATCGTTGCCCGTCGTTATAACGTCAGCCGCGAGGCGCAGGACGCCTACGCCCTGCAGAGCCAGCAGCGCACCGCGCGAGCTCAGGCCGAAGGCTTGTTCGACGATGAAATCGTGCCGATGCCCGTCAAGTACCAGGTCGAAGACAAGGCCAGCGGTGAAAAGAGCATCGTCGACGGCATCGTCGCTCACGACGACTGCAACCGCGCCGATACCACCCTGGAAAGCCTGGCCGCGCTCAAACCGGTATTTGCCGATGACGGTTCGGTGACCGCCGGCAATGCCTCACAGCTGTCCGATGGCGCCTCGATGACCCTGGTGATGAGCCTGGAAAAAGCCATCGAGCTGGGCCTCAAGCCGCTGGCGTTCTTCCGTGGTTTTGTTGCCGCGGGTTGCGAGCCGGACGAGATGGGTATCGGCCCGGTGTTCTCGGTGCCCAAGCTGCTCAAGGCCAAGGGCCTGAGCATTGCCGATATCGACCTGTGGGAACTCAATGAGGCGTTTGCCTCGCAGTGTCTGTACGCCCGCGATCGTCTGGAAATCGACAACGCCAAGTACAACGTCAACGGCGGCTCGATCTCCATCGGCCACCCGTTCGGCATGACCGGTTCGCGCCAGGTCGGCCACCTGGTGCGTGAGCTGCAGCGGCGCCAGCTGCGCTACGGCATCGTCACCATGTGTGTGGGCGGCGGCATGGGTGCAACCGGGTTGTTTGAAGCGGCTGGTTAAAGGTAATTATCAAACCTGCAAGCATAAAAACGGTGCAGCTGGGCTGCGCCGTTTTTTGTTTGGAGCCAGTTCTTGAGGCTAATTTGCTTGGGCCAGCAGTTCAGTGACTCAAGAGCTGATGTTTGCGCGTCTGGAGAGTGCGCTGGCGACCTGCATACGATGTATATAAGCATCTACGCCGTGTATAGCGTCGACACGGGTGAAGAAGGGGCCTTCCAGACTGCCCTCCCGGGTTGAGAAGAAGTACTGGCCATTGACGGCAGTCACTCGCTCGCTGCGGTAATGTGTGCCTGGGCTTGGATCTACGTTGCGTGCACCGAACATGCTCAACCCTCCGACGATAAGCCAATCTCTTGAGTCTAATCACAACTCGAATTGCAACGGGAGTTGGCGACAGATGGTCGATTTTTTGGGGTTTTTCTGAATATTGGCGCCATTTTTTGGAAATTGACGTCAGCCTTATGGCGATAACCTGCGCCGTATAGGTACGGCGTTGCGGTATAGCCGAATTGCACTGTGGCTGTTGCGCTTGCCGGTACCTGCTTGGCTGCTGCAGTTTGAATGCCTCAGTGGCCGATGACGGTGCCGGTGCTGCTTGCCGCTGGGCACTGATCTAAGAGGTTCTGATTAGGGCTTCAGGCGCGCACGCCCAGTGCTTCAGCCCTGCGCAGCCAGCTCTGGCGCTGCTCTTCGGATGAAGGGCGCACCGGGGCGAATTCGGCCAGGCGGCGGGTTTTTATCCCGCTGAAACCGAGGATGGTGCGGGTCATCTGCCGATGCCCGGGCGCGCCGTAGATCCAGCGGAAGTACCAGGGCGGTGTATCCATGGTCACCAGCAGATCGGCGGTGCGTCCTGTCAGCAGTTTGTCCCAGAGTGGCGAGCGGTTGCGGTACTTGAAGGCAAAACCTGGCAGAAAGGTGCGGTCGAAAAAACCCTTGAGCAGCGCGGGAATGCCGCCCCACCAGACCGGGTAGACGAACACCAGGTGCTCGGCCCAGTGAATCTGCCGCTGCGCTTCCAGCAGGTCAGGTTCCAGGGTCTGGCTCTGTTCGTAACCGTCGCGCAGCACTGGGTCATAGCTCATTTCGCCCAGTTTCAGCTGACGCACCACGTGGCCCTTGCTGCGCGCGCCCTGGGCATAGGCTTCACCCAGGGCATGGCACAAACTGTTGCCTTTCGGCGTGCCGAGAATCATCAGGATGCGTTTGCCGTCACCTTCCAGTGGTGTTGCCCCGCTCTTTGCCGCTTCACTCATGTTGACCAGCCTCCAGCATATTTTCAGGACGCACCCAGGCGTCGAACTGCTCATTGCTCAGATAGCCCAGTTGCAGCGCTGCTTCACGCAGGGTGGTGCCATCCTGATAGGCCTGCTTGGCGATCTGTGCGGCCTTGTCGTAGCCGATATGCGGGTTGAGTGCAGTGACCAGCATCAGGCCACGTTCCAGGTGTTCGGCCATTTTTTCCGTATCGGGTTGTAGGCCAGCTACGCAGTGCCGCTGGAAGTTATGACAGCCGTCGGCCAGCAAGCGTATCGATTGCAGCAGGTTATGAATGATCACCGGCTTGAACACATTGAGCTGCAGATGGCCCTGGCTGGCGGCAAAGCTGATTGTGCTGTCATTACCCAGCACCTGACAGGCCAGCATCGACAGCGCCTCGCATTGGGTGGGGTTGACCTTGCCCGGCATGATCGAGCTGCCAGGCTCATTAGCCGGCAAACGCACCTCGGCAAAGCCGGCGCGCGGGCCGGAGCCTAGCAAACGCAGGTCATTGGCCAGTTTCATCAGGGCCACCGCGAGGGTTTTCAAGGCGCCCGACAGCGCCACCAGCGGCTCGTGGCCGGACAGAGCGGCGAATTTGTTGGGCGCGCTGACCAGCGGCAGACCACTCAAGGCGGCTAACTCTGCAGCCATAGCCTCGGCAAAGCCTTGCGGTGAGTTCAAGCCGGTGCCGACGGCCGTACCGCCCTGGGCCAGTTCGCAGACGGCCGGCAGGGCGGCCTGGATTACTCGTTCGGCATAACCCAACTGCGCGACAAAGGCCGACAGCTCCTGGCCGAAGGCCATGGGCGTGGCGTCCATCATATGCGTGCGCCCGGTCTTGAGCAGGCGCGCATGGCGCTCGGCCTGTTCCTGCAAACCGTCGCGTAGTTCGTGCAGAGCGGGCAGCAGCTGCTGTTTTACGGCCTGCACGGCAGCGATATGCATGGCGGTGGGGAAGCTGTCGTTGGAGCTTTGCGCGCGGTTGACGTGATCGTTAGGGTGCACCGGCGTCTTGCCGCCACGGCCGCTGCCGGCCAGCTCATTGGCGCGCCCAGCGATCACTTCATTGACGTTCATATTGCTTTGCGTGCCGCTGCCGGTCTGCCAGACCACCAGGGGGAACTGCTCATCGTGCTGGCCGGTCAGTACTTCATTGGCGGCCTGCTCGATCAGCCGGGCCAGGTCGGCCGGCACTTCACCGATACGCTGGTTGACCCGCGCGGCCGCCTTCTTGATCAGTGCCAGGGCATACACCACTGGCAAGGGCATGCGCTCCTGGCCGATGGCGAAATTGATCAGCGAGCGCTGGGTCTGCGCGCCCCAGTAGGCTTCATCGGGTACGTCGATGGGACCCAGGCTGTCGGTTTCAGTGCGGCTCATGGTGGCTCTCCTGCTGGTTGCGCGTGCAGCACGCAGACTCCCAGGCCGGTGAATGTCAGTCTGGGCGTATTTCAGCTTAGGTCGCTATGCATCAGCAGAGGTTCAACATCGATGGTCAATTACCAGCGGGCGCGGGTTTCACCGAGCCAGCCGAGGGCGTTGCTGACCGGCACGCGCTCACCCTCTGGGCCGCGCAAAACGCCCTCGAAATGGCCGAACCACTGCTGCGTATCGGCATAGAACGGCCCGAGCCGGCGGTAGGCCTGGTGGCGCTGGCGTGGGGTGAAGGTCAGCTGCACGGCATCATCCGGGCTGCGCAGTTGCCAGGGCGCCAGCGGGTTGTGCTGTGCCTGGGTAATGGCGATGGGCGCATCCAGGTGCTGCAGCTCGCCGCCAAACCACAGGGTGTTTTCCGATAGACCGCTGTGGTCCGTCCAGCCCGCGCCGAAGTTACCGGCGATACCGCCGGGCGCAGCAAAGGCGGCGCGGGTCCAGTGGCTGTTGAGTGGCCAGACGCCACGACCGCAATCGAGCGCGGCAAAGCTGTGCCCGGCGACGCAGTTGTACTGCTGTGTGCCCAGCTGCACGCTGCCAGTGCAGGGCAGGCCCAGCTGGCGGCTGGTGGCGTGAAAGCTGCGCGGGCCAAGCGGGGCGACCAGATTGACCGAGTCCAGGTGGGCAGGGCGCTGAATATCCAGGGCTACCTGTAGCGGTTGCCCGCCAAGCTCTGACGCATTGATGATGATGCGCGTGCGCCCGGTGTGTTCAGCCACCCGCAGTTGCAGGCGTGGGTGGTTGAATGCGTGGCTGGCCTGCGGCTGATCTGGCAGCTCGCAGCCCCGGCCGAACAGGCGGTACTGGCTGTAGGCGACGGACTGACCGCTTTGCAGATCAAGGAAGTAGGCAGCGGCATAACCCAGGTAGTCGAGGTCGGCCTGGGTAAACGAGAGCACCCACTGCGGGGTGGTGATGCACCAATGGTTCCAGCGTTTACGCCGGCCGAAGTGCCCGGGTATCGCACAATCGACCACGGGTCTGGGCGACCAGCCGATGGCCTGCGGGTTGAGTCGGCCATGGCTATCGCACAATGCGATGGTGGCAAGAGGCTCTGGGTGAGTGAAGCTGTTCATCGACACGTCCATGTGTGGTTGGTGCCTCACCTAGCGGGTTTAGGCACACTCAAGCAGAAGATGGCTTATCTGGTCGAGCATGCACAGGCGTTAGCCGGCTCGGCAAGTGCTGGCATTTTGGCCTTTAAGCAGACAGTGCGCCAGTGCACGGTTGCAGTGTGAGTTGGTTGGCGTGCTCACTGACTTGAGTGTGACCCGCGCTTGGGCACAAAATGCCGGCAGTTGAGTCCAACAGCACTCATTCCCTTTCTCAGGAGTAGTACATGTCACGTTTACCTGCCTTTTGCGCTGCCTTAATACTGACGTGTGGTAGTGCTCAGGTGCTCGCCGATGCCAAGAGCCACGCCGCCGACGCCGAGCGCTTCCTGCTGCTGGCCCGTGCCGACAAGCTGGCGGTACCGGTGTATGCCCAGGTGCAGCAGATGTTTGCCCAGCGTTTTGCCGAGAGCAACGCACCGCAGAGCGAGAAGGCCGTGCTGGAAACCTATCAGGCCCAGGCCAATGCCGCGCTTGAACAGGCCGTGGGCTGGGACAAGCTCAAGCCGGATATGGTCAAGCTCTACACCAGCAACTTCACCGAGCAGGAAATGCAGGACCTGATTCGTTTCTATGAGTCGCCGCTGGGCAAGAAAGTCCTGGAAAAGATGCCGACACTGACCGCACAGTCGGCGCAGCTGACCCAGGGCAAGTTGGAAGCTGCCGTGCCCAAGGTCAACCAGTTGCTGGCGGAAATGACCGGCAAACTGACCCCGAAAAAGCCCTGAGTGACAGTTCCCATGCCGAAAATCGATCTGTTGCAAGCCGCTCTGGCGAGCCTGCAACCCCAGCACCTCGACGTGCTGGATGAAAGCCATATGCACAGCCGGGGTCTGGAAACCCATTACAAGGCGGTGGTCGTCAGCCAGCAATTCGCCGGCCTGAACGCCGTCAAACGCCATCAGAAGGTCTATGCCGCGGTTGGTGAGCTGATGGGCCAGATCCATGCCCTGGCGCTGCACACCTACACCCCAGATGAATGGTCGCAGCAGGGCGTGGCGCCGGCGTCACCGACCTGCAAGGGCGGCCACTGAGGCAATTGGCCCCTACACGCCAGGCTTGAAGAAACGTAAACTGCGCATCCCGCCGGCCTAGCGCCGGCGGTTTTGTTTGTGGCCTGCCAGCCATGGCGGCCACCCCTGCGGAGCCGTCGCGGAGCGACGTCAAAAATTGCTCCAGACAATTTTTTGTGGTCCGCCAGCCTTTTAAAGTTGCAGCTGGCCATTTTTATATTCCAGTCCGCCCTTTACGTGGGCGACTACTGAAGGACATGTCCATGACTGACAAGATCGTTGTCGCCGCGCTGTATAAATTCGTTTCCCTGCCTGACTTCCATGCCCTGCGCGAGCCACTGCTGCAAGCCATGCTGGAAAATGGCATCAAAGGCACCTTGCTGATTGCCGAAGAAGGCATCAATGGCACCGTCTCCGGCTCGCGCGCCGGTATCGATGGCCTGCTGGCCTGGTTTGGTTTGGATGCGCGTCTGGCCGATATCGATCACAAGGAATCCTACTGCGATGAACAGCCGTTCTATCGCACCAAGGTCAAGCTGAAAAAGGAAATCGTCACCCTGGGCGTTGAGGGGGTTGATCCCAACAGCAAGGTCGGCACCTATGTCGAGCCCAAGGACTGGAATGCGCTGATCTCGGACCCCGAAGTGCTGCTGATCGATACCCGCAACGATTACGAGGTGTCGATTGGCACCTTCGAAGGCGCGGTAGACCCGAAGACCAAGTCGTTCCGCGAGTTCCCCGAGTACATCAAGGCGCATTTCGACCCAGCCAAGCACAAGAAAGTCGCCATGTTCTGCACCGGCGGCATCCGCTGCGAGAAGGCCTCCAGCTATATGCTCGGTGAAGGGTTTGCGGAGGTATTCCACCTCAAAGGCGGCATCCTCAAGTACCTGGAAGAAGTGCCGCAGGAACAGACCAAGTGGCGGGGCGACTGCTTCGTTTTCGATAACCGCGTCACCGTGCGTCACGACCTCAGCGAAGGCGATTACGACCAGTGCCACGCCTGCCGCACGCCGGTGTCGGTGGAAGATCGTCAGTCCGAGCTGTATACCCCGGGCGTCAGTTGCCCGCACTGCTGGGACTCGCTGCCAGAGAAAACCCGCGCCGGCGCCCGCGAGCGCCAGCGGCAGATCGAGCTGGCAAAAGAGCGCAATCAGCCACATCCACTGGGCTACAACCCCCGACTAAACCGCGAGGCTTAAGCATGCACGCACGCCTGCTCTATGTGATGGACCCGATGTGTTCCTGGTGCTGGGGCTTTGCCCCGGTGCTCGAGTCCCTCGCCGAGCAGGCCGCGGCGGCGGGCGTTGGCCTGCAGCTGGTGCTGGGCGGCCTGCGCCGTGATGGTGTGGCCATCGATGCGGCCGCTCGCGTGCGTTACCTGGGCTACTGGCAGGCGGTGAATGCCAGCACGGGGCAGCTGTTCAACTTCAACGAGGGCCTGCCCGAAGGCCTGGTCTACGACACCGAGCCGGCCTGCCGTGCATTGGTCACGGCGCGCAACCTGGCCCCCGAGCTGGTCTGGCCGCTGGCACAGTTGATCCAGCGCGCGTTCTATACCGAAGGCGTGGATGTCACCCGGGCCAGTGTGCTGGTGGACTTGGCTGAGCAAGCGGGCATCCCGCGCATCGTGTTTGCCGAAGCCTTCGACAGCGCCGCGCAACGCGCCGCCACTGCCGCCGATGTCAGTTGGGTGCAGGACCTGGGCATCGCCGGCTTTCCCACCCTGTTGGCCGAACGCAACGGCCAGCTGGCGCTGCTGACCAACGGTTATCAACCCCTGGAAGTGCTGCAGCCCTTGCTGGCGCGCTGGCTGGAGCGGGTTGGCCATGCCTGATCGTTTGAGTTGGGCGGAAATTCGCCGGCTGGCCCTGCAACATAAAAAAGCCCTGATCCTGGCCAATCTGGTTGCTGTTCTGGCCACCCTGTGCAGTGTGCCGATCCCGCTGCTGCTGCCGCTGCTGGTCGACGAAGTGCTGCTCAACGACGGTGACGCCGCGCTCAAGGTGATGGACAACTTCCTGCCGGCCCACTGGGAAACCGCCGCCGGCTATATCGGCCTGATGCTGGTGCTGACCCTGTTTCTGCGCGGTGGCGCGCTGATCTTCAACGTGCTGCAGGCGCGATTGTTCGCCCGCTTGTCGAAGGACATCGTCTACCGCATTCGTATTCGCCTGATCGAGCGGCTCAAGCGGATTTCCCTTGGCGAATACGAAAGCCTCGGCGGCGGCACCGTGACCACTCACCTGGTCACCGATCTGGACACCCTGGACAAATTCGTCGGCGAAACCCTGAGCCGCTTTCTGGTGGCGGTGCTGACCCTGGCCGGCACCTCGGCGATCCTGATCTGGATGCACTGGCAGTTGGCGTTGCTGATCCTGCTGTTCAACCCGCTGGTGATCTACGCCACGGTGCAGTTGGGCAAACGGGTCAAACACCTGAAAAAGCTGGAAAACGACAGCACCTCACGCTTTACCCAGGCGCTCACCGAAACCCTCGAAGCAATTCAGGAAATCCGTGCCGGCAATCGTCAGGGCTTCTTCCTCGGCCGCTTGGGTGGCCGCGCCAAGGAAGTACGCGACTACGCCGTGGCCTCGCAGTGGAAAACCGATGCCTCGAATCGTGCCAGCGGCCTGCTGTTCCAGTTTGGTATCGACGTGTTCCGCGCCGCCGCCATGCTCACCGTGCTGTTCTCCGACCTGTCGATCGGCCAGATGCTCGCGGTGTTCAGTTACCTGTGGTTTATGATCGGTCCGGTCGAGCAGCTGCTCAGCCTGCAATATGCCTTCTACGCTGCCGGTGGCGCTTTGAGCCGGATCAACGAGCTGCTGGCGCGCCAGGACGAACCGCAGTATCCCGGCCGCGTCGACCCGTTCAAGGGCCGCGACACCGTGGGCATCGAGGTTAGCGGGCTGACCTTCGCCTATAACGACGAACCGGTGCTCAACCAGCTCAACCTGAGCATTGCACCCGGTGAGAAGGTCGCCATCGTCGGTGCCAGCGGTGGTGGTAAGAGCACCCTGGTGCAGCTATTGCTCGGCCTGTATACGCCGCAGGCTGGGATCATCCGCTTCGGCGGCAGCAGCCAGGAAGAAATCGGCCTGGAAGCGGTGCGCGAGCATGTGGCGGTGGTGCTGCAGCATCCGGCGCTGTTCAACGACACGGTGCGCGCCAACCTGTGTATGGGCCGCGAACGCGCGGATGACGCCTGCTGGCGCGCGTTGGAAATCGCCCAACTGGCCGACACCATTCGCGGCTTGCCGCAGGGCCTGGACAGTATCGTCGGCCGCTCCGGCGTGCGCCTGTCCGGTGGCCAGCGTCAGCGTCTGGCGATTGCCCGCATGGTGCTGGCCGAGCCGAAAGTGGTGATTCTCGATGAAGCCACCTCGGCCCTGGATGCCGCCACCGAATACGCCTTGCACCAGGCGCTCAATCAATTTCTGCATGGCCGCACCACACTGATCATCGCCCACCGCCTGAGTGCGGTGAAACAGGCGGATCGGGTGCTGGTATTCGACGGCGGTAGCATCGCCGAAGACGGCGGCCATCAGCAGCTGATTGCCGAGGGCGGGCTGTACGCCAAGCTCTATGGACATTTGCAGCATTAGCCCGATCTTGTTGGATCTGCCAGCGATGCTTAACGGCGCTCCTTGGAATGGCCATGCTCGAATACGGCGACGCTTGAGTCTGAGGCAGTCTGCTTTGTAGGGTGCGCCGTGCGCACCAATATCCCTCAGCCTGCGCTGCCACCTCGGCTCTAGAACGAGGCGAGTATCCGCCCCAGCACGGCCATGGCCTGCTCGCTCTGCGCATCCCAGGTGTGACCGTAGTTGAGTCGCGCACAGTTGCCGAAGCGCCGCGTGGCGGAAAAGATCGGCCCCGGCGCCAGGCTGATGCCCTGGGCCAGGGCCAGTTGGAACAGCTGCAGCGCATCGACCCGTTCGGGGAACTCGAACCAGAGGAAATAGCCGCCGCTGGGCCGGGTGACCCGCGTGCCAGGTGGGAAGTGGCGGGCAGCTGAGGCCAGCATCGAGGCCTGCTGCGTCTCTAGGGCATGGCGCAGCTTGCGCAGGTGGCGATCAAAGCCGCCGTGTTGCAGGTAATCGGCCAGGGCGGCCTGGGCCGGCACCGAGGGCGATATGGTGGTCATCAGCTTGAGCCGGCTGATCTGCTCGGCATAGCGCCCTCCGGCCACCCAGCCGACCCGGTAACCGGGCGCCAGGCATTTGGAAAACGAGCCGCAGTGCATCACCAGGCCGTCACGGTCGAAGCTTTTCACCGGTTTGGGCGGCTGGCTGGCGAAGTACAGCTCGGCGTACACGTCATCCTCGATCAGCGGCACCTGATACTGGTGCAAAAGCTCATACAACGCGGCTTTCTTGCAGTCACTCATGCTCGCGCCGAGTGGGTTCTGCAGGCTGCTCATAAACCAGCAGGCCTTGATCGGCAGGCTGGCCAGGCGCTCGCTCAGCACCTCCAGATCGATACCTTCACGCGGGTTGACCGGGATTTCTACCGCCTTGAGCTGCAAGCGCTCCAGCACCTGCAGGGTGGCATAAAAAGCCGGCGCTTCGATGGCCACCAGATCGCCTGGCTTTGTCACGCACTGCAGGCACAGATTGAGCGCCTCCATGGCGCCGCTGGTGATCACCAGTTCCTCCAGCGCCAGCATCACGCCGCTGACCATATAGCGCAGGGCAATCTGCCGACGCAGGTTGGGGTTGCCCTCGGTCATGTCGGCGATCACCGCATGGGCCGGCATGTCGCGCAGGGCGTGGGCCATGGAGCGCGCCAGGCGCGGCAGGGGAAACAGCTGCGGGCTGGGGAAGGCCGAGCCGAAGGGCACGGTGTGCGGGTCTTTCAGCGAGGCGAGCACCGAGAACACCAGCTCGCTGACATCCACCTCGGTGGTCTGGTTAGCCTGCTGGCAGGTTTGCGGCTCTGCCAGGGAATGCCGCGCCAGCTCGCGGACGAAGTAGCCGGAGCGGGCGCGGGCCTGGATCAGACCACGGTCTTCCAGCAGGTAATAGGCTTGGAACACCGTGGACGGGCTAACCCCGTAGGTACGGCTGGCGTGGCGCACCGAGGGTACTTTTTCGCCAGGGGCGAGCATGCCACTGCGGATCAGTTCGGCAATCTGCTCGGCGAATTTCTCGTAGCGTTTCATCGTGTCAGTAGGTGCGCTCTGCAGATCAGTGCACTCTACGGGGAGTTGCCTGGTCATGCGACTGTCAGCGCCCGCGCGGGGCGATAAATACGCTTTGGGTTTGCGCTCGCTCATCCGCCTCGGCCAGGTTGTTCAGTTCGAAACGCACCGGCCTGGTCGCGCCGCCAGCCTGCTCGACCAGCTGCACCACAGTTACCGGTACATCGAGAATTTCCCCGGGGCTTAGTTGCAACTGCGGCGGCGCATCCAGGCGCAGGCCGGGGCTGTCTACCAGGCCCAGGCCATAGCGCTGCGGCTGCTGGGTCTTGTTGATCACCTTGAGCCGGTAGCTGTTCTCGATCTGCCCCAGTTGGTTTTCGCGGTACATGCTGCGGTCCTTGGCCGAGTCGATGGACAGCATCGAACGCGCGCTCAAGGCCCAGGCAAAGGCTCCGATCATCAGCACCAGGGCAATGCCATAGCCGATCAGCCGTGGCCGCAGCCAGTCGGTCTTGCCACCTTGCAGTTCGCGCTCGGAGTGATAGCCGACCAGGCCTCGGGCATAGCCCATCTTGTCCATGACCGAATCGCAGGCGTCGATACAGGCACCGCAACTGATGCAGTCGATCTGCAGGCCAGCGCGGATGTCGATACCGGTCGGGCACACCTGCACGCACATATAACAGTCGATGCAGTCACCCAGGCCTTGGGCCTTGTGGTCGCTGTCCTTCTTGCGCGGGCCACGGCCTTCGCCGCGCTTGGCGTCGTAGGCTACTAGCAGGGTGTCATCATCAAACATCGCACTCTGGAAGCGCGAATACGGGCACATGTGCACGCAGACCTTCTCGCGCAGCCAGCCGGCGTTGAGGTAGGTGGCGGCCATAAAGAACAGCACCCACACCAGCGTACCGCCGTCCAGTTGCAGGCGCAGCAGGTCGCTGCTGAGCTCGCGGATTGGCGTGAAGTAGCCAATAAAGGTCAGCGCCGTGAACAGGCTGGCACCCAGCCAGATCGCATGCTTGGCACTGCGCCGCGCCAGTTTATTCAGCGACCAGGGCGCGGCATCCAGCTTGATCCGCTGGTTGCGCTCGCCTTCGGTGGCTTTCTCCGCCCACATAAACACCCAGGTCCACACGCTCTGCGGACAGGTATAGCCACACCACACGCGCCCGGCCACCACGGTGATGGCGAACAAACCGAAGGCGGCAATGATCAGCAGTGCCGAGAGCAGGGTGAAATCCTGCGGCCAGAAGGTCGCACCAAAGATGTAGTAGCGGTGCTCGGCCAGGTTCCACAGCACCGCCTGACGCCCGTCCCAGTCCAGCCAGGCGGTACCGAAGAAGAGCAGGAACAGCAGGCCCGCGCCATACAGGCGCAGATTGCGAAAACGCCCGCTAAAACTGCGGGTATGAATCGGCCCGCCGGCCTGGGATGGCGTCAGGCGGATAGGCTGGCGCGGGTCGATGGTCTCGATGATCTGCGCGGGAATACGTTCGCTCATTGTGGGCCTCGCTGGGCTTAATCAGGCGAGGCGAATGATGTGAGTGCAGCTGTTTGGATAACAGACTCAGGTTTTCAAATAAAAAGCGGATCAGATGGCCTGGTGAGCTTGGGCCGGAGATGGTTTTCGCGAAGGGCTGCGGTGCTCTTCTGTAGTTGCTTTAGCTGCTATTTTCACACCCACAATAGTTGCTACCGCTCGCATACACGCCAGACCAGGCGCGTTATCAGGATTGCCAGCGGATGATTTGCAAGGAGGCGCAGCATGCAGCAATTCACCGCTGGTTGCCTGTGCGGCAACGCCCGCCTTGTGGCTTCGGGGCTGCCATAGCGGGTAGGTCTTTGCCACTGTCTCGACTGTGGCGAGCTGAGCGAGGAGGAGTTCCTACCGCTGCGCCTGCAGAACAGCCTGTACCTGCAGAAGCACGCCCATATGCTGCGGGTGGCGATACCCTACGGCACCCTGTTGTCGACCCAGTTGCGTACTTTGGCGCGGATCGCCCGCGAGCATGATCGCGGCTACGGTCACCTGACCACGCGGCAGAATATCCAGTTCAACTGGATCGAGCTGGCACAGGTGCCGGACATTCTCGAGCAGCTGGCGGCGGTGCAGATGCACGCCATCCAGACCTCCGGTAACTGCGTGCGCAACGTCACCGCCGCGGCCTTTGTCCGGGCGGCGACTACTGTTCGCTGGCCAACGCCAAGTCGATCCCCATCGCCCAGGCCATCCAGCAGCGTTTCGAAGACCTCGATTACCTGCACGATATCGGTGAGCTGAGCCTGAACATCTCCGGCTGCATGAACGCCTGCGGCCACCACCATATCGGCAACATCGGCATCCTCGGCGTGGATAAGAACGGCAGCGAGTGGTACCAGATCACTCTCGGCGGCGCCCAGGGCCACGGCGCCGCGACCCGGCACAGGGTCTGTGGCTGGCTCCGGACGACGAGGTGCACAGCCTGGCCATCTGCCTGCCCGCGCTGCCGCTGATTGCCGTGGACTTCCCCAGTTTTCGTGATGGTCGCGGCTACAGCCAGGCCTACCTGCTGCGTACGCGCTTGGGCTGGCGTGGCGAGTTGCGCGCGGTGGGCGATGTGCTGCGCGACCAGCTCAGCCATATGCACCAGTGTGGCTTCGACAGCTTTGCCGTACGCGCCGACAAGTCGGCTGCCGATGCGCTCAAGGGCCTGGCCGGCATAAGCGTGCAGTACGGCCGCTCGGTGATCGAGCCGCGGCCACTGTTTCGCCGGCGCTAAGCTCCTCTGGGTGGGCTTGTCGAGCGTGCGTTGGCAGCTTACTGAGCCGCTCCGGCAAGAAATCGTTACGTATGGCAAGCCTTTACGGTGGTGCTTTCCGGGGATTTTAAGGGTGTAAGGAAAATCTGCCAGTCAGGCGGTTAGGCTGGCTGCCCCGGGTGCGTGAGCCGGCTTGTTCGTACCTTTGTTGCGGGTTGTTATGGAGCCATTCATAGCGCGCTGCCGCCAGGGCAGGGCGTATGCCTACAACAACAACGAGGAGGCGCAATGAACGCCGTGAACAAGATCGAGCAGCACAACCCTATCGGTACCGACGGCTTCGAGTTCGTCGAATACACCGCCCCGACGCCGGAAGGCATTCAGCAGCTGCGCGAGCTGTTCACCGCCATGGGCTTTACCGAAACCGCCAAGCACCGCTCGAAAGAGGTCTGGCTGTTCCAGCAGAACGATATCAACTTCGTGCTTAACGGCAGCCCTACCGGGCATGTGCGCGAGTTCGGCTTGAAGCACGGGCCGAGCGCCTGCGCCATGGCCTTCCGCGTGCAGAACGCCGCCCAGGCCGCCGCCTATGTGGAATCCCAGGGTGCCAAGCTGGTAGGCAGCCACGCCAACTTCGGCGAGCTGAATATCCCCTGCGTCGAGGGTATCGGCGGCTCCCTGCTGTATCTGGTGGACCGCTACGGCGACAAGAGCATCTACGACGTTGACTTCGAGTACATCGAGGGCCGCACGCCGAATGATAACGCGGTCGGCCTGAAAGAGCTGGACCACCTGACCCACAACGTCAAGCGCGGGCAGATGGACGTGTGGTCGGGCTTCTATGAGCGTATCGCGGGCTTCCGCGAGATCCGCTACTTCGATATCGAAGGCAAGCTCACCGGCCTGCTGTCGCGGGCCATGACCGCGCCATGCGGCAAGATCCGTATCCCGATCAACGAGTCGGCCGACGACAAGTCGCAGATCGAGGAATTTATCCGTGAGTACCACGGCGAGGGCATCCAGCATATCGCCCTGAGCACCGACGATATCTACGAGACGGTACGGCGTCTACGCGCCAATGGCGTGGATTTTATGGTCACCCCCGGCACTTACTACGACAAGGTCGACAGCCGAGTGGCCGGGCATGGCGAACCGACCGAGCTGCTGCGCGAGCTGAATATCCTGATCGACGGCGCGCCGGGCGATGACGGCATTCTGTTGCAGATTTTCACCAATACTGTGATTGGCCCGATCTTCTTCGAGATCATCCAGCGCAAGGGCAACCAGGGCTTTGGCGAGGGCAACTTCAAGGCGCTGTTCGAGTCCATCGAGGAAGACCAGATCAAGCGCGGCGTAATCTCCGAGGAGTGATGCGATGAGCCGACACTGGATCAGTTTTCCCCTGCGTGAAGGCGAGTGTTCGCGCCAGGCGCACTGTGACTTTCCCGAAGGCACCTACGAGCGCGAGATGGGCCGTGAGGGGTTTTTCGGCCCCACCGCGCACCTGCACCACAAGCATCCGCCCACCGGCTGGATCGATTGGCAGGGGCCGTTGCGCCCGCATGCGTTCAACTTCAACGACATTGCCAGCGAGCGTGATTGCCCGCTGGCCGCGCCGCTGACCCTGCATAACAGTGATCTGAAGCTGCGCGTATGGAAGACCCACGGCGCCATGCGTCATCTGGTGCGCAACGCCGATGGCGATGACCTGCTGTTTATCCATGAGGGGGCAGGGCACTTCTACTGTGACTTCGGCCACCTGAGCTACCGCGACGGCGATTACCTGCTGATCCCGCGCGGCACCGCCTGGCGCATCGAGGCCAGCGCGCCGAGCTTTATGCTGCTGATCGAAAGCACCGATGGCGCGTACCAGCTGCCGGACAAGGGCCTGCTCGGCCCCCAGGCGATCTTCGACCCGGCGGTGCTCGATCATCCGCGCATCGACGACGCCTTCAAGGCCCAACAGGACGAAAACACCTGGCAGATCAGGATCAAGCGGCGTGGCCAGATCAGCACCGTGACCTATCCCTACAACCCGCTGGACGTGGTCGGTTGGCATGGCGACAACACCGTGGTGCGGCTCAACTGGCGCGATATCCGCCCGCTGATGAGCCACCGCTACCACCTGCCGCCGTCGGCGCACACCACCTTTGTCGCCAATGGTTTTGTGATCTGCACCTTTACCCCGCGCCCGGTGGAGAGCGACCCCGGTGCGCTGAAGGTGCCGTTCTATCACAACAACGACGACTACGACGAAGTGCTGTTCTACCACCGCGGTAACTTCTTCAGCCGCGACAATATCGAGCAGGGCATGGTCACCCTGCATCCGTGCGGCTTCCCCCACGGCCCGCATCCGAAGGCGCTGAAGAAGGCGCAGACCGATCCGGCGACCTTTATCGATGAAGTGGCGGTGATGATCGACACCCGCCGCGCCCTGGAAGTTGGCGAAGCCGCCGCTGGGGTGGATGTTCCCGAATACGTGAATTCCTGGCGCGCGCCGGGCAAGGAATCCTGATGAAACTCGCATCACTGAAACAAGGCCGCGACGGTGTACTCGTCGTGGTATCGCGCGATCTAAGCCGCGCTACCGAAGTTCCGGCGATTGCCGTGACCCTGCAAGCCGCGCTGGATAACTGGGCGGTGGCCAAACCCAAGCTGGAGGCGGTGTATCAGCGGTTGAACGATGGCCTGGAAGCGGGCGCGTTTGCCTTCGATCAGGCCGCCTGCCATAGCCCGTTGCCGCGTGCCTATCACTGGGCCGACGGCAGCGCCTACGTCAATCATGTGGAGCTGGTGCGCAAGGCTCGCGGCGCCGAGATGCCGGAAAGCTTCTGGCATGATCCGCTGATCTACCAGGGCGGCGCCGACTGCTTTATCCCGCCGCACAGCCCGATCCAGATGGCCGACGAGGCCTGGGGTATCGACCTGGAAGCCGAGATCGCGGTGATCACCGATGACGTACCCATGGGCGCCAGCCCCGCCGAGGCGGCCGGGCATATCCAGCTCTTGATGCTGGTCAACGATGTGTCGCTGCGTAACCTGATTCCCGGCGAGCTGGCCAAGGGCTTTGGCTTCTACCAGAGCAAACCGTCGTCCAGCTTCTCGCCGGTGGCGATTACCCCGGATGAACTGGGCGATACCTGGGAGGGCGGCAAGGTGCACCGGCCGCTGGTCTCGCATATCAACGGCGCGCTGTTCGGCCAGCCGGATGCCGGCGTGGACATGACCTTCAACTTCCCCACCCTGGTCGCCCACGCCGCCAAGACCCGCCCGCTGGGCTGCGGCACCATTATCGGCTCGGGCACCGTGTCGAACTACGACCGTAGCGCGGGGTCCAGCTGCCTGGCGGAAAAACGCATGCTGGAAATCATCGAGAGCGGCGAGGCGAAAACCCCGTTCCTCAAGTTCGGCGACCGGGTGCGCATCGAGATGTTCGACACCGCCGGCCATAGCATTTTCGGCGCTATCGACCAGCGGGTGGAAAAATACGAGTCGTAGGATGGGTTGAGGAGCGTAGCGACGATACCCATCGAGGGCCGTGATGGGTATCGCTACGCTCAACCCATCCTACGTTGGGAGAATGTCCATGCTGACGCTTTATTCTTACTGGCGCTCCAGCGCCGCCTACCGGGTGCGCATCGCGCTAAACCTCAAGGGCCTGGCGTACCAACAAGTACCGGTGCACCTGGTCAAGGATGGCGGCCAGCAGCACTCGGCCGAGTACCAGGCGCTGAATCCGCAGGAGCTGTTGCCCTTGTTGGTGGATCACGGCAACGGCGGGGTACGTATCGCCCAGTCCTTGGCGATTCTTGAATACCTCGAAGAAGTCTTCCCCGTGCCGGCGTTGCTGCCCAGCGATGCGGCGCAACGCGCCCAGGTGCGTGCCCTGGCCTTGCATATCGCCTGTGATCTGCACCCACTGAACAACCTGCGGGTGCTGCAGTACCTGAGCGGTGAGCTTGGGGTAAGTGAGGCGGCCAAGGACGCCTGGTATCAGCACTGGCTGCACAAGGGCCTGGCTGCGGTCGACGCCGGCCTGGCGGTATTCAATGATCGTCTGTCGCTCGGCGAGCGGCCCGGCTATCTGGAAGCCTGTCTGGTGCCACAGCTGTATAATGCGCGCCGTTTTAACTGTGACCTTGATGCGTACCCGCGCATCCTTGCCATGGCGGCGCGTTGTGAATCTCTGGATGCCTTTAAGCAGGCCGCGCCGGAGGTGCAACCCGACGCCCAGTGACCCCAGCCGGTTTAGCCTGCCGGGGTCAGGTGAATCCCGGCTTTATCCAAGCCTTGCTCATTCCGTCGCGCCACAAGCGCGGCGGGTTCCATTTCGTCACAGATAAAAACAAACAGGTGACGCATGACCCGTGAAAAACCGAAAAACCTCTGGCTCTCGCGCTGGGGCTTTATTCTTGCTGCAACCGGCTCCGCTGTGGGCCTGGGTAATATCTGGAAATTCCCCTACATCACCGGCGAATACGGCGGTGGAGCCTTTGTGCTGATGTACCTGGCCTGCATCCTGGCCATCGGTATTCCGGTGATGATGACCGAGATCGCCATTGGCCGACGCGGCCGGGGCAGCCCCATCGATGCGATCGGTCGGGTGGTTAAGGAAAATAACGGCAATCCGCTGTGGAAGGCGGTCGGCGGCATGTCCATGCTGGCCGGCTTTATGATTCTGTGTTTCTACGTGGTGGTGGCCGGTTGGGCCTTTGCCTACACGCTGAAAATGCTCGACGGCTCCCTGGCCGCTACCAGTGTCGAGGCGCTGGGCGGGGTGTTCGAGGCGCATAACGCCAACCCCTGGCAGCTCGGCGGCTGGAGCGTGCTGGTGGCGCTACTGACCCTGTGGATCGTCGCCAAGGGCGTGCAGAAGGGCATCGAAAACGCCGTGCGCTGGATGATGCCGGGCCTGGCTGTGATGCTGCTGATTCTGGTGGGCTACGCCTTTACCAGTGGCGGCTTCAGCGCCGGCTTCGATTTCCTGTTTACCTTCGATGCCTCGAAAATCACCGGCGAAGCGCTGCTGGCCGCGTTGGGTCATGCGTTCTTTACCCTGAGCCTGGCCTCCGGAGCGATTCTCACCTACGGCTCCTACCTGCCGGACGGTCAGTCAGTGGCGCGTACCACCTTTGTCGTGGCCATCTGCGACACCTGCGTGGCGCTGCTGGCGGGGCTGGCGATCTTCCCGATCATCTTCGCCAACGGCCTGAGCCCGAGCGCCGGGCCTGGGCTGATCTTTATGAGCCTGCCGCTGGCCTTCCAGCAGATGCCGTTCGGCACTGCCTTCGGCGTGCTGTTCTTCGCCATGGTATCGATTGCCGCGCTGACCTCGGCGATTTCCATGATCGAAGCCACGGTGGCCTACCTCAATGAAAAACACGGCATCAGCCGCTTCAAGGCGGCGGCCATGTCCGGCGCGGTGCTGCTGGTAATCAGCCTGCTGGCCATGCTCTCGTTCAACCTGCTGGCCGGCTGGACGCCACTGGGCAAGAACTTCTTCGACTGGCTGGATTACCTGACGTCACGCTGGATGATGCCGCTGGGCGGGATCTTTATGGTGCTGCTGGCCGGTTACGCCCTGCGCAGTGAGATCATGCGTGATGAGCTGAACCTGCCGCCGCTGGGCTATGCCCTGTGGCTGTTTATGGTGCGCTACGTCAGCCCGGTGCTGATCATGGTGGTGTTCCTCCACGCCCTGGGCTGGTTGATGTTTGACCCGGTGGCCCAGTGGTACTGGATTGCCGGTGCCATCGGGCTGCTCGCGGTGCTCGGTGAACTGCTGCGGCCACGGGTCGTAACGGCGCTCGCCGGGCGTTAATCACGCCTCGCTAAGCGGCAGTAGAGAAGGGCGCACGGGCAAAAGCCGGGCGCCCTTTTTTATGGTCATATCCTTGGCGTGGGCCTTTTGGCGATAACTCGCCACTCTCGATAAAGGATCAGCGGAAACCTGCCGAAAAACTGGGCTATACGCCGCATTCGAGCGTTGGCTTTATCTCCCTGAGCTGGCGCCAACGGCTCTGGCTCAGGCCTTGACGCTGTTACCTAGCCGCTGGGTAGGCCTCTGGCTCAAGGGTTGCAACAGAGCGGAGCTAAACTGCCATCACTGGTTTATGTGCTTGCCTGGGCCGCCATCTGCCGCCTGGCTGCGCCTGATAATAAAAACGGAGTGTTGTTATGTCCTCTTCTGCCGCGCGCCTGTTGGCCGATCTGTCTGTCGGTAAAAAGCTTATGTGTGGCTTCGGCCTGGTGCTGTTGCTCACGGTTGCCGTTACCGGCAGTGGCTTTCTGGCAGTGCAAGCCGTATTGGACGGGCATGCCAGCAGCAGTGGCCTCTCGGCAATTGATGCCCAGGTGTTGCAGGCGCGCCGCGCCGAGCGTGATTTTGCCCTGCGGCAGACCAGCGCGGCCGCCGCCCAGGTGCATGAGCAGCTGGACCGGGTCGGCGCCGCAGTCGCCCAGCAGCTGGCGGCCGCCTCCAGTGCCGATCAGGCGCGTCTGCAAAGCATGCAGCAGGCCCTCGACGACTATCGCCGGCAGTTCGACAGCTTTGTCGAGCAGCAGAACAATGCCCGCGCCGCGCGCACGCAGATGCGTGAGGCGGCCGGTGAGGCGCGTGATCAGTTCGAGGTGATCGAGCTGGACATGTATGACGCGGTGCGTGAGCTGCGCCTGGAAGGTGACAAGCTGCGTGGCAGCGACCCGCTGACCCTGGCGGAAACCGCCTCGGGCCTGAGCAAGCGCATGCTCGACCTGCGCGGCCATGAGAGCCAGTACCTCATCGACGGCTCGGCCGAAGCCCTGGAAGAGTGGACCTATATCAACGATGACCTGCAAACCGTGGCGCGCAGTTTGATGGTCTGGCTGGACGACGAGCAGAAAGGTGCCATCGAAACCGCCTTGCAGGCGCTGACGCTGTATCAGCAGGCCTTTGCCAATTACCAGCAGGTGCGTGGGCTGAGCCAGCAGAGCGAGGCCGCCATGGTTGAGCGCGCTCAGGCGGTGCTGGCTTTGGTGGATGAAGCCAAGGTCGAGGAAGAACGCGCCATGACTGCTGATAGTCGCCAGGCCCTGCTGATGCTCGGTGCCATGGGGATTGCAGCGGTGATTATTGGCATGCTGGCGGCGCTGATTATCTCCCGCCTGATTGTTGCGCCTTTGCAGCAGACCGTGTTGTTTGCCCAGCGCATCGCTGCTGGCGACCTGACCCACGACCTGCCGCAGGATCGCCGTGACGAGCCGGGCCAGTTGATGGCGGCCATGCAGGTGATGAGCGTGAGCCTACGCACCCTGGTCGGGCGCATTGGTGGAGGCGTCAGCCAGATTGCCGCCGCTGCTGAGCAGCTCTCGGCGATTACCGCGCAAACCAGCATAGGGGTGCAGAACCAGAAGATGGAAACCGAACAGACCGCCACCGCCATGCATGAAATGGCCGCGACCGTGCAGGAGGTGGCGCAGAACGCCGAACAGGCGTCCCTGGCCGCCCGCGCCGCCGATCAGCAGGCGCAGCAGGGCAATCTGGTGGTGCAACAGGCGGTCAGCCAGATCGGCGACCTGGCCACCGAGGTGGAAGAGTCTGCCGAAGCCATCGCCGCGCTGAATCAGGAAAGTGCGCGGATTGGCGGCGTGTTGGAGGTGATTCGCAACGTCGCCGAACAGACCAATCTGCTTGCGCTGAACGCTGCCATCGAAGCCGCGCGGGCCGGCGAGCAGGGCCGTGGCTTTGCCGTGGTGGCCGATGAAGTGCGCGCCCTGGCCAAGCGCGCGCAGGACTCCACCGAAGAAATCGAAGGGCTGATTGCCAGCCTGCAACGTCTGGCCAAGGGCGCGGTGGAGAAAATGGACAGCAGTCGCAACCTGACTCAGCGCACCGTGACCCTGGCGGGTGAAGCCGGCGCCGCCCTGGGTCGCATTACCCAGGCGGTAAGCACCATCGAGCAGATGAATCAGCAGATCGCCGCTGCCGCCGAAGAACAGAGCGCGGTGGCGGAAACCATCAGCGAAAGCGTGACGCGGGTGCGTGATATCGGTGAGCAAAGCGCCAGTGCCAGTCAGCAGACGGCGGTATCCAGCGCCGAATTGGCGCGCCTGGGTGTCGAGCTGCAGGGGCTGGTGGCACAGTTTCGCAGCTGATCGGCAAGTGCGTTATTGCGAACTGCTGGCCAGCGGCACTTTACGCAGCTCATCGGCCCAGGCCAGCAGCGGCACTTGTACCTCGGGCTGCCAGATGCGCGCCCACAGCAGCAGCAGGCGCGAAACGTCGCCGCGCTGAAACGGCAGGCGCTGAATCTCGTCATGCACGCGCCACTGGCCGTTTT
Organism: Pseudomonas sp.; assembly: GCF_049301935.1. Taxonomy (GTDB): domain Bacteria; phylum Pseudomonadota; class Gammaproteobacteria; order Pseudomonadales; family Pseudomonadaceae; genus Aquipseudomonas. The sequence continues at coordinate 622 of NZ_JBAQLP010000012.1, read as the reverse complement.
CCAGGGTGGCGAAGGTGAAGCGGAAGGGGTGGAAACCGGTCATGCCCAGGCGGATATCGGTGACCACCAACTGCTCGCCCAGTTGGTCATAGCGCAGCACACCATTGGTAAACCAGGCCAACCGCGCATGCGCCGGTGAATCGGCCAGGGCTGCCGCCAGGTGCGTGCCGCGGGGGATGCGCGCCAGCGTTGGCGGTGCATCGTCAAACCAGCTGACCAGTGCCTCGTGGTAATCCTCGCCATCGAGCACGATCACCCGCCACAGCAGGCTGTTGAACGGCGTGGTGGTGCTGAAGATTTGCTGCGCCTCGATGCCCTGGCGCGCCAGTTCGGCTTCCACGCGCTGCTCGGCCATGTATTTGCCGGCCAGGGTAAAGCCCAGGTACAGCGAGGAAACCAGCAACGCCAGGGTCGGCGCCTTGGCCGCCGTTTTCTGCAAGCCGTTGCCGCGCAGGCCATAGAGCAGCCCCAGCGTCACGGCGATGCATAGCGGTAAGGTGTACAGCGGGTCGATGATAAAGATGCTCGACCAGGCGGTGGGGATCGGCGTCAGCGGCCAGAGCAGCTGGGTGCCGTAGCTGGTAAAGCTGTCGAGCAGCGGATGGGTAATCAGCACCAGCCA
>NZ_JBAQLP010000011.1:0-13462 GCF_049301935.1 Pseudomonas sp. | reverse complement strand
TGCGCCGTCATAATGTAGCCCCTTTTTTCAGCCCCTACATGTGGAAGGTACTGCCCGTGACTCAGAAGCCCGACCAGTGTCTCGGTGAGTGGATCGATCGAGAAGCCCTTGCGGAAGCGATGATTCCGATGATTGGCCAACTCTACCGTAACAACAACGTGGTCACCTCGATCTACGGCCGTGGTCTGATCAACCGCTCGGTGATCGACATTCTCAAGGCCCACCGCTTCGCCCGTCACCGCCTGACCGGCGACAGCGAGCTGTCGGTACACGACACCTTCCTGGTGCTCAAGGCCATGAGCGAACTCAAGTTGGGCGCCGCCTCGGTGGACCTGGGCAAAATGGTCAGCAAGTTCAAGGCCGAAGGCCAGGGGCGCAGCATTGAGCAGTTCGTCAAGGACGAGCTGGTTGAAGTGGCTGGCAAGCAGAACAGTGAAGCGCGCGAAGGTACCGACGTGGTGCTGTACGGCTTCGGTCGTATCGGCCGTCTGCTGGCACGCATCCTGATCGAGAAGACCGGTGGTGGCGACGGCCTGCGTCTGCGCGCCATTGTTGTGCGCAAAGGCGCGAGCAATGACCTGGTCAAACGCGCCAGCCTGCTACGCCGCGACTCGGTGCACGGTAAGTTCGATGGCACCATCACCATCGACGAAGAGCACAACACCCTGACCGCCAACGGCAACCTGATTCAGGTGATCTACGCCAAGTCGCCGGCCGAGGTGGATTACACCCAGTACGGCATCAAAAATGCGCTGCTGGTGGATAACACCGGTGTCTGGCGTGACGCCGACGGCCTGGGCCAGCACCTTGCCTGCCCGGGTGTCGATCGCGTAGTGCTGACCGCGCCGGGCAAGGGCGCGCTGAAGAACATCGTGCACGGCATCAACCACGGCGAAATCACCGCTGACGACAAGATCATCTCGGCCGCTTCCTGCACCACCAACGCCATCGTGCCGGTGCTCAAGGCGATCAATGATCAGTACGGTATCGTTAATGGTCACGTGGAAACCGTTCACTCCTACACCAACGACCAGAACCTGATCGACAACTTCCACAAGGGCGACCGCCGTGGCCGCAGCGCACCGCTGAACATGGTGATCACCGAAACGGGTGCTGCCACTGCGGCTGCCAAGGCGCTGCCCGTGCTGAAAGGCAAGCTGACCGGCAACGCCATTCGCGTGCCGACGCCGAACGTGTCGATGGCCATTCTCAACCTCAACCTTGAGAAAGCCACCACCCGTGAGGAAGTCAACGAGTACCTGCGCCAGATGGCCATGCACTCCGACCTGCAGAAGCAGATCGACTTCGTCCAGTCGCAGGAAGTGGTTTCCACTGACTTCGTCGGTTCGCGTCACGCCGGTGTAGTCGATGCCGAAGCCACCATCTGCAACGACAACCGCGTTGTGCTCTACGTCTGGTACGACAACGAGTTCGGTTACAGCTGCCAGGTGGTGCGCGTGATGGAAGATATGGCTGGGGTTAACCCGCCTGCTTTCCCGCGTTAAGCGCAGGCAGTGGGGTAATGCCGATCAGTTGAGCCCCCTTGCCTGAGCGTTGGCTGCAAGAAATCTAAATCCGATGCCTGAATAGGCATCGGATTTTTTATGCGTGTCGCTCGGGTACTGGAGCTGGCCCCCATCATCGTCTAATCACCTGAGCTCGGCAGGATGGCCTTTGCTGGATGTCGATGGCATTGTTTGGCGAACGCCCACTACTGCGAAACATCGAGCCGAGCGGGTTCCTCTCAACAATAGAGGCGGTTCAGCGTTTAGAACGCCAGGATGCGCGCTGACTGTGCGATTGCTGAGCAAGCAGTCGCTGTATAGGTTGTGCCTGGGTGATTTCGGGGGTATCAGCGGCCTGTCTGCCGAGCGTTTCGGCAACCTAGGCAAATACCTGGCTGAATTGCAGGTTTCAGCCCCGCACTGTGTTTTGCCTTATCGGCGTGAGGAGTACGCCTATACCCTTGCCATAGGGTTCAAGTTAGCGAAAAAGCCAATCACCAATAAAAATGCCAGTCAGCGTGACTGACTGGCATTAACCCTGTTCTCGTTTGCTTAGTATTTAGCCGCGCTGACGCAGGGCTTCAATACGTACTTCCAGCGGTGGGTGGGTCATCAGCAGGCCAGCCAGGCCGCCTTTCAGGCCGCCGTTGATGCCGAAGGCGGTCAGGCTGTTGGGCATGGTGACGGGCACTTCCTGTTCGGCGCGCAGGCGCTGCAGGGCGGCGATCATCGCGCCAGTGCCGGCCAGGCGGGCGCCGGCTTCGTCGGCCTTGAATTCGCGCTTACGCGAGAACCACATGACGATGATGCTGGCCAGTATCCCCAGAACAAGCTCGGCGAAGATGGTTGCGACGAAGTAGCCAATGCCCGGACCGTCTTCGTTCTTCAGAATCACCTTATCGACGAAGTTGCCGAAGATCCGCGCAAAGAACATCACGAAGGTGTTCACCACGCCCTGAATCAGCGCCAGGGTGACCATGTCGCCGTTGGCCACATGGCCGATTTCGTGGGCCAGCACGGCACGCACTTCGTCAGGCGAGAAACGCTCCAGTAGGCCCTGGCTGACCGCTACCAGGGCATCGTTCTTGTTCCAGCCGGTGGCAAAGGCGTTGGACTCATAGGCCGGGAAGATGCCCACTTCCGGCATCTTGATCCCGGCTTCGCGGGACAGTTCTTCCACGGTCTGCAGCAGCCACTGTTCGTGGCGGGTGCGTGGCTGGGTGATGATTTCGGTCTTGGTGCTCATCTTCGCCATCCACTTGGACAGCAGCAGCGAAATCAGCGAACCGGCGAAACCGAACACGGCGCAGAAAATCAGCAGGCTGCCATAGTTCTGGCCGGTAAAGCGGTCGACCCCGAGCAACTTCAGGGTGATGCTGGCGATGATCAACACCGCAATGTTGGTGGCCAGGAACAGCATAATGCGCATCATGGTGTGTTGAGACTCCTCACGGGAAACATCTATCAGACCGCTGAAAACCCTGTTCTGGCTGCTTCGCCTGGTTTTCCACGGCCACTGTTGGTTATGACGGCTATATAAGGGCGCACCCCCAGGCACTTCAACCTGGCGACTATTTCAAACTATGTCGCTTGCGCCGTTGAGGCTGCTTTCGAACAGCAGGCGGGTGAGACGGGCGACGCGTTCGCCATGCCGTTGGCCGAGCGCTTCGCGCAGCTGAAAGGCCAGGGTGGCGTGCACGCGGCGTACGCTAGGCGGCAAGGCATCGCCCTCGCGCAGGGCATGGGGTACACCGCGGGTCAGGCGCAGAAAGCCCTTTTCGCTGAGTACGGCTTGATCCAGGGCGTCGTAACCGATGGTGGAGTCGAAGCGGATATAGCCTTCCTCGGCGAGCCACAGCAGGGCGCCCAGGCAGCTTTGATGACGAGGGGTGGGCAGGCCGAATTCGTCGGGCTCTTCGCGGCCAATCAGGTCTTCGACATACAGCGCGGATTTACTCGGGAACGCCTGGTACAGGGTCAGCATGCCGGCGGCGGCATCCTTGTAGAAGTCGTCGATCTGCAGGTCCATCAGAATTTGCCAATCATTGAGGTTGGAAGATAAGGCAGCACGCGGCCCAGCAGCGCCCAGGGCCAGCCCGGCACGTAGGCGCTGACATGGCGTTTGTCGATGTGTTTGGCGATCAGCGCCGCGCCGCGCTCCACGTCAATCAGAAACGGCCGGCTGGGCATATCGCTGTTCAGCGGCGTGTCGATAAAGCCCGGCAGCAACAGGGTGGTGTCGATGTTCTTGCCCAGCAGCTCGGCACGGGTGGCTTCCATGTAACTGATCAGGCCGGCCTTGCTTGCCGAGTAGGCCGCCGTATGCGGCAGGCCGCGTTTGCCGGCCACTGAAGCGACGGCGACCAGATGGCCGTGACCTTGCTGACGAAACAGTGCGCAGGCGGCATCCAGGCAAGCAATCGCGCCGATCAGGTTGGTTTCCACGGTCAGTCGGGCACGCTTGAAGTGGCCACCGCCGGCTTTACCGGTCAGGGCGATGCCGGCATTGGCGATAAGCCCGTCCAGCCCGCCGAGCAGGTTGGCGGCCAGACCCACTGAGTCCTGGCAGGCGTCGTAGTCGGTGACATCCAGCGGTAGCACCACCACCTTGCGCTTGAAACGCGCCTGCAGTTCGGCGGCCAGCAGGTGCAGGCTGTCTTCGCGGCGCGCGGCCAGGGCCAGGTCGTAACCCTTGGCCGCCAATTCGCGAGCCAGGGCGGCGCCAATGCCAGAGCTGGCGCCGGTCAGCAGGTAGCGTTTGCCCTGGCTCATGTGTGCTCCGCTTATTGTTGGTAAGTTTTGAGAAAGCTGCCGATGCGGCCGATGGCCATTTCCAGCTCATCCACCCGCGGCAGGGTGACCACGCGGAAGTGATCCGGCCACGGCCAGTTGAACGCGGTGCCCTGAACGATCAGCAGTTTTTCCGAGAGCAGCAGATCGAGGACGAATTTCTCATCGTTATGGATCGGGCAAACCTTCGGGTCAATCTTCGGGAAGGCATACAGCGCGCCCATCGGTTTGACGCAGCTGACCCCGGGGATGTCGTTGAGCAGCTCCCAGGTGCGGTTGCGCTGCTCCAGCAAGCGGCCTTGCGGCAGCACCAGATCATTGATGCTCTGGTAACCGCCCAATGCGGTCTGGATCGCATGTTGGCTCGGCACGTTGGCGCACAGGCGCATATTGGCGAGGATGTCGATGCCTTCGATATAGCTCTGCGCGCGGTGCTTGGGCCCGGAAATCGCCACCCAGCCGGAGCGGAAACCGGCCACGCGGTACGACTTGGACAGGCCGTTGAAGGTCAGGCACAGCACGTCCGGCGCCAGCGAAGCGGTGCAGATATGCTGGGCTTCGTCGTAGAGGATCTTGTCGTAGATCTCGTCGGAGAACAGCACCAGGTTGTGCTGACGCGCCAGCTCGACGATATCCAGCAGCACTTCCTTGGAATACACCGCGCCGGTGGGGTTGTTCGGGTTGATCAGCACCAGGGCCTTGGTGTTTGGGGTGATCTTGGCCTTCATGTCGGCGATATCGGGGAACCAGCCGGCCTGCTCGTCGCACAGGTAGTGCACCGGCTTGCCGCCGGCCAGGGCCACAGAAGCAGTCCACAGCGGGTAATCCGGGGCCGGAATCAGCACTTCATCGCCGTTATTGAGCAGCGCCTGCATGGCCATCACGATCAGCTCGGACACGCCGTTGCCCAGGTAGATGTCCTCGATGCCAACGCCTTCTACCTGCTTCTGCTGGTAGTACTGCATCACCGCCTTGCGCGCGCTGAACAGGCCCTTGGAGTCGCTGTAGCCCTGGGCTGTCGGCAGGTTGCGGATCACGTCCTGCAAGATTTCCTCAGGCGCTTCGAAACCGAACGGCGCCGGGTTGCCGATGTTCAGCTTGAGGATGCGATGGCCTTCCTCTTCCAGGCGTTTGGCGTGCTTGAGCACCGGCCCGCGGATGTCGTAGCAGACGTTGGCGAGCTTGTTCGATTTGCTGAACTGCATGTAAATGATCCCGAATGGTGGAACGCCGCTGAATTACCCTGCAAAAAGACCTGATCTTGCGAGCCTTGGCAGGCTGTAACGCCGGTGACAGACTGGGGTCGAATGATACGTGGCAGCCTGACCTTGGCAAAGGTACTGGTCGGGCTTTTTTATGGCACGCCATCCATGGCCGCCACCCTTTGGGCCGTCGCTGCGCGACGTTAAAAATCGCTCCCGGCGATTTTTTCATGTAGAGGAGACCTACCTGTGGACAAGCTGGAAAAACCCCTGGAAGCCTGGCGCGAAGAGCTTTCTGAGGAGCAGTTTCACGTCTGTCGCCTTGGCGGCACCGAGCGCGCTTTTACTGGCCAATACCATGACAGCAAGGTGCCGGGCATTTACCACTGCGCTTGCTGCCAGGCTGAGCTGTTCGATTCGGCGGCCAAGTTCGATTCCGGCAGTGGCTGGCCCAGCTACTTTCAGCCGGTTAGCCAGGAGGCCATCGCCAGCCTGGATGACTTCAGCCATGGCATGCACCGCATCGAAGTCAAATGCGCCCAGTGCGATGCTCACCTGGGGCATGTGTTCCCCGATGGGCCAGCGCCGACGGGGCTGCGTTATTGCATCAACTCGGCATCGCTCAAGCTGGTGCCGAAGGCTTAAGGGCAATCGCAAAACGTAGGATGGGTTAGGTGCATGTTGGAGGGCTGTAAGCCAGCGCGTGTCATGCAGCGCCGTAACTCATCGGGCCGCTTGATGGGTTACGCGATGCGCACGCATTACAGTCGCTTCGGGAATTGATGCCATGCATCGCTAACCCATCCCACGATTGAACTGTGGCCTGTTATCAGCAGGCTTTATTTCGCAGCAATTAAATTGCATGCAATTTAATTGCTCGCTATCTTTCGTTCACTTCAACTCACCATGGGCGACAAGCATGAGCAACGCACTCTTCGATATTCCAGTTACCACCATCAAGGGCGAGCAGAAGACCCTGGCCGATTTCGGTGGCAAGGCCGTGCTGGTGGTCAACACCGCCAGCAAGTGCGGCTTTACTCCGCAGTACAAGGGCCTGGAAAACGTCTGGCAGCAGTACAAGGATCAGGGCCTGGTGGTATTGGGCTTCCCTTGCAATCAGTTTGGCAAGCAGGAGCCGGGGGATGAGGGCGCGATCAGCGAGTTCTGCGAGCTGAACTTTGGCGTGAGCTTCCCGCTGTTCAAGAAGGTTGATGTGAATGGCAGTGATGCCCATCCGCTGTTCGTCAACCTGAAGAAGAGCGCGCCAGGCTTGCTGGGCAGCCAGGGCATCAAATGGAACTTCACCAAGTTTCTGCTGAATGCTGACGGCACGGTGATCAAGCGTTTCGCCCCGACCACCAAGCCTGAAGACCTGACTGCCGAGATCGAAGCGCTGCTGAAATGATCCCGGCCAGTTTACCTGCGGATGACGGGCTGCAGCTGGATAACCAGTTGTGCTTCAAGTTGTATGCCACCTCACGGGCGGTGATCCGCGCCTACAAGCCGATGCTCGATCAGCTTGGCCTGACCTACCCGCAGTACCTGGCCATGCTGGTGCTGTGGGAGTGGCAGCAGCAACCGCAACCGCCAACGCTGCCGACGGTCAAGGCGCTGGGTGAGCGCCTGTTGCTCGACTCCGGCACGTTGACGCCGCTGCTCAAGCGCCTGGAGTTGCAAGGTTTGTTGCGGCGCAAGCGTTCGGCCAGTGATGAGCGTGAAGTGCACCTGGCGCTGACTCCGGCCGGCTGCGCCATGCGTGAGCAGGTGTTGCCGCTGAAAAGCCAGTTGCTCTGTGAGCGCGGGATTGATCTTGATCAGGCCGCTGCGTTGCGCAGCCAGGTGGGTGTGTTGCTTGATCAGTTTATGGCGCTAACAGGCCGTTGAAAACCTAGGCGAGGCAGGCAGGGCAAGGCAAAAACAGGCGAAAAAGCGGAGTTTACTACTGTAAATGAGCATTACTCGTTTCACTCGCCCTTCGGGTCCCGCTAAAGCGCGTTAGCCGCAAGCGGCTTTTCGAGCCTGTTTTTAACGCAGCATTGCCAACGCAGGTAGTTTTCAATGGCCTGTGAACCACTGATCGAGCAGGGCCGCCAGCTCATCCTTGCGAAAGGGCTTGGCCAGGTAGTCATCCATCCCCGCAGCGCGGCAGCGCTCGCGTTCATCGGACAGTGCATTGGCCGTCAGGGCGATGATCGGTAACTCGGCAAATTCGGCTTTTTGGCGAATCCGCCGGGTGGTTTCATAGCCATCCATGACCGGCATATTGCAGTCCATCAGAATCAGATCGACCGCTTGGCTCTCCAGCAGACTCAAGGCCTCGCCGCCATGATTGGCCAGCAGCACCTGGCAGCCGAGCTTGCCCAGCATGCCCTTGGCCACCAGCTGATTGACCGGGTTGTCTTCCACCAGCAGTACGCGCGCCTGGCGGTTGCGTTGCGGTTCGCTGTGTTGCTCGGCGGCATGCACCTCGCCCTGGCCGAGGGTGCGGCGCAGGGCCTGCAGCAGCGCCTGACGTGACAGCGGCCGGGCCAGTTGTTCGATAGGCGAGAGTTTTTCCACCTGCTCGCTGCTGAGAAAGTTGCCATAGGCGCTGACCAGCAGAATCGGCAGGTTGCAGAGCAAGCGCAGTTCATGCAAACGCTGCGGGCAATCGCTGATCAGCAAGTCAGCATCCAGCTGGCCCAGCGCGGCATCGGCGTCCAGGTGCTGATACTGCAAGCCCCAGCTCGGCAGCAGGCTTGCCAGCTGTCTGCTCAGACCAGAGCTGGCCGGGCTCAGCCCGATAATGCGGCCGTGCAGTAGAGGGCGTTGCTGGGCACTGGCCTGGCCGGATAGCGGCAGGTCGATGCAGAAGGTGCTGCCGAAGCCTTCCCGTGTCTCCAGGCTCAGTTGGCCGTGCATGGCTTCGCAGAGGCGGCGGGTCAGGGCCAGACCCAAGCCGGTGCCACCAAATTGCCGGGTGATGCCCACCCCGGCCTGGGCAAACGGATGGAAGATCCGCGCCTGGGCCTCTTCGGCAATGCCGATGCCGGTGTCGCGGACAATAATCCTGACGCCGCCCGCCTGTGCGCTGACGCTGATGTCGACGCGGCCAAAGCGGGTGAATTTCAAGGCGTTGGACAACAGGTTGCTGACGATCTGCCTGACCCGGGTCGGGTCGCCGAGCAGCTGGTTGGGCAGTAGTGGGTCGATCAGGCAGGTCAGTTCAACGCCGGGTGCGGCGTTCTGCGACAGCAGGTTGGCGGTGTCTTCGATCATGCTGCCGAGGTCGAAGGGAATCTGCTCCAGTTCCAGTTGCCCGGCTTCGAATTTCGACAGGTCGAGAATGTCGTTGAGCAGCTCGACCAAGACCTTGCCGGAATCGTGGGCAATCGACAGCTGCTGGCGCTGCTCGTTATTCAGCGGTCCGTCCAGCGACAGCGCGAGCATGCCCAGCAGGCCATTGAGCGGGGTGCGAATCTCGTGACTCATATTGGCCAGGAAGGCCGAGCGCGCCTGGGCCATGCCCAGTGCCGTGCGCTTGGCCTGCTCCAGTTCGCGGTTAGAGTCGAGCAAGCGGCTGTTGGCGGCTTCCAGCTGCTCGGTGCGCGCCGAGACCATGTCTTCCAGTTCGGCCAGGTAGCGGGTCAGGCGGTCTTCGGCTTGCTGGCGTTGCTCGATCTCGCTGGCGATGCTGCTCAGCTGGCGATTGGTGACATCGACCAGTACGCCGATCTCGTCGCGCTCATGGTTGGGCGGGTAGGGCAGTTTATCTTTGTTTGGACTGCGCAGGTCGCGCTCGCTGAGGGCGCGGATAAATCCGGTCAGCGGCTTGGTCAGCATAAAGTAGAACAGCACCAGCAGGATCAGCGACAGCAGCAGGCTGCGGGCGAAGCCAGTGAGCAGGGTCAGCAGCGAGCGGTTGAGAAAATGGCTGCCAAAGGCATAGGTGTCGACTTCCAGGCTCAGCTTGCCGAGGGCTTCGTTGGGCGAATGGCTGACGAACAGGGCGGTCTCGAAGTGCCGGCGTTGGCCGAACATAAAGTCGCTGAGTACCCGGTAGCGGCTCTGCATGGCGGGGCGGCTGACGCTGGCCAGGGTCAGCTGGTTGTTATCGATGATCTGTGCGCTGATCACCGCCGGTGAGCGCAGCAGGCCCAGCACCAGTTCCTGGGCCAGTTCGGCGTCGATGTTGTAGGCGATGCGCGCCGCCGGGTTGTGGCTGATCTCCATCAGCGCATTAATCTCGCGGTTGATGGAGGCATCTTCGCTGGCATAATCGATGCCCACTTGCATCAAGCTGAGTGCCGTACCAAGGATAAAGGCTACCAATACGGTTAAGCCGGCCTGTTTGAATGACAGGCGTTGGGTTAGCGCTATATCCATATGGGCCGGCTGTTCTCATGTTGAGTCGCCTGCCAAGCATAGCCCATCTGTTTTGCCGGACGGCAGTGGCGCAGCGGCTCGAAAACCCTGGAGTGTGCCGTGGATTCGCGTTTAGGTGATTTTTTGTTGCGCGCCGAGGCGCTATTGGCGCGCCTGGAGCCATTGTTGCCGGCACAGCGCCCGGTTATCGACTGGCAGCAGAGCCTGGCGGCCCGTTGGCAGCGTGATGGCCGCAGCGGCTTTCTGGCGCCGCTGCAGGTCAGTCTGGATGTAAATCTGGATGATCTGATTGGGGTGGATCGCCAGCGTGCTCAGTTGGCGCGCAATACAGAGCAGTTTATTCAGGGCTTGCCGGCCAACCACGCATTGCTCTGGGGGGCGCGCGGCACGGGTAAATCATCCTTGGTGCGGGCGCTGCTGGCCGAGCATGCGGCGGCGGGGCTGCGGCTGATCGAGATCGAGCGGGATCAGCTGGCCGACCTGCCGCGCATCGTCGAACAGCTGAGCGAGCTGCCGCAGCGCTTTGTGCTGTTTTGCGATGACCTGTCATTCGACGCCGGTGAGGGCGATTACCGCATGCTGAAAACCGTGTTGGATGGCTCCCTGGAGCGCGCGCCGGACAATGTGCTGCTGTATGCCACATCCAACCGTCGCCATCTGTTGCCGGAAAAACAGAGCGACAATGAGAGCTGGCAGCGGGTCGATGGCGAGCTGCATCCCAATGAAGCCGTGGAAGACAAGATCGCCCTGTCCGACCGTTTTGGTCTGTGGCTGTCGTTCTATCCCTTCACTCAGGAGCATTTTCTCGACGTGGTCCGCCACTGGCTCGCGGTGCACGCCGCGCAAACCGGTTTGGTCTGGCAATGGCACGACGAGCTGGAAAAGTCCGCCATACGCTGGGCCTTGGGCCGCGGCAACCGCAACGGGCGCTGCGCCTATCAATTCGCCCGCGACTGGGTGGGCCTGCAATTATTGAGTAAGCACGATGATTGATTTGCAAAACAACGAGCAGGGGCTCGACGGCTATTCATTGCTGGTGGCGCAGCTGCAAGCACTGCTGGCGGGTGAGCGCGACTTTATTGCCAATGCGGCGCAGTTTTCGGCGTTTCTGTTTCAGGAGCTGAGCGACCTGAACTGGGCGGGTTTCTATCTAGCCCGTGGCGAAGAGCTGGTGCTTGGGCCTTTCCAAGGCAAGGTGGCCTGCGTGCGGATTGCCTTCGGTCGCGGTGTATGCGGCGCCGCAGCGGCCACCGGGCAGACCCAGCGCGTTGAGGATGTGCATGCGTTTGCCGGGCATATCGCCTGCGACAGCGCCTCCAATAGCGAGCTGGTGGTGCCGCTTTTTAAGGATGGGCGTTTGTTGGGCGTGCTGGATCTCGACAGCCCGTCATTGGCGCGCTTTAGCAGCGCAGATCAGGCCGGTATTGAGCGCTTGGTCGAAGTGTTTGTCGAACTCACCGACTGTTGAGGTCGCAGATGTGCAAGAGCCCGGTTGATCCGGGCTCTTTGCTGTCTGGAGCTGCGGGTTCAGGCCTTGGCGGCCATTTTGGCGAGCATCTTCAGCTCGCCTGGTAATACGCCCTGTACCGAATCGCGCGCGGTGATTCGCGCATAGTGCGCACTCAGGTTGGGCCAACGCTGCGGGTCCAGTTGCTCATCGCCATGCTGCATATTGATCAACTGGCAGGTCAGAGCCAGGTCGGCCAGGGTCAGGCTGTCGCCGACCAGGTATTGGGCTGAACCGAGGGTCTTTTCCAGGTAGTCAAAGTGTGCGGGCAGCTTCTCATGCAGGGCTTTCTGCACGGCGGCTTCGTCGCAACTCTGCCCCATGCTGGGTTTTAGCGCACGGTTGCGGAACACCGTGAAGGTGCACAGTGGCGCCAGTTCATAGTCCGCGTATTTCTCCAGCCAGCGTACCTGTGCGCGTTGTTCGGCGTTCTGGCCCAGCAGGCTGGGGCGCTCCGGAAGCTTGTCATCGATGTATTGGCAGATCACGCTGGAGTCGGCGAGGGTAAGGTCGCCATCCTTCAGCGCCGGAATACGCCCCAGCGGACTCATGTCGCGGTACCAGGCCGGTTGGCCGAATGGCAGGATGATCTCCAACTGGTAATCCAGGTGCTTTTCAGCCAGAAACAGGCGAACTTTACGGACAAAGGGCGACAGCGGGGCACCGTAAACGGTCAGGCTCATAGGTGGCTCTCGTTAGCAGGGCGTTAGCGCGCCAGCAGCGCGCTGGAGGGGTTAATCGTAGATGTTCTTCTTTTTCCACTCGTCTTCGTCGCCGAGGGACTCCAAACCTGCATCCAGTTCACTGGCTTGGTCGGTGGTGGGTTTATTCGTTTCCAACACCATGGCATTGGCGCGTGCCAACTGCTCTTCAAATTTTTTCAGGGCTTTCTGGTAAGGGGCAGGGTCCGGTTGTTTACGCAGGTATTGCACGCCACGCTCAAACGCCAGACGTGCCTGACCTGGCTGGTTATGCTGCAAGGCCTGTTGGCCGAGGTTACCGAAAAATTCGATATGCACCTGGGTCAGCATATGGCGCACTTCATTGAGCCAGTGTTTGGCCTCGTTAGTTGGGATAACCCCGTCTTTGGCGCAGCGGGTCAGTTGGCCATGCAGGCTTTCCAGTTGGAAACGCACTTCCTTGGCTTTGGCTTCATTGAGGATGGGTTGTGGCGGGTTATTAACGGCAATCGAATCGCCTTGGGCGATCAGCTTGTGCAGCTCTTCAATGCGTGCCTTGAGGGCGTTATTGCCCTTGTCTAAAGGCAGCACGCGTTCACTGAAGTGCAACTGCAGGCGGCTAAGCATCAACTTCAGTGCAGGGCTCATCAGTTGGCCGGGGAGGGCTTCGGCGAGGTCCGTGCAGCGGCGCAGGCGATCATTGAGGTCGGCCTTGATACGCGCCTTCTCCAGCTTGTTGTTCTCGACCATATGATTGATGTAAGCAATGGCGATCAATACGACGATGCCAGAAACAATCAATATGGTAATCACGAGTGGGGACATGGGTGCAGCCTCTCGATCACCGGTTTTTCGTCCGAGTGTAGTGCCTTAGCCGGGAGGCTGATAGGGCTGCCTCACATTCTGAGCTGAAGTCGTTGATTTATAAAAATTTTTACACAGAGGTTGACGGGCCTTACAAGGCTCCATAGAATGCGCGCCACTTCGTAGCGCAATGCCTCACGGCAAAACGTGTAGAAGCCGGATGGAAGTTGTAGTTTCCGGGCTGCGTCCCCTTCGTCTAGTGGCCTAGGACACCGCCCTTTCACGGCGGTAACAGGGGTTCGAGTCCCCTAGGGGACGCCACTTCTTTTAGAAGTGTGCTGTTTGAAGTTTGGCTGTTATAAAGCGGGAATAGCTCAGTTGGTAGAGCACGACCTTGCCAAGGTCGGGGTCGCGAGTTCGAGTCTCGTTTCCCGCTCCAGATTCAGGTCACTTGCTAAGGCAGGTAGCCGACAAGTTCCAAGGTCCCCTTCGTCTAGTGGCCTAGGACACCGCCCTTTCACGGCGGTAACAGGGGTTCGAGTCCCCTAGGGGACGCCATTTTTAGTACCAAGTTGTATCGCGGGAATAGCTCAGTTGGTAGAGCACGAC
>NZ_JBAQLP010000010.1:0-42799 GCF_049301935.1 Pseudomonas sp. | reverse complement strand
GCGGCCTGGCGCGCCGGCGCATCCACCGCGCCATGCTCAAGGTCGAGCTGGCGCGCGCAGGAGGCGGCCAACATGCGTGAACCTTCCACCAGGGTCTTCTGGGTCAGCAGCATGCGCCGCACATCCGGGTGCACGATGATCGGGTCTGCCGCCTTCTCCGGCGCAGCGGCGCCGCTCATGCCGCGCGACTGCAGGCGCTCGCGGGCATAGCGCAGGGCGCCCTGGAAGGCCGCCTCGCCGATACCCAGACCTTGCAGGCCGACCTGGAAGCGCGCGTCGTTCATCATGGTGAACATGCAGGCCAGGCCCTGGTTGGCTTCACCGATCAGCCAGCCGGTGGCGCCATCGAAGTTCATCACGCAAGTGGAGGCACCCTTGATGCCCATCTTGTGTTCGATGGCGCCACAGGACAGCGCGTTGCGCGCGCCCGGCGTGCCGTCCGCTGCGGCAATAAATTTCGGCACCAGCAGCAGGCTGATGCCCTTCACCCCGGCCGGCGCATCCGGCAGACGCGCCAGCACTAGGTGAATGATGTTTTCCGAGAGGTCCTGCTCGCCGCCGCTGATAAAAATCTTGCTGCCGCTGACGGTGAAGCTGCCGTCCGCCTGGGGCTCGGCGCGGGTTCTGAGCAGGGCCAGGTCGGTGCCGGCCTGCGGTTCGGTGAGGCACATGGTGCCGGCCCATTGGCCACTGACCAGCTTGTGCAGGTAGCTGTCTTTCAGCGTTTCACTGCCATGCTTGTACAGCGCCAGCACCGCGCCTTCGGTCAGCCCGGAGTACACGCGGAATGACAGCGAGGCGCCCATCAGCATTTCGTGGAAGTTGCACGCGAGCATCTGCGGCAGCGCCTGGCCGCCGTATTCGCTGGGCCCGGTCATGCTCGCCCAGCCGTTATCGACATACTGCCGGTAGGCCTCGGCAAAACCGTCCGGGGTGCTGACCTGGCCGTCATTCAGCTGGCAGCCTTGCTCGTCACTGTTGCGATTGAGCGGTGCCACCACCTCGGCGGCATAACGTGCGCCCTCCTCCAGCACGCCGTCGATCAACTCGCGGTCGAGGCCGTTACCGAGCAACTCGCAGTGGGCACTGACATCGAACAGTTCATGCAGGACAAAACGCATATCGCGCAACGGGGCCTGATAACTCATACCCGGCCCTCCTGCACATCGGCAAAGCGCTGGCCGCTGGCGGCGAGGTGCTCAATCAATGCCGCCGGCTGCCAGTGAGTACCAAAGTGGCGTTGCAGACTCTGCAAACGCGTGAGGATATCTGCCGCACCCTGGCTGTCGGCCCAACTCATCGGCCCGCCCTGGTCGGCCGGGAAGCCATAACCATTGAGGTAGACCCGATCGATATCCTGGCTATTGGCGGCGATATTCTCTTCGAGGATTTTCGCCCCTTCGTTGACCAGCGCCAGCAGGCAACGCTCGAGAATTTCTGATGGATCGATGTCGCGACGAACAAAGTCCAGCTGTTCGGAGACCTGCAGCACCAGCGCATCCACTTCGGGGTCGTGCTCGGCCTGGCGGCTGCCTTCGGCGTAGCGGTAATAGCCCATGCGCGCCTTCTGGCCGAAACGACCAAGGCCGCAGAGGCGGTTATCCACCTGCACCGCCGGATCATCCTGGCCCTTGCCGGCCAGCTCACGGGCGCGCCATTCCAGGTCGATGCCAACCACGTCGTACATGCGGAACGGGCCCATGGCGAAACCAAAGCCCTGCAGCACGGCGTCCACCTGGTGCGGATACGCGCCTTCGAGCAGCAGCATGCGCGCCTCGCGCACATAGGTATGCAGCATGCGGTTGCCGATAAAACCATCGCAGTTGCCGGCCACCACGCTGACCTTGCCGATACGCTGGCCCAGTTCCAGCGCGGCTTCCAGCACCGCCGGTGCAGTCTTGGCGCCGCGGACGATTTCCAGCAGCTTCATGATGTGCGCCGGGCTGAAGAAGTGCAGACCCAGCACAGACTCGGGGCGCTGGGTCACGGCGGCGATGGCGTCGATATCCAGCGCCGAGGTGTTGCTGGCGAGAATCGCGCCTGGCTTCAGGGTGGCGTCGAGGGTGCGGAAGATCTGCTGCTTGAGTTCAAGATTCTCGTACACCGCCTCGATCACCAGGTCGGCATCCGCCAGCGCGGCGTAGTCGCCCACCGGGGTCACGCAGGCCAGGCGCGCAGCCGACTGCTCGGCGCTGATGCGCCCCAGCTTGAGGTTGTGCGCATTGGTCTCGGCCACCACCTTCATGGCCTGCTCGAGCATCTGCGGGTTGTTGTCCAGCCACAGCACCCGAATGCCGGCGTTGGCCAGGCTCATGACGATACCGCGGCCCATGGTGCCCGCGCCGATCACGGCGGCCTGCTGAACCTCAAATGCCTTGCTCATGCCCACTCCTCTGCCCGTTACCGAAAGAAATTCGCCCACCACCATAAGCAAGGCGTTACTATTTTTGAAATTTAGTCTTGTGATAAGTCGTATTCAGTCGATGAATATCTCAACCTTCGATCTCAACCTGCTG
The DNA here is from genome assembly GCF_049301935.1 of Pseudomonas sp. GTDB lineage: Bacteria > Pseudomonadota > Gammaproteobacteria > Pseudomonadales > Pseudomonadaceae > Aquipseudomonas. The sequence goes on along the minus strand of NZ_JBAQLP010000010.1, from coordinate 40,283 downwards.
CGCGTGTTCGATGCACTGATGCGCGAGCAGAACGTCTCCCGCGCCGCCGCACGTCTGTCACTCAGTCAGCCGGCGGTGAGCAATGCCTTGGGTCGCCTGCGCGAACTGCTCGACGATCCGCTGCTGGTGCGGGTGGGCCGCAGCATGCAGCCGACGCCGCGCGCCCAGGCGCTGGAAACGCCGATCCGCGCCGCCCTGCAGCAGATCGAGCAGAGCCTGAGCGCCGGCGAAGTGTTCGACCCGGCCAGCAGCCGCCAGCATTTCAGCATCGCCGTCACCGATTATGTCGAGCTGATTTGCATGCCGCGTCTGCTCAAGCAGCTCAGCCAGCAGGCGCCCGGCATGCGCATCGACATCCGCCACCTGAGCCCCAGCCTGCCCGCCGAGGCGCTGGACAAGGGCGAGCTGGACCTGGTGCTGGGGCGCTTCGAGGAAATCCCCGCGCGCTTCGCCCGTCAGCACTGGATGAGCGAAACCCTGCAACTGGCGCTGCGCCGCGATCACCCGCTGGCGGGCGGGCCGATGGACCTGCCAACCTTTCTGCAACTGCGCCACCTGTGGGTCCATGGCGGCCAGACCCGCGGCATGGTCGACCAATGGCTGGGCGAGCAGGGCCTGTGTCGGGAGATTCTCTACACCACGCCCAACTACCTGCAGGCCGCGCATATTGTCGCCAGCAGCGAACTGGCGGCGGTGCTGCCGACTCAACTGGCGCGCCACTTTGCCAGCCTGCTGCCGCTGCAACTGTGCGAGCTGCCCTTCGCTCTCGGCCCGTTTCACCTGGAAATCGTCAGCCTGGCCCAACGCCAGCGCGACCCGGCGCTGCATTGGCTGATCGAGCAGATCCTGCAGATCGCCCAGCGCTGATCGCCCGGCAGCCGAACAAAGCCTTCCTATACTGACGGTTACTGTCGTGCAGTCTTGGGGAATCGGTCATGCTGAAATCGGTTTTGGCGCTGCTGCTGGCGTTGCTGAGCACACGGGTGCAGGCCAATACTCTGGAGATCCTGCTCCTCGACAACCAGGGCAAACCGCTCAGCGACGCGGTGCTCTGGGTCGAGCCGGGGCCGGCGCAAAACCAGCCCACCATGGCGCTGATGGATCAGCAAAAACGCCAGTTCAGCCCCTATATTCTGCCGGTGCAGGTCGGCACCAGGGTGAGCTTCCCCAATTCCGACCCGATCAACCATCACGTCTACTCCTTCTCGCCGGCCAAACGCTTCGAACTGCGCCTGCACCAGCAGAAGGCCGCACCGCAGGAGATGCGTTTCGACCAGCCCGGCCTGGTCACCCTGGGTTGCAATATCCATGACTGGATGCTCGGTTTTATCCTGGTGCTCGACAGCCCCTGGTTCGCCCAGACCGACAGCCAGGGCAAGACCCGCCTGCACTTCGATGCCGCCGCCGGGCAAACCCTGCACCTCTGGCACCCACGCATCGCCGCCCCGCAGGAAGCCATGAACCGCAGCGTAGCCAGCGACAGCACCCTGACCTGGCAACTCACCAGCGCACTAAAACGCGACCCACGGCCAAAAGCACCCGCCATGCGCCCCCAGGGTAAAGGCGGCTACGTGCCATGACCCTACGCGGCAAGATTCTCGGCTTCTTTCTGCTGCTGTTGCTGGCGGTGATGGTGTTGCTGCTGGCACTGGTCTACCGCTCCACCTATCAGCACACCCTGAGCCAGGTGGCTGGGCAGCTGAACTTCGCCCATGCGGTGCTGAGCAACGAGCTGCAGAGCCGGCGTCAGGCGCAGAGCGCCATGGCTGACCTGATCGCCAAGGACTTCACCCTGCTCGGCGAAATTGCCGACCTGATCGCCAGCCCGCAGCAGGAGGCGCAATCGCTGTCTGCCGCGCTGGAGTCCTTCGCCTCGCGCAGCCAAGCCAGCTTTGCCCTGGTCAGTGCGCCGCAGGGGCTGATTCTCGCCGGCACCAGCGGCGAACTGCTGCCAGGAGCCGCGCTGCCGTGGAACGACCTGCTGGATGAAGACGACCCGCAGAGCGCCGAACGCCTGGTGGTGTTTGGCGAACGGGTGCTGCATATCAACGCCACGCCGATCTTCGCGCCGCGGCCCAATCTGATGGGTTGGCTACTAATGGCCTTCGAGCTGGACGATCAAGCTACTGCGCAGCTGGCGCGCCTCAGTGGCGCCGATGTCGCCCTGCTCGACGGCAACCCAGGCAGCTACCGCATCCTGGCCAGCAACCTGGCAGCGCAGCCACGGGCCGAGCTGGCCGACCAGCAATTACCCGACAACCAGGGTGTATTCCGCTTTGAGCTGCAGACGCTTGAGCAGGTGGCCCTGCGCGCGCCGTTAAGTGGTACCAGTGGCGGCTTGCAGGTGCTGCTGATGCGCTCGCTGTCCGCCGAGCTGGCCGATTACCAGCCGCTGCAATGGCAACTGGCAACTATCTTCGCCATCGCCCTACTGCTGGCCGGCCTCGGAGCGCTGTGGATCGCCAATACCATCAGCCGGCCGCTGAGCCTGATGGCCGACAGCGTGCGGCGTATCGCCAGCGGCGACTATCAGGTAACTATGCAGGTGCCGGCCAGCGGTGAAGTCGGCCTGCTGGCCCGTGAATTCGTCGCCATGCAGCAAGGCATTGCCGAGCGCGAAGCCACCATCAGCTTTCTCGCCTACCGCGACCCGCTGACCGAACTGGCCAACCGCAACCGTTTCGTCGCCGAGCTGCAACAGGCCCTGGCGCACTGCCCGGCGGGCGAAGGCGTGGCGGTGCTGCTGATGGATCTGGACAACTTCAAGGACCTCAACGACACCCTCGGCCACGAGGCCGGCGACCAGTTGCTCTGCCAGCTCGCCGCACGCCTGCAAGGGCTGCTGCGCCCAGGCGAGCAGCTGGCGCGCCTGGGTGGCGACGAGTTTGCCCTGCTGATCAGCCCCTGCCAGCCGGGCCGGCTGATCCCCGCTGCCGAGCATTACCGCGCCGCCCTGCATGAGCCCTTCGCCGTGCGCGGCATCAGCATGACCCTTAACGCCACCATCGGTATCGCCCTGTATCCAGACCACGGTGAAAGCGCCGGCAGCCTGCTGCAACATGCCGAAGTGGCGATGTACCTGGGCAAGCAGCAGCGCTCGCCCTACGCCCTCTATCGCCCGGAACTGGATCGCCACAGCCTGCTGCGCCTGGCCCTGATGAGCGAGCTGAAAGGTGCGGTGGAAGGCGGCCAGCTCAGCCTGTACTTCCAGCCCAAGCTGAATATCCGCGCGCGCAGCCTGTATGGCGTGGAATGCCTGGTGCGCTGGATTCACCCGGTGCACGGCTTTATCCCGCCGGACGAATTTATTCCCCTGGCCGAGCAGACCGGCAACGTCTGCGCCCTGACCCGCTGGGTGGTGCGCACCGCTGTGGCGCAGAGCCGCGTCTGGCAGGAACAGGGGCTGGAATTGAAGACCGCGATCAATATCTCCGCACTGGACCTGGCCGATCCCGGTTTTGCCGGCTTTATCGCCGCGCAACTGGTCGAGCATGGCGTGGCACCGGGCAGCCTGGTGGTGGAAATCACCGAGAGCGCGGTGATGGCCGACCCCGAGCTGGCCATGGGCCAATTGCAGCAGCTGTGCCAACTGGGCGTGCAGCTGTCGATCGACGATTACGGCACCGGCTACTCAAGCATGGCCCAGCTCAAGCGCCTGCCGGTGCACGAGCTGAAGATCGACAAGTCCTTTGTCCTCGACCTGCTAAGCAATCCCGATGACGACATCATCGTCCGTTCAACCATCGAGCTGGGCCACAACATGGGCCTGAAGATCGTCGCCGAAGGGGTGGAAACCGAGGCCATTCTCGAACGCCTGGACCAGCTCGGCTGCGACATCGCCCAGGGCTACCTGCTCAGCAAACCGCTACCGCCGGCGGCATTTGCCGACTGGCTGGAGAGCACCCACTGGGGGCTGCCACGGGCATAACGCATGACGCGCCGACAACAAAAAAGGCCGCTGCCGATCAGGGAATGATCGCCAGCGGCCTCGGGAAAACGGTGGGGCTAAGGTTAAAACGCGCTATCACCAATCAACATGCCGTGCACAACCATATAGGTCTTGCGCCCGGACTGCAGGGTCAGCGGGTTACGTTCAGCAATCACCCAGCCCTTGGCCAGGAGTTTGTCGATATGCGCCCGCAGTGCCGGCAGGTAGCGTTGTTCTTGCTGAAGCGATTCCATTCTGCTCATCCTCAAGAGGACTCCTTTGTGACAACAACCAGGGGGCCTGGCCCATTCATCCGTGCTAGCTGTCACAAAGCATAGTGGCCCTGTGCCTGCTTCTAAAGCGGTAAGCAGCCACATCTCTGTAGGCATAACGCACCAAGCAGCTATAGCGTTTGGCTTACATTGTTTGGCAGTCTAGACGACTGCGGCAGTCGCAGCAGCCGCGCCGACCTGCGGCGAACTGAACGCCAGATAGCCATCTTCAACCTTGCCGTAACGCAACAGCGCCAGGTCCAGCAGGTAGTTCTGGTAGAGCTTCCACGGCGCGCGATCCCCTTGGCTGGGGATCTTGTCGGCCGCGCGCTGGATATAGCCGGAAGCCAGGTCGAGGAACGGCGCCTCCTTGACCTGGCGCGCGCTGTCACGCGGGGTGCACTGGCGCATGCCGATGGCATCCATATGCTTGATCAGGCGGCAGAAATATTCGCTGGACAGGTCGGCCTTGAGCGTCCAGCTGGCATTGGTGTAGCCCAGCACCACGGCGGCATTGGGCAAATCGCGCAGCATAATGCCGCGGTAACCCATGCTCTTGGCCGCCTCGAACGGCTGACCATCGACCACCACCTGCATGCCGCCAAACAGCTGCAGTTCCAGGCCGGTGGCGCTGATGATCACATCCGCCGGCAGCTCCTCACCGGACTTCAGGCGAATGCCCTTGGCAGTCAGGCCATCGATATGCTCGGTGACCACCGAGGCCTTGCCTGCGCGCAGCACCCGGAACAGGTCACCATTGGGCACCGCGCACACCCGCTCATCCCAGGGTTTGTAACGCGGGCTGAAGTGGCGCATGTCGAAGTCCTTGCCCAGCTGATGCCGCGCCATCCCCAGCAACGCCTTGCGCACCAGGCGGGGGAAAGCCTTGGACAGTTTGTAGAAACCCAGCTGCACCGCCACGTTGCGCGTGCGCGCCAGGCGGTAGACCCAGGTTTCCGGCAGAAAACGCCGCAGGAAGGCGGAAATCGGATCGCCCTGCGGCAGGCTCACCACATAAGTCGGCGAGCGTTGCAGCATGGTCACGTGCTTGGCCTTGTCGGTCATGGCCGGCACCAGGGTTACCGCCGTCGCGCCACTGCCGATCACCACCACGTTCTTGCCGCTGTAATCGAAGTTTTCCGGCCACAGTTGCGGGTGGATAAATTCGCCCTGGAACTGTTCGCGGCCTTTGAATTCGGGGGTATAGCCCGCTTCGTAGCGGTAATAGCCGGTGCACAGCAGCAGGTGCTGACAGCTCAGGTTGATCGGCTCGAGATCGTCGCCACGCTGCACCTGCAGGGTCCAGGTGGCGCGCTCGCTGCACCAGTCGGCCTTGAGTACCCTGTGCTGGAAGCGGATCTTTTCCTGAATGCCGTTTTCCTCGGCAGTCTCTTCGATATAACTGAGGATCGACGGGCCGTCGGCAATCGCCAGCGGGTTGGTCCAGGGTTTGAAGTTGTAGCCGAGGGTGAACATGTCCGAATCGGAGCGGATGCCCGGATAGCGGAACAGGTCCCAGGTGCCGCCAAGGGCTGCCCGACCTTCGAGGATGGCGAAGCGTTTGTCGGGGCAGTGCTTCATCAGGTGATAGGCCGCACCGATGCCGGACAGGCCGGCACCAATGATCAAGACATCCAGATGTTCGGCGGACATGGGGGCTCCTCGGGCTTCTTGTGATGACTGCAGATCGATAGTTGCCCGCCAGATTCACCCCCAACAGCACGTTTGTCATCCAACCTTTAGTGGTGTGAGCAGGCGCAGGCTGACCCCAGTTATGGCTGAACAATGACCCAACCGCTCAGACATCTGCCCAGCGATCAGAAGCTGTTGCGCAGCACCGCTTCATTAAATGGCAGTTTGCCGATGCGTGGCTTGGGTTCGATGGTCTTCTTGCCGACGGCGACCATCAGGGCGATCACATGGTTGGCCGGCAGCTTGATCAGCTTGGCCACGGCGTCAAAATCGAAGCCGTCCATCGGGCAGGAGTCCAGGCCCTTACCGCGTGCGGCGAGCATCAGGGTCTGCGCCATCAGGCCGCAGCTGCGCATGGTTTCGTCGCGTTGCACCTGGGGCTTGTCGCGGTAGTAGGTGTCGATGGCGCCGGCCATATAGGCCTGCACTTCTGCGGGTGCGCCGTGCCAAACCCGGCCGACATCCTCCTGCCAACTGTCGAGTTTGGCGCACACCACCACCAGCATCGAGGCATCGGTCACCTGTGCCTGACCCCAGGCCACTTCACGCAGCTGCTGACGCAGCGCAGGATCGCTGACTTCGACCAGGCGCACATGCTGCAGGTTGAACGCCGATGGCGCGAGCAGGGCCAGTTGCAGCAGTTCGTCCTTCTCGGCATCACTCAGGCTAAAGGCCGGGTCATAGCCTTTAACGGCGCGGCGGCTGCGGATGGCTTCATCGATATGCATGGGTATTCCTTATATGTAGATGTGAAAGAGGGCAATGCTAGGCACTCGGCAACGCCAATGCCAAACGCCTTTACCGATAACCATCATCGACACAGCCGATTCGAGGCGCTCGCCTGTTAAAATCGCCGCCTCGCCAAATTGACCGCCGCCATGACCCCAACCGCCCTCACTACCCTGCAGCAACACCTGCTCGACGCCCTGAGTGCGCCGCCCAGTGAAACCCGTCGGCTGTTTCACGGCCGCGGGCGCTGCTGGCCGGGGCTGGAGCAGGTCAGCGTGGATTGGTTGCAAGGCGTGCTGCTGGTGGCGCTGTTCAAGCCGGTGGGCGCTACCGAATTGGCCGCGCTGCAGCAGATGCTGCTCGACCTCGGCCACTCCGCCGTCTGGCAGCAGAGCGGCGCGCACAGCCTGTTGCTGCAGCAGCGCTACCTGCCCGAGAGCCCGACCCAGTGGCTGCTGGGCGAGCCGGTTGAACATTGGGATATCTGCGAGCACGGCCTGCACTACCGCCTCGACCTGGGCAAAAAGCAGAACAGCGGGCTGTTTCTCGATATGCGCTATGGCCGCCAATGGGTGCAGGCCCAGGCGGCGGGCAAGCGCGTGCTCAACCTGTTCGCCTACACCTGCGGCTTTTCGGTGGCGGCGCTAGCCGGCGGCGCGCGCCAGGTGGTCAATCTGGATATGGCCAGGGCCGCGCTCAACCGTGGTCGCGATAATCACCGGTTGAACCAGCATGACCTGGGCCAGGTGGTGTTTCTCGGCCACGACCTGTTCAAGTCCTGGGGCAAGGTAGGCAGATACGGCCCCTATGACCTGATCATCATCGACCCACCGTCCTTCCAGCGCGGCAGCTTTGTGCTGAGCAAGGATTACCCGAAAGTCCTGCGCCGCCTGCCCGAGCTGCTTAGCCCAGGCGGCACAGTGCTGGCTTGCAGCAACGAGCCGGAAATCGGCCCGGATTACCTGATTCAGGCCATGGCCAGTGAAGCGCCGGGCCTGCGCTTTAGCGAACGCCTGGCAAACCCGCCGGAATTCCCCGACAGCCAGCCGCACAGCGCCCTCAAGGCCCTGGTATTTCGCCGCGACTAAGGCCCAAACGGTGATGAGCGGGTCAAGGATGCACGTATCTTCAAGCCCTGAAGTCTGCTGACTCAGGCAAATACAAAGTATTTGCGCACCGTCTCGACCACTTCCCAGGTGCCCTGCATTCCGGGCTCGACGATAAAAATATCGCCAGCGCGCAGGTGAATTGGCGCCTGGCCCTCGGGGGTGATGATGCAGTAACCCTCCTGAAAGTGGCAGTACTCCCACTTTTCATAGGCCACCTGCCATTTGCCGGGCGTGCAGATCCAGGTGCCCATGATCTTGCTGCCGTCCGCCGAGGTATAGGCATTCAGGTTGACGGTATGGGGCTCGCCGGCGATGCGCGTCCATTTGCAGGCGTCTAGCAGCGGGATGGGCTGGGTATCACGTAGTACGGTAATCGGCGACATGGCTGGCTCCTGGGTCGGTAGAAGATCAGACGCCAGCCTAGAGCCGCCGTCTGGCCGGGACTGTTCTGGGGTCGACCCGCAATTGCCTGCAAGCGCAGCTCCCCCGTGCGGGCTGAGGGGTAATCCGCGTGCTACTTTGAAGGGGGCCTGTTGGTTTTTCCCGCCGCTTGCCCGATCCGGAGATGCTTTATGTCCAGTCTTTACCGCTTGGTCACCCGCAGTGATTTTGACGGCCTGGTGTGCGCCGCGCTGCTCAAACACCTCAACCTGATCGACGAGATTCTGTTCGTCCATCCCAAGGACATGCAGGACGGCAAGGTGGCAATCAGCAGCAACGACATCACCACCAACCTGCCCTACGTCCCCGGCTGCTACCTGGCCTTCGACCACCACCTCAGCGAGACCATCCGCAACCAACCGGCGAGCAATCACCTGATCGACGCCGCTGCGCCGTCGGCGGCGCGGGTGGTGTGGAAGCACTACGGCGGTCACGACGCCTTCCCGCGTGACTGGGACGAGATGATGGCAGCCGTGGACAAGGCCGATGCCGCGCAATTCAGCCGCGACGATATCCTCGACCCGCAGGGCTGGGAACTGCTGAGCTTTATCATGGATGCGCGCACCGGTCTGGGGCGTTTCCGCGACTTCCGCATCTCCAACTACCAACTGATGATGCAGCTGATCGACTTCTGCCAGACCCACGGCATCGCGGAAATCCTTCAACTACCGGATGTCGATGAGCGCGTGGCGCTGTACCTGGAGCACCAGCGCGAGGCCAAGGCACAGATTCAGCGCTGTGCCACGGTCTACCAAAACCTGGTGGTGCTGGATTTGCGTAACGAGGAGACGATTTACGCGGTCAACCGCTTCGTTATCTATGCGCTCTACCCACAGTGCAATATCTCGATCCACGTGATGTGGGGCGTGAAGCAGCAGAACACCGTGTTCGCCATCGGCAAATCGATCCTCGACCGCAGTTCCAACACCAATGTCGGCGAGCTGTGCCTGAGCTACAACGGCGGCGGCCACACCAATGCCGGCACCTGCCAGGTGGCCAACGAGGATGCCGCAGCAGTGCTGCGCGAGCTGATTGCCGAAATCACCGCTGACGGATAAGCCTGCGCCTTGCGCTGGGCGTAACAGCTGCGAGGGGGTTAAGCTGAGGTCATGAGCACACCCCCCTTTATCACGCCGCTGGAGTCCGGCCGCACGGACGCGCCCTCTGGTTTGCGCATCGGCGGCGACTGGACGCTGCCTCACTACGCCCGCCTGGAAGCCGACGTACTGGCGCTGCGCGGCACCCTGAACGGCACTGCCAGCATCGACCTGCAAGGCCTTGGCGCACTGGATACCGCCGGTGCCGCGCTATTGGTGGAGTTGCTCGGCAGCCAGCGCCTGGCGCAACTGGCCAAGGATGCACCGGGCCTGGCCAGCGAGCGCCGTGCACTGCTGCAAGCGGTGGGCAATGCCATCGCCGAGGCGGGCGACGCGCTGCCACCCAAACGCATCCCAGCCTGGCGCGAATTCTTCGGGCAGATCGGCCAGGCCCTGGAAGAGCTCTGGCAGCAAGGCATCGCCCTGCTCGGCTTTATCGGCATGACCCTGGCGGCGATGTTCGCCATCCTCCTGCGCCCCGGGCGCTGGCGCATCACCTCGCTGGTCGCCCATTTGCAGCAGAGCGGCCTGAACGCCGTGCCCATCGTCGCCCTGCTGACCTTTCTGGTCGGCGCGGTGGTGGCCTTTCTCGGCGCCACGGTGCTCGCCGACTTTGGCGCGAGCATCTACACGGTCGATCTGGTGGCGTTCTCCTTTCTGCGCGAATTTGGCGTGCTGCTCACCGCCATCCTGATGGCCGGGCGCACCGCCAGCGCCTTTACTGCGCAGATCGGCTCGATGAAGGCCAACGAGGAGATCGACGCGATCCGCACCCTGGGCCTGAGCCCCATGGAGCTGCTGGTGCTGCCGCGGGTGTTCGCCCTGCTGATTGCCCTGCCGATCCTCACCTTTATCGCCATGCTCAGTGGCATCCTCGGCGGCGCGGTGGTCTGCGCCCTGAGCCTGGATATCTCGCCGGCCATGTACCTGGCCATGCTGCAGGAAAATATCGCCCTCAAACACTTTCTGGTGGGCATGGCCAAGGCACCGATCTTTGCCTTCCTGATCGCCGTGATCGGCTGCCTGGAAGGCTTCAAGGTCACCGGCAGCGCGCAGTCGGTGGGCGAGCGCACCACCTCCAGCGTGGTCCAGTCAATTTTCGTGGTGATCGTGCTCGACGCCCTGGCGGCGCTGTTTCTGATGGAGATGGGCTGGTGACGGGCGAAGCGATTATCGAGGTGCGCGGGCTGCTCAACCGTTTCGGCGCGCAGACCGTACACCAGGACCTGGCCCTGGACCTGTACCGCGGCGAAGTACTCGGCGTGGTCGGCGGCTCGGGCACCGGTAAATCCGTGCTGCTGCGCAGCATCCTCGGCCTGCGCACTGCCAACGCCGGCACCGTGCGGGTGTTCGGCGAGGAGCTGCTGAGCCTGCCCGCCGAACAGCGCTCACAACTGGAACGACGGTTTGGCGTGCTCTATCAACGCGGCGCGCTGTTTTCCTCGCTGACGGTGAGCGAAAATATCGCCCTGCCATTGCTCGAACATGCCGGCCTCACGCGCGCTGCCGCTGAGCGTCTGGCCCAGGTCAAACTGGCGCTGGTCGGCCTGCCGCGCGAAGCCGGCGACAAGTACCCCACCGAGCTGTCCGGCGGCATGATCAAACGCGCCGCCCTGGCCCGCGCACTGGCCCTGGAGCCGGACATCCTGTTTCTCGACGAGCCCACCGCCGGGCTCGACCCCATCGGCGCAGCGGCCTTCGACCACTTGATCCTGACCCTGCGCGACGCCCTCGGTCTTAGCGTGTTTCTGGTCACCCACGACCTGGACACGCTCTACACCATCTGCGACCGCGTGGCCGTGCTGGCGGAAAAGCGCGTGCTGGTGGCCGACCGCCTGGATGTGGTGGCCGCCACCGACAACCCGTGGATACACGAGTATTTTCACGGCCCGCGCGCACGCGCAGCCGCACAGGCCGCCAGTGGCGCGCCAGGGAGCCACTGAATGGAACCGCGTGCCCACCACGTATTGATTGGCCTGTTTACCCTGCTGATGGTCGCCGCCGCACTGGGCTTTGCCCTGTGGCTGAGCAAAGCCAGCTCGGACCAGGAGCTCAACGACTACGATGTGATTTTCACCGAGGCGGTCAGCGGCCTGTCCCAAGGCAGTGCGGTGCAATACAGCGGAATCAAGGTCGGCGACGTGATCAGTCTGCGCCTAGACCCGCAAGACCCACGCAAGGTGCGCGCGCATATCCGCGTCAACGCCAATACGCCGATCAAACAGGATACCCGCGCACGCCTGTCGATCACCGGCATCACCGGCGCGGCGCTGATCCAGCTGCACAGCGGCTCGCCGGACAGCCCGGCGCTGGTCAGCAAAGGCGATCAGCGTGCGGAAATCATCGCCGACCCCTCGCCACTGTCACGCCTGATGGCCAATGGCGAGGATCTGCTGCTCAGCGTCACCCAGCTGCTCGAGCGCGCCAACCAGCTGCTCTCCGCCGAGAATATCGGGCGCATCTCGCGCACCCTGGAGAACATCGAACAGACCAGCGCCAGCGTCGCCGAACAGCGCGACGAACTGCGCACGGCCCTGCAACAGATGAGCAACGCCAGCCAGGAAGCCGCCAAGCTGATGCGCAACGCCAACCAGCTGCTCAGCGGCCAGGGCCGTGAGGCGTTGGACAGCGCCAGCCGCCTGCTGGCCTCGCTGGAACGCAGCAGCAGCAAGGTCGAACGCCTGCTGAGCGACAACCGCGCTGCCCTCGACGGCGGCATGCAGGGCATCGGCGAGCTGGGCCCGACCATTATCGAACTGCGCGAAACCCTCAGCGCCCTGCGCTCCTTCGCCCGCCGCCTGGAGGAAGACCCGGCCGGCTACCTGCTGCGCAGCGACACCATCAAGGAGTTTCAACCATGAGTCGCCTTCGCCTGCTCACCGCCCTGCTGCTGATCGGCAGCCTGGCCGCCTGTTCGGTATTACCGAAAGGCCAGGTGCTGAGCATCTACCGCCTGCCGGCCAGCAGCCTGCCCAGCCATGACGTCAGCACTGCTTGGGCGCTGCGGGTGAACACGCCCTACAGCAGCCAACTGCTCGACAGCACGCGGATTGCCGTATTGCCACCGGGCGACCGGGTCAGCGCCTACCAGGGCGTGCGCTGGAGCGACCGCGCGCCGCTGCTGCTGCGCGACCGGTTGATCGACGCCTTCCGCGACGATGGCCGCCTCAAAGCCGTGAGCAGCGATGACAGTCGCCTGCAGGCCGACCTGGAACTGGATGGCGACCTGCGCGTCTTCCACAGCGAATACCAGGACGGTCGCCCGGCCGCGCGCATTGTCTTCGAGGCCCGCCTGGTGCAGAGCGGCAGCCTGCGCATCCTCGCCAGCCGGCGTTTCGCAGTCAGCCAGGCGGCCAGCGACACCTCGGTGCCGGCGGTGGTCAACGCCTTCGGCCAGGCCGGTGATCAACTGGCCCGCGAGGTGCTGGAATGGACCGTGCAGCAAGGTCAGGCGGCGCAGCAGCAGTGAACTGAGTTGTTTTAGCGAGGGACGATCCATGGACACGTTTATGCAAGCAGCCATCGACGAAGCCCGCCTGGGCCTGGCCGAAGGCGGCATCCCGATCGGCTCGGTGCTGGTGCACAACGGCCAGATTATTGGCCGTGGCCACAACCGCCGGGTGCAGCAGGGCAGCGCCATTCGCCATGGGGAAATGGACGCCCTGGAAAATGCCGGCCGGCAGAGCGCGCAGACCTACCGCGAGTCGGTGCTCTACACCACCCTCTCGCCCTGCGCGATGTGCAGCGGCGCAATCCTGCTGTATGGCATCCCCAAGGTGATCATCGGCGAAAACCAGACCTTCCTCGGCGAAGAAGCGCTGCTGCGCGAGCGCGGCGTGCAGCTCGACGTGCTGCACAACAGCGAATGCCTGCAGCTGATGCAGGCCTTTATCGCCGCCCAGCCGACGCTGTGGAACGAGGATATCGGCGAGTAAGCCGCTAGCCCTGTTGCGCCACCAGCGAGCTACGCACCTCGGCATAGGGGTAGTCTTCCAGGCTGGCAAACCCTGCAATCTGCCGCGCTTTAAGCTTGCTAAACAGCGGCACGCTGATGCCGCAGAGAAAGCGTGTCAGGCACTCGGCGCTGGGCTGTGCGCCTTTCAACGCCTGATACTTCTGCACAAAGCCGTCGCATAGGCCGTGTATATCCTGCTCCGCCAACGGCCGTAAGGCCGGTGGCGCGGGCAGGCGGGCGATCTGCCCACGGCACACCGAGCAATGCCCACACTGCTGCGGCGCATTGGCATCGCCGAAATAGGCGGCCAGGCGCTGGCTCAGGCACTGCTCGCTGGCAAACAGCGCGAGCATGGCGTGAATCCGGCGAATTTCGCTGGCCTCCTGCTGGCTGAAATAGCCATGCAGTTCAACGCTCAAGGTCGCCGGGTCAAAGCCTGGGTCGAGCAGCGCGTAGACCTCGGTCATCTGCTTGCTTTCCAGCTCGACCCAGCCCTTTTCCTGAAAATAATCCAGCGCCTTGATCACCCGGCCGCGCTCGGCCTGGTGCTGCCCATAGAGCAGGTCGAAATTCACCGTGCACCAGGTGCGCGCGCGTTGCGAAGTGCTGATCAGCGCCTCGACAAACTGCCGCCGCTCGCCGTCGAATTTTTCCAGCAGCGCCTCGGGCTCCAGAAGAAATTTGAAGCGATATTCGGCGAAATAGGCGTAACGTGGGGCGATGATGCCGCGTAGCTCCAGCTGCACCAGCAGGGTTTTCAGCGGCAGCTGACGGATATTGCTCTGCTCGGAAAGCTGGTTAAGCATCAGCTCCCACTCGCCGCTATCACTGTCACTCAGCAGCTTATCCAGTACCCAGCGAATACCGTCCAACTCTGGCGTATCGCCGTACACGAAGTTTTCCAGCACGTTGAGGCTGTCACGGTTGGCCAGCACCAGGCAGTCGGAGGGCTGGCCATCGCGGCCGGCGCGGCCGATTTCCTGGCTGTAGTTCTCGATGGATTTGGGCAGGTCGAAGTGCAGCACATTGCGGATATCCGCCTTGTCGATGCCCATGCCGAAGGCGATGGTGGCGACGATGCAGTTGATCTGCCCAGCCATAAACTGGCGCTGGATCGCCTCGCGCGCATCAGAGGCCATGCCGGCGTGGTAGGCGCTGGCGGCAATGCCGCGTTGGCTCAGGCGCGCGGCCACCTGCTCGGCGGTCTTCTGCTGGGTGACGTAGACGATGCTCGGCTGTCCGGCCTTGGCGCCCAGCCACTGCTCCAGGCGGCGTTGCTTGTCTATGCCTGCGACCGGCTCCACCAGCAGATTGAGGTTGGCGCGGTAAAAGCCGGTGGTGACCACGTCATCGGCGGCGATGGCGAATTTCTTCTGCATGTCGGCAATTACTGGCGGTGTGGCCGTGGCGGTGAGCAGCAGCACCTGGGGGATGCCGAACTGGCGTTGGTAGTCGGGCAGCTTGAGGTAATCCGGGCGGAAGTTATGCCCCCATTCGGAGATGCAGTGGGCCTCGTCGATCACCAGCAGGGAAATCGGCACCTGACTGATAAAGTTGCGAAAGCGCTCATTCTTCAAGCGCTCGACCGAGATCATCAAAATCTTCAGCTCACCGGATTTCGCCCGGGTCATCACCGCGCTGGCCTCCTCGCGGCTTTGCGCCGAATCGATACTGGCGGCGCTGATGCCACGGCCATGCAGGAAGGCCAGCTGGTCCTGCATCAGCGCCAGCAAGGGCGACACCACCAGGCACAGGTGCGGCAGGTGCAGCGCCGGCAGCTGGTAGCACAGTGACTTGCCCGAACCGGTGGGGAAGATCGCCGCCGCCGAACGACCCGCCAGCACGGCCGTCACCACCCGTTCCTGGCCGGGCCGCAGCTGCTGAAAGCCAAACACTCGCGCAAGGGTACTCATAGCTGTCACTCCATCGACCGCACGGGCGGCAAACAATGATTAATTCCTACAAGCCGCGCTGCTATTACTAATCCAACTAACACCACGGGCAATACAGGCGTACATTCAAACCATGCGAACAACAAAGGAGATGAGTATGCAGGTATCTGGTTTCAGCGGCAGCTTGCCGGTTACCCACTAGATCGCTCACCACCCAGGCCAGATGGCCGCTCAGCAAAGACCCCGGTGAAACCGGAGTAGCTGATGCGAACAACGGGACGATGCGCAGTCCGGTCGGGAGAACTCAGGTTCGCCGTCAGTTGTGCCAAACCATAGACCTAACGCCGCCATACAACTCGAAAGCGCCAGCGGCCACCCGTGACATATCGACACCTACCTGGCAGTAGCCAGTCATGCTGAAGTCGACAGTCGCAGGCAAAGACCCTGGGAATCGCCTGAGTTGCCAACCCCGTTAGCGCTATGGCCCGAAACAGCCATATAGCAACACCTGAGGCCGTGCAGAGCGGCCACCTGAGCAAGAGTGCAACGTGCAACATTCGCAAACGTGCCTGATCTGTCAGCAGATACGCACCCAAAGCCGCCTCCGGGCGGCTTTTCCGTTGGCGATGTGCCAGTTACACACTGCCAGCCCCTCTCCCTAACCCTCTCCCCGGAGGGGCGAGGGAACCAATCAGCGTAGGCCGGCCTCTCCTTATTCAGCCTTGAAATGCAAAAACCGCCCGAAGGCGGTTTTTTAACGCAGCCGTTACAGCTTAGAGCTGCGGGCCGGCGTTCTTGATGGCATCGCTGACATCGAACTTCTGGAAGTTTTCGATAAACAGCTTGGCCAGGCCTTTGGCGGCTTCGTCGTAGGCGTTCTTGTCTTCCCAGGTGTTGCGCGGGTTGAGCAGGTTGGTTTCCACGCCCGGTACCGACTTCGGCACGCTCAGGTTGATAATCGGCAGCAGTTCGGTTTCGGTACCGATCAGCGCGCCGCTCTGGATAGCTGCAATCACGCCACGGGTGGTCGGGATATTGAAGCGCTTGCCGACGCCGTAGCCACCACCGGTCCAGCCGGTGTTGACCAGGTAGACCTTGGAGCCGAAGCCGCGGATGCGCTTGATCAGCAGTTCCGCGTACGCGCCGGCCGGACGCGGGAAGAATGGCGCGCCTAAGCAGGTGGAGAAGGTCGACTTGATGCCGCCGCCGCTGCCCATTTCGGTGGAACCGACCAGCGCGGTGTAACCGGAGAGGAAGTGATAAGCCGCCTGCTCTTCGTTAAGGATCGACACCGGCGGCAGTACGCCGGTCAGGTCGCAGGTGAGGAAGATCACCGCGTTCGGCTCGCCGCCGAGATTCTTCTCGCTGCGCTTCTCGACCAGCTCCAGCGGGTAAGCCGCTCGGCTGTTCTGGGTCAGGCTGTCGTCGGCGTAGTTCGGTACGCGGTTTTCATCGAGCACCACGTTTTCCAGCACGGCACCGAACTGGATGGCTTTCCAGATCACCGGCTCGTTCTTCTCCGACAGGTCGATGCACTTGGCATAGCAACCGCCCTCGATGTTGAACACCACGCCCTTGCCCCAGCCGTGCTCATCGTCGCCGATCAGGTAGCGGCTTTCGTCGGCCGACAGGGTGGTCTTGCCGGTGCCGGACAAACCGAAGAACAGGGTCACGTCGCCTTCTTCACCGATGTTGGCGGCGCAGTGCATCGGCAGCACGTCGGCGTCCGGCAGCAGGAAGTTCTGCACGCTGAACATGGCTTTCTTCATTTCACCGGCGTAACGCATGCCGGCGATCAGGACTTTCTTGGCGGCGAAGTTGAGGATCACGCAGCCGTCGGAGTTGGTGCCGTCACGCTCGGGTACGCACTCGAAGTTGGCGACGTTGAGCACTTGCCACTCGTCCTTGCCCGCCGGGTTGTACTGCTGCGGGTTGATAAACAGGCAACGGCCGAACAGGTTCTGCCAGGCGGTGGCGGTGGTCATCTTGACCGGCAGGTAGTGGGCGTCGGCGGAACCTACATGAACGTAGGACACGAAGCTGTCCTGGGCGTCGGAGAACGCCTGTACGCGGTCCCACAGGGCATCGAACTTGTCAGCCGGGAACGGACGGTTGATCGCGCCCCAGGCGATTTTCGCCTCGGTGCTCGGCTCTTGCACGATGAAGCGGTCAGCCGGCGAACGACCCGTGCGGTGGCCGGTGCGTACGACCAGGGAGCCGTTGGCGGCCAGCTCGCCTTCACCGCGACGAAGGGCTTCTTCGACCAGTTGGGCAGCGCTGATGTCGGTGTACACGGCGTTGTTGGCTTGCGTCATGTGGGTCCCCGTCGGCCAAGCGGCCGAGTCTTCCGAACGTTTTGTAGTAGAAAACTGAGCACTACTACAGCGAAAAAAGTGCGCCGGATTATGCCAGAAAAAGCCGGCTGCGGGTGCAGCCTCTGATCAGATCATTCCGACACGATTTACCTGCGATTTGCCCCAGAACCTGTTTGAAATTCAGTGGCGCGTATTCGACGGCGCATCCGTGTTGCCATCGATAAACAGTTGCAGCACATCGGCGGCATCGAATAGATAACGCTCATTGCAGAACTGGCAATCGATTTCCACGCTGCCGCCATGTTCCTGCACCAGCGCTTCGGCGTCGGCCTGGCCGAGGCTGATCAGCGCGCGGCTGGAACGCTCACGCGAGCAGCTGCAGCGGAACTGCAGGGCGCGCGGGTCAAACAGACGCAGCGGCTCCTGGTGATACAGGCGGTGCAGCAGAGTTTGGTTATCCAGGCCCAGCAGCTCCTCGGCCTTCAGGGTATCGGCCAGGGCCAGGGCGTGCTGCCAGCTGGCTTCACGCTCATCGGCATCTTTCAGGCGGTCGGCCGGCAGCTGTTGCAACAACAAGCCGCGCGCACGCTGACCGTCTGCACTAAGCCAGAAACGCGTCGGCAACTGCTCGGACGTGGCGAAGTAATTGCTCAGGCAATCGGCCAGGGTGTCGCCTTCCAGGTCGACGATACCCTGATAACGCTGCCCGGATTTCGGGTCGACGGTCATGGCCAGCACGCCATCGGGCATCAGTTCGCGCAGGTTGGCCTCGGCGGTGATCTGTTCCGCGTGATAACGGGCGATACCGCGCAGCTCGCCGTCGCTGGAGCATTCGACCATCAGCAAGGGCACGGCCCCGGAGGAACGCGCCTGCAGGATCAGCAGGCCGTCGAACTTCAGCGTGCCGATCAGCAGCGAGGCGGCGGCCAGCAGCTCACCCAGCAGCTGGGCGACCGGTTGCGGGTAGCTGTGTTTGGCCAGCACATGGCTGTAGCTGTCGGTCAGGCCGACCAGCTCACCGCGAATATCGCTGTCGTCGAACAAGAAGCGTTGGGAAAAATCAGACATGCCAACTTCACTGAATGTGACTCGGCCGCCGATTTTAGGCGCAAACGCCCATCTGACCAAGCGCCTCTTATCTATCGGCGCTGCGGGCGGAAGCTATCGATAGCCATCAGCATCACAGTTAGCGACAAAAGGCTGGGCGAAACTTTGCATTTTTGTGACCAGATCCCTAGCATGCCGGCCGCCGTAAACCCTACAGATGACAAGGATGCCACTGCATGAACCCTTCTTTTATTAATCAGCAGTGGCGTGTCCGCCCACTGATTGCCAGCCATATCGTCGCGTTGCTGCTGCTCGCCAGTTGGCTGTGGACGCCCAGCCGCGCGCTGTGGGACCAATTCGATCTGCAGCTGTTTGCCCTGCTTAATGAACCGGTACACAGCGCCGGGCTGTGGGCGCAGACCTGGGCGATCGGCAGCATGCGCCCGGTGGACATGGGGGTTGGCGTGCTGATGCTGGCCGTGATGCTCAAGGCTGACCTGGTGTTCAGCGGCGTCCAGGTGCGCAAGGCGCTGTATGCCTTTCTCGCGGCACTGATCGTGATGTTGCTGTTTCGCGTCGGCTTCGCCGAGCTGGTTAAGCTGATGGGCTGGCAACGCCCGAGCGCGTCCTTGGTGGTGGAAGGCGCAGCACGCCTGACTGAGCTGTTCCCGACCTGGGAAGAGCGCTGGGATATGAAGGACAGCGCCACCCGTAGCTTCCCCGGTGACCACGCCTCGGTACTGCTGCTCTGGGCGATGTTTATGAGCCTCTTCGCGCGCAACTGGCGCTTGCTGCTGGTCTGGTCGATGGCGGTGATCTTTATGCTGCCGCGCCTGGTGGCCGGTGCGCACTGGGGTTCGGATGCCCTGGTGGGCGGCCTGTTCCTCGCCCTGATGGGCCTGGCCTGGGCCTGCTTTACCCCCTTTGCCTACAAAACCAGCGAATGGCTGGAGTACGTCACTCAACCGCTGCTCCAGAGCCTGGCCAAGTTGCCACTGCTGGGCCGCCTAAGCGTTATCAGCGGGCGTTAAACACAAGGCGCCACGCCCCTAGGCTTCTTCGTCAGCCCAGGGATGGCGCAGACCGCCGTCTTGCCGATCATTGAAGTCGTGCATCTGCCGGCGCTGCTTCTTGCTCGGTCGGCCATCGGTCTGCATGCCCAGGGCTCCGGCCTTGCGCTGCGCCGCGGCCAGCTCGCGGCGTTCAATGCTTTCCGCCGTTTCGGCATACAAGGCCTGCGCCTCGGGCGCACCACGGCGCACCACTGAAAGTGCCTGCACCACCACGCTGCGCTCCTCGAAGCCGGTGCGGATCACGTACACATCACCGACTCTCGGCTCCTTGCCCGGTTTGCAGCGCTCGCCGCGATGGTGCACCTTGCCGCCCTCTATCGCCGCCTTGGCCAGGGCGCGGGTTTTGTAGAAACGCGCGGCCCACAGCCATTTATCCAGGCGCACCTTGTCGTCGTCTTTATTGCTCATCTGATCCCCACTGATGCCTGCTGTGCAGGCGGACATTTTGCCTGATGCAGTTGTCACACGTGCCAACTAGAATGCCCGCACTATCTGGAGAAACGCCCCACCTGTGAAGACTTTCGACCAACTGGGCGTAATCGGCCTGCGTGAATGGATCAACCTGCCGCAACTGGGCATGGTCGGCCTGCGCGCCAAGATCGACACCGGCGCCAGCACCTCCAGCCTGCACGCCAGCGATATCCAGCCGTTCGACCGCGATGGCGAGCCCTGGGTGCGCTTTACCGCGCATCTCGGCACGCTGGTGCAGCGCCGCCATCGCTGCGAGGCGCAGCTGGTGTCAGTGAAAACCATCAAAAGCTCCAACGGCCACACCCAGTCGCGTTATGTGATCCGCACCCACCTGACCCTGGGGGAACGCGAATGGCCGGTGGAATTCACCCTGACCTGCCGCAAGACCATGCGCTACCGCGTGCTGCTCGGTTCCAAAGCCCTGGTCGACGGACAGCTGCTGGTCAACCCGGCGCTGACCTATGTACAGAACAAACCCACCCTTGCTGACCCATCTGGTGCCCAATGAAGATCGCCGTGCTGTCGCGCAACCCGCGCCTGTATTCCACCCGCCGCCTGGTCGAAGCCGGGCAGCTGCGGGGCCACGAGATGGTGGTGATCGATACCCTGCGCGCCTATATGAACATCGCCAGCCACAAGCCGCAGATCCACTACCGCGGCAAGCCGCTGGAAGGCTTCGATGCGGTGATCCCGCGCATCGGTGCCTCGGTAACCTTCTATGGCTGCGCGGTGCTGCGCCAGTTCGAGATGATGGGGGTGTTCCCGCTCAACGAGTCGGTGGCCATTGCCCGCTCGCGGGACAAGCTGCGCTCGCTGCAACTGCTGTCACGCCGTGGCATCGGCCTGCCGGTGACCGGTTTCGCCCACTCCCCGGATGATATCGCCGACCTGATCGACATGGTCAATGGCGCGCCGCTGGTGATCAAGGTACTGGAGGGCACCCAGGGCATCGGCGTGGTGCTGTGTGAGACGGCGACGGCGGCCGAGTCGGTGATCGAGGCCTTTATGGGCCTCAAGCAGGACATCATGGTGCAGGAATACATCAAGGAAGCCGGCGGCGCGGATATCCGCTGTTTCGTGGTCGGCGACAAGGTGATCGCGGCGATGAAGCGCCAGGCCAAGCCCGGCGAATTTCGCTCCAACCTGCACCGGGGTGGCAGCGCCAGCCTGATCAAGATCACCCCGGAGGAACGCATGACCGCCATCCGTGCGGCCAAGGTCATGGGCTTGAGCGTGGCCGGGGTGGATATCCTGCGCTCCAACCACGGCCCGCTGGTGATGGAGGTGAACTCATCGCCCGGCCTGGAAGGCATCGAAACCACCACCGGCAAGGATGTGGCGGGCATCATCATCCAGTACATCGAGAAGAACGGCGGCCCGCACCTGACCCGCACCAAGGGCAAGGGGTGAACCGGGCACAGGCGAACGCACGGCCAAGGATGACCGGGCCGGTGGTGCAGCTCACCATAGGCGGCAGGGATGGCGCAATGCGGATTCAGCCTATAGCGGGTGCTGCTGCATCCAGGCCTGGAAATCCGCCTCTGGCAGCGGCCGACTAAACAGATAACCCTGCCCCAGCGAGCAGCCATGCTGACGCAGGCAATCGAGCTGCCACTGACTTTCGATGCCTTCGGCCACGCATTCCAGGCCCAGGTTGCCGGCAATCACCAGGATGGTCTGCACCAGCATCAGGCCACTACCGTCTTCACCATCCATGTCCCAGGTAAAGCTGCGGTCGATCTTCAGACGATCCAGCGGCAGGCGCTTGAGGTAGGTCAGCGAGGAATAACCGGTACCAAAATCGTCGATGGCAAAGCGCACACCCAACGCCTTGAGCGCCTGCATATTGCTGATGCACTGCTCGACCTCCTCCAGCAGCACGCCCTCGGTGATTTCCAGCTCCAGCGCCGTGGCCGGCACCTGATGACGTTGCAGGCAGTCGCGGATGCGCGCCACGCAGCCGCGCTGGCGCAGCTCACGCGGGCTCAGGTTGACCGCCAGCACCAGCTGCGGCCACTGCGGTAGCCAGCGCGCCAGCGCAGCGCAGGCCTGCTCCAGCACCCAGGCGCCGAGTTCTTCAATCAGCCCGGTTTCTTCGGCCAGCGGAATAAAGTCGCCCGGCATGATTTCGCCGCGCTCCGGGTGGGCCCAGCGCAGCAGCACTTCCGCGCCGGCGATACGCTCGGTGGCCAGCGCCAGTTGCGGCTGAAACACCAGATGCAGCTGATTGCGCTGCACCGCCTGACGCAGCTCGCTCTGCAACTGCAGGCGCTGGTCGATGGCCAACTGCATCTCCGGGGCGAAGAAGTGCAGGGCGTTGCGTCCGCCCTGCTTGGCTCGGTACATCGCGGTATCTGCCTGTTTCAGCACATCGGAGGCAATCTGGGTGCCGAACGGATGCAGGGCGATGCCGATACTGGCGCTGATCGACAGCTCATGACCATCGATCCAGCAGCTGCCGACCAGGCTTTTCAGCAGTTTTTCAGCAGTGATCGCCGCCGCTTCTGCGGCCTGCCGCGGGTTGCTGTCGAGCCCTTCGAGCAGCACCACAAACTCGTCGCCACCCATCCGCGCCAGGGTGTCTTCGGCACGCAAGCCACCGGCCAAACGCGTGGTAACCTCGCGCAGCAAGCCATCGCCGACCAGATGGCCGAGGCTGTCGTTGACCGTTTTAAAGTGATCAAGGTCGATAAACAGCAGCGCACCCAGGGTGTTCTCGCGCTGCTCACGGTCCATCGCATGCTGCAGACGGTCGAGCAGCAGGCGCCGATTGGGCAGACCGGTGAGTTCGTCGCTAAAGGCCAGTCGTTCGATCTCGCGCTGATAGCGCTGGCGCTCGGAAATATCGGTGATGCTGCCGCGAATCAGCACCGGCTCACCGGGCATACGCACCAGGCGCACCTCACAGGGAATCTGCCGCCCGCCACTGTCACGGTGCAACCACTCAAAAACCGGCGCTTCGCCGGCCATCGCCCGTTGCAAATAGCGCTGCCCCAGCTCGGCGGTCAACTGGCCATCGGCCTGCTTGCTCGGGCTCAGTTCAAACACGCACTTGCTAACGATTTCTTCGCGGCTGTAGCGCAGCAGGCGCAGGGCATTGTCGTTGCACTCGACCAAGCGGCCGTGCAGGTCGAACAGCATGATCGCCTCGGGCGCATTCTCGACGATGGTGCGGTAGCGCGCCTCGGCTTGCAGGCGCTGGCTGATGTCCTCAACCAACAGCAGGAACATGCGCACTCGGCCCGTGCTGTGGCGCACCGCACGCAGGCTGACGCGGGTATGCACCAGGCTGTTATCGGCGCGGCGAAAGCGTTTTTCCAGTTCGAAGCCTTCACGACTGCCGCTAAGCACCTGGTCGAGCAGCGGCTGTTCGATCTGCAGGTCGTCGTCCAGCGACAGCGCTTCCCAGCTAGACCCCAGCAGCTGTTCGCGCGAACGCCCAAGAATGCTGCAGAGTTTGTGGTTGACCTCCTCCCAGGCGAGGTTCGGGCTGGTCAGGGCCATGCCGATCAGCGGCGCTTCGAAAAACAGCCGTAGCCGTTCGTCGCGCTCGCGCAGCTGCTGTTCGGCATACTTGCGCGCGCTGACGTCCTGCAGCGCACCATACACCCGCACCAGCTCACTGCCGTCGCGCTCGCTGACGCCGCGAATACGCAACCAGCGCGTATTGCCCTTGGCGGTCAGCAGGCGCACCTCGATATCGAATTGCTCCAGCCCATCGATCAGTTGTTGCAACACCTGCTCTGACAGGGCGCGGCCACTGGCATCCAGGTAACTCAGGGCCTTGTTTAGATCCGGCGTACCATTTTTCGGGTCCAGTTCGTAGATGCGAAAGCAGCCGGCACTCCAATCCATGCTCTGCTGCGGGACATTCAGCACCCAGCCCCCCAGGTTGGCGATATGCTCGGTCTGGCTGAACAGATGGCTCTGCCTGAGCAGCTCGTCACTCTGCGAACGCACCTGAGTGGCCAGTTGTTCACGGGCCGTCACGTCGCTCTGCAAGGCGACGAAATGGCTGAGGCCCTGGTCGTCACGCATGGGCGCGAGGGTAAATTGATTCCAGAACGGTTGGCCGCTCTTGCGGTAGTTGCGCAGCACCACGTCGCAGCCCACCCCCTCGCGTAACGCCTGCTGCAAACGGCCCAATTCCTGTTGCTGCCGATCATCGCGCAGCAGAAAGTTCCAGTTGTTGCCCAGGATTTCCTCGCGGTTGTAGCCGGTAATCTGCTCGAACGCCGGGTTGCAGTAGATCAGCGGCAACCCTTGTTGGCGCGCATCGGCAATGATCACCCCCAGCGGGCTGGCCTCAAGGGCCAGGTTGGCCAGGGCCAACTGCTGTTGCATCTGCGCGCTGCGCGCCAGCGCCTGGCGCAGATCACTCAGGCTGCGCCCCACCAGCAGGGTGGCGAGCATAAACAGCAGCACGCTGAAGTGCAGTTCCAGGCGTTGCGGGTCGAGCCAGGCGGCGGTATCCCCCAGGCCACGCAGCAGCGGCAGGATCAGCACCACCAGCACGCTGAGCAGCGCACCGCAGATGCCGCCGGCAAAGCCCCAGACCAGTGCCAACGCCAACATCATCACGCCAATCAGCGGCAGGTTCAGGGTCAGTGGTAACACCCCGAGCAGCCAGGGCATAGCGATTAACAACAGCACCAGCAGTGGCCAGGGTGGCACCTGGCGCAACACCTCGGGCACCTGCTCGCAACCGCTGAGTACGGGTGCAGCCAGCCAGCTGCGGCGGCGCAGCCAGGGCGTCAGATAAGCCAGCAAGGGGGTGGCGATGGCCAGCGCGGTCAAGCTGTCGGCCAGCCACAGCGTCATGCTGCCCGAGGACAGGTCCTGCAACCTTGCGTAACCCGAGAGCCAGAGATTGCCTTGCACCCCCAGCGCCACGGGAATGACCGGCAACAACACGCCCAGCAGCATAAACCGCAGCAAATGGCTCAGATCAGGCAAGGCCGGATCAAACGGGCGCAGCCTGAGTAACAGCCAGGCCAGGGCGACACCCAAGGTTTCCGACAGCGCATAGAGCGGGGCCCACTGCCAGGGCAAATCCCAGAGGGGGATCGACAACATGGCATTGAGGTACACCGCCAGCAGCACCCGTGGCCCCCACCACAAGGCAAACACCAGCGCCAGGGCAAACGGTGGATACCAGAGCGCTGCCCCATCGGTGAACTGGGTCGCCAGGGATAGCCAAGTGGCCAGATGGAGCATTGGCAGCGGCAGCAACCAGGTCCACAGGGAGAGGCGATGGGGAACTGCAGGCATGCTGACCTCATGTCGTCGCGCTGCTAGAGCATAGTTCAGCGCAGTAGGGGCAGCATGCCCAGGTTTTCTTACACCGCGTCGCGCGGCAACAGCAGCCCTAATGGCAGGCAAACCCGCGCCTCCAGGCCACCGCCGGAGCGGTTGCGCAATTCGACGCTGCCACCGTGCAAGGCGGCGATGCGCCGGACTATGGCCAGCCCCAACCCGGCACCCTGCCCGCCGCGAGCACGGTCGCCGCGGATAAAGGGGTTGAAGATGCTGCCCAGCTCGGCCGGATCGATCCCTGCGCCACGGTCCAGCACACTCAGCACCACATAAGGCGCGCTGTGATCGCCAGACAGGGAAACCGCCACTTCCACCGCGTTGCCGCCATAGCGCAGGGCGTTTTCAATCAGGTTGACCAGCAACCGCTTGAGCGACACCCGCCGAAGCGGAAAGGCCGGTACGGGCTCCAGGCACAGGCGCACCATTTCCTGTTTCTGGTTGTAGGGCGCGACCACTTCGCGGATCAGCTCAAGCAGATCGAGTTGCTCCAGCGGTTCGTCACGGCCATCGCGGATAAAGGCGAGGAACTGGTCGAGGATCGCGTCCATGTCCTCGATATCGCGCACCATGTCCTCGGTCAGCTCCGAATCGGTGTGCAGAAATTCCATCGACAGGCGCAGCCGGGTCAGCGGCGTGCGCAGGTCATGCGACACCCCGGCGAGCATCAGCTCTCGCTCGCGGGCGGCCTGCTCGACGTCTTCGGCCATCTGGTTGAAGGCGCGGTAGACCTCGGCCATCTCGCTCGGCGTATCCCCCACCGGCAGACGCACGCTGCGCCCCTTACCGATCTGCCGCGCGGCAAACACCAGGCGCTTGAGCGGTGCGCTGAGCTGACGGACGAAAATCCACGCCGCCGCCGTCGACAACAGGCCGATGGCCAGGAACCAGCCGAGTACATTCCAGATCCGCTGGCCGCGCAGCGGGTGCGGATACAGCGGTACCCGCAGCCAGTCGTCGCCCAGGCTCGGCGCATGCACCCAGAGCGCCGGTGGGTGCTTGGCGCTCACCCGCACTTCGGTGGCCGGGCCCAGTTCGGTTTGCATCTGCCGGGCAAAGATCTCGCTGTAAGGCCAATGCTGTTCGGTGGCCGGGACCTGCTCATACGGCACCCGCTTAAGCTCTGCGGCGGCGGCGATGCTGGCGCGGTCTTGCGGGTCCGCCGCCCAGTAGGCGCGCAGGGTCAGCGCCGCGCCGTGGCTGTACTGACGATCGACCAGCACGTCCTCGTTCATCATCAGATAAACCAAGGTCAGCGCCTTGGAGAACAGCACCACGATCAACACCAGCCACAGGGTGCGGGCGAAGAAGCTTTGCGGGAACCAGAGAGGGGTTTTCATGGAGACTCGACGTGGTCGTAGGGTGGATCGCGCCTCATCGATCCACCGCGGTGAAATGGTGGTGGATGAGTAAAGCGTCATCCCCCTACGGCTGTTCTATTTATTACCGTCCGGCACAAACACATAACCCACGCCCCAGACCGTCTGGATATAGCGCGGTTTGGACGGGTCCGGCTCGATCAGTCGGCGCAGGCGCGAGATCTGCACGTCGATGGAGCGCTCCAGGGCGTCCCATTCGCGGCCCCGCGCCAGGTTCATCAGCTTGTCGCGGGTCAGCGGCTCGCGGGCGTGCTGCACCAGCGCCTTGAGCACGGCGAACTCGCCGGTGGTGAGCATATGCACCTCGTCACCCTTCTTGAGCTCACGGGTGGCCAGGGACAGTTCGTACTCGCCGAAACTCACGCTCTCATCTTCGCTACCCGGCGCGCCCGGCACCACCGGGGCCTGGCGGCGCAGCACGGCCTTGATCCGCGCCAACAGCTCGCGCGGGTTGAACGGCTTGGCCAGGTAATCGTCGGCGCCCAGCTCCAGGCCCTGAATACGGCTGGCCTCGTCGCCCTTGGCGGTGAGCATGATGATCGGCACCTGATTGTTTGCCTCACGCAGGCGGCGGCAGGCCGACAGGCCATCCTCGCCCGGCAGCATCAGGTCGAGCACCACCAGGTTGAACAACTCGCGGGCCAGCAGGCGGTCCATCTGCTCGACGTTTTCCACCGCGCGCACGCGGTAGCCCTGCTCGTCGAAGAAGCGTTCAAGCAGGCGACGCAGACGGGCGTCGTCATCGACGATGAGGATTTTTTCGCCTTCAACGGGAAGTGCAGTGCTGCTCATTCAGGGCTCCTTGTCCGGGCATCCGCCGGGCGCGGGCGCGCTGGCAGGGTGCAACGACCGGCATTATGGCTCAGCTGCCGCAGCCGACGTGCAGCCCATTGTTAGCAGATTTTTCCCCGACTGGTTCCCGGCGCGCTACCGGGCAGTGTTTATAATGCGCGGCCGTATCGACGTGGCAGTCGCGCAGCGACAACCTCAATCTGCCCTTCTCCCCCAGGGAGAAGGTGGCGCGAAGCGCCGGATGAGGGCAGGCCACGCCGACTCAACTGAATTTTCGCGCGCCATGCCGTTGGCATGATCGCCTTGTGGGTAGCTTTATATGCTCAGCATCAACAACCGCATCGCCGAAGAACTGGGCGTACGCCCGCAACAGGTCGCCGCCGCCGTGGCGCTGCTCGACGAAGGCGCCACCGTGCCGTTTATCGCGCGCTACCGCAAAGAGGTCACCGGCAGCCTCGACGACACCCAGTTGCGCAACCTGGAAGAGCGCCTGCGCTACCTGCGCGAACTCGACGAGCGCCGCACCAGCATCCTCGCCAGCATCGAGGAACAGGGCAAGCTGACTGCGGAACTGACCCGTGAAATCAACCTGGCCGAAACCAAGACCCGCCTGGAAGACCTCTACCTGCCGTTTAAACAGAAGCGCCGCACCAAGGGCCAGATCGCCCTGGAAGCGGGCCTCGGTGAGCTGGCCGACGCGCTGTTTAACGATCCGAACCTGACCCCGGAAGCCGAAGCCGAGCGTTTTATCGACGCCGAAAAAGGCTTTGCCGACGTCAAGGCCGTGCTCGAAGGCGCCAAATACATCCTGATGGAGCGCTTCGCCGAAGACGCCAACCTCCTGGCCAGCCTGCGCGGCTTCCTCAAGGACAACGCCATCCTCAGCGCTCGCGTAGTCGCCGGCAAAGAGCACGAAGGGGCCAAGTTCCGCGATTACTTCGAGCACGACGAGAAGCTCAAGGGCGCGCCCTCGCACCGCGCCTTGGCAATTTTCCGTGGCCGCAATGAAGGCGTTTTGAGCGCCAGCCTGAAAGTCGGCGACGAGCTGCCGGGCGCCATGCACCCCTGCGAAGGCATGATCGCCGAGCGTTTCGGCATCAGCGCCCGTGGCCGCGCCGCGGACAAGTGGCTGGGCGAAGTGGTGCGCTGG
The DNA here is from genome assembly GCF_049301935.1 of Pseudomonas sp. Taxonomy (GTDB): domain Bacteria; phylum Pseudomonadota; class Gammaproteobacteria; order Pseudomonadales; family Pseudomonadaceae; genus Aquipseudomonas. The sequence continues at coordinate 11,628 of NZ_JBAQLP010000010.1, read as the reverse complement.
ACCTGGAAGGTCAAGCTCTACACCCACCTGGAAACCGACCTGTTCGGCGAGCTGCGTGAAGCCGCGGAGAACGAAGCGATCAACGTGTTCGCCCGCAACCTGCACGACCTGCTGCTGGCCGCCCCGGCCGGCCCGCGCGCCACCCTGGCACTCGATCCGGGCCTGCGCACCGGCTGCAAAGTGGCGGTGGTCGATGCCACCGGCAAGGTGCTGGAAACCGCCACGGTTTACCCGCATGCGCCGCGCAATGACTGGGACGGCACCCTGGCGACCCTCGCCAAGCTGTGCGCCAAGCACGCGGTCGACCTGATCTCCATCGGCAACGGCACCGCCAGCCGCGAGACCGACAAGCTGGCGGCCGACCTGATCAAGCAGCTGCCCGGCCTGAAGCTGACCAAAGTCATGGTGTCTGAGGCCGGCGCCTCGGTGTACTCCGCCTCGGAACTGGCGGCCAAGGAATTCCCGGATATGGACGTGTCGCTACGCGGCGCGGTGTCCATCGCCCGCCGTCTGCAGGACCCGCTGGCCGAGCTGGTGAAGATCGACCCGAAATCCATCGGCGTCGGCCAGTACCAGCATGACGTGTCGCAGCTCAAGCTGGCGCGCTCGCTGGATGCGGTGGTCGAAGACTGCGTAAACGCCGTCGGCGTCGATGTAAACACCGCCTCCGCCGCGCTGCTGGCACGCATCTCCGGGCTGAACACCACCCTGGCGCAGAATATCGTCGCCTACCGCGACGCCAACGGCGCATTCAACAGCCGCGCCGAGCTGCTCAAGGTGCCGCGCCTGGGCGACAAGACCTTCGAACAGGCCGCCGGCTTCCTGCGGGTAATGAACGGCAGCAACCCGCTGGACGCCTCCGCCGTGCACCCGGAGACCTACCCGCTGGTGCAGCGCATCGCCGCCGACACCGGCCGCGATATCCGCTCGCTGATCGGCGATGCCGCCTTCCTCAAGCGCCTCGATCCCAAGCAGTTCACCGACGATAAATTCGGCCTGGTGACCATCGGCGATATCTTGAGCGAGCTGGAAAAACCCGGCCGCGACCCGCGCCCGGAGTTCAAGACCGCCGAGTTCCAGGAAGGCGTGGAAACCCTGAGCGACCTCAAGCTGGGCATGATGCTCGAAGGCGTGGTGACCAACGTGACCAACTTCGGCGCCTTCGTCGATATCGGCGTGCACCTGGACGGCCTGGTGCATATCTCGGCGCTGTCGGAGAAGTTCATCAAAGACCCACACGAAGCGGTCAAGGCCGGCGACGTGGTCAAGGTCAAGGTCATGGAAGTGGACATCCCGCGCAACCGTATCGCCCTGTCGATGCGCATGGGCGACACGCCTGGCGAGAAGATCGAAGGCCCACGCGGCGGACAATCCCGTGGCGGCAAGCCGGCCGGCAATGCGCCGCGCAGCGAGCGTCATTCCAGCCAAGACAAACCCGCGCCGGTCAATAGCGGCATGGCAGCGCTGTTTGCCAATGCCAAGCAGCTAAAAAAGTAGCCGCCGCCAATCCGTAGGATGGGTTGAGGGGCGCAGCACCGATAGCCATCACCGCCCGGATGGGTATCGCGTTGCTCAACCCATCCTACAGCCGAAGAAGTAGACCGCCCGCCTCGTCGTTACCTTCTCGAGTGCCCTATGAAAATCGTGACCTGGAACTGTAACGGCGCACTGCGCAACAAACTAGCCCACGCCGATGCGTTAGAGGCCGATGTGCTGGTCATTCAGGAGTGCGAGGATCCGGCTCGGTCTACCGAGGCATATCGACAATGGGCTGGAAATTACCTGTGGGTCGGTGATTCAAAAAACAAAGGCATCGGCGTTTTCCCGAAGAATAATCATCGGGTTGATGCCCTCGCATGGTCTGGCACATACAGCATCAGCGGGCTCGCCAGCGCCGCACCCTCACATACCTGGCACAGTCGTGACCTGAAATACTTCCTGCCGTTTTCGATCAATGAACACCTGACCGCACTCGCCGTATGGACCAAAGGTAACGACACCCAAGCATTCGCCTATGTCGGGCAACTGTGGAAATACCTGCAAATTCACCGTAGCGAATTGGCCAAGAACAACGTGATTATCTTGGGCGATTTAAACAGCAATGCCATCTGGGATAAGCCCGACAGATGGTGGAGCCACTCGGACGTGGTGCGCGAACTGACCGAGCTAAAACTGCACAGCATCTACCATCAGCAAACCGGCGAGCTGCAGGGAAGCGAGCAACAACCGACCTTCTTTTTGCAACGCAACACTGCAAAGCCCTACCACATCGATTACGCATTCGTGGCCAGCAATCTGCTGCCACACTGCCAATTTGAAATTGGCACGAGGCAAGACTGGCTGGGTATCAGCGATCACTTGCCCCTGACCCTCACCATCCACGGCAACGCGTCGTCCTGACGCAAATGCACTGCGTCCAGCTATAACCTTCTTCACCCGCGCCGGGTTATAAAGCGCTATCGACCGCTGAAAGCGGTTTTCTCGCCCCCTTGTAGAGCGCGCCAGGCGTCCCCATATTGGGGCAACCGATGCGTGAAGGAATGCAATCTTGAGCGACCTGTTATCCCGCCGCCTGGCCCAGCTTGGCGAGCGCGCCAACCTCTCCCTGCTTGCCCAGTGCCTGCACGGTATCGAGCGCGAATGCCTGCGCGTCGATGGCGACGGCCAGCTGGCCCTGACTCCGCACCCGGCGGCTCTCGGTTCGGCGCTGACCCACACGCAGATCACCACCGACTATTCCGAATCGCTGCTGGAATTTATCACCCCGGCCGAACCGGACCCGGCCGCGACCCTGGCCGACCTGGAGCAGATCCACCGCTTCGCCTACAGCAAGCTGGACGGCGAATACCTGTGGAGCCCGTCGATGCCCTGCGCCCTGCCGGACGAAGAGACGATTCCGATCGCCCGCTACGGCAGCTCGCATATCGGTGAACTCAAGTACGTCTACCGCAAGGGCCTGGCCCTGCGTTACGGCAAGACCATGCAGTGCATCGCCGGTATTCATTACAACTTCTCCCTGCCCGAAGCGCTGTGGCAACTGCAACAGCAGGCCGAAGGCGACACGCGCAGCGCACGGGATTACCAGTCGGCGCGCTATATCGCGCTGATCCGCAACTTCCGCCGTTACAGCTGGCTGCTGATGTACCTGTTCGGCGCCTCGCCGGCGCTGCACAAGGGCTTTATGCGCGGCCGCCCGCACCAGTTGCAGGAGCTGGATGGCGAAACCCTCTACCTGCCTTATGCCACCAGCCTGCGCATGAGTGACCTGGGCTACCAGAGCACCGCGCAAGCGGGCCTGACGCCCTGCTACAACGACCTGGTCAGCTACACCGACAGCCTGCGCCAGGCCGTCGGCACGCCCTACCCGCCCTATGTGGAGATCGGCGCAAAGAAAGATGGTGAGTGGCTGCAGCTGAACACCAACATCCTGCAGATCGAAAACGAGTACTACTCCAACATCCGCCCCAAGCGCGTGACTTACAGCGGCGAACGGCCGATCCAGGCGCTGATGGCCCGTGGCGTGCAGTACGTCGAAGTGCGCTGCCTGGACATCAACCCCTTCCTGCCGCTGGGCATCGATCTCAGCGAATCGCGCTTCCTCGACGCCTTCCTGCTGTTCTGCGCGCTGGCCGACAGCCCGCTGCTGGAAAGCCGCGAGTGCCATGCCTGCACCGATAACTTCCTGACCGTGGTCAAGCAAGGCCGTCAGCCGGGCTTACAGCTGCAACGCCATGGCCAGCCGGTGGCGCTGCAAACCTGGGCCAATGAGTTACTTGAGCAAATCCGTCCACTGGCCGAACTGCTCGACCAGAACCAGGGCGACAACGCCCATAGTCTGGCCCTGCAGGCGCAGCAGGCCAAAGTCGCCGATGCCAGCCAGACCCCGTCCGCCCAGGTGCTGGCGCAACTGCAACAGGGCGTCAGCTTTACCGAGTTCGCCCTGCGCCAGAGCAAGTTGCACGCCGCGTATTTCCGCAGCCAGCCGCTGAGCGCCGAGCAACAGGCGGCCTTCGAGGCCAGCACAGCGCAGTCGCTGCACGACCAGGCCGAACTGGAAGCCCAGGAAGAAGGCGACTTCGACAGCTTTGCCGCGGCCTATCAGGCCAGCATCCTGGCCCTGGCGGTATAACTCAGGCGAATGCCGGCTCGCGCGCAGCCGGCATTTCGCCAACTGCATCACATAACCTGCCAGCGGTGGCAAAAGCATGATCGGCGGCGCAGTCCGCTCCAGGCGATGCGGCTAGCATTGCACGGGTAAATCCACTGCGAGCTGCCGCCATGGCCTGCGCCGACCTCAACACGGAAGATGATCAGCACTGGAGTCTGGAAAGCCTCAACAAGGCTTACCAACAGGGCTATATGGCCGGACTGACCGGGCAAACCAATACCCCGCGTACACTCACCGCCGATGTGCTGATCGCCGCCTGGGAAGCCGGCTGGGACGACGGCCACGAACAATTCGAGCTGCACAAACGCTACAGCGCCTGACCCCTCGCCTTAACTCCCTGCACAGCCCGCTCACGCCCGCAGCACTTCAGCCTGCGCGGCGGCGTTTCGCCTTGTCTTTGATCAGCCTCGAGCTTCAGCGCAGCTTGATAAGCCGATTTTTATTCGCAATTTATCGATTAAAACCCGACAGCAGCCGTATATTTTACTTTTAAAGCCGATTTTTATCGGATATAAATAGGCCATCCACTGCCATATCTCACCGGTACGCCAAAGCCAGCCACAACCGTCTGCCGGTGCCAGATGACCGCCCCAACTGCTCTTGAGGTGCCAAACCATGCCCCGTATCGTTACCGTCGCCGCTACCCAGATGGCCTGCTCCTGGGACACTGCCGCGAATCTCGCCAACGCCGAGCGCCTGGTGCGTCAGGCCGCGGCCCAAGGCGCACAGATCATCCTGCTGCAAGAGCTGTTCGAGGCCCCGTACTTCTGCCAGAAGCCCAACCCGGACTACCTGCAGCTGGCCACCCCAGCCGAGAGCAACCCGGCGATCCTGCACTTCCAGAACATCGCCAAGGAGCTGCAAGTGGTATTGCCGATCAGCTTCTACGAACTGGCCGGCCGCGCGCGCTTCAACAGCATCGCGATCATCGACGCCGACGGCAGCAACCTCGGGATTTATCGGAAAAGCCATATCCCGGACGGCCCGGGTTATCACGAGAAGTACTACTTCAACCCCGGCGACAGCGGCTTCAAGGTGTGGAACACCCGCTACGCCAAGATCGGCGTGGGCATCTGCTGGGATCAGTGGTTCCCCGAGTGCGCGCGCAGCATGGCGCTGCTCGGTGCCGAGCTTCTGTTCTACCCGACCGCCATCGGCAGCGAGCCGCATGACCCGAGCATCAGCTCGCGCGACCATTGGCAGCGCGTGCAACAGGGCCACGCCGGCGCCAACCTGATGCCGCTGATCGCCAGCAACCGCATCGGCCGCGAAGACCAGGGCGACTACCACATCAACTTCTATGGCTCGTCGTTTATTGCCGACCCGTTCGGTGCCAAGGTGCAGGAAGCCAACCAGACCGACGAGGCAGTGCTGATGCACAGCTTCGATCTGGACCAGCTGGAGCATATCCGCAGCGCCTGGGGCAGCTTTCGTGACCGCCGGCCGAACCTCTACGGCCCGCTAAAAACCCTCGACGGCCAGCTGGCCTCGGAGTAACAGCACCTCGTAGGATGGGTTGAGATGCGCAGCGTCGATACCCATGATTACCCGCGACGGCTAGCGTACGCTCAGCCCATCCGTTCCCGCTCAATGCTTTGGTGAATTTATGACAACCCTGACGACTACCCCACGCGCCGACGGCTTTCGCATGCCCGCCGAGTGGGAAAGCCACAGCCAAACCTGGATGGTCTGGCCCGAGCGCCCGGACAACTGGCGCCTGGGCGGCAAGCCCGCGCAAGCCGCGTTTACCGCCGTGGCCAGGGCCATCGCCGAATTCGAGCCGGTGACCGTGTGCGTGTCCGCCGGCCAGTACGAGAACGCCTGCGAGCGCCTGGCCCACGGCAATATCCGCGTGGTGGAGATCAGCACCGACGACGCCTGGGTACGCGACACCGGGCCGACCTTCGTCACCAATAACAGTGGCGAAGTGCGCGGCGTGGACTGGGCCTTCAACGCCTGGGGCGGCCTGAATGGCGGCCTGTATGCCAACTGGGTGCGTGACGATCAGGTGGCGCGCAAGATTCTGCAGCTTGAAGGCTGCGCGCGTTACCGCACCGCTGAGCTGATCCTCGAAGGCGGCTCGATCCATGTCGATGGCGAAGGCACCCTGATCACCACCGAGGAATGCCTGCTTAACCCCAACCGCAACCCGCACCTGAACCGCGCGCAGATCGAGCAGTACCTGGCCGAGCATCTGGCCATCGACACGGTGATCTGGCTGCCGGACGGCCTGTTCAACGACGAAACTGACGGCCACGTCGACAACTTCTGCTGCTACGTGCGCCCCGGTGAAGTGCTGCTGGCCTGGACCGATGACGCCAGCGACCCCAACTATCCGCGTTGCCAGGCCGCCATGCGCGTGCTGGAAAGCGCCCGCGATGCCAAGGGCCGTCAACTGATCGTGCACAAGATGCCGATTCCCGGCCCGCTGTATGCCAGCGATGAAGAATGCGCCGGCGTCGACCTGGCGGCTGGCTCCCAGGAGCGTGATCCGTCGATCCGCCTGGCCGGCTCCTACGTCAACTTCCTGATCGTCAACGGCGGCATCATCGCGCCCACATTCGACGACCCCAAGGACGCCGAGGCCGAGGCGATTCTACGGCGCCTGTTCCCCGAGCATCGCGTGGTGATGGTGCCGGGCCGCGAGATTCTCCTGGGTGGCGGTAATATCCACTGCATCACCCAGCAGCAACCCGCGCCGCAACAGCGCTGAAGCCTATGACGGGCGGTGCCGCGTACCGCCCGTCATTGCACAGCCCCTTATTAAAGAGGCCTCGCTGCGCGGGCAACGCTTGCCGGATCAAGCGCCTGCAAGGCCTGGTACTGACTGATAAACACCTGCCCGGCAAAACGCTGGATAAACTCCGAACGCCGCAGCCGATCCATCACGGGCCCCTTCACTTCGGCCAGGTGCAACTGTACGCCAGCGCTGTGTAGGCGCTCGCTGATCGCCTCCAGGGTATCCACGGCGCTGGCATCAATCTGATTGACCCCGGAACACATCAGCACCAGATGACGTACCCCGGGGCGCTGGGCGATCAGCGCAGCGATGCGTTCTTCCAGATATCGCACATTGGGAAAGTACAGGCTTTCATCCACGCGCAGCGACAGCACGCTGGGGCTTTCCACCACCTGGTAGCGTTCGACATTGCGAAAATGCTCGCTGCCCGGTACCTGGCCGACCACTGCCATATGCGGCCGGCTGGTGCGCCAGAGAAACAGCAGCAACGACAGGCCGACACCGAGCAGAATGCCGGCCTCGACGCCATACAACAGCACGCCGAGCACCGTCGCCAGTTGTGCCGCGCCTTCCTCGCGGGAATAGCGCCAGGTGCGGCGCAGGCTGGATAAGTCGATCAGCCCCATTACGGCGACGATAATGCTCGCGGCCAATACCGCCTGCGGCAGGTGTTGCAGCAACGGCGCCAGCATCAGCACCGCTGCCAGCATCAGGCAAGCGGCCAATACCCCGGCCAACGGCGTGGCGACACTGCCTTGCACCGCCAGCGCCGAGCGGGAAAAACTCGCCGCCACCGGCATGCCGCCACTGCAGGCGGCGGCGATATTGGCCGCGCCCTGGCCGAGCAACTCCAGATCCGGTTTGATCGACTGACGCTTGCGCATGGCCAGGCTCTGGGCAATGGACACCGACTCGACAAAGCCCACCAGGGCAATCAGCACGCCGACCAGCAGAGTCAGGGTGGTGGCCGCTACCAGATACGCTGCGCTACCCACGACCGCCACTGGCGCCAAGGCCGCTGCGGTCATCAATGACAGCACTGCCACCGGGCCGAACGACAACGCCACGCCGGGGCTGGCACCGATCAAGGCATACGCCACCAGCGGCAGAATACTCGCGTACAACCCCACCACCGCTGGCAACCCGGCCAGCTGCGCATAGGCCAGCGCCTGCGGCACCAGCAGCAGGCAGACCAGGCAGGCGGCGAGCAGATCGCGGCCGGCCTGGTCGCGGTCGTAACTGCGCAAGGTATTCAGCAGCGGCCATCTAGAGAACATTCAACGGCACCTTGAGGTAACGCACGCCATTGTCTTCGGCAGGCGGCAAATGGCCGGCGCGCATATTCACTTGCACCGCCGGCAGCATCAGCGCCGGCATGCCCAGGCTGGCATCGCGAGCCTGACGCATGGCGACAAAGGCCTCTTCGTCGATGCCCTGGTGCACATGCACGTTGTGCGCGCGCTGCTCGGCCACCGTGGTCTGGTAGCGATGCTGCTCGCGCCCCGGCGCCAGGTAATCGTGGCACATAAACAGCTGGGTGCTGTCTGGCAGGGCAAACAGCCGGGCAATCGAGCGATACAGGCTGCGCGCATCGCCGCCGGGGAAGTCGCAGCGCGCGGTGCCGTAATCGGGCATAAACAGGGTGTCGCCGACAAACGCCGCATTGCCGATCAGGTAGGTCATGCAGGCCGGGGTATGCCCTGGCGTATGCAGGGCGCGGGCGTTGAGCGAACCGATCTGGAACGCCTGCTGATCGCTGAATAGCTGGTCGAACTGGCGACCATCGACGGCGAACTCGCTGCCGGCATTGAACAGCTTGCCGAAGGTGTTCTGCACCACGCGGATCTGCTCACCGATGGCCAACTGCCCACCCAGGGCAGCCTTGAGATAGGGCGCGGCGGACAGATGATCGGCATGCACATGGGTTTCCAGTAGCCATTGCACGCTCAGGCGCTGCTCGCGCACGTAGGCGATCAACCGATCGGCACTGGCCGTCGCGGTGCGCCCGGCAGCCGGGTCGTAGTCCAACACCGAATCGATAATGGCGCACTGCGCGGTCGCCGGGTCGCTGACCACATAACTGTAGGTCGAGCTGGCGGGGTCGAAAAACGCCTGGATGCGGGCTGGTAAAGCACCTCCAGACGCTATGGACGCAAGGCTCATAGTGCTGGCCGCCGCCCAGCCACACGACGCTCCAGCAGCGTAAATACCAGCATGCCCACCAGCATGGCCGCCACAAACAGCAGCACCTGCCAGCGCCCGGTGAGCAGCAGCGCCACGGCCGGCCCCGGGCAGAGGCCGGCAATCCCCCAGCCAATACCGAACAGCAGGCTGCCGCCGATCAACCGGCGATCCAGCGCACGCGTGCCCGGCAACTGCATCGGCGCGCCGAGCAGGCTGCTGCGCTGCGAACGCGCCCAGCTGAAGGGCAACAACGCCACACCAATCGCCGCCGCCATCACCAGGGCCAGCGATGGGTCCCAGGCGCCGGCCAGGTCGAGGAAGCCCAGTACCTTGGCCGGATTGGCCATACCGGCGGTCAACAGGCCGAGGCCGAAAATCACACCGGCGAGAAACGCCAACAGTTTGCGCATATTCAGCCCCCCAACAGATGACGCAGGGCAAACACCGTGGCAAACCCGGCAGCCATAAACGTCAGGGTTGCCGCCAGGGAACGCGGCGACAGCCTCGATAAACCGCAGACACCATGTCCGCTGGTGCAACCGGCGCCATAGCGGGTACCGACACCGACCAGCAGGCCGGCCACCATTAATGCCAGCCCGCTGCTGTGAATCTCAATCTCGGGCAGGCGGGCAAACAACTGCCAGAGCAGCGGCGCGAGCAGCATACCCAGCAGAAACAGGCCCTTCTCGCCCCACCCTTCACTACGCGCCAGCAAGCTGCCGAGCAGGCCGCTGATGCCGGCCACCCGGCCATTCAGCACGACGAACAGGCTGGCGGCCAGGCCGATCAGCGCACCACCGGCCAGGGCGCTCCAGGGCGTAAAGTGGTACCAGTCGATGCTCATCGAGGCTCACCGGCGCAAAACAGCTGATACAGGGTGTTGATCACCGCCAGGGCGGCCGGACTGCTGATGCAGTAATAGATCTGCTTGCCGTCACGGCGGGTTTCCACCAAGCCCTCACGCCGCAGCACCGCCAGTTGCTGCGACAGGGTCGGCTGCTGAATACCCAGCAGCGTCTCCAGTTCGCTGACATTGCGTTCGCCCTGGGACAGCTGACACAGCAGCAGCAGACGGTCCGGGTTGCTCAGGGCCTTGAGCAGCTGCCCCGCCGCATCGGCATTGGCACGCAGTTGCTGGATATCCAGTGGCGGATGTTCAGGGGTCATGGCGAGCGGCTCAGTTAAGATAAAAACAATATATTATTTTATATATTGAATAACAAGCCCTGCCTGCCACACAGCACAGGGGTAAATCGCAGACGATAAAAAACCCGGAACAGAGTCCGGGTTTTGGTTGCTGTTCAGGCCAGGCTGGATGCAACAGCTCAGCCTGAAACCGCCACAATCAGAGCAGCGGCAGGGTGTAGCTGACGATCAGGCGGTTTTCGTCGATGTCGTTAGTAAAGTTCGAGCGCACAGTCGCATTGCGCCAGCGCACGCCGAGGTTCTTCAGCGCGCCTTCCTGGAACACATACATCAGCTCAGTATTGCGCTCCCACTCTTTCCCTTCGGAGGCAGTGGCGCCGCGGTCAACATTGTCACCGGTCAGGTAACGGGTCATAAAGGTCAGGCCAGGGATGCCGATGCTGGCGAAGTTGAAGTCATAACGCGCCTGCCAGGACTGCTCGTCCTTGTTGGCGAAGTCACTGATCTGCACATAGTTGACCAGAAACGGATCCGTGCTGGTTGCCAAGTAAGCAAAGCCCGTATCGCCACTCATCTTCTGGTAGCCCAGGCCGAAGCTGTGACCTTCGATGCCGTAGGTCAGCATGGCACCCAACGCCTTGTTGTCGACGTTGCTGCGCCCGTCATCGGTGGAGCGGGCATAGCGCAGATCGGTCTTCAGGCTCTGCTTGTCCGCCAGCGGCAAGACGTGCACCAGGTTGAAGGAGTTCTGCTTATACAAATCCTCCAGGTTGGAATAGTAATACGCACCCGTCAGGTTCTGAGTGAGCTTGTAGGTGCCACCGAGGAAGGTGAACGCGTCAGTGGTGCTATCGCCCGTTACACTAATCCCACGACGGCCGCCGGTGGTCATGGACAGGTCTTCGAAGTCACCTGAGTTACGGTTGTTCACTTCCCGCACATAGCCGCCGTCGAGGGTCAGCCCGTCGATTTCCTGAGAAATCAGCTGGCCGCCCTTGAAAACCTGCGGGGTCAGGCGGCTATCGCTGGAGGCAATGGCCATGTTCTTGAACTGCATGCTGCCGACGCGCAAGGTGGTCTTGGACACTTTGGCTTTTGCCGCTACGGCCAGATCAGAGGAGTAATCCTGTGAACCGCCGGAGCGATCCGGAACCAGCAAATCGGTGTTAGCGGTGCCATCACCGGAATCCAACTTAAAGCCGAGCATGCCAATGGCATCCAGACCGAAACCGAAAGTGCCTTCGGTGTAGCCGGAGTCTGCACGCAGAATAAAGCCTTGGGCCCATTCTTCACGCTTGGCTTGGGACGCACCGTCTTGACGGAAATCACGGTTGAAGTAGAAGTTGCGTGCTTCAAGGGTCGCTTTGCTGTCCTTGATAAACTCGGCATG
>NZ_JBAQLP010000009.1:0-15467 GCF_049301935.1 Pseudomonas sp. | reverse complement strand
GTTCAAATCCTGCTCCCGCAACCAGATACTCAAAAATGGCCACTCAATCGAGTGGCCTTTTTTGTTTGCCCTGGGAAAACAATCTAAGCATTTGATTAAGAACACTATTTTATTGACAGCGGGCGATTTCTATATAGAATGGTCGGCGCGGGATGGAGCAGTCTGGTAGCTCGTCGGGCTCATAACCCGAAGGTCGTAGGTTCAAATCCTGCTCCCGCAACCAGATACTCAAAAAGGCCACTCAATCGAGTGGCCTTTTTGTTTGTGCGTGATTTAGCTGGCCCAGCTCAGCAAGGCTTGAGGTTTGCCTACCTAAACTTGGACAGATCTTCACTTACAGCCGCGGAGCTCACACCACTATGCCCTGGAAAAATACCGAATCGCGCTATGGCAGCCTGTCCATCGCCTTGCATTGGCTGATGCTGATTCTGATTGCCGGCGTCTACGCCTGCATCGAACTCAAGGACAATTTCCCCAAGGGCAGTGACACGCGCGAGCTGCTCAAACAATGGCACTTTATGCTCGGCCTGAGCGTATTCACCCTGGTCTGGCTACGCCTGCTGGCCCGCGCCATTGCGCCAACACCGGTAATCACGCCCAGCCTGCCCGCCTGGCAAGCCGTACCAGCCAAATTGATGCACCTGGCACTCTATGCCCTGATGATCGGCGCGCCCCTGGCGGGCTGGTTGATCCTTAGCGCCGCCGGTAAACCCATTCCATTTTTCGGCCTGGAGCTGCCGCCACTGATCGACAAGAACCCGGATCTGGCCGACACCATAAAGGAATGGCACGAACTGGCCGGCAGCGTCGGTTACTGGCTGATCGGCTTACATGCCGCCGCAGGGCTGTATCATCACTTTGTTGTGCGCGACAACACCCTGACGCGCATCCTGCCTGGCAAACGCGTATAAGCCCGCCCAAGCCCAGCAACATTGCAGGCGACGCTCAGCGCTGGTCAATTGCCAGCGTCGCCGCTAGAATTGCGCACTTTTTGATCAGCGGTGCACCAAGCGCCCAGCATCCACCCGTACACGCCTGAGGTTAACGCCATGTCCACCCCCGCCACGCCGAAAGTCGGCTTTGTCTCGCTCGGTTGCCCCAAGGCACTGGTGGACTCCGAGCGCATCCTGACCCAGCTACGCATGGAAGGTTATGAGGTGGTATCCACCTATCAGGACGCCGACGTGGTAGTGGTCAACACCTGCGGCTTTATCGACAGCGCCAAAGCCGAGTCGCTGGAAGTGATCGGTGAAGCCCTGGCCGAAAACGGCAAGGTAATCGTGACCGGCTGCATGGGCGTAGAAGAAGGCGCGATTCGCAACGTGCACCCCAGCGTGCTCTCGGTCACCGGCCCGCAGCAATACGAGCAGGTGCTCAACGCCGTGCATGAAGTGGTGCCGCCAAAGCAGGACCACAACCCACTGATCGACCTGGTGCCGCCACAGGGCATCAAGCTCACCCCGCGCCACTATGCCTATTTGAAGATTTCCGAAGGCTGCAACCATAGCTGCAGCTTCTGCATTATTCCGTCGATGCGCGGCAAGCTGGTCAGCCGCCCGGCGGGTGAAGTGCTGAGCGAGGCCGAGCGCCTGGTCAAGGCCGGGGTCAAGGAGCTGCTGGTCATCAGCCAGGACACCAGCGCCTACGGCGTGGACATGAAGTACAAGACCGACTTCTGGAACGGCCAGCCGGTGAAAACCCGTATGACCGAAATGTGCGAAGCGCTCTCCAGCATGGGCGTGTGGGTGCGCCTGCACTACGTCTACCCCTACCCGCACGTCGACGAGCTGATCCCGCTGATGGCCGCCGGCAAGATCCTGCCGTACCTGGATATTCCCTTCCAGCACGCCAGCCCGAAAGTGCTGAAAGCCATGAAGCGCCCAGCCTTCGAAGACAAAACCCTGGCGCGAATCAAGGCCTGGCGCGAGATCTGCCCGGAGCTGACCATCCGCTCCACCTTTATTGTCGGCTTCCCCGGCGAGACCGAAGAAGACTTCCAGTACCTGCTCGACTGGCTGAGCGAAGCCCAGCTCGACCGGGTTGGCTGCTTCCAGTACTCGCCGGTAGAAGGCGCGCCGGCCAACCTGCTCGACAACGCCGTACCGGACGATATCAAGCAAGACCGCTGGGATCGCTTTATGGCCCACCAACAAGCCATCAGCACCGCGCGCCTGCAACTGAAAGTCGGCAAGGAAATGGACGTACTGATCGATGAGGTCGACGACCAGGGCGCCGTCGCCCGCTGCTACGCCGATGCCCCGGAAATCGACGGCAGCGTATTTATCAACAGCACCGCGATCAAGCCCGGCGACAAGGTACGCGTGCGTATCGTCGATGCTGATGAATACGATATGTGGGCCGAGCTGATCTAAGCCCCCCCCCGCCGCAATCGCTCAATAAAAGGCCTCGTCTAATACGGGACTGATAAGAGCATCCGACACCCTGCGAAGGCCGAGCTTTCGCAGGGTGTTTTTATTCCGGAGGCGCTAGTCTGGCGTGTGATTGGCCGGGCCGATCACAGCGATCCACCGCTGACAAGGCCAAAAACAGCGCAGTATCTGAGCAAAAACAAAACGCCGGTTGACTTAACTGACTGGCATCAGCCTAAACAGACTGCTCTTTCATCGATTGAAGGTACTCAGACTCTTATCTCAAGCCCTTCGAGCAGAAAACGCGGCGCGATATAGCGCTCGTAGTGCGCCTCGGACAGCAGAAAGAACTCGCGATCAATCGCATCGCGCAATTGTGGCAGGCCCCAGCCGCGAAACTCCGGCAGCAGCACCATGCCATAGGCCTCCAACTGACTGATCACCCGCGCGCCCCGGGCAATCAACTGATAGGCCCAACAATACGGCGATTGCTGCGGCACAAAGCGGATCTTGCGCTGTTCCAGCTGCATCCGCAGGCGATCGGCATCGAAAACTTCCAACTTGGCCGCCATCACCTGCACCAACAGCACTTCCAGGCGCAGCCAGACGGCGCGTTTTTCCTCGTCGTTATAGCCGTTCCAGTTGATCACCTCATGATGGAAGCGCTTGCAGCCACGGCAGACCAAATCGCCGTAAACAGTGGAGCACAGGCCGACACAAGGGGTTTTGATGCGTTGGTTGGACATAACGAAAGGCATGGATACTGGTGGACAGGTTGGCATCTTAACAGGCCGCTGAAAAATGTAGCGAGCGACGGCAAGGCAAGGCGACGTCAGCTGAAGAGGCGCAGTGTACGAGATGTTCATGAGCACTCTGACGCTGACTTCAACGCAGCATTGCCGAGCGCAGTAGCCTTTCAGCGGCCTGTTAGCCCTTTGTCTAAGGCAGATTGCCCCTATATAAGCGGGGCCTTTGGCTTAACTTTAGCAAAGCTTTCCAGTAGAATCGGCCGGCCTTTTAGAGGCAGCAACGTCCGTTGGAAGCTGTTTTCAAAGCGTCACGAGCACAGTCAATCCTGCAGGTTCGATGTTGGTGCCGACCCTTGAACCACTCTTCAAGTGTCTGCACCAGCCCTCATCCAGCCCGTCCTGCCGGCGTAAAACTTTGAAAACAGCTTCTGCAAGAAAGCAGCGCAACCTCGGCTGAGCGGCCCATAAAGCCACGAAGCGCCTGGTTTGTTGTTTTCTGGATCGCGTCCCGGACAACTCTTTGGGACCACTGATGAGGGTAATAACTGTGCTTGAAGCCTATCGCAAACATGTAGCAGAGCGTGCCGCTCAGGGTATCGCGCCCCAGCCGCTGAACGCCGAACAAACCGCAGGCCTGATCGAGCTGCTGAAAAACCCGCCAGCCGGCGAAGAAGCTGTTCTCCTCGACCTGATCACCAACCGCGTGCCGCCAGGCGTCGACGAGGCCGCCTACGTCAAGGCTGGTTTCCTCTCTGCCCTTGCCAAAGGCGAAGTCACTTCCCCGCTGATCAGCAAGCAACACGCTGTTGAACTGCTCGGCACCATGCAAGGCGGTTACAACATCGCCACCCTGGTTGAGCTGCTCGACGACAGCGAACTGGCTGGCGTGACTGCCGAGCAACTGAAGCACACCCTGCTGATGTTTGACGCCTTCCACGACGTCGCGGAAAAAGCCAAAAACGGCAACGTTCACGCCAAAGCCGTACTGCAATCCTGGGCTGACGGCGAATGGTTCAAGAACCGTCCGACCCTGGCCGAGAAGATCAGCCTACGCGTGTTCAAGGTCACCGGCGAAACCAACACCGACGACCTGTCCCCGGCTCCAGATGCCTGGTCGCGTCCGGATATCCCGCTGCACGCCCTGGCCATGCTGAAAATGGCCCGTGACGGCATCGTGCCGGACGAGCAAGGCGTAACCGGCCCGATGAAGCAGATCGAAGCCATGCGCGGCCAAGGCTTCCCGATTGCCTACGTCGGTGACGTAGTCGGTACCGGCTCCTCGCGTAAATCCGCCACCAACTCGGTGCTGTGGTTCTTCGGCGACGACATCCCCAACGTGCCGAACAAGCGCGCTGGCGGCTTCTGCTTCGGCAGCAAGATTGCTCCGATCTTCTACAACACCATGGAAGATGCCGGCGCTCTGCCAATCGAATTCGACGTGTCCAACATGCACATGGGCGATGTGATCGACCTGTACCCGCATGCTGGCAAAGTCTGCAAGCACGGCACCGATGAAGTACTGACCACCTTCGAAATGAAGACCCCAGTACTGCTCGACGAAGTCCGCGCTGGCGGCCGTATCCCGCTGATCATCGGTCGCGGCCTGACCGAGAAAGCCCGCGCCGAACTGGGCCTGGGCCCAACCGACCTGTTCAAGCTGCCGGAGCCGCCTGCTGCCAGCACCAAGGGTTTCACCCTGGCGCAGAAGATGGTCGGCAAGGCCTGCGGCCTGCCAGAAGGCAAAGGCGTGCGTCCTGGCACCTACTGCGAACCGAAGATGACCACCGTCGGCTCCCAGGACACCACCGGCCCGATGACCCGCGACGAGCTGAAAGACCTGGCGTGTCTGGGCTTCTCCGCTGACCTGGTGATGCAGTCGTTCTGCCACACCGCCGCTTATCCGAAGCCAATCGACGTCACCACCCACCACACCCTGCCGGATTTCATCCGCACCCGTGGCGGCGTGTCCCTGCGTCCTGGCGACGGCATCATCCACAGCTGGCTGAACCGCATGCTGCTGCCGGATACCGTCGGTACTGGTGGTGACTCGCACACCCGTTTCCCGATCGGCATCTCCTTCCCGGCTGGTTCCGGTCTGGTCGCCTTCGCCGCTGCCACCGGCGTAATGCCGCTGGACATGCCGGAGTCGGTACTGGTGCGCTTCAAGGGCAAACTGCAGCCGGGCATCACCCTGCGTGACCTGGTCCATGCCATCCCTTACGTGGCCATCCAGAAAGGCCTGCTGACCGTCGAGAAGAAAGGCAAGAAGAACATCTTCTCCGGCCGCATCCTCGAGATCGAAGGTCTCGACGAGCTGACCGTAGAGCAGGCGTTCGAACTGTCCGACGCCTCGGCCGAACGTTCTGCTGCCGGCTGCACCATCAAACTGCCAGAGAAAGCCATCGCCGAGTACCTGAAGTCGAACATCACCCTGCTGCGCTGGATGATCAGCGAAGGCTACGGCGATGCGCGCACCATGGAGCGTCGCGCCCAAGCGATGGAAGCCTGGCTGGCCGATCCGAAGCTGATGGAAGCCGACAAGGACGCCGAGTACGCCGAAATCATCGAGATCGACCTGGCCGAGATCAACGAGCCGGTGCTCTGCGCACCGAACGACCCGGACGATGCCCGCCTGCTGTCCTCGGTTCAGGGCGAGAAGATCGACGAAGTGTTTATCGGTTCGTGCATGACCAACATCGGCCACTTCCGCGCTGCCGGTAAGTTGCTGGAAAAAGTCGAAGGCACCCTGCCGACTCGTCTGTGGCTGTCGCCGCCGACCAAGATGGACCAGCATCAGCTGACCGAAGAAGGCTACTACGGCATCTACGGCAAAGCCGGCGCGCGCATGGAAATGCCGGGCTGCTCGCTGTGCATGGGTAACCAGGCACGCGTTGAGGCGAACTCCACCGTGGTCTCGACCTCCACCCGTAACTTCCCCAACCGTCTGGGCGATGGTGCCAACGTCTACCTGGCTTCGGCCGAGTTGGCGGCTGTTGCAGCCATCACCGGTAAGCTGCCGACGGTTGAGGAATACATGGTCTACGCGAAGAAAATCGACACCATGGCTGCGGACGTATACCGCTACCTGAGTTTCGATCAGATCGCCGAGTTCCGTGAAGCGGCTGCGAACGCCCAGATCCCGGTCGTTCAAGCCTAACGAAACAACGCATCACGCTGCATGTACAAAGAAAAGCCCCGCCCTGTGCGGGGCTTTTTCTTTTCCGACGTAACAGCCCGCAGACAGATGGCATATGCCTTGCTTTGGCTTAAGCCATCAGGCCTTTCCAACGACGGAAATGGCTGAAATAGACAATGGTGTCGTTCTGATCGCAGACTGAAGTCGGCGTTTGGTGCGGCATCTTTTTGTGTGGGCACAGGAAACGTACCATGAATAAGCACGACATCAGCCGCAGCGATACCCCGGAAAAACCGGTACTGAATATCGGCTTTATGGCCCTCACAGACGCCGCATCGGTCATCGTGGCCGCCACCCAGGGCTTCGCCGAAAAGCATGGCCTGACCCTCAATCTGCAGCGCCAGGCCTCCTGGGCCACCCTGCGCGACAAGCTGCTAAGCGGTGAGCTGGATGCGGCCCACAGCCTCTACGGCCTGATCTACGGCGTACAGCTGGGGCTCGGTGGCGCGCCAGCCACCGACATGGCGGTATTGATGGGGCTGAACCACAATGGACAGAGCATCAACCTGTCGCCGGACCTGCAAGCTGCAAGTGTGTGCAGCGGCGACGCACTGGCGCAGCGCGCGCACCAAGACGGTGCGCGCCTGACCTTCGCCCAGACCTTTCCCACAGGTACCCATGCCATGTGGCTCTACTACTGGCTGGCCAGCCAGGGCATTCACCCGCTGACCGATGTCGACAGCGTGGTGGTGCCGCCGCCGCAAATGCTCGCCCACCTCAAGGCCCGGCGTATCGACGGCTTCTGCGTCGGTGAACCCTGGAGCGCCCAGGCGGTGGATGAGCAAATGGGCTGCACCCTGGCCACCAGCCAGTCGATCTGGCCCGATCATCCGGAAAAAGTCCTGGGCTGCACCCGCGCCTTTGCCCTGCAGCACCCCAACAGCGCCCGCGCACTGGTGATGGCGGTACTGGAAGCCAGCCGGTTTATCGACGAGAGTGAAGAGAACAAACGCAGCACCGCACAACTGATCAGCGGCAGCGAGTATGTCGATGCACCATTGTCGGCGATCCAGCCACGCTTTCTCGGTCAGTACCAGGACGGCCTCGGCCATGCCTGGCTGGATGGGCACCCACTGCGCTTCCATGCCGAGGGTCGGGTGAACATGCCTTACCTGTCCGACGCTATCTGGTTTATGACCCAGTTCCGCCGTTGGGGCCTGCTGCGCGATGATCCCGACTACCTCGGCATCGCCCGCCAGGTGCAGCAGCTTGAGCTGTATAAACAGGCGGCCAGCGCCCTGGATATCCAGGTGCCGCAAGCAATGCGCAGCAGCCAACTGCTCGATGGCAAGTGCTGGGATGGCAGCGACCCTGTCGGCTACGCCCGCAGCTTCGAGTTGCATGCGCTGACTGACGCCCCGCTCAGCGCTCACCAGGAGAGTCGCTAAGATGCTGCGTATCTTGCTGATCAACGATACCCCGAAGAAGGTCGGCCGTCTGAAAACAGCCCTGACCGAGGCCGGCTTCGAGGTGATCGACGAATCCGGTTTGACCATCGACCTGCCGGAGCGGGTCGAGGCGGTACGTCCTGACGTGATTCTGATCGATACCGAATCGCCCAGCCGCGACGTGATGGAACAGGTGGTACTGGTCAGCCGTGACCAACCGCGGCCGATTGTCATGTTCACCGACGAGCACGACCCGGGCGTAATGCGCCAGGCGATCCAGAGCGGCGTAAGCGCCTATATCGTCGAAGGTATCCACGCCCAGCGCCTGCAACCGATTCTGGATGTAGCCATGGCCCGCTTCGAGAGCGACCAGGCGCTGCGCGCCCAGTTGCAGGCCCGCGACGCCCAGCTGGCCGAGCGCAAGCGCATCGAACTGGCCAAGGGGCTGCTGATGAAGATGAAAAGCTGCGACGAGGAACAGGCCTACACCCTGATGCGTCGTCAGGCCATGAGCCGCCAACAAAAGCTGGCGCAGGTTGCCGAACAGATCATCGCCATGCACGACATGCTCGGCAACTAAGCCCGAACCTGTAGGAGCCAGCTTGCTGGCGATCTTTGCGTTTAAAAGCATCGCCAGCAAGTGCGTAGGATGGGTTGAGGCGCGCAGCGTCGATACCCATCGAACAATCACACCATGGGTATCATGAAGGACATCCATGTCCCTCACCCTATGGGCAGCTGAAGCTGTGCAATACGGCATCCTGCCGCTTTGTCGCTTCGTTCAACCCATCCTACGGCTGTACCTCTTAGTTTGCCGGCAACTGCTCTGGACAGCCGGGTGGTGCGGCGCTTATCTTCGCCGCCTGGCCAGCGCACTGGCCAACGTCGCTCGGACGGTTCCGGGCGCTTACGTATCCGAGGAAAGCATGGCTGACCAAGCTTCGCGCCGCTTTGCGCGCATCGATCGACTCCCCCCCTACGTGTTCAATATTACCGCTGAGCTGAAGATGGCCGCGCGTCGCCGGGGCGAAGACATCATTGACTTCAGCATGGGCAATCCGGACGGTGCCACGCCGCCGCATATTGTCGAAAAACTGGTGCAGGTCGCCCAGCGTGAAGACACCCACGGCTATTCCACCTCGCGCGGCATTCCACGCCTGCGCCGCGCCATCTCGCGCTGGTACAAAGACCGCTACGCGGTCGAGATCGACCCGGAAAGCGAAGCCATCGTCACCATCGGCTCCAAGGAAGGCCTGGCGCACCTGATGCTGGCCACCCTGGACCACGGCGACACGGTGCTGGTACCCAACCCCAGCTACCCGATTCATATCTACGGCGCGGTGATCGCCGGGGCCCAGGTGCGTTCGGTGCCGCTGATCCCCGGGGTGGATTTCTTTGCCGAGCTGGAGCGCGCGATTCGCGAATCGATCCCCAAGCCAAAAATGATGATCCTCGGCTTTCCCTCCAACCCCACCGCGCAGTGCGTGGAGCTGGACTTCTTCGAGCGCGTGGTGGCCCTGGCCAAGCAATATGACGTGTTGGTGATCCACGACCTGGCCTATGCCGATATCGTCTACGACGGCTGGAAAGCCCCGTCGATCATGCAAGTACCGGGGGCCAAGGACATTGCCGTGGAGTTCTTCACCCTGTCCAAGAGCTACAACATGGCCGGCTGGCGCATCGGCTTTATGGTCGGCAACAAAGAGCTGGTCAGCGCCCTGGCGCGGATCAAGAGCTACCACGACTACGGCACCTTCACCCCACTGCAGGTGGCGGCAATTGCCGCCCTGGAAGGTGATCAGCAATGCGTGCGCGATATCGCCGAGCAATACCGCCAGCGCCGCAACCTGCTGGTCAAGGGCCTGCACGAGCTGGGCTGGATGGTTGAGAACCCGAAAGCCTCGATGTATGTCTGGGCGAAGATTCCCGAGCAGTACGCCCCGCTCGGTTCGCTGGAGTTTGCCAAAAAGCTGCTGCTGGAAGCCAAGGTCTGCGTCTCACCGGGTATCGGCTTTGGCGATTATGGCGATGACCATGTGCGCTTTGCCCTGATCGAAAACCAGGATCGCATCCGTCAGGCGATTCGCGGCATCAAGACGATGTTCCGCGCCGATGGCCTGCTACCTGGCAAGAAGGCCAAGGACGACGAGTAAGCAACTAACAGAGGGCATCTTCGGGCGCCCTCTGTCGTTTCAGCCAGAGTAATCCAGCACCGTCCAAACCTTACTTAAGCCACTGGTAATGACGCAGCCGCTCTGCCCCAGTTGATTGTTGCTGTGCAGCGACATCAGGTTGGTCATGCCGTCCGCCGCATCCGAGCGTTCGCTCAGCCACTGCACACGGCCGCAATTGGCCGTTTCGATCACATAACTGGCCGCCACGGCAGAGTCCTCGCTGGGCAGCCTGATCACATCCACCACCTTGCCCTGCTCTTCCACACGCTTGCCGTCGGATACCAGCACGGCCCAGGCCTGACCATTCTCGATCACCAGGTAGGTGCCATTGGCCCGAGGCTGATCAAGCTGCGGTTGTGCACAACCGGCCAAAAGACCCAACAGCACAATTGTCATGAGCATCTGTTGCATTGTTAGTGACTCCTCTGCAGTGCCTGTGGCCATTGGCTTTGCGGGCAGATGGCGCGGGTGATCGAGTAAGTGCCGGTTAGGGCCTTGGGCTTACTATTATCGAATACTGTTTATTTGTACAGTATTTTTCGATTACCCTTGGTCATGCCATCCAGCCAACCGTGCCGCCCGGTGAACGGGTCCATAGAAGGCGTTAACAGGAGTACCCAGATGCTCGACGTACTGCAGCTGAAACACAGCGTAAATCGCATGCCCCTGGAGAAAGTCCGGACCACCGTCAATGAGTTGCAACTTGAAGGCATCGTCACCGAGGGCAAGACGCCGTTTTCCCGGGTGCACTTCAACACCTGTTTTGCCGAGATCGAAGCCTTGCTGCAGCGCGCCGGTTATCACCGTCAGCTGGATGTGGTCGGCTATCAGGGCCTGGCCTATGCGATGTTCGACCCCTCGCGCTGGGAGGCGGTGGAGGTGCTGCGCTGGCTCAAGGAGTTTGTCGAGGAAGCTCAGGGTAAATCGCTGTCGCGCTAAGACGTTGGCACGCGTTCAACACCTGAGTTCAGCCAGCACCAAGGCGAAGCAAAAGCGCTTGGCAGCGGCTTGACCATGCACAGCATTGGCTCGTTGAATCGAAGAAATAAGCTTACCGGCCAGCGTTAGGGAAATCTGCTGGCGCGGTTTAAAAATATATTTAACATTAGATATTAATTTTAAATAATTGATTTATATAGATATATAAATCAAACCTCAGACTATCTCGAACTGCCCTCAGCCCAGGCCTAAACGCGTTACGGCAATGCCTTGAGAAAAGCTGGCAAGGCCTTTGCTTATTCACCCTCAGGCAGCAACCAACACACGTCTTCAGATCGCCAACGGCGGTGATCAGGACGAATTGACAAAGACGTCAACGACACTCGGCCCACTACAGGGCGAGCTGTCCGCGACGTCTTTTTTCGTTTCTGGGACTTGAGGAACCACTATGCGTATCTCCACCACTCGCCGTTCGCTACTGAAGAAAACCCTTGCAGGCCTTGGCTGCGCCGCAGCCCTGTTGCTCACACCCTTGAGCATGCAGATCGCTCACGCCGCCGACCCGGAAAAAGAGGAAATCAAGCTTGGCTTTATCAAGCTGACCGATATGGCGCCACTGGCCATCGCTTACGAAAAAGGCTTCTTCGAAAACGAAGGCCTCTACGTCACCCTGGAAGCCCAGGCCAACTGGAAAGTCCTGTTGGATCGCGTGATCACTGGCGAACTGGACGGCGCACATATGCTCGCCGGTCAACCCCTGGGCGCCACCATTGGCTTCGGCACCAAGGCTGACATCGTCACCGCCTTTTCCATGGATCTCAACGGCAACGGCATCACCATGTCCAATGCCGTGTGGGAAGAAATGAAGAAGCATGTGCCGATGGAAAACGGCAAACCGCTTCACCCAATCAAGGCTGACGCACTGAAGCCGGTGATTGAGCAGTACAAGGCCAAAGGCAAGCCCTTCAACTTGGGCATGGTCTTCCCGGTTTCCACCCACAACTATGAGCTGCGCTACTGGCTGGCAGCTGGCGGCATCAGCCCTGGCTACTACGCACCGGCCAAGGGCGATATCACCGGTACGTTGAATGCCGACGCGCTGCTTTCGGTCACCCCGCCGCCGCAGATGCCGGCCACCCTCGAGGCAGGCACCATCGATGGCTATAGCGTGGGCGAACCCTGGAACCAGGCCGCCGTGTTCAAAGGCATCGGCGTCCCGGTGATCACCGACTACGAGATTTGGAAGAACAACCCGGAAAAAGTGCTCGGCGTATCCAAAGCCTGGGCTGACGCCAACCCGGAAACCCACAAACGACTGGTCAAGGCGATGATACGCGCCGGCATGTGGCTGGATGAAAACAACAATGCCAACCGCGCAGAAGCCGTAGAAATCCTCTCGCGCCCTGAATACGTCGGCGCCGACGCCAAGGTGATCGCCAACTCGATGACCGGCACCTTCGAATACGAGAAAGGCGACAAGCGCGACGTCCCCGACTTCAACGTGTTCTTCCGCTACAACGCGACCTACCCCTACTACTCGGACGCCATCTGGTACCTGACGCAGATGCGCCGCTGGGGCCAGATCGGCGAAGCCAAGCCAGACAGCTGGTACTTCGATATTGCCAAGCAGGTTTATCTGCCCGCGGTATACCGCAGTGCCGCTGACGAACTGATCGCGGAAGGCAAGGCCAAAGCCGAAGACTTTCCAGCCGCCAGTGAAGAAGGCTTCCGCGCGCCGACCAATGAGTTTATCGATGGCATGACCTATGACGGGCGCAAGCCGAACGCGTACATCGAGCAATTCAAGATTGGTCTGAAAGCCAACTCGGCGCTGTAACGCATCAACTGCCCTGGGGGCCGGGTACTCCGGCCCCCCTCTGCTTCGAGGACAAGACGATGAGCAACCCCGCCGTCGCCCAGCCCATTCAAGATTCTCTTAAATCTGCCCGCGGCGCAGCCTTGACACGCTGGTTGCCCAGCGTATTGATGCCTGCGGTCGGTATCCTATTCTTCCTGCTGTTCTGGCAGATGATTGCCGGCAGTATCGACACCAGCCTCGGCAAATTCCCCGCACCGACCCAGGTAGCTAGCCAATTCGGCGCCCTGGTGAATGAACACCTGCGCGAGCAGAAAAAGGCCGACGCCTTCTATGAACGTCAGGAGTTGCGCAACGCCGAGAAGCTGGCCAAGCAACCAGACGCCACTATCACCACTCGCCCCTATACCGGCAAACCGACTTTCTTCAAACAAATATTCACCAGCTTGTATACGGTCATGACCGGCTTTTTCATCGCCTCACTGGTGGCCATCCCCCTGGGTATCGTCTGCGGCCTGAGCAAGCCCATCTACAACGCGGTCAACCCGCTGATCCAGATTTTCAAACCGGTCTCACCCCTGGCCTGGCTACCCCTGGTGACCATGGTCGTCAGCGCCGTCTATACCAGCAGCGACCCGCTGTTCGCCAAATCCTTCGTCACTTCAGCGGTAACGGTAGCACTGTGCTGCCTGTGGCCGACGGTGATCAACACCACAGTGGGCGTGGCCAACCTGGACAAGGATCTGCAGAACGTCAGCCGCGTACTTAGCCTGTCGCCACTGAGCCATGTGCGGCGGATCGTTCTGCCGGCGGCTATTCCGATGATCTTCACCGGTCTACGGTTGTCGTTGGCCACCGGCTGGATGGTCTTGATTGCGGCCGAAATGCTCGCGCAAAACCCAGGTTTGGGGAAATTCATCTGGGACGAATTCCAGAACGGCAGCTCCAACTCGCTGGGACGGATCATGGTCGCGGTCGTCGTTATCGGCCTGATCGGCTTCGTCCTTGACCGCCTCATGCTAATGCTCCAGCGCCGTGTTAGCTGGGACAAGAATGCTGACCTGCGCTGATCGATAAATTCAGGAGTTTGCCATGCACCATCCACACCTCGAACTGACCGGCGTCGGCATCAGCTTCCCCACCGACAAGGGCCTGTACTGCGCGCTGCAGAACGTTAATCTGAAAATCGACAAAGGCGAGTTTGTCTCCCTGATCGGTCACTCCGGCTGCGGTAAATCGACCGTACTGAATATTGTTGCAGGGCTCTATCAGGCCACCACGGGTGGCGTAATTCTCGACGGCCGTGAGGTCAACTCGCCCGGCCCAGAGCGCGCCGTGGTGTTCCAGAACCACAGCTTGCTGCCCTGGCTAAGCTGCTACCAGAACGTCGAGCTGGCGGTACGCCAGGTATTTCAGGGCAAGAAATCGCGCCATGAGATGCGCGAGTGGATCGAGCACAACCTCGAACTGGTGCACATGATGCACGCCAAGGACAAACGCCCCAGCGAGATCTCGGGCGGCATGAAACAGCGCATCGGCATTGCCCGCGCCCTGGCCATGCAACCCAAGGTACTGCTGATGGACGAACCCTTCGGCGCGCTGGATGCCCTGACCCGTGCCCACCTGCAGGACTCGCTGATGGAGATTCACGCCGAACTGGGCAACACGGTGATCATGATCACCCACGATGTCGACGAAGCGGTGCTGCTCTCCGACCGCATCGTGATGATGAGCAACGGCCCGGCCGCCAGCGTCGGCGAAATCCTCCAGGTGCAACTGCCGCGCCCGCGTGATCGCATCGCCCTGGCCCACGACGCGCGCTACCACGAGTACCGCGCCGCGGTGCTGGAATTCCTCTATCAGAAACAGCTGCGCCCGGCGGCTTGATGCATATGCTTGCCCGTCGCGCCCGCCACTCTGGCTGAGGACGATGGGCAAGGGGGCTGACCACCGATCAGGCGATTGAACGTCGCCTGTTGATACTCGAGGAATAACGAGCCCTCTCTTCTACGGCCGCTAGTGGGTAAACTGGCGGTCTTTCTCTACTGTGATCTTGCCCATGGCCCGCCTGACCCTTGAATTTCCCGAAGACCAGTTCTGCTACGCCACCCACCTGACTGTGCGGGTAACCGATATCAATGCCGCCAACCACTTGGGCAATGATTCGATGATCTCGATGATTTCCGAGGCGCGAGCGCGTTTTCTGTTTGAGTTCGGCATCGAAGAAACCCAGGAAGACGGCACCGGCATCATCGTCACGGACCTCGCCACCACTTACCGCGCCGAAGCCCACGCCCGCGATCAATTGCTGTTCGAGGTCGGTGTGATGGACTTCAACACCTATGGCGGCGACATCACCTTCCGCATCACCCGCCCGGCCGACGGCGCGCTGGTGGCCATGGCCAAATCCGGCTTTGTGTTCTTCAACTACAAACTGGGCAAGGTGGTGCAGATGCCGGCGACCTTTAGCGGCAAATTCAGCAAGGTCAACTGGCTGAGTAAGTAGCCAGGGTTTGCCGGCATAAAGCGGATTATTACCGGCCTGATCAAGCCTGATCGCGACAATATGACCAGATCGAAGATGCATTGCGCAATTATTCGGCAGCCGCCGTGACAGCTGGCACATCCTCTGCTACGCCTTAGGCATAACAACAAAAGCAGGGGAATTGCTATGCCGACCACGCGCAGCCATGTCCGCCAAGCCGGGCTTTTGAGCAACCTACTCGCTCTGGCCCTTCTCACCCTTCCCATACCCACCCAGGCCAAGAGCGCTAGCGTGCTTGACAGCCAACCAAGCGAACAGCGTTGCAGCGGCCTTAGTCACGCCAGCTAAAGC
>NZ_JBAQLP010000008.1:0-12505 GCF_049301935.1 Pseudomonas sp. | reverse complement strand
TGCGCGGCCGTAGAATGCGCACCCATCGTAGGCACGTAGCTCAGTTGGTTAGAGCACCACCTTGACATGGTGGGGGTCGTTGGTTCGAGTCCAATCGTGCCTACCAGATTTGGTAGAAAAAGGGTCGCTTAGGCGGCCCTTTTTTATGGCCAGCCATCCATGGCGGCCACCCTCCGGGTCGTCGCTGTGCGACGTTAAAAATGGCTCCAGGCCATTTTTTATTGGGTTCTTGCCAGCAGGCCCGGCTTTCTGCAAGCATCCATGCGGTTAATTGCTGTTTAAAACCTCCAGTGACTCCGGTTCGGTTTTGGTTGGCTGAAAAGCTCCTGCCACTGTATGGCGGGTATACCGCCGAATCGCTTACTGGCTCATCCCAACCCATGTGGCCTTTGGTAGAGGTCACCACTAGGAGAGGAGGCGCCATGCCCATCATTACTCTTCCCGACGGCAGTCAGCGTTCGTTCGATCACCCGGTATCCGTACTCGAGGTGGCGCAATCCATTGGTGCTGGTCTGGCTAAGGCCACGGTGGCCGGCAAGGTCAACGGCAAGCTGGTGGATGCCTGTGACCTGATTGATAGCGACGCGACCCTGCAGATCATTACGCCGAAAGATCAGGAAGGCCTGGAAATCATCCGCCACTCCTGTGCGCATTTGATTGGTCATGCGGTCAAGCAGCTGTTTCCCACTGCCAAGATGGTGATCGGTCCGGTCATTGAAGAAGGTTTCTACTACGACATCGCCTCCGAGCGCCCCTTCACTCTAGATGATGTGGTGGCCATCGAGCAGCGCATGCAGCAGTTGATCGAGAAGGACTACGACGTCATCAAGAAAGTGACGCCGCGGGCCGAGGTTATTGATGTGTTTACCGCCCGTGGTGAGGAGTACAAGCTGCGTCTGGTTGAAGACATGCCGGATGAGCAGGCCATTGGTCTGTACTACCACGAAGAATATGTCGACATGTGCCGCGGTCCGCACGTGCCGAATACGCGCTTTCTCAAGGCGTTCAAGCTGACCAAGCTATCCGGCGCCTACTGGCGCGGCGATGCCAAGAACGAGCAGCTGCAGCGCGTGTATGGCACGGCCTGGGCGGACAAGAAGCAGCTGGCGGCTTATATCCAGCGTATCGAAGAAGCCGAGAAGCGCGATCATCGCAAGATCGGTAAGCGCCTCGATCTGTTCCACACCCAGGAAGAAGCGCCGGGCATGGTGTTCTGGCACCCTAATGGCTGGACCATCTATCAAGTGCTTGAGCAGTACATGCGTGGCGTGCAGCGCGAAAACGGTTACCAGGAAGTGCGCACACCGCAGGTGGTTGACCGGGTTTTATGGGAGAAATCCGGGCACTGGGGCAACTATGCCGACAACATGTTCACCACTCAGTCGGAAAGCCGCGATTACGCGATCAAGCCGATGAACTGCCCGTGTCACGTGCAGATATTCAATCAGGGGCTCAAGAGCTACCGCGAGCTGCCGCTGCGTCTGGCTGAGTTCGGCTCCTGTCACCGCAATGAGGCCTCCGGCGCCTTGCACGGCATTATGCGCGTGCGTGGCTTCACTCAGGACGATGCGCATATCTTCTGTACCGAAGAGCAGGTCAAGAAAGAGGCCGCCGATTTTATCAAGCTGACCTTGCAGGTCTATGCCGACTTCGGTTTCAGCGACGTCAAGATGAAGCTCTCCACCCGCCCAGCCAAGCGTGTCGGTGATGATGCGTTCTGGGATCGTGCCGAAGAGGCGCTGGCCAATGCACTGAATGAAGCGGGGCTGCCTTGGGAATACCTGCCAGGGGAGGGGGCGTTCTACGGCCCGAAGATCGAGTTCACGCTGCTCGACTGCCTTGGTCGTGCCTGGCAGTGCGGTACTTTGCAATACGATCCGAACATGCCGCAGCGTCTCGAGGCGAGTTACGTTTCCGAGGACAACAGCCGTAAAGTGCCGGTGATGTTGCACCGCGCGATTCTCGGTTCGTTCGAGCGTTTCATCGGTATTTTGATTGAGCACTACGAAGGTGCATTCCCCGCTTGGTTGGCGCCGACCCAGGCCGTGGTGATGAATATCACGGACAAACAGGCCGATTTTGCCCTCGAAGTAGAAAAAACGCTCAATCAAAGCGGTTTTCGTGCCAAGTCTGACTTGAGGAACGAGAAGATAGGCTTTAAAATCCGCGAGCATACTTTGCTCAAGGTTCCTTATCTCTTGGTTATCGGAGATCGGGAGGTTGAGACGAAAACTGTCGCTGTGCGTACCCGTGAAGGTGCTGATCTGGGCTCCATGCCCGTCACTCAATTCGTTGAACTTCTCGCGCAAGCGGTTTCCCGGCGTGGTCGCCAAGATTTGGAGTAATCATTATTAAGCGTGAAATGAGACAAGATAAACGAGCTGCACCGAAAGCCCCGATCAACGAGAATATCTCGGCACGCGAGGTTCGGTTAATTGGAGCTGAGGGTGAGCAGCTTGGGATTGTGTCAATTGAAGACGCGCTTCTTAAGGCCGAAGAGGCCAAGCTGGATCTGGTAGAGATTTCTGCCGATGCAGTGCCCCCTGTTTGCAAACTGATGGACTACGGCAAATCGATCTTCGAAAAGAAGAAGCAGATTGCTGCTGCAAAGAAAAACCAGAAGCAGATTCAGGTTAAAGAAATCAAGTTTCGTCCAGGGACGGAGGAAGGGGATTACCAGGTAAAACTACGCAACCTGGTACGTTTCCTTAGTGATGGGGACAGGGCCAAGGTATCGCTTCGATTCCGCGGCCGTGAGATGGCGCATCAGGAGCTGGGCATGGAGTTGTTGAAGCGGGTCGAAGGTGACCTTGCTGAATACGGCACCGTTGAACAGCATCCAAAGATGGAAGGACGCCAGCTGATAATGGTCATCGCCCCCAAAAAGAAGAAATAACCACCAGGGCACGGCAGGCCTTGCGGTTATGTTTATCAACTGAATGCGGAGTATCCGAACATGCCAAAGATGAAAACTAAGAGTGGTGCAGCCAAGCGTTTTCTCAAAACCGCTAACGGCTTCAAGCACAAGCACGCTTTCAAGAGCCACATCCTGACCAAGATGTCCACTAAGCGTAAGCGTCAACTGCGCGGTAGCACCATGGTGCATCCGTCTGACGTAGCAAAAGTGGCGCGCATGCTGCGCGTTCGTTAATCGGTCAAGATAGAGGAAATTACTCATGGCTCGTGTTAAGCGCGGCGTTATCGCTCGCAAGCGTCACAAAAAAATTCTGAAACTCGCTAAAGGCTACTACGGCGCACGCTCACGCGTATTCCGCGTTGCCAAGCAGGCTGTGATCAAGGCAGGCCAGTACGCCTACCGTGACCGCCGTCAGAAAAAACGTCAGTTCCGCGCTCTGTGGATCGCTCGTATCAACGCTGGTGCTCGTGTTAACGGTCTGTCCTACAGCCGTTTCATTGCCGGCCTGAAAAAAGCGTCCATCGAGATCGATCGCAAGGTTCTGGCCGATCTGGCAGTGAACGAAAAAGCGGCGTTTGCTGCGATTGTCGAGAAAGCGAAAGCCGTACTGGCTTAAGTCCCCGACAATCACCGGGCTCGCCCGGTGCAAGAACGGGTTCAAAGGCGTCATGAGTGACGGTCAGGCAAGGCGGAAGACGGCGAGGCGCGGAGTTTACAAGCTGTAAATGAGCAGTCCGAGCCGGCTTCCAACGCAGCATGACCTAGCGCAGTAGGCCTTGAGCTCGTTCGAAACGTCACCAATAGGGGAAGAGCCTTAGCTCTTCCCCTATTTCGTATCTGGAGTCTGTAAATGGAAAATCTGGATGTGCTGGTCTCGCAAGCGCTTGAGGCCGTTAGCCACACCGACGATGTGAATGCCCTGGAGCAACTGCGGGTTCACTATCTGGGCAAGAAAGGCGAATTGACTCAGGTGATGAAGACCCTGGGCAATCTGTCGGCAGAAGAACGCCCGCAAGCCGGTGCGTTGATCAATGCCGCCAAGGATCAGGTTCAGGATGCGCTGAACAGCCGTAAGGCAACTCTGGAGCAGACCGCGCTGAGCGCCAAGCTCGCCGCCGAAAAAATCGACGTGACCCTGCCAGGCCGTGGTCAGACCTCTGGTGGTCTGCATCCGGTAACCCGCACGCTGGAGCGCGTTGAACAATTTTTCACCCGGATTGGCTACGGCATTGCCGAAGGCCCGGAAGTGGAAAACGATTATCACAACTTTGAAGCGCTCAATATCCCCGGCCACCATCCGGCGCGGGCGATGCATGACACCTTCTATTTCAACGCGAATATGTTGCTGCGCACCCATACCTCGCCGGTGCAGGTGCGCACCATGGAGTCCCAGCAGCCGCCGATCCGCATCGTTTGCCCCGGCCGCGTGTACCGCTGCGATTCCGATATCACCCACTCGCCGATGTTCCACCAGGTCGAAGGCCTGCTGGTCGACGAGGGTGTGAGCTTTGCTGACCTCAAGGGCACTATCGAGGAGTTCCTCCGGGTGTTCTTCGAGAAGCCGCTGGGCGTGCGTTTCCGCCCCTCGTTCTTCCCCTTCACCGAGCCGTCGGCTGAAGTCGACATGCAGTGCGTAATGTGCAGCGGCAAAGGCTGCCGCGTGTGCAAGCAGACCGGCTGGCTGGAAGTCATGGGTTGCGGCATGGTGCATCCGAATGTGCTGCGCATGTCAGGCATCGATCCGGAGAAATACTCCGGCTTCGCCTTCGGTATGGGGGTTGAACGTCTGGCCATGCTGCGTTATGGCGTCAACGATTTACGGCTGTTCTTCGATAACGACCTGCGGTTTCTGGCGCAATTTCGCTAGCGCCCTCGCATTCCGTAATCGAATTGGTTCAGGAGAACAGACAGTATGAAATTCAGTGAACAATGGCTGCGCAGCTGGGTAAACCCGCAGGTCTCGCGCGACGATCTGGTTGCCCGCCTGTCCATGGCCGGCCTTGAAGTTGACAGCGTATCGCTGGCCGCCGGTGTATTCAGCGGGGTGGTGGTGGGTGAGGTGCTGAGCACCGAACAGCATCCCGATGCCGACAAGTTGCGGGTGTGCCAGGTCAGCAGTGGCGCGGAAACCTTTCAGGTGGTGTGCGGCGCGCCCAATGTGCGCCCCGGCCTGAAGATTCCCTTTGCCATGATCGGTGCCGAGCTGCCGGGTGACTTCAAGATCAAGAAGGCCAAGCTGCGTGGCGTAGAGTCCAACGGCATGCTCTGCTCGGCCTCCGAGCTGCAGATCAGCGAAGACAATGACGGTTTGATGGAGCTGCCGGCTGACGCGCCGGTGGGGCAGGATATTCGTGTCTATCTGGATCTGGATGACGCCAGTATCGAAGTCGATCTGACCCCGAACCGTGGTGATTGCCTGTCGCTTGCTGGCCTGGCGCGTGAGGTTGGCGCTTTGTACGCCGCCCCAGTTGCTCGCCCGGTAGTTGATGCGGTTACCCCGAGCCATGATGAAGTGCGGCCGGTTGAAGTTCTGGCTGCGCAAGCCTGCCCGCGTTACCTCGGTCGTGTGGTGCGTAATGTTGACCTGTCCAAGCCGACGCCGCTGTGGATGGTCGAGCGCCTGCGCCGCGCCGATGTGCGCAGTATCGATGCAGCGGTGGATATCACCAACTATGTGATGCTCGAGCTGGGTCAGCCGCTGCATGCCTTCGATCTCGCCGAGATCAATGGCGGCATCCGCGTGCGTATGGCTGAGGAGGGCGAAAAGCTAGTCCTGCTTGATGGTCAGGAAGTCAGCCTGCGCAGCGATACGCTGGTAATCGCCGATCACAGTCGCGCCCTGGCCATTGCCGGCGTGATGGGTGGTGAGCACAGCGGCGTCAATGACGAGACCCGCGATCTGTTCCTTGAGAGCGCGTTCTTCGACACCATTGCCATCGCTGGCAAGGCTCGCTCCTACGGGTTGCACACCGATGCCTCGCACCGCTTCGAGCGTGGCGTGGACTGGCAGCTGGCGCGCGAGGCGATGGAGCGGGCAACTGCGCTGTTGCTGGAAATCGTTGGCGGCGAAGCGGGTCCGATTATCGAGGTCGTCAATCAGGAACAGTTACCGAGCATTGCGCCGGTTACGCTGCGTGCTGAGCGCATCGAGCAGATGCTCGGCCTGAAGATGGATGATGCGGAAATTGTCCGTTTGCTGGCTGCTTTGGGCTTGGACATTCGTGCCGATGGCGAAGGGCAGTGGCAGGTTGGCGTGCCAAGTCACCGCTTCGATATCAGTCTGGAAGTCGACCTGATCGAAGAACTCGCCCGCTTGTACGGCTATAACCGCTTGCCGGTTCGCTATCCGCAAGCGCGTCTGGCTCCGCAGGCCAAGGCTGAAGCCGTGGTCGAGCTGCCCGCACTGCGCCGTTTGCTGGTTGCCCGTGGTTATCAGGAGGCGATCACCTACAGCTTTATCGATCCCAAGCTGTTCGAGCTGTTTAATCCAGGCGTGGCGCCGCTGATGCTGGCCAACCCGATCTCCGCAGACATGGCGGCGATGCGTTCTTCCTTGTGGCCTGGCCTGATCAAGGCGCTTGAGCACAACTTGAATCGTCAGCAACCGCGTGTGCGCCTGTTCGAAAGTGGTTTGCGCTTTGTTGGTCAGCTTGAAGGTTTGAAACAAGAGCCGATGCTGGCGGGTGTGATTTGTGGCGCTCGTTTGCCTGAAGGCTGGGCGCACGGTCGCGATGATGTCGACTTCTATGATGTAAAAGCCGATGTTGAGGCATTGCTGGCCAGCGCTGGTGCGAGTGATGGCTTTGCCTTTGTGCCAGGCGAGCATGCTGCGTTGCATCCAGGGCAAACGGC
Organism: Pseudomonas sp.; assembly: GCF_049301935.1. GTDB lineage: Bacteria > Pseudomonadota > Gammaproteobacteria > Pseudomonadales > Pseudomonadaceae > Aquipseudomonas. The sequence goes on along the minus strand of NZ_JBAQLP010000008.1, from coordinate 5,736 downwards.
GCGCATCGAGCGTGACGGACGAGTCGTCGGTTTCCTCGGTGCCCTTCATCCTGAGCTAGCGAAGGCGTTAGGTCTGGATCAAGCAGTCTTTATGTTTGAGCTGGTACTGGGTGAGATCACTCAGGGCGTTATGCCGAAGTTTCACGAGCTGTCGAAGTTCCCTGAAGTGCGGCGCGACCTGGCTATGCTGGTTGATCGTGACGTGCCGGCGCAGGATTTGCTCAGCGCGATTCGTGAGGCTGCAGGCGAGTGGCTGACTGACCTCAAGCTATTTGACGTGTATCACGGTAAAGGTATTGATCCTCATAGAAAAAGCCTTGCCGTTGGCTTGACCTGGCAGCATCCATCGCGCACTCTTAATGACGATGAGGTGAGTACCACAACGCAAAATATTCTCACCTCCCTGGAACAAAGGTTCAACGCCACGTTAAGGAAGTAGCGTATGGGGGCTCTGACGAAAGCTGAGATGGCGGAACGTCTGTATGAAGAGCTGGGCCTGAATAAACGGGAAGCCAAGGAGTTGGTGGAGCTGTTCTTTGAAGAAATCCGCCAAGCGCTGGAACTCAACGAACAGGTCAAACTCTCGGGGTTCGGTAATTTTGATCTGCGCGATAAGCGTCAGCGCCCCGGTCGCAATCCAAAAACAGGAGAGGAAATTCCGATTACGGCTCGCCGTGTCGTGACTTTCCGTCCAGGCCAGAAACTTAAAGCCAGGGTCGAGGCGTATGCTGGAACCAAGTCATAACGACGAACTACCCGTCATACCCGGCAAGCGCTACTTCACCATCGGTGAAGTCAGTGAGCTTTGTGCCGTCAAGCCGCATGTGTTGCGTTACTGGGAGCAGGAGTTCCCGCAACTCAATCCGGTCAAGCGGCGTGGCAATCGCCGTTATTATCAGCGCCAGGATGTGCTGATGATTCGGCAGATCCGTGCGCTCTTGTACGATCAGGGCTTTACCATCGGCGGGGCGCGTCAACGTCTTTCTGGTGATGAAGCGAAAGATGACAGCACCCAGTACAAGCAGCTGATCAAGCAAATGATTACTGAGCTTGAAGACGTATTGTTGGTGCTCAGGAAATAGTCGCCTTATTCAAAAAAGTTTCCACATTTCAGAAGCTTAATGTATAGTTCGCGACGTTTTCGGGTATCCAAAAACAGGTTAACGCCTAGTCGGGGCGTAGCGCAGTCCGGTAGCGCACTAGCATGGGGTGCTAGGGGTCGAGTGTTCGAATCACTCCGTCCCGACCATTATTCTCCAATAAAAACAGCCAGTTGAGCAATCACTGGCTGTTTTTGTCTTTGCGCTGCGCAAAATCACTCCTGGATACTGTGGCTGGCTGTTATCAATCACTGGCTGAGTTTTAGCCCTATCAGGCCGCAGGCGATTAGTGCCACGCTGGCTATACGCAGCAGCGTCACGGCCTCGCCGAACAGGGTGATTCCGGCAATCACCGTGCCCACGGCGCCGACACCGGTCCAGATCGCATAGGCGGTGCCCAGGGGCAATTCCTTCATGGCCAGGCCCAGCAATGCCAGGCTGACGATGATCGCCGTAACGGTGAGCAGGGTAGGCAGGGGGCGGGTAAAACCGTCGGTGTATTTCAGGCCAACAGCCCAGCCCACTTCGAACAGGCCGGCCAGCAGTAGAATGATCCAGGACATACAAACCTCCAAAACAGATAGAGGGGCCGTCCCGTGATGATTGCTCGCAGAGTGGTGAGGTCGTCCTCACGCCGTGCAGTATTTTGCACATTGGCAGGGGTATGGCAAGCCGCAGAGGATCAGTGGTTCCTCTGCGGTCGTGCAGTGGCTCAGATGCCTTGCGGAACCTCTTCGCCGCCCAGGGCTTCGAACAGCGCCGGGAGGAACTCCACCAGCGTCAGCATCATCAGGGTGAAGCTGGCGTCCTGCTGGCCGAGGTCGTCGTCGCCACCGTCCTGCTCGGCCTGATCTTGCAGCAAGTCTTCGAAGCGCAGGCGCTTGACCACCAGCTTATCGTCGAGCACGAAGGACAGCTTGTCCTGCCAGGCTAGGGACAGTTGCGTCACCTGCTTGCCCGAAGTCAGGTGCAGCTGGATCTCGTCGCTGGTCAGGTCCTGGCGCTTGCAACGCACCACGCCGCCATCTTCATGGGTGTCACGCAGTTCGCATTCATCCAGCACGTGGAAGTCGGGTGCGGCTTGTTGAACCTTGACCCAGTCGGTGAGGGTGGCGCTGGGCGCGATCTTCACGGTCAGTGGGCGTACCGGCAGCGAGCCGATGGCTTCACGTAGGGTCGACAGCAGATCTTCGGCGCGCTTGGCACTGGCCGAGTCGACCAGGATCAGTCCCTGTTTCGGCGCGATGGCGGCGAAGGTGGCGGATTTGCGAATAAAGGCGCGTGGCAGCAAGGTCTGCACGATGTCGTCCTTGAGCTGGTCGCGCTCCTTCTTATAGACCTTGCGCATCTGCTCGGCTTCGATCTCATCGACCTTGTCCTTCAGCGCATCGCGCACCACGCTGCCGGGCAGGATGCGTTCTTCCTTGCGCGCTGCGATTAGCAGGAAATCACCACTGACGTGCACCAGCGGCGCATCGCCGCCTTTGCCGAAGGGCGCGATAAAACCGTAGGTGCTGAGTTCCTGGCTGGCGCACGAGCGAGCCGGTTTGGCTGAGAGGGCCGTTTCGAGCGCCTCGGCATCAAACGGGATGTCCTGGGTGAGGCGATAGACCAGCAGGTTACGAAACCACATAAGAGGGTGCATCTCCATTAACAGACCTGCCGGCAACGGCAGGTATCACAAGTCGTCAGCATCCTTGCGGGTGCTGGTTCAGGTTGGCCGTAGCGCTATGACCGGCTGGGCAACCTGTGCGTTGCATTCGGGGCGCATTATTCCCCCGAGTGGTGCTTGAGGCCAAGTCGGAGTTAGGGTCTTTTGCTGTTTCGTCGCGAGCCGCGTTGCCGCGAAAAATCTCCCCAGGCTGGGCGGAGGACGCAGGTAATGGTTGTTCCCTTGCCAAGTCCTCCAACACCGCATGGCGAGATTTTGCGCGCAACCCGAAGGGCCGGGCCTGTTTTAGCGCGATGCTGGGTTTCTCGACACTCATTTGGAACAACCAAACTTCGTGTCTCTTGCCTTGCCTCGCGCTAAAACAGGCTCCGGCGCGGCCGTGAACGAAATGGCAACAGACCCTAAGCCTTTGCTACATCAATAAAAATTTTTAAAACAGTGCTTGCCAAGGTGAAGATGGCTCTCTAGAATGCGCCCCACTTCGAGAGTGAAGGGTGATTAGCTCAGCTGGGAGAGCATCTGCCTTACAAGCAGAGGGTCGGCGGTTCGATCCCGTCATCACCCACCAACTCGCTTTTTGAAGTTACGCGCAGCGGTAGTTCAGTCGGTTAGAATACCGGCCTGTCACGCCGGGGGTCGCGGGTTCGAGTCCCGTCCGCTGCGCCATTTTTTCCTCGCTTCATCCCCTCCGTGACATCTCCCAACACCTCGCAAAATCCTTTCTGCATAATCCGCTAAACATCTGAACTTATACGCATTTTCTGCCTCCTAACACGGTAGCCAGTGATCGCGGCAGCCTGCTAAGCTCGCGCTTTCACCATTAGCCCTAGGGCGCAGCGGACAAGGAACAAGCATGAAACAGCATCGTTTAGCAGCGGCGGTCGCCCTGGTAGGTTTGGTTCTCGCAGGTTGTGATTCGCAAACCAGCGAAATCACCCTGGAGACCCCAGCGCAGAAAGCTTCCTACGGCATCGGCCTGAACATGGGTAAAAGCCTGGCTCAGGAAGGCATGGATGACCTGGATTCCGACGCCGTTGCCCAAGGCATCGAAGACGCCATTGGCAAGAAAGAGCAGCGCCTGAAAGACGAAGAGCTGGTCGAAGCCTTTGCCTTCCTGCAAAAGCGTGCCGAAGAGCGCATGGTTGCGCTGAACGAAGAGTCGGCCAAAGCCGGCAAGAAGTTCCTCGAAGACAACGCCAAGCGTGAAGGCGTGACCACCACCGCTTCCGGCCTGCAGTACGAAGTCATGAAAAAAGCTGACGGTGCTCAGCCGAAAGCCACCGACGTGGTGACTGTTCACTACGAAGGCAAGCTGACTGATGGCAGCGTGTTCGACAGCTCGGTTGAGCGGGGCAGCCCGATTGACCTGCCGGTTAACGGCGTGATCCCTGGTTGGGTTGAAGGCCTGCAGCTGATGCACGTTGGTGAGAAGTACAAACTCTACATCCCAAGCGAGCTGGCGTACGGTGAGCAGAGCCCGACTCCGGCGATTCCAGCCAACTCGGTGCTGGTGTTTGATCTGGAGCTGATTGCGATCAAAGACGCAGCCACCCAAGAGTAATTGCTAGCGTTTCCCGCAGCGCCCCGTCTCGACGGGGCGTTGTCGTTGTGCGCCAGGCATGGCGCGTTGCGCGTAAGCGCAACCCGTTTGGCTGTGGTGGCTGAGCGGGTGACTTGGAGGTGAAAGTCCTCTACACACCCGGCAAGGGGAAGTGTTAGCTGGAGGCAAGGGTGTCGCGGGTGACTGCGAATCTGAAGGAAGCCCGAGGCAAACTGCTGGCCTGACGAACAGGAAGCGGATCAGGCGGCGTAGCGGGGTAAGGTCGCAACGACTACCAAAGCCCAATACTTGCACGGAGCGCTACGACGTAAAGCCGTCGAGAGGGCACGTGTCCATGTGGCAGCGGGCCACCGCTGGTGTGTGGAGCTCGATCTGGAGAAATTCTTCGACCGAGTCAATCACGACGTCCTGATGGCTTGTGTGGAGCGCCGTGTCGAAGATAGGCAGGTGTTAAGGCTCATTCGTCGCTACCTCGAACCGTGAACCGTACGTACGGTGGTCTGAGAAGACGGCGGGGGTGACCCCGCCTCCTATTCGATTCTGTGGGTCACAATCGGCACTTTTTGCTTGACTGGCGGGTCTTAAAGGGCGTGTGTAGGCGGTGTGGTGTTACGGTTATGCACATTTCCCAGATTGGCCGTGACGGGTTAGGGTAACTCTTGTGCAGAAACCCTTTGCCATTTCTAAATTATTGATTTATATGGCTTTTTTATGTGTGGGTAAAAAATGTCCGATCTGTGGCGAGGCCGCATGGGCTGGGCGTTTGCCAGGGTTATCGAGAAACTGTTCACAAGGTTATCCACAGCTTTAGTGGATAACCATGGCCAGCCCAGCGGGCACGCGGGGTTGCCGGGAGAGGGCGATGAAAACACCGAAAAATTTCGCGCGTTACCAGTTTTTAGCCAAGCGTTTCCTTAAGGCCGGACGGTTACCGACGTTGCTGTTATCGGTCGCTCGAAAGCGTGAAAAGCTTGGTAATGGCTTTGCTGAACTGGCCGGGCAGCTGAAGCTGCTACAGGCGCTTTGCCTGGCCTGGTGGCGCGGTGAGTATCGGGCAATCGATTCCCGGGCGTTACTGGCGGTGGTGGCGGCGTTGCTGTACTTCGTCACGCCGCTGGATGCCATGCCGGACTGGTTGTTTGGCATTGGCCTGGTTGATGATCTGGCTGTGCTGGCCTGGGTGCTGCGCACCTGGCAGGAAGAGCTGGCGGCGTTTCAGCAGTGGCGTGCGGCTCAGGCTCCGGAGGTGCTGCGGGCGGTTGAGCGGCTGCCAGAGTTGGATGAATCGCTGACGCCGTTGCAGGGGCGCGTGGAGTAGTGGGCGAAGATTCAGATGTTGTTGAGCATCTGTTCGATCAGGCCCTGGTCGCGCAATTGCTGCAGTGTCTGGTCCAGTAACTCGG
>NZ_JBAQLP010000007.1:0-59088 GCF_049301935.1 Pseudomonas sp. | reverse complement strand
CAGTAGCCTTACCTCAGCAGAAGAAAAACGCCCGCGTACCAGAAGCACGCGGGCGTTGATCATCTAGGTTTTGAATCAGGCAATCTTTGCCAGCAGCTGACGCGCCTCATGCTTCTGCTGCTCATCGCCCTCATTGATCACTTCATTGAGAATCTGGCAGGCACTGTCTAGGCTGCCTTGCTCGATATACGCCAGCGCCATATTCAGCTTGGAAAGGTTGTCGCGGTCGCCGGCTAGTTGATCGAGATCGTCAAGAAATGCGGGGTTTAGCTCATCGACCCAGTCACCAGTGGCGGCTTCCTCTACCAGCATGGTTTCGGCAAACGGGCTGCGGACATCTCGATTACCGGCGAACTCGAAAATGTCTGGCGTTTTATGTTTGACCGAAGCGTCAGCGCGCTCAGCCTTACCCACCATCTTGTCAGGTACGAACGGGCTGACCAGGTCCCAATCGGCATCCAACGACAGATCATCCAGATTGAGCTGACCATCATTAGCGGCTTCCTGCGCCGGCTCCTTAACCTCGTCCAGCTCTAACACTACGTCATCAAGCAGGCTGCTAGGAGGTGCCGCGAACATCTCGGCATGCCGTGCTTTCAGCTCATCGATTCGTGCGGGAGTAAATCCGGAGGCACGCACCAATGCTTCATGGGCAACAAAACCCTGGGCATCGCCCAGCAAGGCCAGCACTTCGAGTAGACGGAAACCGATATCGCTACGCTGTGGCTGCGCCTCCCAAGCTTTGTGCAAGGTACTGGCGGCCTCACTCAGGCGGCCATAGGCGATATACACATTGGCGCTTTGCAGGGCATCTTCGCCAACCGACGGCCACACCGGCACGGTACGCGGCGCGTCACGTACGCTGATGGCAACCGGTGCCACGGCGGCGGCAGGAGCAGTAGACGCAGCAAGCGGAACGCTGCGTGCCCCGGGCGCCACCGGCATACGCATAGGCTCGGCGAGCATTGGGCCAGGATCGGGCGCTGTTCTGCCGCGCCAGAACAGGCCGACTACGCCCGCCACTAACAGCGCCAGCAGGCCGGCGAGAATCGCCAGCCAGTTACTCTCTGATTCCGCTGTAACCGGTGGGGTTGCCGCGACCGGAACAGGCGCGGCGGTTGCTTCGGCATTCGCCTGGCGGGCAGCCAACTCGGCCTGCAGGCCGGCTATCTGTTGATCACGCGCGGCCATCTGCGCTTGCAGTTGCTGCACTTGCAGGCCCAGCTGCGCCAGGCTCTGCTGCAATTGCAAAGTCTCGGAAACCTGGCTGGCCAGTTCCTGTTCAACACGACTCTGTTGCTCAATCAGCCTCTCGGCAGGCGGGTCAAGGGGCAGTTCAGCATCGGCAACTGACGCCGTGTCAGTCGGCATTACAGTCGAGTCAGCAGTCACGGCAACAGGCTCGACTACTGGCAAAGTAGCAGCGACGGCAGGACTGTCTGGAAGTAACAGGCGAGCCCCGGCCAGCAAACGACTGCGATCACCATTGATAAAGGCTTGCGGATTGAGTGCATGTATCTCGTTCATCAGCACCTGAACGGAGCCCTGTTTGGCACTTGCAACTAGTCGCGTGGCAATCTTCCACAGGCTGTCGCCACTGACCACGCTATAGCTATTGCCCTGGGTGGTTGCTGGCATTACCGCCGGGCGACTGCGCTCGACGGCAGCCACACGCGGCGCAGCTGACACAGCAGGGGATGCGGGAGCAGCCAGACTGCGATAGGCAGCGGAACTGGGCGGATCAAGCAGCACGGTGTACTCGCGGTACAACTGGCCATTAGGGCGCGCCACTTCGACGATAAAGTTCAGGTAAGGCTCGCGCACCGGCTGGGTCGACACCACACGAATCACGCTTCTACCGCCGCGCAGCAAGGGCGTGAAGCGCAAGTCATTGAAAAAATACAGACGATCGACGCCTGAACGGGCGAAGACTTCAGCGGGTGCCAGGCGCACACGCATATCGGCACCGCTCAGATCGCCCACATCAAATAACTCGATTTCGGCATCCAGCGGCTGACTGAGCGCCGAATGCAGGGTGATCTCGCCCAGACCCAGGGCTGGAACCAACCCCGAATACAGGGCCGAGCTGGATGCCAGGCCGATCAGCAGTTGACGAACCTTGGCCATAAAAAACGCTCCCGGTGAACCGCCCCTGCACCCTTGCAATTACACGTCATGGACGTGCGCTTCCAGCGCTTGCGAGAGTATAAAGACGGCAAATGCGGCCTTGGGACTACGTTCCCTGTTTAATCCGGCTGGTGCATGGCAATAATTACGGCGCACTGAATAGACAAATGCTCACCGCCGTTCGGCAAAAAGCCGCCACAGGTGCAAGCATAGGCCCACAGCCAAGAATATGACAACTGCGTCACACCGCCGTTTAGCTGTCAGCGCTTTGTCACCCTAACGCCCCAGGCCGCCAAAACCGTAATCGCGAACACCCCGGCCACCAGCCAGAAACTCTGCTTGAAGGCCAGCATTTCGGCGAAGTGATCGCCGCCTTCCGCGCTGTGCCGCCATTCCAGGAAGAAGGTCAGCAGATTGACCCCGAACGCCCCGCCTAACTGGCGCACGAAAGTGATGGCGCCAGCGCCCTGCGCCAGCTCCTCTGAGCTGAGGATATCCAGCGAACCGGTACTCAAGGCCGGCAGCAATATACCTAGACCAATACGCCCAATGCAGGCCCAGAAACACAGCTGGATAAACGAGGCGCCCGCCTCGACCCAGGCCAGCCCCGCCGCCGACAGGGCAAAGATCAGCAGACCGGTACTCAGCAGCACGACCGCAGACAGCCGGTCACTGAGCCAACCGCCGAGAAAGGACGCCATACCCATCAACAGCCCGGCCGGCAATAGCAGCAGCCCCGAGCGCCCGGCGCTGAATCCCTCGACGGTCTGCAGATACAGCGGAATCAGGTAGGTCGAACCATAGAGGCCCAGGCCAAGGGTCAAGGCGACCCAGCTGGCGCTGCGAAATCCGGCATGCCGCCACAGCGCCAGCGGCAGCAGCGGCTGAGCGGCGCGCCGGCTGCGCAGAATAAATGCCACGCCCGCCAGCAGCGCCACACAGCCCGGCAACCAGACCCTCGGCGCCGTCCAGGCAAAGCGCTGCGCTTCGGCGAGAAAACCCAGCGCGGCAAAAATCGCTACACAGAGCCAGGCAAAGGCCTGGAGATCCAGACGCGGCGTACTGCGCTGACGCTCACTGGGCAGCAACCACTGCCCCGCGAGCATGGCCAGCAGGCACATCGGCAGCGGCATCCAGAAGATCGACGGCCAGCCGAAATGATCGACCAGGTAACCACCAATCCCCGGCCCCAGCGATGGCGCCAGCATCACTCCCAGGCCGTATATACCCAGCGCCATGCCGCGGCCGCCATCGGCGAATACGCGAAAGATCAGCACCATGGCCAACGGCTGTACGATCCCCGCGCACAGCCCCTGCACAATGCGCAGGGCAATCAGCTGCCAAGCAGCGTAAGCGACCAGGGCCAACAGTGAGCTGAGGATAAACAGCAGCAGGCCAACCTGCGCCGTACGCCGCGCGCCGAAGCGTGCCTGGGCCCAGGCGGCCAACAGCAGGCCGGCGGTCATGGCGGCGAGAAAACCGGTGGACAGCCACTGCGCCAGCGGCCGGCCGATGGCGAAATCCGCCATGATCACCGGCAGGGCGACGTTGATACTGGTGGAGGCCAACACCATGGCCATGCTGCCGACCATCAGCACCGCCAGCAGCCACTGCGGGTAACGCGGACCGAAGCGTTGCTGCAGGCTTTGCAAGTCGTCACGCATCAGCGTTTTTCCAGGTTACTCAACACCTGGGCATGGACCTTCTGGCAGCGCCGCAATTCGTCTTCATCAATGCCGGCGAACACTTCCTGGCGCAGTTGCGCGGAGATCGCTTCGATCTTTTCAATCAGTGGACGGGCTTCTGGGCTGAGGGCAATCTTCTTCGCGCGACGGTCTTCCGGCACCGCCTGACGGCTAACCAGGCCCTGGGCTTCCAGGCTGTCGAGCAGGCGCGCCAGGGTCGGCCCTTCAACGCCGACGCTCTGCGCCAATTCACGCTGGGTCGGTAATTCGGCAAAACGTCCCAGGTGCAGCAGCACCAGCCAGCGCGCTTGCGACAGCCCCAGACCGACCAGGCGGCGATCCAGTTCGGCGCGCCAGGCGCGGGAGAGTTGGGCAACTTGCATGGCAAAACGGTGTTGATCGGTATGCGACATGGACAGCGGCTCTTAACTATAAAAAACTAATTATTAGCCAGCTAACCATAACCTTTTTGCCGAGGCAAGCCTGCAAAAGGCTTACAACCGTTTCACCACTTTACATACTGGTCTTCAACAAACCCCCAGAGCTTGTCGATACGTACCTCGGGGCGACCAGTCGGGCGCAGCACGCCGCTGAACTGACCGAATATCTGTTTGAAGTTGCTCGCCAGCAGCCCCAGGTTCAGCCGTTCCTTATGCAGGCCACGGCCCTCGAAACGCAGCTCGACCTGGCCGTCATAGGAGTCGATCAACCAGGGCTGCAGCGGTTGATCGCGATCAAAAGCAAAACGCACCGTATCGACCTTGAGCAGCTCACCATCCAGCCAGAAGCAGTTCTCGGTAAAGCTGCTTTCATTGACCCCGCAGGACAGGTTCAGCCCAACCCGCTGCTCACCCGCCAGGCCGGACAGGCAGGCCCAATTCCAGTGGGTCTCGGGGCGCATATATCCGGCCGACCAGTCGTGATGGGCGAATGCGCCAACCTGCGCCAGATCAAAATCTCCCAGCACGCTGCGTACCTGCCCCGTGCAGCGTACCCCCGCCACCTTCTGCGCATAGACCCAGCCATTGACTGCCGTCGGCGTGTTGATGCACATCGGCTGAAACGCCGGCTCTGCCTCGGAAAAACAGGCATCGATGCGGGTGCCGTCATCCAGCTTCACCAGCAGGCGCTTTTCCTTCGATGCGGCGCTGTTCTCCAGGCGCAGCAGATTGCCGCCGCTGCGCACCTCGCACACGCCCTGATCCGGGGTCTGCGAGAACTGGCTACCCAAGCCCAGCGGCAGCTTGAACTGGCGCTCGATCATGCGCCCACTGGCGGGATGGAACAGGTAGACAAAACCCACACCCAGCAGGCTGAGGTTGGCCAGCGCGCAGCCGCCAATCAGCTCATCGCTGATCAGACCGAAATACTGGAACTGGTGGAAGCGCCGCCACTTGGCCAAGGCGCCCAGCTTGCGGCCCATGGGCGAGCGGAAATCAAAGTCGCGGTAATTGATCAGCCCCGGCGCGGCGGGAAAGATGCCGTAATGCGGCTGGCCGTTGGCCTGAATCAGTCGATCCATCGGAGCAATCACTCAAGGAAAAAACCTCAGCGATGCTAGCACCCAGGCTTCGCTGCGGGCATTCACCCCAGGCGCCAAGCGCAGCGGCAAAATCGGCCATGACTGAAGCGGTTGGGCTGAGCTGCGCGAAGCCCAACAACAAGGTCTGTCTGACCTCGGCGCGCTCTCCATCGTCCGTTGGGCTTCGCCGCTGAGCGCCTCAACCCAACCTACGCCACCACCTGATTACGGCCAAACGCCTTGGCCTCGTACAACGCGCGATCCGCATGCTCGTAGAGCTGCGCCAACGCACCACCGGCGGCCGGTTGAATGCAGGAAATGCCAATCGACATAGTCAGCATGCTCGCCGTATCCGAGCCGGCATGTTCGATATTCAGGGTCTGCAGGGTCTGGCGCAGCGCTTCGGCGTGATGCCGCGCTTCGGCTTCGCCGATGTCATAGAGCAGCACGGCAAACTCTTCGCCGCCCAGGCGCACTGCCATGTCCAGCGGGCGCCGCGCCGCGTCCTGCAGCAGGCTGCCAATGCGCTGCAACACGTTATCGCCGGCCTGGTGGCCGTAGTGATCGTTGTAGGCCTTGAAGTGATCCACATCGCAGAGCAGCAACGCCAGGTTGCGCTGCTCACGCTGAGCCTGGCGCCACAGGCGCTCGAACTGACGGTTGAAGCTGCGGCGGTTGTGCAGTCCGGTCAGGCTGTCGTGATCGGCCAATACACGCATCAAACGGCTGATCAGAAAATGCTCACGCGACTTGAACTCCAGCAGATAACAACCCACCGCGCCCATCAGGTTGCCGAACAACAGAAACAGGGTGTTATTGATCAACCGTGGCAGCGCCACGCTGGCCACCAGCAGCTCGACGCAGACGTAGACCAGCAGCACCAGCAAGGAACAGCACAAGGCTTCGAGCAGACGTAAACCCGCCAGAAAGTAAGCAGCCATACAGACCAGCAACAACCCCTCATAGGGGTAGCCGGGGTCAACCCGATGGGCAATACCCACCACGAAGGACGCCGCCGCCCCCAGGGCCAGCAGGCTGACCAGGCTTAACGGCTGCAGTAGGTGGGTATGCTTGCGCTGGATCAGCAGCCCAGCGAACAGGCACAACAACAGTAAAACGGCGAGACGGATGGCCAGCATCCACCACACCTCGGGCGCCTCGATCAGCACAAAATCGAACGCGGCAAAGGCCAGCCACACCAGAATGCCCACGCCCAGGGCAATGCGCTTGAGGTCGAAGGTGTCGTCACTCAGGTAGTCGCGGTACTCCTGCTCCAGCGGCCGCGAGAAGCGCAGTAGACGAAAGCCCAAGGCGAGCTGATCCGCGTAGGGATTGGGGTGAACATCGTCTAACCAGGCATGGGAAAGTGGCACCGGAACCTCTATAGCAGCGTGGCTGAAAACACCTTAGTCGCTCGTACTCGGTGCCACAAGATCAACCGGCGGCCAGACCGCGGTCACTTAGGCCTCGAACTCCGCCTGCAAGGCCGCTCGTACGCAGTGCAAAATGCCCAGCTCCACGCGCCCGACAAACTGCTCGCTGATCGCGGCTACCGGCGGCAGCTCGCCCTCGCCATCGAGAAAGGCATCCTGAATTTCGCCGAGCAATGCTTCGGGCACATCCAGCGCCTGCTCCAGGGACAGCTGCTGACGGCCAATGGCTTCAGCCAGCAGAGCGTAGACATTCTTTTCACTGCAGCTGAGCTGACTGGCGATCTGCGCCGGGGTCATGCCGGCACGGGCCAGGCTGACCAGTTCATGGCGCAAATCGACCACCGCACGCGGCGCTTCATCCTCCGCACCGAGCACGGCCAGGAAGGCCTCGCCATAACGCTCCAGCTTGCGCGCGCCGACACCACTGACCCGCGCCATCTCGGCCAGGGTACTGGGCTGGCTGCGCAGCATCTCCAGCAAGGTGGCATCCGGGAAAATTACATAAGGCGGCACGCCATGCTCCTCGGCCAGTTTGCGGCGCAAGGCACGCAGCGCTTCCCACTGGCCGCGCTCCTCGCCACGCACCAGCTGGCTGGCGGCGCTGCTGGAGGCCTTGGCGCTCTGCTGCGGTTTCAGATCGCGGCGCAGCTGCAGGCTGACCTCGCCCTTGAGCAAAGGCCGGCAACTGTCGGAAAGACGCAGGCCACCAAAGCCTTCCAGGTCGACATCGGCCAAGCCGCGCGCCACCAACTGGCGAAACAACGAACGCCACTCAGCTTCGGCCAACGCCTTGCCGATGCCGAACACCGCCAGGTGCTGATGGCCCACGCCGCGCATCTTCTCGTTATCACGACCGAGCAGCACATCGACCAGGTGCCCCACGCCATAACGCTGGCCGGTGCGATAGATCGCCGACAGCGCCTGGCGCGCCGGCTCGGTGGCATCCCAGGTCTGCACATCGTCGATACAGTTGTCGCAATGGCCGCAGGGCTGCGGCATGTCTTCGTCGAAATAGGCCAGCAGCGCCTGGCGCCGGCAGCGGGTTTCCTCACACAGGGCGAGCATGGCATCAAGCTTGTGCTGCTCGACGCGCTTGTGCCGTTCATCGCCTTCGGAGTTATTGAGCATCTGCTTGAGGAAGATCACATCCTGCAGGCCATAGGCCATCCAGGCATCCGCCGGCAACCCGTCACGGCCGGCGCGACCGGTTTCCTGGTAATAGGCTTCCAGGGATTTCGGCAGATCGAGGTGAGCGACAAAGCGCACGTTGGGTTTGTCGATACCCATGCCGAAGGCGATAGTCGCCACCATGATCAGCCCTTCCTCGTTGAGAAAGCGCTTCTGATGATAGGCACGCAGTTCGTTGGCCAGGCCGGCGTGGTACGGCAACGCGGGGAAGCCCTGCTCGGAGAGGAACGCGGCGACTTCTTCGACCTTTTTGCGCGACAGGCAATAGACGATGCCGGCATCGCCCTTGCGCGCCGCGAGGAAGCTGAGCAGCTGCTTGCGCGGCTGCTCCTTGGGCACGATGCGGTAGAAAATATTCGGCCGGTCGAAACTCGACAGGAAGCGCTCGGCATTCTGCAGATGCAGGCGCTGGACGATTTCCTCGCGGGTGCGCATATCCGCCGTGGCGGTCAGGGCGATGCGCGGCACATTCGGGAATAACTCAGCGAGCTGCCCCAGCTGCAGGTATTCCGGGCGGAAATCATGCCCCCACTGCGACACGCAATGCGCCTCGTCGATGGCGAACAGGGCAATCTCGAGGTTCTGCAGAAAGCTCAGCATGCGCGGCTGCACCAGCCGCTCGGGGGCGAGATAGAGCATCTTGATTTCGCCGCGCTTGATCCGCTCGGCGATCTCGCGCTGTTCATCGGCGCTCAGGGTCGAATTCAGCGCCACGGCGGCGACGCCGAGTTCATCGAGGGTGGCCACCTGATCATCCATCAACGCAATCAGCGGCGACACCACCACCGCCAGGCCTTCGCGCAGCAGGGCCGGCACCTGAAAGCACAGCGACTTGCCGCCACCGGTGGGCATCAGCACCAACGCATCGCCGCCACTGGCCACGCGCTCGATAATCGCACCCTGACGGCCACGGAAGCTGTCGTAACCGAATACGTCTTTGAGGATGCGTTGCGCGTGGTCGAGCATGAAAGGTCTCCGAAACAAGCCGCGCATTATACGCAGGTGCCGCTTGGGCACGCGCGAGCGTGGCGGAGTTTGATCCGATTTTCACCCACTGCACTGCGGCTATGGCTGCTCAGGCCGCTCTAGACTAGAATTCAGCCTCGTTTACTCCTTCAAGGTAGCCCCCGATGTCCTTCGCCGAGCAACTCTCCCGCCTGCAAGCCTTCCTCGATGCCGATGAGCTGCATGAAGAGGCCCTGGACTACATCGCCGCCCACGGCTACCTGACCGCCCTGTCGATCTGCCCACAGCCGGTGCCAGAGCGCGAGTGGATTGACGCGCTGTTCTCCGAGGCGCCGCACTACCGCAGCGACGCCGAGCGTGAAGAGATCGAAGCCACCCTGATTCAGCTGCAAAGCCATATCGCCCGCCAACTGGCCAGCGACGATGAACCCGACGTACCCTGCGACCTCGACCTGGGCGATGAGCCGGATGATTCCGACCTGCGCGGCTGGTGCATTGGTTTTATGGAAGGCGTGTTCCTGCGTGAAGCGGTGTGGTTCGACGACGCCGAAGATGAAGTCAGCGAGCTGCTGCTGCCGATCATGGTCGCTTCCGGCCTGTTCGACGAACAGCCCGAGTTCGCCGAGATCGCCCGTGACCGCGATCTGGTCGACAGCATGGTCGAGCAGATCCCCGAGCTGCTGACCGCACTGTTCCTGCTGTGCCATGCGCCGGAAGAAAAACCGGCCCTCCTGAAGCCTCGCCACCACTAAGCACGCGCCATGGCGCGTGAGATTCAGCAACCGGGTGTTCAAGAGCAGCGCAACCCCGTCATTCGCTATGTTCTGCTGGCCATTGGCTGGCTGAGCGTGGCGCTGGGGGTGATCGGCATCTTCCTCCCTGTGCTGCCCACCACGCCTTTTCTGCTACTGGCGGCCGCCTGTTTTATGCGCAGTTCGCAGCGCTTCTACCTGTGGCTGGTCAATCACCGCCAGCTTGGCCCGTGGATCGTCGACTACCTCAACGGTCAGGGCATTCCACTCAAGGGCAAGGTCTACGCGATCAGCCTGATGTGGCTGAGCATCGGCCTGTCGTGCTACCTGGTACCGCTGTTCTGGGCCCGGGCCTTTATGCTGACCAGCGCGGTGCTGGTCAGCCTGTACATTCTCAGTCAGAAAACCCTGGTCAAACCCTAAGCACCACGCCAGCCGACATTCGCTATAGTCAGCGCGGCAAAAATCTGCAGCAGCACCTAGACTCTTCCAATCTCCGGCCGAGGCGCGGTACATGTCACCCCGTCAGCTTACTCATGGATGGTTCAAGCGCCTCAAGCGAGCGTTGCTGGGTGGCTGCATCCTGCTGATCGGCCTGGCCAGCGCCCTGGCCAACTGGGACTTCGGCGTCATCCTGCAAAATGCCGAAAGCCGCTACGGCAACCTCGGCGCAGCCAAGCAACGTATCCAGGCCTGGGAAGCGCAGATCAAGGCCAGCGGCAGCAGCAGCGAACGAGACAAACTCAACGAGGTCAACCGCTTCTTCAACCGGCAGATCCGCTTTACCGACGATATCCGCCTGTGGAAACAGAACGACTACTGGGCCACGCCCATCGAGATGCTGGTCAAGGGTGAAGGCGACTGCGAAGACTATTCCATCGCCAAATACTTCACCCTGCGCCGCCTCGGCATCCCCAGCGACAAGCTGCGCATCACCTACGTCAAGGCGCTCAATTACAACCAGGCGCACATGGTCCTGACCTACTACGCCAGCCCCGGCGCCGAACCGCTGGTGCTGGACAACCTGATCAATGCAATAAAGCCGGCCTCGCAGCGCAAAGACCTGCTACCGGTCTATGCGTTCAATGCCGAAGGTCTCTATCTCCCAGGCTCCAACAGCAAAAAGAGCGATTCCAAGAAGCTCTCGCGCTGGCAGGACATCTTGAAAAAAATGCGCACGGAGGGCTTCGCCATCGGCGAAGGCTAGGAGGAACCAATGTCTCTACTCAAGCAGCTATTTCTTGCCATCTGCCTGTTCCTGGTCGTGGCCTTTACCGGCAGTTTTATCGCCGGAGTGGAAAGCTCGCGCGAGCAACTGCTCAGTCAGCTGCGCTCTCACGCCCAGGACGCCGCAACCGCGCTGGGTCTGTCGATGACCCCGCACGTGGATGACCCGGCGATGATCGAGCTGATGGTCAGCTCGATCTTCGACAGCGGCTATTTCACCAGTATCCGCGTAGTGCGCATCCCCGACGATGAAGTGATAGTCGAACGGCGCAGCGACGATGCCAGCGACGAAACCGTCCCGGCCTGGTTCAGCGAGCTGGTCGACCTGCAACCCCAGGGCGGCGATGCGCTGATCATGCGTGGCTGGGAACAGGCTGCGCGAGTCGAGGTACTCAGCCACCCGCAATTCGCCCTGGCCAAGCTCTGGGACAGCGCCATCGGCAGCCTGATCTGGCTGCTGCTCTGCGGCCTGGTCAGCGCCGTGCTCGGCGGCTGGCTGCTGCGCACTCAACTGCGCCCGCTGGACAACATGGTGCAACAGGCCCAGGCCATCACCCGCCGCGAATTCCTCACCCTGCCCAAGGTGCCGCGCACCCCCGAGCTCAAGCGCGTGGTCACCGCCATGAACCAGATGGTGGAAAAGCTGAAAACCTTGTTCGCCGAGGAAGCCGCGCGCAGCGAGAAGCTGCGTGAAGAGGCCTATCAGGACAGCAGCACCGGGCTGGCCAACCGCCGTCTGTTCGATATTCGCCTGGCCAACCAACTGGTGGTCAGTGAACAGAATGCCGAAGGCTACCTGATCCTCCTTCGGGTCAATGACCTCGGCGGACTCAACCAGCGCCTCGGTGGCCAGCGGACCGACGCGCTGATTGCCGCTATCGGCGAGCTGCTCAAGCGCCTGCTCAACCAGACCAACCGCTCGGACTGGCTGGCCTCGCGCAGCCGGGGTGGCGAATTCAGCCTACTGGCTCCCGGCATTGGCAGTGAAGAAGCCGATTTGCTCGCAGGCGAGCTGCACAGCGGCCTGGAAAGCCTGCGTCAGACCGGCGCCAGCGACTGCACCCCGGTGGCGCATATGGGCATCGCCGCCTTCCGCCCGGGTGAAGAGCCCAGCCAAGTCATCGGTCGCGCCGATCAGGCGCTGGCGCAAGCGCAGAACGATCCGAGCCGCCACTGGGTGCGCCTGGACGACTACAACGCGCAACCGACCCAGGGCCTGCACGACTGGCGCACCTGGATCGACGATGCGCTGAACACGCGCAAGCTGCAGCTGTATTTCCAGCCGGTCACGCAATGCACCGACCGCCATCAGCTGCTGCACCACAAGGTGCTGGCACGCCTGCTTGATCCGCAAGGCGAAGCGATTGCTGCAGGCCGTTTCCTGCCCTGGATCGAACGCCTGGGCTGGACCGCCCGGTTCGACCTGGCCATGCTCGAACACAGCCTGGCGCACCTCAGCCGGCATGCGGCGCCACTGGCCCTCAGCCTGTCGGCGGCGACCCTGCGCGACAGCGAAACCCTCAAGCGCATGTTTGAAATCCTCAAACAGCACCCGCAGCAGGCCAGCCTGCTGACCCTGGAAGTGGACGAGCGTCATCTACCGCCTGCGGCCGAGTTGGAAGCGCTTAGCCAGGGCATCCGCGAAGCCGGTTTCAGCCTGGGCCTGCAACACTTCGGCGGACGCTTCAGCCTGATCGGCAACCTGACCCACCTGGGCCTGGCCTACCTGAAACTCGACGGCACCTATATCCGCGCCATCGATCAGGAAAGCGACAAGCGCATGTTTATCGAAGCAGTATTCCGCGCCACCAACAGCATCGACCTGCCGTTGATTGCCGAGATGGTAGAAACCGAGGGCGAGCTGGCGGTGCTCAAGGAATTGGGGCTGTACGGCGCCATGGGCCGCCTGTTGGGCGCACCGCAGCCTTGGAAGGAGTAAAAGAGCGATCAGGCGCAGGGGGAGACGTTTTACCCATTCACCAACAGCGACCTTATGGTGGATGAAAAGGGCGTCATCCACCCTACAGTCCCGGCATTTCAGCCTGCGGCCGAATGCAACCCGGGCTGCAGGTCATGCATATAAGGTTCCAGCTGCCTCAGCTGGCAAACAGATAACCTTCCACATCCATCCCGGCATCACGCATCTGCGCCAGCTTGTAGCGCAGGGTGCGCGGGCTGATGCCCAGACGCTCGGCGGCTTCCTTACGGCGGCCGCGCTCGGCGCGCAGGGTATCGATGATCATCTGAAACTCATGCCGGCGCAGGTCATCGCCCAGGGCACCGACCTCTGCCGGCGAGGTGTCCTGCTGCGCAGGTGCGCTATTGACCACCACCGCCAACAGCGGCTGTGCGGTCGGCGTAACCGCCGAACCAATCGGTGCCAGCAGGCAAAGGTCTTGCGGCTGGATCAGCCCGCCCTGCTGCAAAATCAGCGCGCGCTGAATGGCGTTATCCAGCTCACGCACATTGCCCGGCCAGCTATGGCTCATCAGGCTCATCTGCGCTTGCGGGGACAGCCGAATCGGCGCGTGATTCATTTTCTTCACGTACTTGGCCAGCAGACGCTCGGCCAGCGGCACGATGTCCGCCGGGCGCTCACGCAGCGGTCGCCAGGCCAGCGGGAACACTGACAAACGATAGTAAAGGTCTTCGCGGAAACGCCCCGCCGCCACTTCTGCGGCCAGGTCGCGGTTACTGGTGGCCAGCACGCGAATATCCAGGGTAATCGGCTTGCGCGCGCCCACCCGCTCCACCTCACGTTCCTGCAGCACGCGCAACAACTTGGCCTGCAAGCCCAGCGGCATTTCAGAAATCTCGTCGAGCAGAATGGTGCCGCCCTCGGCCAGTTCGAACTTGCCCGGCGCGCTGGTAATTGCCCCGGTAAATGCGCCCTTCTCATGGCCGAACAGCGTGGCTTCGAGCATGTTGTCCGGAATTGCCGCGCAGTTGATCGCAATAAAGGGTTTGCTGCCGCGTGGCGACTGCTGGTGGATAAAGCGCGCCAGCACCTCTTTACCGGTGCCGGATTCGCCGGTGATCAGCACCGTGGAATCGCTCTGCGCCACCCGTGTGGCCAAGGCCAGCAGCTGCACGCTGGCCGGTTCCTCGGCGACCGGGCCGTCCTGTTCACTGGCTGAAACCCGGCCCAACGCATGCCGATCCACCAGCGTCAGCAGGGCTTTCGGCTCGAATGGTTTGACCAGATAATCCGCCGCGCCCTGGCGCATGGCATCCACCGCTCGCTCCACCGCGCCAAAAGCGGTCATCAGCAGCACCGGCAGTTGCGGCTGGCGCTGACGAATCTGCGCGAGCAACTGGTGGCCATCCATGCCGGGCATGTTTACGTCACTGACCACCAGGCCGAAGGGCTCTTCGGCAATCGCCAGCAGCGCCGCCTCGGCGCAATCCACCGCGCGGTAATCATGCCCACCCAGCGCCAGGGTATCGGCCAGCGCCTCGCGCAAGGCGCGGTCATCTTCGACCAATAGAATTTTGCTAGCCATGGATGGTTACTCCTGAATCAAAGGGTGCGTAGCACCAAGCAGCGGCAAGGTGAGAATGGCGCAGGTGCCACGCCCCGGCCGCGAACGCAGCTGCACATCGCCCTGATGGGCGCGCGCCACTGCCTTGACCACGGCCAGGCCAAGCCCGGTGCCGGTGGTTTTGGTGGTAAAGAAGGGTTCGCCGAGGCGCGCCAATGTCGCGCTGTCGATGCCTGGGCCGTTGTCGCTGATGCACAGGCGCAGCGTTTCGCCGCGCTGATACAGATGAATCTTCAAACGCGCCTCACGGCCGCCAGCCTGAATCGCGTTCTCGATCAGATTGAGCACCGTGCCAACCAGGGTGTCGCGGTTGCACAGCAACTCGCCCGCGCGGCTGTCACACTGCCAGCGCACCTGCATATCCAGCACATGGGGTTCGGCGGCGCTGCGCAACGCATCGAACAGCGCCTTGGGCGCCAGGCGATCGGGCAACGGCAGCTCGCCCCGGGCGAAGATCAGCATGTCGCGCACCTGATGTTCCAGCTCGTGTAGACGCTCTTTCAGGCGGCCGGCAAAGCGCTGCTGCTGCTCAACCGGCAGCACCTGCTCAGTCAGATGACTGGCGTAGAGCAACGCAGCGGACAGCGGCGTACGAATCTGGTGGGCCAGGGATGCGACCATGCGGCCCAGGGCAGACAAACGCTCGTGGCGGGACAGTTGATCCTGCAAGCGCCGGGTTTCTGTCAGGTCGGTCAACAGCACCAATTGGCCAGGCTCGGCGTGCAGTGAACGAGTGGCAATCGACAGGCGCCGGCCATCCTTCAGGGAGATTTCGTGGCCATCATCCTCGCGCGGAGCGAAGTTGCGCGAGATGACCTGACGCCAGAGCATGCCCACCAAAGGCAGACCAAGTAGGTTGCGCGCCACCGGATTGGCCTCGCGCACCACGCCCTGACCATCGATGACGATTACCCCGCCGGGCAACAGATCCAGCAGGCTCTGCAGACGGTGAGCCAGGCGCTCTTTCTCGGCCAGCTCCTGCATACGCTGGGCGCTGACCAGCGCCAACTGGCCCTTGAGCTCGGTCACCCGCGCTTCGAGCATACTGTAGGAGGTGCTGAGCTGGGTCGACATCTGGTTGAACAGGGCAAAAGCCTGTTCGAGCCCGGCACGGCTGGCCTGCTCCACGGGAGCAGGCGCTTGGGATTCTTCAGGGCGTTGGGCGTTGGCGTTCATGGTTCTCTCTCGCGCAGCGAGCCGTCATAAGACAGTCAGTTGCATGAGAGATAGCAATACCCGTGCCTGAAAAAATATTCCTTATATATCAATATCTTGCTGAAATAACGTCAAGAAACCGGCTAATTTCCTCTACAGGATACGGATAACCTTGTAGGAGCCAGCTGGCTGGCGCCTACCTATCCTATGTAAGCCACAACGTCAGTCGTCCTGCCCCTCGTCCTCACGCCGGCTCATGCCGTACTTGCGCATTTTCTCGACCAGGGTGGTACGACGAATACGCAAGCGCTCGGCGGCCCGCGCCACCACACCACTGGCATCATCGAGCGCCTGCTGAATCAGGCCCTGTTCCAGATTGCCCAGGTAATCCTTCAGGTCCAAGCCCTCAGGCGGCAGCATGGCCATCGAGTCCACGCCCGGCAGACCGGCCAGGATAGTCGCGCGCTCATCCAAGTCATCACGCAGACTGGCCACCAGGCTCTCGTCTTCATCATCGACATGGCGGAATTTCTTCGGCAGCTCGCCCACACCAATAACGCCATAGGGATGCATGATCGCCATGCGCTCGACCAGGTTGGCCAGCTCGCGTACGTTACCCGCCCAGTCATGCCGGCACAGCGACATGATCGCCGCCGAGTTGAAACGGATGGAGCCGCGCTTCTCAAACTCCATGCGCGAGATCAGCTCATTCATCAGCAGCGGAATATCCTCGATGCGCTCACGCAGCGGGGCCATCTCGATCGGGAAGACGTTAAGACGGTAATACAGATCCTCACGGAAGCTGCCGTCTTCGATCATCTTTTCCAGGTTCTTGTGCGTGGCGGCAATGATCCGCACATCGGCGCTCTGGGTCTTGTTGCTGCCCACCCGCTCGAACGTACGCTCTTGCAGCACACGCAGCAGCTTCACCTGCATGGGTAGCGGCATATCGCCGATTTCATCGAGAAACAGCGTGCCGCCGTTGGCCAGTTCAAAGCGCCCGGCACGGCTGGTGATTGCCCCGGTAAAGGCGCCCTTCTCATGGCCGAACAGCTCACTTTCCAGCAACTCGGCTGGAATTGCGCCGCAGTTGACCGGTACGAAAGGCGCCTCGCGGCGTTTGGAGTGGTAATGCAGGTTGCGCGCGACCACTTCCTTGCCCGTGCCCGACTCACCAAGGATAAGCACGCTGGCCTCGGTATCGGCCACCTGCTGCATCATCTGCCGCACCTGCTGAATGGCCCGACTGGTGCCGACCAGGCTGCGGAACAGATTGGTCTCGCGCTGGCGGCCGCGCTCGCGGGCCTGGTCATACATCTCGCGGTAAACCTGGGCGCGGTGCAGGGAATCCAGCAGCTTATTGTAGCTCACCGGCATTTCCAGGCTCGCCAGTACACTGCGGCGCTGCTCTTCCGGCCATTCCGCAGCGACCGAACTATTAATCAGCAACGTCGGCAGGAACTCATCCCAGGCCGCCAACTGCTTGAGCATTTCCAGCACACCACCTTTGGCTTTTACTTCGCCAAGCAACACGCTGAGCACTTCGCGACTAGACGTCAACTGCGCCACACACTGCTGCCAGTTCTGGCTGTCACAGGCCAGATGATCCTCACCGAGAAAATTCAAAATCACCGTCAAGTCACGACGGCGCTCGCTGTTATCGTCAATCAGGAGGATTTTGGTTTCACGCCACATAATTTTATTTTCTGATCCTGGAGTGAAAAAAGCGCCCATCGCCCAAACACAAGGCAACCCAACGCCGGCAATTGGCCACTAGTTAAGTCAATTTCTTGTTAATAGTCAATTTTATGGCGTGCTTTTATTGTGCCTGCCAAGCAGATCAAGCCGCTATTTAACCAACAGAGGGAGGATAGGGACAGAAAGCAGAAGGTCGATACCTGGCAGCATCGACCGAAAACAGCCGATCAACCAAATAGCTGATAGACCTTGGCGCCGTGTTGCGACTGATTGAGTTGCACGAGTTCATGAGCCAAACGCTGTTGCTCGGCCTGGCAGACGCTTACCAACTCACGATAAAGATCCAACAGCTCCTGCATACGTGCACGCAGGGTGTCTTCATCACTGGCAGACTCGACCATCGCCTCGTCAACGGCCTGGCGGCACTGCAAATCCAGCTCGCCAATAGCGGCCCAGTCCTGAGTAGCCAACGCGGTACGCAAAGCACAACCGGTTTCTTCTAGACGCTGCACGGATGAACTCATAAACACTTCCTCAGGCGGGAAACCGCATCACTCGGCGATAGCATCCCAGCCGGCTTTTACATTACGCAGCAGGCCAGCAACTTCATCCAGCGGGGCTATTTGATTCTGCACATTGGCTTCAACCAGACGCGTAGCCATGTATTCGTAAAGGCTATCCAGGTTGGCAGCGACCTCACCGCCCAGCTCAAGATTAAGGCCTTCACGCAAACCACCGATAATGCCGATAGCTTTACTGATCAACTCGCCTTTGAGGGCAACTTGATTACGCTCCATGGCGCCACGCGCCTGAGCCAAACGCGTGAGCCCGCCCTCCATCAACATTTGAATCAATCGATGCGGGCTGGCTTCAACAGCCTGAGCCTGGGTATTGACGGTTTGATACTGCTTGAGAGCCGCCATCGCGTTCATCGTTGTTCTCGCTGTTCTGTTTGCTGGATACCTTGGGTATCGGCGCTACAGCGCAAAGCTTTAACGACGAAATCAGTTTCCTACAGCTGGCTCAACCTCTGGACCGATGGCATCCCAGGCAGCTTTGATCTGCCCCAGCAAGGTCTGGACTTCGTCCAGGGTTCGCGGTGTGTCGTCCAACGCAACGCCAGCCAGGCGCCGGGTCATGTAGTCATAGAGCGAGTCGAGGTTCTCGGCGATTTCGCCACCCAGTTCCTTATCCAAACCTGCCTGCAGAGCCCCCAGGATAGTGATGGTACTGCCCACTGCCATGCCACGGATCTCGGTATCGCCTTCGAGCTGAGCGTGCTTGGCCAACATCACCCGCTGCAAAGCGCCATCGAGCAGCATCTGTACGGTGCGATACGGAGATACATCATGGCTGGTCTTGACCTGCTTGTAGGTATCGATCGGGTGCTTGCTCATTACTTATCCTTTCTCACGAAGCCCGGCAGGCTGGCCAACTGATTGGCGAGGTTTTCGCTGGTTTTCTGCAAACGGCCGACCAGCATATCCATGGCGTTGTACTGACTGTAGAGGCGCGCCTGCACCTTCTCGATTCGCAGGGTCAACGCCTCGCGCTGTTTGTCGATGCTGCTGATGGTAGTTTGCAGGCCCTTTTCGCGCTGCTGAAACACCCCGTCGGCGCCCAGATAGGGTTTGACCACAGCTTCCAGGCGGCCCATCAAGCCGTCTTCGCCCGAGAGGAACTCGGAGACTTTGTCGTACTTGCCGGTGAGCGCACTGTCCAGTTTTGTCGAATCGATACTCAGCTTGCCGTCTTTCTGGGTGGTAATGCCCAACTCGGCGAGCGACTGCACACCCAGGCTGTCGCCCAATTGCACCAGCTCCTTGCGCATCCCACTGAGCAGGTTACGGATGGAGGTATCGCCTAACAGAGGGCCGGCCACTGGCGCCTTACCTTCGCCGACGGGCACGACCGCCGTCAGCTCATTGGTGGTTTGCACCAGTTTGTTATAGGTGTCGACGAACTTTTTCAGGTTGCCAGCAACCGTACCCTTGTCCTGAGCGATGGTGATATCGACGGTTTTATTAGCGGCAATGTCGTCCGCCGACTGAGCGCTGACCAGATTGATAGTGATACCTTCGATCACGTCACTAATGCTATTGGTCAATTTGACGACCGCGAGGCCATCCACCGAGAACATCGCGGACTTAGCGCTATCGATCGCCTTGCTATTACTACCCGCGACCGATGCCAGACTGGTCAGGCTGTTGTCGCCGGCACTCAGATCATCGGTGGTCGCCGAGACACTCAAATTCTCACCGTTGCTCGACTGAATAACCAGACGCACACCACCGCTGACCGTTTCGATCGAGGCGCTAATTCCTTGCCCAACACCATCGGTATTGATTTTCTGACGGATGGTATCGAGCGAGTCTTCGGCGCTTATCACCACCCCGAGGTTGACTGCCCCGCTGGCAATATTCAGCGTGCCGGCCTTGAAGGTTGCGCCCCCGCCGCCTGCCACAGTGGGCAATTGAGCCGCGCTGTTAGCCGCGGAAAAGGTCAGGGCAGTCAAGGCATTGGCGCCCAGTGTCACACCATCCTGGGTAGCCGCCACTTGCAGATCATTGCCTTCCCCGGTTTTCGCCGAGCTAAGTACCAGGCGCGAACCCGAGGCGTCGGTGACGATATTGGCGCTAATGCCCTCAGTGGCACCGGCCGTATTAATTGCATCACGAACCCCCAACAAACTGTTGTTGTCGGCGGTAATATTCACATTGATGCTACTGCTGCCGGCGCTGATAGTCAGCGAGCCACTATTGAAGGTAGCCGAAGAGTCGCCGCTAACGGACTGCAGTGCCACCTTGCTGCTGGCGGCCAGTTGCTGCACCTGCAGGCTGAATTTGCCAACCGGCACATTCCCAGTGGCGGTGGCTGTAAGCACAGACGAACTGGAAGATGAAACCTTCTGCTTTTGAAACGCAGAGACGCTGTTAAGGCTTTGCAACACGCTGCTGAAGTCACCTAGAACAGAGCGCAAGCTGCCTAGTGCAGAGATACGCGAGGTGGTGGCCTGCTCGAGACGATTGAGCTGCGACTCCTTGGGAGCGCGCTCTGCATTGACCAGCGCCGTCACGATGCTGTTGATATCGATTCCTGAGCCAATGCCCGTAATCCCGACCATAAATCACCTCGCCAAAATAGTGACAGCGCAACGCCAATAGGCGTTACGCAGTCAAAAGCCATGCCAGCAAAACGCTAGGCTTCGGCTTTGAACAACAAACTGCGAACCTCCGAAAGATTCTCTGCCAGTTGCAGGGCTTCTTCAGAAGGGATTTGTCGAATCACATCACCAGATCCGGCATCGGTAACCTTGACCACGACCCGCCCACTGGTTTCCTCCACCGAGAAATTGATGCTGCGGCGAACCGACTGCACAAAATCCTGGATAGAAGCGACGGCTTCTTCGAGCTGCTCGCGGCTGGCGCTTTCGCCTTCAACCGCTGTTCCTGGCTTGAGTTTGTCAACCACCAGCTCATCGCCAATCGCGCTTGCGCCAGACTCCGAAGCCTTAGTGCGTAAAGCTTCGTCCGGTGCTAAACGCGCAGACTCGCGGGTTGCGACCTGAATAAGCGGTTTCTGTATTGAGCCGATGTCCATAAATTTCTCCTCACAACGAGGGAACGGGGGGAAGAGCCAAGCCCTTCCCCCCGTAGTCTAGCGCTTCTGCCCTTAACCGAGCAGACTGAGAACAGCCTGTGGCAACTGGTTAGCCTGGGCCAAAATCGCGGTACCGGCCTGCTGCAGGATCTGATTCTTGGTCAGTTCCGAGGTTTCAGCAGCGTAGTCAGTGTCGCGAATCCGGCTGCGGGCAGCGGAAGCGTTCTCGCCAATGCTCTGCAGGTTGGAGATGGTGTTCTCGAAGCGATTCTGTACCGCACCGAGTTGGGCACGCTGACTATCGATATTGGAGATAGCGCCGTTGATGATGCCTAGAGCATCCTGAGCACCAGCAGAGGTGCTGATATCGATGTCCTTAACGGTATCGAGGGTACTGAATCCACCTGCACCCAAACCTGCGCTGGCGCCGGTGATCTGGAACGCATCCGGGGCTTCAATGATCACCTGACCATCGACACGCGAGTCGTTAGTGCCACCCGTAGTCAGGGTAGCCGCAGCACCTACTGCGGTCGAGCCATCGAACGAGTAAGCGCTCAACGTCGCTGTCGCGGTGCCGCCGCCGTTATAGTTCTGCACAGAGATAGCATCACCACGGTCGCTGACCAGTTCGATATAGTCACCTTTCGACACCGCCGAGATACCGGTCTTGCCGGTGTCCTTGTTGATGGCCTCGGCCAGAGCGGACAGATCTGTGGTATCGGTGATCACTGCCGAGATACTGGCGTTGTCGGTGCTGACGGTCTTACTGTTTGCACCGTACAGGTCAAAGGACACGGTTCCCGAGGCCGAAACAGCACCCAAACGCGCCACGGTACGAGCGTTGGCGGTAACCCCGGTTTCATCGCTCTTGGCATTGACCCCGGCGGCCACCTCGCCTGCCGAACCGCTGGCGGCAAAGGTGACTGTGGTTGGATCAGCGTTCAGCTTGGAATCGATATCGAAGCTGTTGTCGGTGTAGACGCTGCCTGCGGTTGCACTGAATGCACCGCTAGTAGCAGTAGCCGCAGCGCCACCGGAAGTGGTTAGGCGGTTCACACCGATACGATCGGTGGTGGCGGAGCCGATCGACACGTTGATGTTTTCATAGGCGTTAGCGCCCACTTGGAAGCTCTGCGAGCCGAAGGAGCCGTCGAGAATCTTGCGCCCGCCGAAGCTGGTGGTTTCGGCGATACGGTTCAGTTCCTGTTGCAACTGGGCAACTTCGCCCTGCAGAGCGGCACGCTCAGTGGCACCGTTGGAACCGTTGGCCGACTGCAGCGACAGATCACGCATACGTTGCAGAATGCCGGTGGACTGCTGCAGTGCACCTTCAGCGGTTTGCGCCAGGGAGATGCCGTCGTTGGAGTTGCGCACCGCGACATTCAGGCCGTTGATCTGACTGGTCAGACGGTTAGCGATTTGCAGGCCTGCTGCATCGTCTTTGGCACTGTTGATGCGGAAACCAGTGGACAGGCGCTGGAGGGAAGTATCCAGCCCTTTGGACGAGGAGTTGAGGTTACGCTGAGTGTTCAGCGAGGCTACGTTGGTGTTGACTGTAAGGGCCATGGTAATTGCCTCCAAAGGACCGTGTTACTGAGTTTGTCTGAGCCTGCGAGCTTTGGGTCTGCTTTTGCTCAGACGCCCCATTAAGTTCGCATTCGTACTTTGTATCGGCGTTCCTTGGGGAAGCTTTAGGAATTAGCGGTAAGTTTTTTTACGCAATAACGTCAAGTACTTAGCGTCAGAAAAACCAAGTAATGACCGGTTTGCCGAGTTTCCGACAGGCACTTTGCAATCATTCCGGCCATTCGGGACTCATTTCCGAGGCTCATTTCGCCCGGTTCGAACGCGACCGGGCCTTTCTATTCCCTAGTCCGGCAACCAGGCGGCACGCCAGGCTTCAGCGTTGTCCGCTTCGAGCATCCACTTAGCCAATACCTGGGCACGCAATTCATCACCCATCTTTGCGGCGGCATCCAGATCGTTGATATGCGCACGAATGGCATCGACCCAATCCTTAAAGCGGTTCTTCACCCGAGTAACCGCTAGGTCGCCCCGGTAGCACAGCACATCACTGCAGATCACCGGAAAACCACACGCGCCGTACTCGAGCAGACGAAGGTTACTTTTGCAGTCGTTGAACAGGTTCTGCTCGACAGGCGCCAGCGCCAGATCGAGATCCAGAGCCGCGAGTGCTGCGGAATACCTTTCTATATCGACACCGGCGTGCACTTCATGCACATAGGGGCGAATTTTTTCTGGGCACATGCCAAAGAACACCCATTCGACCTCGACCGCCAACTCTCTAATCACGTCGGCAATCAGCTCCAGGTCGCCGGTGTGGCCGATGCCACCCGCCCACCCCACGCGTGGTTTCTGCCCACGTTGGCGGCGACTGGAAAGGCCTTTCCACCAATCCACCGGCAGTCGGTTCTCGATCACCCGTATGTCCGGATGAAAACCGCACAGCGCGTCGGCAAGAGGTGCTGTGGTCACCACGAAACGGTCTACGTAACTCAAGCCGCGGCGTAGCGACTTGAGAATATCCCTGGGCATCTGATTGCGATGCACGCTCTTGATCGGCAAATTGGGTAGATAGTCGTCCAGCTCATAGACCTTGAAGGCACGGGAGAACTGCTTGATACGCTGCATGGCCTCTAGCCGCTCATCGCCGATCTGCCGCTGCAGCACTATGACGTCGGGGTCGTAGCGCTGCAGATCGACCACGTGCAACAAGCCTTCCGAGAGCATGCCATCGACCAACCCTGCGTCGCGCAAGGCCCCGAACGGTTTGATAACGCGGTAGTTGCCGCAGCCCCAGGGGTCGGCCGGGTGCGCCAGAACCACGGGTAATGGCCGCCAGGCCAGTGGCCGCCAGGTCAAGCCGATATCCGGTTCCAGTTCAAAGCCTTTACCGTTTAGCGAGAGGTTGCGGTTATAGGCCGGATCGCTGGCCAGGGTCGGCAACCACTTGGCGTACATGGCGTCCTGCTCGCCGACGAAGCGTTTGCGCTTGGCCTCAGCCGAGGCCGGGTCGACTTTCTTCTGGCTGACGCTGCCTTCGTGCAACAGCACGGCATGGGGCGTCCAAACGTTGAGATAACCCGCGGCGCCCACCTTCAAGCACAAATCGATATCGTTATAGGAAACCTTGAAGGCATGCTCGTCCATACCTTCCACTTGGTCATACACCGACTTGCGGATCATCAGGCAGGCGGCGGTCACCGCGCTGTAGTTCTGGTCGATCTGCAAGCGCTGCATATAGCCGGGCGCGTCCATCGGCTCGCCTATAAAGGGGTGATCGGCCGGGCCGCGCAGGCCGAGCAATACCCCAGCGTGCTGGATGCGTCCGTCCGGGTAGAGCAGCTTGGCGCCGACAATACCGACCTCCGGGCGCTGGGCGTGGTTGAGCAACTCATCGAGCCAGTCCTCGCGGATGATCGCGGTGTCGTTGTTGAGCAGCACTAGGTACTCGCCGCGCGCCTCGCGCACCGCCATGTTGTTGATCGCCGCGTAGTTGAACGGGTGCGGATAGCGCAGCACGCGCAACTGCGCCTCGCCCAGGCTTTCGATGCCGGCCAGCCACTCGCACGCCTCGGGAGTTTCGCTGTTGTTGTCGACGATCAGCAGCTCGTAATGCGGGTAACGGGTCTTCTCCAGCAGGCTTTCCACGCAGCGCTGCAGGATCGGCAACTGGTCCTTGGTTGGAATGATGATGGAGACCAGCGGCTGAGCCTGATGTCCGTAACGGATGCGGTAGCGGCCCGGCAGGTGCGCCAGCAGTTCGGCCTGATAACCGCGGCTGGCCAGATGACGCAGGATCGCCGCGCGCTCGGCCGGCTGATCCTCGAGCCTGGGGGTATCGGTGATGACCAGGGGCTCATCGATATGGCCGAAGCCGGTCAACCCGCCCTGCTCGATCAAACGCAAGATCAGCTCGAACTCCAGCGCCCCTGCATACTCGGCAGAGAAGCCATCGGCTTCAATGATGACATCGCGGCGCAGTAGCCAATGCCGCGCCATGCCGGCTGGGAAGCTGAGCAACATATCCAGGTTGAAACCGGGGCGGAATGCCGGCCCCAGGCCATTGGCCGAGCGCAGCAGCTCATCGCCATAGGCAGCCCGGCAAGAGCCGCCGGCATGCACTAACTCCAGCGCCATCATCAGCAAACCGCTGGCGGTGAACTGATCGCCGGCCTGGGCCAACATTGCCCAGTCGAAATCCGCCTCGGCGACAAGCTGGTTAAGCGCCTCGACATAGCCGCCAGCCGTCACGCTCAGGCAGCGCACGCGGGGGTCGGCAACTTCGAGCTCAGCCGCCACGCCGGTGCTGAGCACCATTATCTGCAAGCGCGCGTAGCGATGCTGCGGTGCAGCCAAGCTATCGAGCGTCGCCCGTACTTTGTCGACTTCGCCGTGCAGATCCAGCAGCAAAATGCCGAAGCTCGGCCCACCCTGGTTGGCCTCCAGATACTCAGTGATCATGCGCGACTGCACCGCAGTGGGCAGGCGCATGTCCAGCCACATCCGGATGCCATCGCGCGCGGTCTCTTGCAGCACACCGCCGGCATCGCGCAGCGGCGCGAATCCGGCCGGTGCTACGCGGCTAACCGCCTGGCGCGCTTCGGCGCGCTTGGCCGCCTCGGCCAAACGATCACGCAGCGGAAAATCCTGCCACGCCTCGGCAGGGCTGCCGAGCGCACGGCAACGCACCTGGGCATCCGGGCGCGGGTTGTACAGGCCCATGGCGTGGATCTGCGCGGTGAACACCTGCACACCTTTCTGCCACAGCGGCAGCATGTCACCCTGCTGTTGGCGCTGTTCGGCATGCTTGCGAAAGCACGACAGCGGTTCGCACAGATAGACCAGGCTGCCATGGCGCAGCACGTTCACGTACATCGCCAGGTCGTTGATCGCCCGCACCGTTTGCCCATTGAGGCAGCAGACGTTGGGCTTGATCCCGGCCAGATGGGCGCGGCGGAACATCACCGTGCTTGGCTCGCCGATAAAGTTCATCGGCGCATCGGCGAGGTAGGCGATCAAGTCGTCGCCGTTGAGGATGCTGTCCTGGTCGAACGGGCAGCAAGTCGCCGGCACGTCCGGCAGTGGCAGGCCGGATTCGTCGATCAGCAGGCGCCGGCTGGTCACCAGGCTGACATCGGGATTGGCCTCGAAGGCCTCGACCATGCGCGCGATGCAGTCGTTGAGCAGGATATCGTCGTCGTTGAGGAACTTAACGAACTCACCTTCGGCCTCGACCACGCACTGGGTGTAGTTCATCAGCCCGCCGAGGCCCGGCTGGTTGCGGATCACCCGGATCGGATGACGACTGTGGCCGAGATGACGCTCGAGAATGCGCTGGATTCCCTTATCCGGGCAGTCGTCGCTGACCAGGATTTCCAGCGGCTGGTAACTCTGGGCCAGCGCGCTGAGCATCGCCGCCTCGAAGTGCCGTGGTTTGAACGTGGGAATCACGATACTGACGAGGGGTTGTTTGCTCACGGGCGATTTCCTTAGCGAATCCGTACGAATGGCGCGCAGGCCATGCGCTTCATTTCAAGCGTCGAGAATATGGGTATGGCTGGTCAGAACCTCGCGCACGCGCTGCGGGCTGTTCCACATCAATACGTCGAGTATCGACAGCCCCGGCTCGAAGGCATAAGGCCCGGTGTCGTAGCGGAACTCGTCGAATTGCAGAAAGCCGAGGCGGATGCCGTGACGGGCGAAATCCTGCGGGTCGAACAGGTCGCGGCCGCCAGGCGGATTAAGGTAAAAGCTGGCGCCCAATTGCCGGCTGATCGCCGGCGCCCAACCGCCAGGGCTATCGATGTGTTGCAGATCCAGGTCCAGCTCCGAGCAGACCGCATAATCGAACGGCAGCTCGAGATAGGCGCAGACCGCCACCAGCCCCTGTACGTTGAGTTCGACCAGCGAATCGCCAGCCACAGCATCGAAAGTGCGATTGACCAGCTGCACCACCTGCTCGTAGAACGGCGCCTTGCGCCGGTAGTGAGTCAGCTTGCCGAGCACGCTGGCGCGGGTTTTAGGCATGTCCTGCACGCGCGCTTCGCGGGTAGTGACAGCGATGGAGGAATTGGTCAAGGGTACGTTGATGTAGTTCCAGCCGGCCTGCGGATGCAGCACGCGGTTGCGGCTCATCCAGGACTTGGGCGTGTACTGACTGACATCGAACACCACCCAGCGCTCGGTATGGGCGATCAACGCGAAATGCCCGAGGTACGGGAAAAAATACGGTTGCATGATGCCCAACTTCACGCCCGCCCTCCCAGGTTGTGGCGAACGCTGGCGGCCTGCTCCTGGGCGGCGCGGATGATTTGACCGATGCGCCGCGCGCCTGCCGCGTCTATCGGTTGACCGATCGGCAGCTGCAGCACCTTGGCGCACAGGGCCTCGGTCACCGGCAGACGTTCGCCCGCCTGCGGGTAAAGCTCGTCATAGGGCGTGCAGCGGTGGATGCCGGGGTAGAAATAACGCCGCGCCAGCACGTTCTCCGCGCGCAGCACCGCCTGCAATTGGTCACGACTGAGGCCGAAACGTTCGGCATCGATTTCGCAGACTACATATTGATAGTTGGTCGCGCTCACCGCCTGCGGTTCGATCAGACGTAGGCCCGGCAAACCAGCCAAGGTTTCGCGATAGGCGGCGAAAATACTCCGGTTGCACTCGAGGGTCGGGGCGAAATTATCCAGGCTGAGCAAGGCGATGGCCGCCTGCGCCTCGGACATACGGCCGTTGGCAGTGCGACTGACGTGCACCGGGTGCCCGGCGCCGTAACTGCTGCGAATATTGCGCAGGCGCGCGGCCAGTTCGTCGTCGTTGGTACACACGCAACCGCCTTCGGCGGCGCTCAACACCTTGGTGGCGTGGAAGGAAAACACCTCAAGCGCGCCGAAGTTGCCGACTGCCCTGCCCTGTACCGCGCAACCAAAAGCATGGGCCGAATCGTAATACAGCGGCACGCCGCGTCTATCGGCGAGCTGACGTAACGGGTCCTGGGCACAGACATCGCCCCACAGATTGACCGCCAATATCGCGCTCACGTCGTTGTCTTCCAGCAACTCTTCCACTCGAGCAGGGTCGAGTTGATGGGTCAAGGGATCGACGTCGCAAAACAGCGGCTCCAGTCCAGCCCAGGTCAACGACTGCGAGGTGGCGATAAAGGAGAACGCCGGGGTGATCACCTTGCCGCGCAGGCCCAGGGCATCGGCGGCCATCAACAGGCCGATGGTGGCATTGGTGACGCAAATGGCATGGCGCACACCCAGACGCTCCTGCAACACCTGTTCGAGCTGCTGGGTCAACGGCCCCTGGTTGGTGTAGTACTGGCGCTCGAAAATGCCGCGCATGGCTTCTTCATAGGCGGACCACTCGGGAAAATACAGCTGGCCGACCGGCAGCGGCTGCTCGAACGCCGGCGTGGCGCCGAGGATGGCGAGTTCGACGGCGCTCATACGGCAACCCTCTGGCGCAGTTCGGCGGCGTGTTCGTGAAGGAAGCGCAGCATGGCGACGACGACGTGGATGTCCTGCTCGTCGACGAAATGGCCGCAGGGCAACAACACGAAGCGCTCGGCGAGCCGCT
Organism: Pseudomonas sp.; assembly: GCF_049301935.1. Taxonomy (GTDB): domain Bacteria; phylum Pseudomonadota; class Gammaproteobacteria; order Pseudomonadales; family Pseudomonadaceae; genus Aquipseudomonas. The sequence goes on along the minus strand of NZ_JBAQLP010000007.1, from coordinate 30,591 downwards.
CGGTAACCGGCAGCGAGCCGCCGATGGTCGGGTAGTCGGTGGGTTTCTGATGCAACGCCGGCGAATAATAGGCGCGGGCGAGAATGCGTTCGGCGTTGAGCAGGCTCAGGGTCTGCGCCCTGGGCAGCGGCCAGTCGTCGAGTAGTTCGATCAGGATGTTCTTGAAACCACTCCGCTCGCTTTCGTCGAACTCGACCAGACGCACGCCCGGCACCCCCGCCAGTTCCCGGCGATAAGCCAGGTAGCGCTCGCGGTTGCGTGCCACATGGGCGTCCAACCCATCCAACCCGGCCAGCGCCATGGCCGCATGCACCTCGTTGAGCTTGGCGTTCATGCCCAGTTCCTGGACGTTGTCCGGGGTGTAGAAACCGAAGCCGCGCATACGCACCAGCTTGGCCGCCAGTTCGGCGTCGTTGGTGGTGATATAGCCGCCCTCGAAACCGTTGAGCAGTTTGCTCGCATGCAGGGAGAAACACTCGGCCCGGCCGAAGCTGCCGACTTTGCGTCCGGCATAGGTTTCATAGACCGACTCGACGGCGTCGATAAACAGCGGAATGCCGCTCTCCTCCGCCAGCGCCTCCAGCCCGGCGGCATCGCAGCAGTTCATGATCGGGTGCACGCCTAGAATCAGCGCGGTCTGCTCGTTCAGATGCGGGCGCACGGTGTCGGCGCTCAGCGCCAGGGTCTGCGGATCGACCTCGCAGAAGCGCGGTACCAGATCGGCCCAGGCCGCCACATCAGCCATCCGCCTGTAGGTCAGCGACGGCATGACGATTTCCCGACGCCCCGGCAGCGCCAGGCATTTGATCGCCAGCACCAACGCCCAGAAGCCGCTGCAAAAGGTTACGCAGTGGCTGGTCTGGTGAAACTCGGCCAGGCGCCGCTCCAACTGCTGCACCAGCGGCCCGTTGTTGGTGAATTGGTGCGCGTCATAAAAGGTGCGCGAATACTCCAGGAAACGTTCGAAATCAGGCTGGACCAGGCTCGAGGTCGAGCGCGGCAGGTCGAACAGCGGCTGGCCGCCGAACAACGCCAGCTCATCGCAGTTGGACTTAGCCGTCATGGGCGCACGCGCTCGAGCAAAGCGTCGTAACGGTAGTGCGCCGTGTAGAAGCCCTTGGGCATGCGCTGGATATGCGCCTGCCAGCCGCAATCGGCGGCCAGTTGGCAGAGCTCCTCGGCGCTACGCCAGATACCGATTTTCGAGTCGTGATGCTTGAGCTCGGCGGTGTGGTCGCGACCATCGGTGTAGAAATCCTGATGGCGTTCGAGATCCGGCAGGTTGCCGATAAACACCCGCTCGACTTGGCTGTAATCGCGGCACAGCCTGGTCAGCACCAGACGCGCGGTGGCCTCGGGGAAATACGGGAAGCTGCCGTAGCACAGCACCTTGGTGAAACGCGCCGGGTCGGTCTCGGCGACTATGTACTCGCCGACGTCGGCCAGATCGAAACGGCGCAGCGGCAGCTGCTCGAAATAGCGCTTGGCCACCTCGATCAGCACCTCGGAATAGTCCACACCATAGACTTCGGCGCAGTCGTCGAAGAAGTAGCGCGACAACGCGCCATTGCCGCAGGCCAGATCCAGCAGGCGGTCGCCGGGCTGGAAGGCCAGTGCATTCTTGATGGTCGCGACTATCAGTTGAATCTGCTCTTCCGAAACCGGCTGGCCATTGACCGACCGCTTGATCTGCCCCCAGAAGTCGTCGGGAGCGAGAGTTTTCGGATATTCCTTGAAATCTGATTCCACGGGAGTTCACCCCTGCCTGCTGCGATTAAGTTGATCGCCGTCCTCGGACGGCCGCCTACCAACAGCTTAGGTCAGCCGCCCCAGCGATCCTGCCATGCCGCTATGCGCGTGCGATATAGAGAGTGCTGCTCGGCTTCAGGCCCATTGCCGCGTACACCTCGGCGCCGAAGTAGTCGATGCCGTATTGGTCGACGCTGAAACCGTTGCCCTCGATTTTGCGCACGTAGTCATCGTGGGCATATAGCCGCACGTGATCGTTCTGTCCATAAAGCCGCCAGCGTCCGGCTTCGTCGGTAACGCTGGGGTCTTCGAGGGTGTGTTCAATGCCGACGATAATCGGCGCCATTAAAATGCCGCAGCCACCGTCACGGGTGATCCGACGCAGCTCGCGAATCGCCTTGCCGTCGTCGGCCACGTGTTCGAGCACATGGCTGCAGATGAAGAAATCGTAAGTGCCGTCGGCAAACGGAAGGTCCATCAGGTCGACCTGATAGTCCACCCCCTGCATCGCCAGGTCGGCGGTGGCGTAATCGAATAAACGGCTGGCGCGGATCAGCCGCGACATCGCCTGTTCCGGCGCGAAGTGCATGACCTTGGCGCCTTCGGCTAAACGGCCAGCGGCGACTTCCTGCTCCATCCAGTAGACGTACAGGCGCTCGCGGTCAGAGGCGCCGCAACGCTTGCAGGTATAGCTGTCGTGGGCGGTCATCTCGCCCTGGCCGTAATGCACGAAGCCATGTTGGCGGGCGTTTTCCCGGTAGAACTCGGGAATAGCGGCAAAGCTGGCATCCGCTTGTTTGCATACCGGGCAGGGATAGACCGCAGCCGCAGCTGCGGCTACTGGCTGCTGTACTGCCGGTTTCGTGGGCTGCGGCTGTGTCTGTTGTTCGAGAATGCCGAGCAGATTGTTGGCCACCAGATGCTCGCTTTCGCCTTGCAGCGCCAGGGCCTGGCGAAACAACTGCAAGGCACTCGACGTATCGCCCAGCTTGTGATGGATTACGGCCAGATCGTTGGCCAGCTCGGCATACAGGCCAACGCCCTGCCGGACCTGTTCGAGCAGCGCCAAAGCCGTGGCGAAATCGCCCGCGGCGAAGGCCTGGTAAGCCTGTTGCTTGATTGCTTGCAGATCGCTTGCCATGAAAGCCTCATGTGCGGGATCACGTCGAACGAGCCTGGGAACCTATCCGACGGCGACGGAAAAACGTCAATTATTTGGCCAGAGGCCGTAGTGATGAGGGTAGCAGCAAGAAATCGGCCAACTCGGTGCGAGTCGTCAGCGGCACGCGGAGGGCGTGTACGGCGCCTTTCGGAGGAAGGTCTAACGCAACTGGTTGAACAGATTCAACCCAGCAATCTTCACGTAGCTCTGCTGCGCCGCCTCAAGCACTATGCTCTGGAACGACAGGCGCGACAGCGCTTCGGCATAGTCCAACTCACGCAAATCCGCCTGCACGGCCTTGTTGACCAGGGTGACGTCCTCGTTGTCGATCTCGGTGGTGTCGATGAGGTTCAGGCGCGCGCCAATTTCGGTTTGCACCTCCAGCACCTGACCAATGCCGTTGTCGAGGTTGGTCAGAGCAATCGCCACTTCGTTACGCACACCGAGGTTGCCAGCCGGCGAGGTCGGTGACGACTCCAGAGCCTGACGCAAACGGCTGATGGTGTTGAGAATGCTGCGCTGCTCCTGAAACTGCGGCTGCACACCGAACTCATCACCACCGGCAACCGACGCTGGAGCTGACAGGGTGAAATCGGCGCCGAACACGCTGAATGTTGCCGGATAAGGCCCAACTACTGTGCCGGTAGCAAGTACTGGGCTCCCCGGCCCAACCGGCTGGGAATAGACCTCGTAGTTGCTGTCATCGGTAAAACGCAACACGATGCCAGATGTCGGGAACTGGCTGTCAAATGCTGCCTGGTTGCTGATGCCTGCCGGAGCGACGATCGCGGCCGAATTGTTGGTCGAGGAACGATTAACGGCAAAGTCCGTCGGTGCCGATTGCAGCGTGAAACTGTGGGTATTGATACCCGGTGTTCCCGGCGTAGCGGTATCGGCCAACAGGTTATCCAGATCCAGCTCGTTGTCGCCGGGCTGCAACACCACATCCAACTGGAAACGCATGCCGCGAAAGTTGATGGTATTGCCGCTATTGACTAAGGGGTCAATCAAGCCACCACCTGGCACCTCGGATGTAACGTCAGCACCGGCATTGTCATAGATACGAAACTCGGTGCCGCTGACAAAGGCTAGCGAATAAGGCTCACCCGCCCGAAAGTTGCTGTTGAACGCCTGGTTGTCCTGCACCAGCCCAGGCGACATAAAGACTCGCTGATCTGCCGCCGGCAACGCCGGAATGGTTGTGGCCGGTAACGGCGGCGTTGGTAAAGCCGGGTTATTGACGCCTAACGCATTGATAACCCGATTGGCATTGCTCACATCTTCGAACAACCGCTTGCCGTTATCGTTGATCGCCACATTACTTGAGCCGGCCACCTGCAGGCTGCGCTGGCCCTCATCACCCTGATAGGAATAGGTACCATCGGGGTTACGCAAGAACGGTTCGGTTTTACCGAGAAAGCCGCTGAACAGGTACTCACCACGAGCGTTGCGGCTGTTCATCAAATTAAGCAGCTCGCCTTCACGCTCACCCAACTCCTTGGCGATCGATTTGCGGTCCTCACCAGACAGCGCACCGCCGCCGGCCTGCACTGCCAGCTCGCGGATACGCTGCAACACATTCACCACCGAGGTAACGGTGGTCTCTTCCTGAGTCAGACTGTTCTTCGCGGCGGTGAGGTTTTCCTTGTACTGGCCCAGCAGCGCTTGCTGTTGCTCAAGTTGCAGCAGGCGCACCGAGGCCACCGGATCATCGGCGGGGGTCAGAATACGGTTACCGCTGCTGATCTGCTCCTGGGTACGGATCACATTGGCATAGTTGCGCCCCAGGCCACTGACACCGTTGTTAAAGGCCTGGATCGAAGAGATGCGCATCACCATAAAGCTAACCTCGAAGTTCTAGACAGCGCGTCAGAACGTGTTAATCAGTGTATCGAACAGGTTGCGGGCAACTTGAATGATCTGCGCCGAGGCCTGGTAATACTGCTCAAACTGAATCAGTTTGGCCGCCTCTTCATCGAGGTTGACCGCCGATACTGAATCCCGGTTATCGGTGGCCTGCTTAAGAATGGCGCCGGTGGCCTCGCCATCGACCCGTGCCTGGCTGGTCAGGGTGCCCACTCGCTCTACCAGATCGCCATAGGCATCGGTAAAACTTGAGCCAGTGGTATCCGGTGCTAAAGGATTGATGCCAATTGTCGTGCGGTTTTGCAGATCAATCAGCTTCAACGCATTGCGGTTATCAGACACCCCATTGGTGTTAAAGGAAACCGAAAAATTGTCGCCCGCTTGCGGCCGGCCGCTGATGGTCACTTCATAATCGAAGGGCACCGGCACAGCGGGCGGGCCGGCAGTCGCGGGCACGCTGATGGACAGTTTGTTGTTCTGGCCGGGCACAATCACCCCGGTATCGATGACGTTGCCGTTGATATCGACCACGTCATAGCCCTGGGTTGCCCCACCGCCGGCGCCCATGACGATGCGCAGCGGCGGCGCATTGCGCAGGCTGGTTTCCAGATCGGCCTGCGCCACCGGGTCATAGATATCGATTTCAGTTATCAACGTCGGCTGGCTGATCACCCCGGTGCCGATATTCGCCGGGCTGGTTTGCGCTTTCAGCGGGGCGGCAAACGCCAGCTCTTCGGGCCGCTTCATATCCGCACGGATGGATTCGCCTGCATTGCGGGTCGGCATCACCCGAAAGCGGTCCCCGGCGGCAAAGGTGCCACTGGCCACATTCAGCGAAACACCATCGAACTCCGCCGCCGGCACCTGGGTAATGTCGAACGGGCCAAAGCTGGTGCCGTCACTGACGCGCCGCACGGTGTAATCAGTGGCGTTAGTAAACTCCACCTCATAGTCGCTAGTGGTCAGCTGCGTGGTGTCTTCGATCAGCACATTGAGATTGGCCGTGGTATCGCTATTGCCGATACGCGCCAGGCTGCGCTGACCAGTCAGAATGGGATCATTCAGCTCGCGGAACAGGCCATTGCCGAACTGACCATTGAGGTCCAGGCCCTGGCCCAGCTGGCGGTTGACCTGATCGGTGACTGACAGCGCCAGGCGCCCAACCGAGTTCAGCGTGGTGTCCAGCACATCTTCACGGTAGCGAATCAACCCGCCCATCTCGCCGCCGGTAATCAGCGAGGTAATACCCTGGCGCGAGTTGCCGCTGACAAACTGCACCTCACTGCGCAGCGGATCAGATAGCCCAGGTACCACCTCCAGCCGCGAAGCCTGGCTGCCGACCACCAAGGGCTGGCCTGAGCCGACAAACAGGTTGTAGCTGTTGTCATCCTGGGTGACCACCGTCACACCGATAAAGGTCGACAGCTTACGCACCGTTTCTTCACGGGCATCAAGCAGGTCGTTGGGCTGCTGGCCGTTAGACGCGGCCACCGCGATGGCTTCGTTGTAACCGGCAATCGACCCGGCTAGCTGGTTGACCTGATCGGTCACCGCCGATAGCTGCTTGTTGATAAAAGCGTTCTGCTCGTACAGACGGTCGTACACGGTATTAAAGCGCTTGGCCAAACCTTCGGCTTCGGACAAGGCGAGCTGCCGCGCGGGGATATTGGCCGGGTCTTCGGCGGCGGTCTGCAGTGCAGCGAAAACTTTCTGCAGCCCTGGGTTAATCCCCGTGGTAGTGCCGGCCAGCAGCGAATCGAGCTGGTTGATCTGGCTCAGATAGCTCTGGGTATCGCTGTTGAGCGCCGTGCTGCTGCGCACCTGGGTATTGAGGAATTCGTTATAGATGCGCCGCACATCCACCAGCGTGGTGCCCGAGCCGATATAGCCGGCACCGCTGAACTGCGGAATGCGCGTGGCCTGGATCGTCTCCTGGCGCGAGAAACCCGGGGTATTGACGTTGGTGATGTTATGGCCGGTAACGGCCAGCGAGGTCTTGTTCGCCGACAGCCCGGACAGGCCAATATTGAGTAAGTCAGCCATGCTTCATCATCCGTTGGTGGACGGCGTAGTGACGGCCGCGACTGTTTGATAGGTCTGCATCTGCCGCGCTATCTGGGCGATCTTGCGGGCGTACTGCGGGTCGGTGGCGTAGCCGGCCTTCTGCAGTTCACGGGCGAACTGCTCGGGCTTGTCGGTGTTGGCCAGGGCCTTCTCGTAACGGCCATTGCCCTGCAGGAAGCTCACGTAGTCGTTAAAGCTGTGTTCGAAGGAGTCATAGGCGCGGAACGAGGCCGCTTCCTTGACCGCCTTGCCGCCCTTGAACTCGGTGGTCAGTACCCGCGCAGAGTCGCCTTCCCAGGTGTTGTGGGTCTTGATGCCGAACAGGTTGTGGCTGCTGCTGCCATCCTGCTGGCGAATGATCGACTTGCCCCAACCGGTTTCCAGCGCGGCCTGGGCCACCAGGTAACGCGGGTCGACGCCAATCTTCTCGGCGGCCTGCTCGGCCATCGGCAGCATGGCGGCAATAAATTCATCTTTCGAGCCGAACGCGGCTTTGCCCGGCGCCAGTGGCGGCTGGGCAATGCGCCGCCCGGTGATCGCGTCCATCCCATTCAAAGCCAGCGCGGTATCGGCGGGTGCGGCAAAGGCCTTGGCGGGAATCCAGTCGTTCTGCGCCAATGGCTGGCCATCGGCGGCAGTGGCCGATGGCACAATGCCGGCGAGCAGACGGTCCGTCAGCTTGCCCGGCAGCGACAGGCGCCGCTGATTGATCAACGAGCTGTCGTCACGCGCGCTGTCGACCTTGGCCAGTGGCTTACTCGGCGCACTGGGCACCGGTTCATCGACCTGGGCAAACGGATTCGGGCGGCTGCCGGCATCCTTGATCTTCGACATTTGCCGCACCAGCACGTCGGCCAGGCCGATGCCGTTCTGGTGATTGGACAGGGTCACCGACAGCTGCTGGTCGTGCATGTCTTGGTAGGTTTTGCTCTCGTTGCTGTTCATGAAGTTGCCTTCACCGAACACTTCGTTGGCCGAGCGCATGGCCTTGAGCATTTCATTGAGAAACAGCGACTCGAATTCCTGAGCCACCTTCTTGATGTTTTTTTCGCTGTCACCGCCGACCTTGAACTGGTTGAGGCGATTGAGATCGTTATAAGCACCACTGTCGACGGTGCTGGTGCCGCCGAGCAAACCGGCTGAAAGGCGAGAGTCCATGGCGCAGCCCTCTTATATAACGATCAGGTCAGCCTGTAGCGCGCCGGCTTGTTTCAGCGCCTCCAGGATGGCCATTAGGTCGGAAGGCGAAGCGCCCACCTGATTCACCGCGCGGACGATTTCATCCAGCGTGGTGCCGGGGCCGAACTTGAACATCGGCTTGGCTTCTTCATCGGCATTCACCCGCGAGCGCGGCACCACAGCGGTCTGGCCGCCGGACAATGCTTCCGGCTGGCTGACAATCGGGTCTTCGGTAATGGTCACGGTCAGGCTGCCGTGGGTTACGGCGGCAGGCTGCACGCGCACGTTCTGGCCAATCACGATGGTGCCGGTGCGCGAGTTGATGATGACCTTGGCCACGGCCTGGCCGATCTCGACTTCGAGGTTTTCCAGAATCGACAGGTAGTCCACCCGCTGACCCGGATCGAGCGGTGCGCTGACGCGAATCGAGCCGCCATCGACCGCCTGCGCCACGCCTGGGCCGAGCAGTTCGTTGATATGGTCGACGATGTTCTTTGCCGTGGTGAAATCTGGACGATTGAGATTGAGCGTCAGGCTGTTGCCCTGATCGAAACCGCTTGGCACCGGCCGTTCGACCGTCGCACCACCAGGAATGCGCCCCGCCGACGGCACGTTGACGGTAATCCGCGAGCCGTCGCCGCCTTCGGCGTCAAAACCGCCAACCACCAGGTTGCCCTGGGCAATCGCGTAAACGTTGCCGTCGATGCCCTTGAGCGGCGTCATCAGCAGGCTGCCGCCGCGCAGGCTCTTGGCGTTACCGATGGAGGACACGGTGATGTCGATGGTCTGCCCGGGCTTGGCGAACGCCGGCAGATCCGCATGGATCGACACCGCAGCCACGTTCTTCAGCTGCACGTTGCCGCCCTGCGGCACCTTGATGCCGAACTGCGCCATCATGTTGTTGAAGGTCTGCACGGTGAACGGCGTCTGGGTGGTCTGGTCGCCACTGCCATTGAGGCCGACCACCAGGCCGTAGCCGATCAACTGGTTAGTGCGCACGCCCTGGATGCTGGCCAAATCCTTAAGCCGCTCGGCCTGAGCCAGCGAAGCCAGCAACAGGGCGGCAGCGGCGAGCAGGTATTTGCTAAGCGTCATAGTAGCCATCCTCAGAACGGCCACATTGGGCTAAGAAAAAACCGGCTCATCCAGCCCGGCTGAGAAGCATCGGCAAAGGCGCCAGTGCCCGAGTAGGTGATGCGTGCATCGGCGATGCGGGTCGAGGACACGGTGTTGTCGGTAGAGATGTCATCCGCGCGCACCAGGCCGGCAATCCGTACCAGCTCATCGCCGGTATTGAGGGTCATCCACTTCTCCCCGCGCACCAGCAGCACGCCGTTGGGCATCACTTCGGCCACCGACACGGTGATCGAACCGGTCAGGCTGTTGCTTTGCCCGGCCGCACCGGAACCTTCGCTTTCACGGGTGGCGTCGAAGCTGGCATCCAGGCCGAGGGTGTCGTTGGTCAGCCCCAGCGCACTAATGCCTGCCAGCGGATTTTTCGGTGCCACGGCCATGCCGAACAGGTTGGGCACGCCGAGGTTGGCCGAGCTGTCTTTGCTGATCTGGCTGTTGCTGTTCTTGCTGGCCTGGGTGCGCTCATTGAGGGTGATGGTGATGATGTCACCGACGCGATAGGCCTTGCGATCACCGAACAGCCCATTGTCAAAACCGGCCTGATAGATCGAACCGTTGTTCTGCGCCGCAGGCAGCGGGGTGCGCGGCATCACCGGCGCGTAATAGGGATCATCCGGCTTAGGCGCGGGAGCCATGCAGCCACTCAAAGCCAGGGGGCCAAGCAGTGCACTTATGATTATCAGCCGGTTCATATCTACTACCTCAGATGTTGCATTCTGCTGGGTGAAGACCTTGGTGGGTTACGCCGCTTCGCGTCTAACCCACCCTACGCCATTAAAGGTTCTGCGAAATAAAGCCGAGCATCTGGTCAGCGGTGGAAATGACCTTGGAGTTCATTTCATAGGCGCGCTGAGTGGTGATCATGTTCACCAGCTCCTCGACCACGCTGACGTTGGAGTTTTCCAGGGTGTTCTGCAGCGTGGTACCCAGGCCGTTCAGGCCGGGCGTACCAACCTGCGGTGCGCCGCTGGAGGCGGTCTCCAGAAACAGGTTGTTGCCGATTGCTTCCAGACCCGCCGGGTTAATAAAGTCGGCGGTCTGCAGGTTGCCGACGATCTGCGGCTGCGGATTGCCGGAAGTGGTCACCGACACGGTGCCGTCCTCGCCCACGGTAAAGGTGCGCACCTCGTTGGGCAGCACGATGGCGGGCTCCAGGGCATAACCGTTGGAGGTCACCACCTGGCCATCGGAGTTCAGATGAAAGCTACCGTCGCGGCTGTAGGACACGGTGCCGTCAGGCAACAAGACCTGGAAGAAACCACGGCCGTTGATCGCCATATCCAGCGGCTGCTCGGTGGTTTGCAGGCTACCGGCAGTGAAGATCTTCTGCGTACCCACCACCCGCACACCGGTACCCAGTTGCAGGCCCGACGGCAGTTGGCTGTCCTGGCTGGACTGGCCACCCGGCTGACGACGGATCTGGTACAGCAGGTCCTCGAACTCGGCGCGATCACGCTTGAAGCCGGTGGTCGAGACGTTGGCCAGGTTGTTGGAAATGGTGGTCAGGTTCATGTCCTGAGCGGACAGACCGGTCTTGCTGACCCACAGTGCCGGAAGCATAGCGATTCTCCTCGGGCGTCGATTTACCGACGCCGCGTGCTGATAATTAGGTCATTTGCAAGACGCGCGCCATGGCCGCCGAGTTGTCTTCGGCGGTGCGCATCATCTTCACTTGCAATTCGAATTGGCGGGACAGCGAGAGGATCGCGGTCATCTCTTCCACGGCGTTGACGTTGCTCGATTCGAGAAAGCCCGAGGTGACTTCCATATTGGCGTCCGCCTGTACCGGGCCCTGGCCCTTGAAGCGGATCAGGCCATCGGTGCCCTTCTCCATCTGCTTGAGGTCCGGGTTGACCAGTTTCAACCGGTCCACCTCGGCCAGCACGTTAGGCGCCTCGCCCAGGGCGCGAATGCTGATGGTGCCGTCCTTGCCGATTTCGATTTTCTGCTCTGGCGGCACCGCAATCGGCCCGGCGTTGCCCATCACCGGCAAGCCATTGCCGGTACGCAAAACGCCCAGGGCATCGACGTTCAGGCTGGCGGTACGCACATAGGCTTCAGTGCCATCGGGCGCCTGCACGGCCAACCAACCCTTGCCGCCAACGGCCACATCCAGATCGCGCCCGGTTTCCTGCAGCGAGCCCGGGGTAAAGTCAGTCCCCGGACGTTCGCTCATGGCGTAGACCCGTGACGGATAACCGTCACCAAAGATCGGCATGGAACGCGCCTGCTCGAAATCCCGGCGGAAACCATTGGTGGTGATATTTGCCAGGTTGTTGGCGTGGGCACGCTGGGCCAGGGTGTTGTTGTGGGCGCCAGTCATGGAAACGTACAGCATCTTGTCCATGGTTATTCTCCGAGTGGGCTTGCCGCCGCGCTGCTCTATACAGGCTATGAAGCAATGGCTGTGCCAGCACTCGAAAAACAAACATAAGTACTTGATAAATATAAATTTTAAAAATAAAAAAGGCTCCCAAAGGAGCCTTCTAAATACCAGCGCGGCGTACTTTTGCCGCCTGCGACAGGCGCTTGCCTGCCGCAGGCAACACCTATCAACGCAGGTTGATAATGGTCTGGGTAATAGCGCTTTCGGTTTCGATGGTCTTGGCGTTGGCCTGGTAGTTGCGCTGGGCGACGATCAGGTTGACCAACTGGTCCGACAGTTCGACGTTGGAGTCTTCCAGGGCACCGGACTGCAGAGCCCCCAGGGTACCGCTACGTGGCACACCGACCACCGGCTCACCCGAGGCAAAGGATTGCACCCAAGCGGTTTTACCCACCGGCGTCAGCCCCTGCACATTGGCGAAGCTGGCCAGAATCACCTGCCCCTGAATGTTCGACTGACCATTGGTGTAACGGGCAAAGATCACCCCGGTGTCATCAATTTCCAGCCCGGCCAACTGACCGGTGGTGTAGCCATCCTGGCTGACGCTGTTCACCGCGAAAGAGCTGGCAAACTGGGTGGACTGGCGCAGATCGATATTTACCCCAGTTGGACTGGCATCAGCGCCATTGGCCGACCAGATCGGCGGCACCGAGGTGTCCGGCGCAGCAGGCACCCAGGTGGTCAGATCAATGGTGCCGTCAGCCCCCACGGAGAAACCGGTGGGTGTCGAAGCGATCAGCGCCGCTACATCCAACTGACCCGCCGTGGTGAACTGCAGATCAACCGTGGACGGCGTGGTCAGGGTCGGATCGTCCGGATTGCGCCCATCGATCAGCACATTCATGTTCCAAGTATTAGGCCCAGTCTTAACAAAATACTGGGTAAATACGTGGGAGTTACCCTGGGTGTCGTAAATATTGGTCGAGGTCGAAGAGTTATAGGTGGTCGGATCGGTGGGATCGAACGGCGCCGTGGTCGGTACAGTATTGGTCGAGTTGAGGTTGAAGGTCTGGTCCAGGTTGCTAGTAGGCAGCGGAGCCTGGCTGGCCGTCTCAATCTGCAGGTCGCTGATCACGCCATTTTGCAGGTTGTTATTGGCATCCACCGCATAACCCTGCAGCTTGTAACCAAAATTATTCACCAGAAAGCCTTCGCGATCCGTGCCGAAGTAACCGGCACGGGTATAACTCACCTCGCCGTTATTACTGGTCTGGAAGAAGCCATTACCGTTGATCGCCAAATCCAGCGCATTTTGCGTGTAGTTGATGTTGCCCTGGTTGAACAGCTGCGACACATCGCCCAGCAGCACACCACTGCCCTGCGGGTTGGCCCCGGAGCCCAGCACGGATGCCGCATAGACATCGGCAAACTCGGCACGCGACTGTTTGAAGCCGGCAGTACCGGCGTTGGCGATGTTGTTGCCGGTCACGTTGAGGTCGCTGGTCGCCGCACGCAGACCGCTAAGACCGATATTGAAACCCATGGAAGACTCCTTTGCCGGACAGCCGGCGGCTAAACCTGTTAGTTACTGACCGATCACCTGGACTTGCGACATTGGCACGCTACCGAGCCCAGCCAGGTTCAACATCAATTCGCTGCCGCCCAAGGTGACGCTGTCGACGTTAGCCGGCAGCATGGTGAAGAGTCCCTTGGTACCCTCGGCATAAGTGGCCTGCGCCTCGAACTTGTAGGAGCCAGGCGGCAATAGATTGCCGCTGGAGTCCTTGCCATCCCAGATAAAGCTGACATTACCCGCTGCCTGCTCGCCGAGATTAACCCGACTTACGGCCGCCCCCGACTTGTCATAAATATTGACGTAGACGTTGCTGCTGCTGGCCGGCAGCACCAGGCTGGCCTTGAAACTCTGACTGGTATCAACCACCGCCTTGTCACCGGGCACAATCACCTTGCGCCCGACCAGAGACGAGGCTTGCAGCGCCTGGGACGACTGATAACCGGTGAGCAACGAGCCCATGCTGGTATTCAACTTCTCGATCCCCTCAACCTGGCTGAACTGCGCCAACTGGGCGATAAACTCGCCATTGCCTTGCGGCTCCAAAGGGTTCTGGTTATTCAGCTGGGCCACCAGCAAGTTGAGAAACTCATTCTTGCCCAAGTCCTTATTCGTCTTGGTCTCACTCTTGATCTGGTATTGATCCAGCGTCGAACCACTGACATCGCCAACAGTACTCATGGGGGTGTGCTCCTTTTCCGTTGGCTTACTGACCCAGGGTCAATACGCGCTGCATCATCTGTTTGGCGGTGTTCATCATTTCAACGTTGGTCTGGAAGGCCCGACTGGCAGAAATCATGTCGGCCATCTCCTCCACCACGTTGACGTTGGGGTAGTACACGTAGCCGCCGGCATCGGCCGCCGGATGGTTCGGCTCATAGCGCGGCATCAGGCTGCCCTGATCCTCGACCACACCCAGTACCTGCACGCCGACACCGGCTTCATCCTGATCGGCAAACAGCGAACCGCGATCACCGTTCTGCGCCGACTGGAACATGGTGGCGAACACCGGATGCCGTGCGCGGTAGGTCTGATCGATGCTCGAAGAGACCGTCTCGGCGTTGGCAATGTTGCTGGAAATGGTGTTCAGGCGAGTGCTCTGGGCGCTCATGCCGGTTCCGGCGATGTTGAAAACACTGGCGAGTGACATGGCTTCAGGCTCCTATTAATCGCCGCGCAGGGCGCTGACCAGCCCTTTGAATTTGCTGTTGAGCAGGGTGAAACTGGCTTGGAACTGCACCGAGTTCTCTGCGTAATTCGATTGTTCGATCTGCAGGTCTACGGTGTTCTGATCAATCGATGAGTGCATCGGCGTGCGGTACGCCAGGTTGGCATCGCTACCCATCACGCCGTCGGCGGGAATGTGCTGGCTGTTAGTCCGATTCAAGCTGACCGGGCCGCGTTGGCTCTTGGCGCTTTGCTCAGCCAGCACAGTGGCGAACTGCAGGTCACGCGCCTTGTAGTGCGGCGTGTCGGCGTTGGCGATGTTGTTGGCCAACACTTCAGCGCGCTGAGCACGAAAGCCCAGTGCCTGTTCATGGATGCCGAGTGCCCGATCGAAACTGATGCTCATGGTCAGAAACCTTTGCCGGTTGGTGTTGCGACTTTCCGTGCAAGACCATAAGCAATGCCTGTGCCATATTATTTTTTACTTATTTATCAGTAACTTAATTGATAAATACCGTGACAAAAGCGGCAAAGCGGCAAGCGCTTTCCGCCTATGGGCAAGCCAGCGGCAAGCGGATTGGGCCTGTTGCCGCTGGCCCGGTAAATTTCAGCGCAACGCTGCATGGCCGCGATGGCTCAATGCAGGGCAGAACCCATCACCCTCAGCCAGATTCTGTATGGCCCACCACCGCTCGTCAGGCGAGCCACAATCAATCACACACAGTTTTGACAAGCATTCTCATTAACATTAGTATCCGTCGCATTAGCCACTGCCCTGCCACGAGCCCTAATCATGTACGTGTGTCTCTGCGAAGGTATTACTGACGGTCAGATCCGCGAAGCCATCTACGAAGGCTGCTGCAGCTACCGTGACGTGCGCGCCACCCTCGGCGTCGCCAGCCAATGCGGCAAATGCGCCTGCCTGGCCAAGCAAGTGGTCCGCGAAACCTTGAGCGACGTGCAAAACAGCCAGGTCGCCATGGCCTACCCGGCGAACTTTGTTGCCGCCTGAATTTAGCGATATAAAAAACCGGACCTTGTGTCCGGTTTTTTTATGCCTTTAATTCAACACCTTAGCGTCAAGATGCAGAACTTAAACATTCGCATTCATATTAATTTTAACTTTAAATTCAAACACTTAGGTTTGACAGGTTAGAAGCATCGGCCCAGAATTTAAAACTAACTCCCCTGCAAGGCAGACGCAGACATGAAAGGCGACAAGAAGGTCATCCAGCATCTGAACAAGATCCTCGGTAACGAGCTGGTCGCGATCAACCAGTACTTCCTGCACGCACGTATGTACGAGGACTGGGGCCTGAAGAAACTCGGCGAGCACGAATATCACGAGTCCATCGACGAGATGAAGCATGCGGACAAGCTGATCAAGCGCATCCTCTTTCTCGAAGGCCTGCCTAACGTGCAAGACCTCGGTAAAATCCTGATCGGTGAAAACACCAAAGAAATGCTCGAGTGCGACCTGAAGATCGAACACAAGGCGCACATTGACCTGAAAGCGGCGATTGCCTACTGCGAAAGCATCGGCGACTACGCCAGCCGCGAGCTGCTCGAAGAAATCCTCTGCTCCGAGGAAGACCACATCGACTGGCTGGAAACGCAGCTCAGCCTGATTGAGGCCGTGGGCCTGCAGAACTATCTGCAGTCGCAGATGGACGAATAAGCGCAAAATACCGCGCCATAAACAACAAACCCCGCACTTGGCGGGGTTTGTTGTTTATGTGCAAGCGGATTAAGCGTCAGCTTTCTGCACAGCGTCCTTGATCAGGGTCTGCAACTCACCCTTGTCGAACATTTCCGCCATGATGTCGCTACCGCCGACCAGCTCACCACCGACCCACAATTGTGGGAAGGTTGGCCAGTTGGCGTATTTAGGCAGGTTGGCGCGGATTTCCGGGTTTTGCAGGATGTCGACGTAGGCGAATTTCTCGCCACAGGCCATCACCACCTGCGCCGCTTTAGAGGAAAAGCCGCACTGCGGAGCGTTCGGCGAGCCTTTCATGTACAGCAGAACGGTGTTGTTCGCGATCTGCTCTTTGATGGTTTCGATGATATCCATTGGGCACCTCAGGACTTAACTTCCCGACTCACGGGTCGGCACTGTGGCGGCATTGTAACGAAAAGCCCAGCGCAATGCTCGGCCTTCCCTGCCACTTTCCTTATGCCGAATATCACCTGATCAAGCGGCTTCAACCTTTACCGGCACCCCGTTCAGCGCCGCATTGCCGGACAAGGCATCGAGTTGCCGCTCATCGGTCAGGTCATTGGCGCTGGCACCCGGCTGTCCGCTGGCGATGCTCATCTGCACGCCCGGCCGCGCATGGCCCCAGCCATGCGGCAGGCTGACCACGCCGACCATCATGTCGTCGCTGACGGCCACTTCCACCTCGATGACGCCGACCCGCGAGCGCACGCGCACCCGTTGACCATCGGTCAGTCCGCGCTGGCTCAGGTCCGCCGGGTGCATCAGCAGCTGATGGCGCGGCTTGCCTTTAACCAGGCGGTGATAGTTGTGCATCCAGGAGTTATTGCTGCGCACATGGCGGCGGCCAATCAGCAGCAGTTCGTCCGCCTTGGCCGTGGGCTGCGCGGCAAAGCGCTGCAGGTCGGCCATGATTACCGCCGGTGCGGCCTGAATCTGCTGGTTGGCGGTTTTCAGGCGACCCGCCAGATTCGGTTTAAGCGCGCCCAGGTCGAGCCCGTGCGGGTGTTCACGCAGCGTGGCCAGGGACAGCTTATGCTCCGACTTGTCGCCGTAGGCGCCGAAACGCAGGCCCATGTCGATCATCTGCTCGGGCGCCATGGTCGGTTTCAGCTCCACGCCCGTCTTGGCAGCAAAGGCCTTGGCCAGGCCGACGAAAATTTCCCAGTCATGCAACGCACCGGCTGGCTTGGCCAGGACGGCCTCGTTGAAGCGGGTGACATTGCGCACCGCAAACAGATTGAAGGTGGTGTCGTAGTGATCGTGTTCCAGCGGCCCGGTTGGCGGCAGGATCAGGTCGGCATAGCGGGTGGTTTCGTTGATGTAAAAGTCGATGCTGAGCATAAATTCCAGGCCATCCAGCGCCTGCTCCAGCTGCCGCCCATTCGGTGTGGACAGCACCGGGTTGCCCGCCACTGTGACCAGCGCGCGCACCTGCCCTTCACCCTCGCTGAGCATTTCCTCGGCCAGGGCCGACACCGGCAACTCGCCGCCGTACTCCGGCAAGCCGGACACGCGGCTTTGCCAGCGGTTGAAATGCCCACCCGAGGTCGAGGCCACCAAATCCACGGCCGGCTCGGTGCAGAGCACGCCGCCGACCCGGTCGAGATTGCCGGTAACCAGGTTGATCAGCTGCACCAGCCACTGACACAGGGTGCCGAAGGCCTGGGTGGAGACGCCCATGCGCCCATAGCACACCGCCGACTCGGCAGCCGCGAAGTCGCGCGCCAACTGGCGAATCGTCTGCGCCGGCACACCGCAGCGGGCGCTCATGGCTTCGGCGGTAAAACCGGCAAGCGCCTGACGCACTTGATCCAGCCCGTCTATCGCCAAGTGGCTGGCGCGGCCGAGGTTTTCCTCAAACAGGGTATTGAGCAGGCCGAACAGCAGCGCAGCGTCCTGCCCCGGACGAACGAACACATGCTGGTCGGCAATCGCCGCGGTTTCGCTACGCCGCGGGTCGACCACCACCAGCTTGCCGCCGCGTTGCTGGATGGCCTTCAAGCGCTTTTCCACATCCGGCACGGTCATGATGCTGCCGTTGGAGGCCAGCGGGTTACCGCCGAGAATCAGCATAAAGTCGGTGTGATCGATATCCGGAATCGGAATCAGCAGACCATGGCCGTACATCAGGTGACTGGTCAGGTGATGCGGCAGCTGATCGACCGAGGTGGCGGAATAACGGTTGCGGGTTTTCAGCTGGCCGAGGAAGTAGTTGCTGTGGGTCATCAGGCCATAGTTATGCACGCTTGGATTGCCCTGGTACACCGCCACGGCGTTCTGCCCGTGCCGCGTCTGGATCTCACTCAGGCGCGTGGCCACCAGTTCAAAAGCCTCATCCCAGTCGATGGCCTGCCACTCATTGCCCACCCGGCGCATCGGCTGGCGCAGGCGGTCGGGGTCGCTCTGGATATCCTGCAGGGCCACCGCCTTGGGGCAGATATGGCCGCGGCTGAAGCTATCCTGGGCATCGCCCTTGATCGAGCGAATCTGCGTGGAGCCGTCTTCCTGCACTTCGGTTTCGATGGTCAGGCCACAGATGGCTTCGCAGAGATGGCATGCACGGTGGTGGAGGGTTTTGCTCATGGCCGGGCCTCTTGTTTTGAGTCGATGCACCAAGCACCGCACAGCATGACTATGGCGGCAGAACGGAACCTGCACCAGCAGGGTTCGCTGCGTGAATTGCGCGGCATCAGGTCAGCCGATAGCTGGTAATTCGCCCCACTGCAATCACCTTGAAAGCGCAGGCAATTTGCGCCTGATCGGCGTTTGCTTATAAGATCGCGACTTCCCCGTTTCGTCGCACAGTGCGGCCCCCCAGCCGCAGGTTCTGCCGTTTCTTCTATTTAATTAGGCCATTGAACCTGCGCCCTGCTGTCAAAAGGTAGTTAACGATGAGCGCAAGACACTTTCTCTCGCTGATGGATTGCACACCGGATGAACTGGTGAGCCTGATCCGTCGCGGCATGGAGCTGAAGGACTTGCGTAACCGCGGCGTACTGTTCGAGCCGCTGAAAAACCGCGTGCTGGGCATGATCTTCGAGAAGGCCTCGACCCGCACCCGCCTGTCGTTCGAAGCTGGCATGATCCAGCTCGGCGGCCAGGCCATCTTCCTCTCGCCGCGCGACACCCAGCTGGGCCGTGGCGAGCCGATTGGCGACGCCGCCATCGTTATGTCGCGCATGCTCGATGCGGTGATGATCCGCACCTTTGCCCACAGCACCCTGACCGAATTCGCCGCTAACTCGCGCGTGCCAGTGATCAACGGCCTGTCCGATGATCTGCACCCCTGTCAGTTGCTGGCCGATATGCAGACCTACCAGGAGCAGCGCGGCAGCATCAAGGGCAAGACCGTGGTGTGGATCGGCGACGGCAACAATATGTGCAACTCCTATATAGAAGCGGCCATGCAGTTCGACTTCCAGCTGCGCGTCGCCTGCCCTGAGGGCTATGAGCCGAACGCTAAATTCCTCGCCGCCGCCGGTGAGCGTGTGCAGATCCTCCGCGACCCGCTTGCCGCCGTTGCTGGCGCCCATCTGGTGAGCACCGACGTGTGGGCCTCGATGGGCCAGGAAGACGAAGCCGCCGAGCGCCTCAAGCTGTTCCGGCCCTATCAGGTCAACCGTGCGCTGCTCGACGCCGCCGACCGCGATGTGCTGTTCCTGCACTGCCTGCCGGCCCACCGTGGCGAGGAAATCAGCGAGGATTTGCTCGACGACCCGCGTTCAGCAGCCTGGGATCAAGCCGAGAACCGCCTGCATGTGCAGAAGGCCTTGCTCGAATTTCTGGTTGACCCGGCGTACCACCACGCATGAGCCAGCCCCTGCTAAACCTGCGCGAACTGAGCTGCGGCTACCCCGGACACAAGGTGGTGCAGAACCTCAATCTGCACCTGAATGCCGGCGATATCGGCTGCCTGCTCGGCCCTTCGGGCTGCGGCAAGACCACCACGCTGCGGGCGATTGCCGGTTTCGAGCCGGTGCTGGAAGGCGAGATTCAGCTGGCTGATCAGCTTATCTCCAAAGCTGGCTTTACCCTGGCCCCGGAGAAACGCCGGATCGGCATGGTGTTCCAGGATTACGCGCTGTTTCCGCACCTGAGCGTGGCCGAGAACATTGGTTTCGGCATCCGCAAGCTGGCCAACTGCGAGCGCGTCACCCAGGAGCTGATGGAGTTGGTGAAACTCGGCCACCTCGGCAAGCGCTACCCGCACGAGCTGTCTGGCGGCCAGCAGCAGCGTGTGGCCCTGGCCCGCGCCCTGGCCCCTGAACCGCAGCTGCTGCTGCTCGACGAGCCGTTTTCCAACCTGGATGGCGAGCTGCGGCGGCGCCTGAGCCATGAAGTGCGTGACATCCTCAAGGCGCGCGGCACCAGTGCAATTCTGGTGACCCATGATCAGGAAGAAGCCTTCGCCGTTAGCGATCACGTCGGCGTCTTTCATGAGGGCAAGCTGCAGCAGTGGGATACCCCATTCAACCTGTACCACGAGCCGCTGACGCCCTTTGTCGCGAGTTTTATCGGCCAGGGCTACTTTATTCGCGGCCAGTTGCTCAGCCCGGATGCAGTACAAACCGAACTGGGCCTGATTCGCGGCAACCGCGCCTACACCTGGCCGACCGGCAGTGCGGTGGACGTACTGCTACGCCCGGACGATATCGTCTACGCCCCGGACAGCCCGCAAAAGGCCCTGATCGTCGGCAAGACCTTCCTCGGCGCGGCGACCCTGTATCGCCTGCAACTGCCCACCGGCAGCCAGCTGGAATCGATCTTCCCCAGCCACGCCGACCACCTGCCCGGCCAGCAGGTCGGCATTCGCGTGGCCGCCGACCATCTGGTGGCATTCCCCGCTCCGGGTAGCATTGCCGCCCAGGTCAATCTGGGGGAATCGGGGGTACGCCGCTACAGCAGCGACAGCTGACTCACTCCAGCAATAACCGGCCGCTGGCAAGCAAATGCGCCTGGCCGGCGATCTTCACCCGCTTGCCGGCTAACTCACAGTGCAACTCGCCGCCCCGGGCCGAACACTGGAAAGCGCTCAACTCGCACTTATCCAAGCGCTGCGCCCAATACGGCGTGAGGATGCAGTGGGTCGAGCCGGTCACCGGGTCCTCATTGATGCCGATGGCCGGGGCGAAATAACGCGAGACAAAATCGTGCTGCTCACCGGGCGCGCTGATCAGCAAGCCCAGCCCCGGCAACTTGGCCACTGCCGCCAGATCAGGCTGACAGGCCCGCACCACAGCCTCGTTCGGCAAAATCGCCAACAGCTCCTGAATCCCCTGCCCTTCATGCAGCGCCAGTACACTCTCTACCGGCTGGCCCAACGCCAGCTCAACCTCTGCGCGTAAGTCACACGGCAGCGCATGGCGCACGGGGAAATCCAGCACCAGCTTGGTGCCGGCACGGGTAACCCGCAACGCGCCGGACAAACAGCTGAAGTCAAGCGCCTCACCCGGTTCGCCATAGACCTCAAACAGCACATGGGCACTGGCCAGGGTGGCGTGCCCGCACAGCGGCACCTCCGCCGTCGGGGTAAACCAGCGGATATGCCAGGCCGCGCCCTCCTTCACCACAAAGGCGGTTTCCGCCAGGTTGTGTTCGGCGGCAATCTGCTGCATCAGGGCGTCGTCAAGCCAACTGTCTAGGCGATAGACCATCGCCGGGTTGCCGGTAAACGGCCGTGCGGCAAAGGCATCGACCTGGTGAAATTCAAGCTGCATGGGGCGACTCTCCTTATCTGTAAGGGCGCAGAGCATGCCGCAGCACGCCAATACGCGCCCACTACAGCGACCGACGATTGCGCCGGTACAGCTGCACCGTCTGAATGCGCAGCGGGCTGCTACGGTGCAGCGATTAATCGCCAAAGGTTCTTAAAAATTCACTAAATCTCAATAAATCAGCAACTTATAAATCCTGGCACGCCGCCTGCTACGTGCCACCCCGGTCAGCACAACGGCGTGTCTGCCACTCAACCGACAACGACGTCATAGCACCCCTCTCCTTTCGAGACATGGGCGCTGTGGCGTTTTTTTTTGCGTTTTTTGGCTTACAGGAAGACCGCTATGCGCATGATGAAACTGTCCCTGCTGTCGCTGGCCATTGCTGGCACCACCCTCAGCCACGCCGCCCTCGCTGAAGAAGACTTCAGCAAAGTGTTTACCCAGGCCAAGCCGATCCTTGATGCGCGCTACCGCTATGAGCATGTCGATCAGGACAACGCCCTCAAGCACGCCAACGCCCAGACCCTGCGCACCCGCGTTGGTGTACAGAGCGGCAAGTGGTACGGCCTCTCGGCGCTGGTCGAAGCCGACAACGTCAGCCGTATCGGCGATGCCAGCTACAACGAAACCCGCAACGGCCAGAGCGAGTACTCGGTGGTTGCCGACCCGGATGGCAGCGAGGTCAACCAGGCCCTGCTGCGCTACGACCATAAGTCCGGCAGCGCGGTGCTCGGTCGCCAGCGCATCAACCTGGACAACCAGCGCTTTGTCGGGAGCGTGGCCTGGCGGCAGAACGAGCAGACCTACGACGGCGTGCTCGGCCAGCTCAAGCCGATCACCGGCATGACGCTGACCTACAGCTATATCGACAATATCAACAGCATCTTCGGCCCGGGCAACGGTCGGTACGACAACAAGACCAACCCGGCCAATATCGAAGGTCACAGCCACCTGCTCAATGCCCAATACGTGCTCCTGCGTGACTTTCGTGGCGCTCCGCAACTGACCCTGACCGGCTACAGCTACCTGCTTGGCCTGGACAACATCGCGGTGAGTGGAGCCGCCGCGCTGGGCAGCCTGTCCAGCCGCACCACCGGCCTGCGTGCCAACGCTGCCGTCGGCGACTTCAGCGTCGTTGCCGAGTATGCCCAGCAGAAGGACTATGCCGACAACCCGCAGGAACTGGACAGCGACTACTACCTGGCCGAGCTGGGCTACACCTTCAAGGGCGACGCGCTCAAGGGCGTCGTGATGAAGGCCGGCTACGAAGTGCTCGGCGGCGACGAGGGGCCGGGCAACCGCGCCTTCCAGACGCCACTGGCGACCAAGCACGCCTTCCAGGGCTGGGCCGATATCTTCCTCACCACCCCGGCCGACGGTGTCAAGGATGCCTATGTCGGCGCCACCGTGCCCCTGCTCGGCGGCAGCTTGCAGGCCTGGTACCACGACTTCCGCGCCGAGCAAGGTAGCAGCCAGTACGGTGAGGAGATCAACCTGTCCTACGCCCACCCGATTCCGGGCGTGAAGGGCCTGGTCGGCCTGGTCAAATACGCCAGCTACGATGCCGACGACTTCGCCGTGGATACCGACAAGGCCTGGCTGCAGCTGCAATACAGCTACTGATCCCTGCCCCCAGCGAAGGGCGCGCGGCCACGCCGCGCGCCTATGGAGAACGCCATGACAAGCCGTCTAATCGCCCCCTGGCTAGCGCTGCTGGTGCTGCTCAGCCCAAACAGCTGGGCCAGTATCAGCGTCGCCGAGGCCATGAACCTGTCGGGCATGCAGCGCATGCTCAGCCAGCGGATTGCCAAGAATTACCTGATGCTCGGTGCCGAGATCCGTCCCGAACAGGCCGAGCAACAACTCGACCAGAGCATCGCCAAATTCGAGAGCAACTACCTGGCCCTGAGCGAATACGCTCCCACCGCGGAAATTCGTAGCGCCCTGCAACAAGCCGGCGAAACCTGGCAACGCTATCGCGAGCAAGCACTCACCCGCCCGGACAAAACCGGTGCACTCCAGGTGTTGCTGCTGAGCGATCAGTTGCTGGCACAGAGCGAGCAGGTGGTGCAACTTGTGGAACGCCACAGCGGTGCCAGCAGTGCCGCGCTGGTCAACCGCAGCGGTCGCCAGCGCATGCTTAGCCAACGTATCGCCAAGCTGTACCTGGCCATGAGCTGGCATCTGCCAATCACCGAGTTGCAGCAGCAATTCGATCAGGCGGTCAACGAATTCGAAGTGGCACTGCAGGAACTGCAACAGGCTAGCCAGAACACCGCGCAGATCAGCAAAGGCCTCAAACAGGCCGAAGCGCAGTGGCGCTTTACCCGCGCCGGCTTCAACCTAGCCAGCGACTCGCGCTATGTACC
Organism: Pseudomonas sp.; assembly: GCF_049301935.1. Taxonomy (GTDB): domain Bacteria; phylum Pseudomonadota; class Gammaproteobacteria; order Pseudomonadales; family Pseudomonadaceae; genus Aquipseudomonas. Next base: position 6,565 of record NZ_JBAQLP010000007.1, on the reverse strand, counting down.
CACGGTGATTGCCACCACCACCGAGACCCTGCTGTGGCAGATGCACGAGCTGACCAATCAATATGAAGGAGTCATGCTCGCGGGCTCCTGAGAACCTATTTAGGGTCGGCACCCGCTCTAACTCTGACTGGCGATAGGTTTCGAGTAGAACAGTCGCCAGCAAGCTGGCGCCTACACAATGCCTCGCCTCAGCCGTCGCTGCGTACCCGTTGCACCGCATCCAGCCAACCGTCATACAGCTTGCTGCGGTGGCTGTCGGCCATACGCGGGTCGAAGCGCTGCTGGCGATGCCAATGCCGGGCGATGCTCGCCAAATCCGTATAAAGCCCGGCTTGCAGGCCGGCCAGATAGGCCACGCCGAGGGCCGTGGTTTCCGTGACTTCCGGGCGCTCCACCGGCACGCCGAGAATGTCGGCGAGAAACTGCATGACCCAGTTGTTTTCCACCATGCCGCCATCCACCCGCAGCGCGCTCGGTTCGGCCGCGCCGTCCTGGCGCATGGCTTCCAGTAGGTCACGGGTCTGGTAGCACACCGACTGCAGGCCGGCGGTGACGATTTCCTTGATCCCGGTGTCGCGGGTCAAGCCGAAAATCGCGCCACGGGCTTTCGGGTCCCAGTACGGCGCCCCCAGGCCGGTAAAGGCCGGCACCAGGTACACGCCGCAGGCATCGCCGGTCTGCTCGGCCATGGCTTCGGTATCGCGGGCATGGCTGATCAGCTTGATACCGTCGCGCAGCCACTGCACGGCGGCGCCGGCGACGAAGATGCTGCCTTCCACCGCATAGGTGACCTGGCCATTTAGGCGATAACCGACCGTGGTGAGCAGACGGTTCTTCGAGGTCACCGGCGTGCTGCCGGTGTTCTGGATCATAAAACAGCCAGTGCCATAGGTACTCTTGACCATGCCCGGCTCGAAGCAGGCCTGGCCGATCAGCGCGGCCTGCTGATCGCCGGCCATGCCCAGTACCGGAATGGCCGCACCGAGCAGATCGGCTGCGGTGATGCCGAAATCAGCGGCGCAATCGAGCACCTCCGGCAGCAGGCTGGCGGGAATCTCGAACAGCTTGAGCAGTTCCTCATCCCACTGCTGGGTGTGGATATTGAACAGCAGGGTGCGCGAGGCGTTGCTGGCGTCGGTCTTGTGCGATTTACCGCCGGTCAGACGCCACAGCAGGAAGGAATCCACGGTGCCAAAACGCAGCTCACCGCGCTCGGCACGCTCACGGGCGCCGGGCACCTTCTGCAGAATCCAGCGCAATTTGGTTGCCGAGAAATACGGATCGATCAATAGCCCGGTCTTGGCGGCTACGACAGGTTCATGGCCGGCGGCTTTCAGCTCGGCGCAGTAATCGGCGGTGCGCCGGTCCTGCCAGACAATCGCCGGATGGATCGGCGTACCGGTCTGCGCATCCCACACCAGGGTGGTTTCACGCTGGTTAGTGATGCCGATCGCCGCCACATCGCTGGCACTCAGGCCGCTCTGCTTAAGCGCCTCACGGCAAACCTTGAGGGTGCTCAACCACAGCTCTTCGCCATCATGCTCAACCCAGCCGTCCTGGGGAAAATACTGCTTGAACTCCTGCTGCGCCCGCGCCACGGGTAAGCCCTGAGCACTGAAGACAATCGCCCGACTGCTGGTGGTGCCCTGGTCGATAGCAAGCAGGTAATGAGACATGCAGATTTCCTTGTTTTTATAAGTTGTAGAGCGGCTGCTAGCCGCGACCAATAGGTGCAAACAACGCCTGGGTCAGCTGCGCCAGCACGGCGGCGTCCAGCTGCACTTCCAGCCCGCGCCGCCCGGCGCTGACATAGATACTGGGAAACTGCTGCGCAGAGTCATCGATAAAGGTGCGCAAACGCTTCTTCTGCCCCAGCGGACTGATACCACCGAGCAGATAGCCGGTGGCCCGTTGCGCTGCCGCGGGGTCGGCCATATCGGCTTTCTTTACCCCGGCGGCATGCGCCAGGGCTTTCAGATCAAGCGTACCGGCCACCGGCACCACCGCCACCAGCAACTCGCCTTTCTCGCTGGCTGCCAGCAGGGTCTTGAACACCTGGGCCGGCTCAAGTTCGAGCTTTTCCGCCGCTTCCAGGCCATAGGAAGCCGCCTTGGGATCGTGGTGGTAACTGTGCACCTGGTGCACAGCCTTGGCTTTTTTCAGCAGATCGATGGCAGGCGTCATGTTCGAATGTGAAAATAATCTGACAAAGTTGGCGTACCTTAGCCCATCTATTGCCCTTTCGGCAGCCTATAATGGCGCGCAACTTCAAGGATTTGCCCCATGACCCTGCCGCCCCGCCAACACGACATTCTCGAACTCGCCCGCGAACGCGGCTATGTCAGCATCGACGAGTTGGCCCAGGCGTTTGCCGTCACCCCGCAAACCATTCGCCGCGACATTAACCAACTCGCCGAACAGGGCCTACTGCGGCGCACCCATGGCGGTGCCGCCAGTGAAAGCTCAAGCACGCAGAACACTGCCTACAGCATGCGCGCCGGGCAGATGCGCGATGAAAAACAGCGCATCGCCGCCGCCATTGCCGCGCATGTCCCCAACCATGCCTCGCTCTTTATCAACATCGGCACCACCACCGAAGCCATTGCCCGCGAACTGCTCGGCCACAAGGGCCTGAAGGTCATCACCAACAACCTGCACGTAGCCGCCCAACTGAGCGCCAAAGCGGACTTCGAGGTGCTACTGGCCGGCGGCACGGTGCGCAGCGACGGCGGTGTGGTCGGCCAGGCGGCGGTGGATTTTATCCAGCAGTTCAAGGTCGATTTCGCCCTGGTCGGCATCAGCGGCATCGATGAAGACGGCAGCCTGCTCGACTTCGACTACCAGGAAGTGCGGGTCTCCCAGGCGATTATCAGCAATGCCCGCCAGGTGTTTCTAGCCGTCGATTCCAGCAAGTTCGGCCGTAATGCCGTGGTGCGCCTGGGCTCGGTGGCCCTGGTCGACCGACTGTTTACCGATGCTGCGCCTTCCGCGGCAATCCACCGCCTGCTCGCCGAGCACAAGGTGCACCTCGACCTGGTGTAAGCCAAAGGCTATGTCTGCGTTAGCTGTTGCAGGAAATCTTGAGGAAGAGCGCCGACCTGTAGGAACGGGCTTGCCCGCGATGCTTTTGCGTTGCCGGATTTCGCGGGAAAGCCCGCTCCTACAAAGGCCTACAGCACGGAGCAACAGGTAATGAGTACATATCCAAGCCAAAAGCCTTAGCTTAGAAATCCACGACCACTGGGCGCGAAAGCGTATTTCGGGGTGGCGAAGCCGTGATTATTCGACTAGCATATTTTCGAAAGTGAACATTCAAAGTTCAATACTGACTTTCGGTGCCGCCATGCCTACTCGTTCCGCCAGCCTTGTTCCACTCGCTGAAGTCTATGATCTTGCCGTGATTGGCGGCGGTATCAATGGTGTCGGGATCGCCGCCGATGCAGCTGGGCGCGGCTTGTCCGTGTTCCTTTGCGAAAAGGACGACCTGGCGCAGCACACCTCCTCCGCCAGCAGCAAGCTGATCCACGGCGGCCTGCGCTACCTGGAGCACTACGAATTCCGCCTGGTGCGTGAGGCACTGGCCGAGCGCGAAGTGCTGCTGAACAAGGCCCCGCATATCGTCAAACCCATGCGCTTTATCCTACCGCACCGCCCGCACCTGCGGCCGGCCTGGATGATCCGCGCCGGGCTGTTTCTCTACGATCACCTGGGCAAGCGCGAGCAGCTGGCAGGCTCGCGCAGCCTGCGTTTCGGCGCCGGCAGCCCGCTGCAAGCCGAGATCAGCCGTGGTTTCGAATATTCCGATTGCTGGGTCGATGACGCTCGCCTGGTGGTGCTCAACGCCATGGCCGCCCGCGAGCAAGGCGCCCACGTGCACAGCCGCACCCGCTGCGTTAGCGCACGGCGCAGCAAGGGCTTGTGGCATATCCATCTGGAACGCCGCGATGGCAGCCTGTTCTCGATTCGCGCCCGCGCCTTGATCAATGCCGCCGGCCCCTGGGTGGCGCGCTTTATTCGCGAAGACCTGAAGCAGGATTCGCCGTACGGTATCCGCCTGATCCAGGGCAGCCATATCGTCGTGCCGCGCCTGTTCGAAGGTGAACAGGCCTATATCCTGCAAAACGAAGACCGCCGTATCGTCTTCGCCACCCCCTATCAGGAACATTTCACCCTGATCGGCACCACGGACCGGGAATACCAGGGCGACCCGGCAAAAGTGGCAATAAGTGAAGAAGAAACTGACTACCTGCTGAACGTGGTCAACGCTCATTTCAAGAAGCAGATTCAGCGCAGTGACATCCTGCACACTTACGCTGGCGTAAGGCCGCTGTGCGACGACGAGTCGGATGATCCCTCGGCCGTCACCCGCGACTACACCCTGTCGCTGTCCGGCCATCCCGGCGAAGCGCCGCTGCTCTCGGTGTTCGGCGGCAAGCTGACCACCTACCGCAAGCTCGCCGAATCGGCGCTGGCGCTACTGGCGCCCTACTTCGCCACGATGGGCCCATGCTGGACCGCCAGCAGCCTGCTGCCTGGCGCCGAGCAACTGGACAGCCAAAACGCCCTGGTGGAAGCACTCTGCGCCCGCTTTGGCTGGCTGCCCACCTCGTTGGCGCGGCGCTGGGCCAGCAGCTACGGCAGCCGCAGTTGGGTGATGCTCAAAGGCGTGAGCAACCTCAGCGACCTGGGTGAACACCTGGGTGGCGGCCTGTATACCCGTGAAGTCGACTACCTGTGCCAGGAAGAATGGGCCGTGCTGGCCGAGGACATTCTCTGGCGGCGCAGCAAGCTCGGCCTGTTTATGACGCCCGCGCAGCAGGCCAAACTCGACAACTACCTGCGCATCGGATCCCCGCGCAGCCCGGAAGATGCGCACGCGGCATAAAACACACCAAATGAAAATAAAAAAGGGCGACCTAAGTCGCCCAAATTGCCTTGCGTGCCTCTTATGGCAGATTCAGCCCTGCTTGCGCTTGCGTGAGTCCTGCCAGATGAAATAACCGACACCGGCGAAGAAGGCGACCATCAGACCGACGGTGCCGATACCGGCGAGCACTACAACATCGATAAACATGCTGCCTCCTGCTATGAAGCCTGTGTGGGTATGGCTTCAAGTTAGCAGGGGCGGCAGGAGCGCTATTGATCCAGATCAACAAGCGGCGGGCACTGGCCAGAAGAGGCGACGCTCAGCTGATCCAGATCAACAAATCAGCCTGATGCACATCCGCCTCAGGGCTTTTTCGGCTTGCCCTTGGGCTTTTTCTTGCCTTTGGGCAGCGGCAGAGCCTGCTCGAAGGCATCGCGCATTTCATTGAGTTTCTTGTCGCGCAGGCCATGGATGCGCTTGTCGCGCTCGGCGGCGAAATCAATCAGCTTGTCGTCTTGGCTCATGGGCTTGGCTTGATCAACCGAAAGGTCAGGTTCAGACGGGGCGCGCAGGGGCTGCGCGTCTTCGCCACTTGGTGTTGCCAATAATGCTGGGTTGCCCCGCGCATGACCAGCAGCGAACCATGCTGCAGCGGCAATGAATGCTCGATACGGTTGTGCCCTTTACGGCGCAGATCAAAGCGCCGCGTGCCGCCCAGATTGAGCGAAGCGATCAGCGGATTTGCGCCCAACTCGGCCTCATCATCACTGTGCCAGCCCATGGAATCCTGACCATCACGGTAATAGTTGAGCAGCACGCCATTCAGCGGTTGCCCCACGGCCTGCTCCACCTGCGCACGAATCTGCGCCAGCAGCGGCGTCCAGGGCAAGGGTTGATGGGTCAAACCGGAGTAGCGGTAACTGGCCTCGGCATCGCCATACCAGGCCACCAGGCGCGGCACCGGCAGTTGCCGCCCGTAAATCTGCACCTGCGGCTGCTGCCAGGGTGTCTGCGCACTCAACTCGGCCAGCCAGCAGTCGGCGGTTGGCGTATCCAGCCACTGCGCATGCAATTGCAAGTCGGCGTTGGCCAGCTGCAGCGGGCTGTCGGCAAATAGATCCACGGCTAAATCACTCAAACTTCCACATCCACCCACAACCCCTGACGCGGCAACTCACTGAGTTCCTCTATATCTGCCTCGGCCACTTCACCTTCGGCCAGCTCTTCCGGGCTGTAGCCGTGGCGGCGCTGACGACGACGCTGCTCTTCGCGCAGCAGTGCCTCGGCTTCCTGGGGGTGGCGTTTGTCCAGGCTCACGCCACTTTCCTTGGAGCTTTCGGCCGTGGCAGTCACCGGCGGAATTTCCGGGCGCGGCTTAACCACATCCTGCTGGACGGTCACGGGAGCCAGACTGTGAGGAATCGGCGGCAGCATCTAATAAGCCCTCCTTTGGTCAGACTGTCGGCCAGTCAAGCCGCGACTTGAGCCTTGCCTCGCTACACTTTTGATCTACCTAATCACACAAAGTGCCCTTGCGCAGCAATGCTGCCTTGGGCCTGAGCCCTGGGTTCCGTTAACATAGTCGGCTTTTTCACGCGGGAGACAAGCATGGCGCAGTATGAACCGGGGCAACGCTGGATCAGTGACAGCGAAGCGGAGCTGGGCTTAGGGACCGTCCTGATGCAGGACGGCCGCATG
>NZ_JBAQLP010000006.1:0-8779 GCF_049301935.1 Pseudomonas sp. | reverse complement strand
ACGTATGGTCGCTGCATATCCGCGATGCGCACTCGCCAATGTGTTTTACCAACGGCAAGGGCGCGACCAAGGAAGGCGCGCTGGCGTCGGCGCTGGGCGAGTTTATCGAGCGGCTGAACTGCAACTTCTTCTACAACGATCAGTTCTGGGGCGAAGAGATCGCCAATGCGGCGTTCGTGCATTACCCGGATGAACGCTGGTTCAAACCTGGGCCTAAGGATGCGCTGCCGGCGGAGATTCTCGACGAGTACTGCCTGGCGATTTACAACCAGGACGACGAACTGCGTGGCTCGCACCTGTACGACACCAACTCCGGCAACACGCTGCGCGGCATCTGCTCGCTGCCCTTTGTGCGCCAATCCGATGGCGAGGTGGTGTACTTCCCCTCCAACCTGATCGAAAACCTGTTCTTGAGCAACGGCATGAGCGCCGGCAACACCCTGGCCGAAGCCCAGGTGCAGTGCCTGTCGGAAATTTTCGAGCGCGCGGTAAAACGCGAAATTCTCGAAGGCGAGCTGTGCCTGCCGGACGTGCCACAGGAGGTGCTGGCCAAGTACCCGGCCATCCTCGCCGGGATTCAGGGTCTGGAAGCCCAGGGCTTCCCGGTGCTGGTGAAGGACGCCTCGCTGGGCGGCGAATTCCCGGTGATGTGCGTAACCCTGATGAACCCGCGTACCGGTGGCGTGTTCGCCTCGTTCGGCGCGCACCCAAGCTTTGAAGTGGCGCTGGAGCGCAGCCTCACCGAACTGCTGCAGGGCCGCAGCTTCGAGGGCCTGAATGACCTGCCGCCGCCGACCTTTGAAAGCCAGGCGCTGATGGAGCCAAACAACTTCGTCGAGCACTTTATCGACTCCAGCGGCGTGGTGTCCTGGCGCTTCTTCAGCGCCAAGGCGGATCACCAATTCGTCGAGTGGGACTTCTCCAGTGAGGGTGAGCAGGCCAACGCCGAGGAAGCTGCAACCCTGTTCGGCATTCTCGAAGCCATGGGCAAGGAAGCCTATATGGCCGTGTACGAGCACCTGGGCGCCACGGCCTGTCGCATCCTGGTGCCGGGTTACTCGGAGATCTACCCGGTCGAGGACCTGATCTGGGACAACACCAACAAGGCGCTGCTGTTCCGCGCCGACATCCTCAACCTGCACAGCCTGAACGATCGTGGCCTGAAGTCTCTGTTACGCAATCTGGAAAACAGCGATGTCGACGACTACACCGATATCACCACGCTGATCGGCGTCGAGTTCGACGACAACACGGTGTGGGGTCAGTTGACCATTCTGGAACTGAAACTGCTGATTTATCTGGCGCTGAAGAAGTTCGACGAGGCCAAGGAGCTGACCGAGGCCTTCCTGCAGTACAACGACAACACCGTCGAGCGCGTCCTGTTCTATCAGGCGCTGAATGCGGCGTTGGAAGTGCAGCTGGACAGCGACTTGGACATGGCCGACTTCGAGCCCAACTTCCGCCGCATGTTCGGCAAGGAGCGGATGGACGCGGTGCTGGGCTCGCTGGACGGCAGCGTGCGCTTCCATGGTTTGACGCCAACCAACATGCAACTGGAAGGGCTTGATCGCCACCTGCGCTTGATCGACAGCTACAAGAAACTGCACGCAGCACGCGCCACTGCGACGGGTTTACCCCGCCAATAGCGCCAACAAAAAAGTACCCGAGGGTGCTTTTTTGTGGTTAAGGGTTAACGGCCTGGCTTACTCGACCGTGACGCTCTTGGCCAGGTTACGCGGCTGGTCGACGTCGGTGCCCTTGAGCACGGCAACGTAGTAGGACAACAGCTGCAGCGGGATGGTGTAGAGGATCGGCGCCAGGGCGTCGTGGATATGCGGCATGTTCACCACGTGGGTGCCCTCGCCATTGCGCATGCCGGCCTGCTCGTCGGCAAACACCAACAGCTCGCCGCCACGGGCGCGCACTTCTTGCAGGTTGGATTTGAGCTTTTCCAGCAGCTCATTGTTCGGCGCCACGGTGACCACCGGCATATCACTGTCCACCAGGGCCAACGGGCCGTGCTTGAGCTCGCCAGCCGGGTAGGCTTCGGCGTGGATATAGGAAATTTCCTTGAGCTTGAGCGCGCCTTCCATCGCCACCGGGTACTGCGCGCCGCGACCGAGGAACAGGCTGTGGTGCTTCTCGGCGAACAGCTCGGAGACTTTCTCCACCACGCTGTCCATGGCCAGGGCTTCGCCCAGGCGGGTTGGCAGGCGACGCAGTTCATCGACCAGCTCGGCTTCCAGAGCCTTGTCCAGAGTGCCACGCACCTGACCGAGGGACAGGGTCAGTAGCATCAGCGCAACCAGCTGGGTGGTGAAAGCCTTGGTCGAGGCCACGCCGATTTCCGGGCCGGCCAAGGTCAGCAGACACAGGTCGGATTCGCGCACCAGCGAGCTGATGCCAACGTTGCAGATCGCCAGGCTGGCCAGGTAGCCCAATTCCTTACCGTTGCGCAGCGCGGCCAGGGTGTCGGCGGTTTCACCGGACTGGGAGATGCTGACAAACAGGGTGTCCGGCTGCACCACCACTTTGCGGTAGCGGAACTCGCTGGCCACTTCGATCTGACAGGGAATCCCGGCCAGTTCTTCCAGCCAGTAACGGGCGACCATACCGGCGTGATAACTGGTGCCGCAGGCGACTATCTGCACGTTGCGCACCTTGGCGAACAGCTCGGCAGCCTGCGGGCCGAAGGCCTGGATCAGTACGTGGTCGGAACCCAAACGGCCTTCCAGGGTGCGCTGCACCACCTTGGGCTGCTCATGGATTTCCTTGAGCATAAAGTGGCGATACTCGCCCTTGTCGGCGGCCTCAAAGCCTTCGTGGTACTGCACGCTTTCACGCACCACCGGCTGGCCGGAGGCATCCCAGATCTGCACGCTGTCGCGCTGGATCTCGGCGATATCGCCCTCTTCCAGGTACATAAAACGGTCGGTGACCTGACGCAGAGCCAACTGGTCAGAGGCGAGGAAGTTCTCACCGAGGCCCAGGCCAATCACCAGCGGGCTGCCGCTGCGGGCGGCGAGCAGGCGGTCCGGCTGACGGGCCGAGATCACCGCCAGGCCGTAGGCGCCGTGCAATTCCTTGACCGCGTCTTTCAGCGCAGCGGCCAGGTCGGGATGGCTTCTAAGCTTGTATTCGAGCAGGTGCACGATGGTTTCGGTGTCGGTATCCGAGGTGAAGACGTAGCCCAGGCCCTTGAGGCGCTCACGCAGTTCTTCGTGGTTTTCGATAATGCCGTTGTGCACCACCGCCAGCTCACCACCGAGCTCTTTACCTGAGAAGTGTGGGTGGGCGTTGCGCTCGCTCGGCGCGCCGTGGGTGGCCCAGCGGGTGTGGGCGATACCCAGGCGGCCGGCCAGCGGTTCGGCGCCCAACGCGCTTTCCAGCTCGCTGACCTTGCCAACACGGCGACGGCGGTCGAGACCGTTATGATCAGTCAGCAGCGCCACACCGGCGCTGTCGTAACCGCGGTATTCCAGGCGCTTGAGGCCTTCAACCAGCACGGCGGTGATATTGCGTTCGGCGACTGCGCCTACGATGCCACACATATGTCTCTCCTTAACTCAGGCGTCTACAGCGGCGCAGATCAGCTTGATCCCGCGCGCGGTCAATTGTTCACGGGCCTCGGGGCTGAGGCGCTCGTCGGTTATCAGGGTATGGATGCCGCTCCAGGGCAGCTCCAGGTTGGGAATCTTGCGGCCGATCTTGTCGCTCTCGACCAGCACCACCACTTCGCGGGCCACCTCCGCCATCACCCGGGAGAGCCCGAGCAATTCGTTGAAGGTGGTGGTGCCACGGGCCAGGTCGATGCCATCGGCGCCGATAAACAGCTGGTCGAAGTCGTAGGAGCGCAGCACCTGCTCGGCGACCTGGCCCTGAAACGACTCGGAATGCGGGTCCCAGGTGCCGCCGGTCATCAATAGCACCGGCTCGTGCTCCAGTTCGCTGATGGCGCGGGCCACGTTAAGCGAGTTGGTCATCACCACCAGGCCAGGCTTGTGGCCGAGCTGCGGGATCATCGCTGCAGTGGTGGTGCCGCTGTCGATAATGATGCGCGCATGTTCTTTGATGCAGGCGACCCCGGCGCGGGCGATGGCCTGCTTGTACTGGGAGATCGGCTGGATATCGCTGATCAGCTCCTGCGGCATGGGCACCGCACCGCCGTAACGGCGCAGCAGCAGGCCATTCTTCTCCAGGGCGGCGAGGTCTTTGCGAATGGTCACTTCAGAAGTAGCAAACGCCTTCGACAACTCATCCACACTCACCTCACCCTGCTCGGCGAGCAGGGCAAGAATGGTATGGCGACGTTGCGGCGTGTTGCGTTTCGACATGCTAAGTTTCGATTCGAAAGATAATGGCGCGAATCAAAACCTAATAAGTCTTTTGCGTCAAGCCTGAAAACGACCAAAGGCCGTAGGATGGGTTGAGCGCAGCGATACCCATGCTGGCCATGTGATGGGTTACGCCGCTACGCGGCTAACCCATCCTACGACTTGGTCGGGCGCTTCCAGCCTTCGATATTGCGCTGCTTGGCGCGGCCAACGGCCAGGGTGTTATCCGGCACGTCGCCGGTAATTACCGAACCGGCGCCGGTGGTGGCGCGGTCTCCCAGAGTCACCGGGGCCACCAGGGCGCTGTTGGAGCCAATAAACACGTCTTCGCCAAGCACGGTCTTGAACTTGTTGGCCCCGTCATAATTGCAGGTGATGGTGCCGGCGCCGATGTTAGTGCGCGCGCCGATTTCGGCATCGCCCAGATAGGAGAGGTGACCGGCCTTGGCGCCCTCCCCCAGTTTGGCGTTCTTCAGTTCAACGAAGTTACCCACATGGGCCTTGGCGCCCAGCACCGAACCGGGACGCAGACGAGCAAACGGTCCGCAATCGGCGCCCTCGCCCATTTCGGCTCCTTCCAGATGGCTGTTAGCTTTGACGATGGCACCTTTGCGCAGGATCGAGTTCTTGATTACGCAATTAGGGCCAATCTGCACGCCCTCTTCGATGACAACCTGGCCTTCAAGGATCACGTTGATATCGATCAACACGTCACGGCCTACCGTCACTTCGCCGCGTAGATCGAAGCGTGCCGGGTCGATCAGGGTCACGCCCTGCACCATTAACCGGCGCGCGGCGCGGTACTGGTAGTGACGCTCCAGCTGCGAAAGCTGAATACGGTCGTTGGCGCCCAGCACTTCCATTTCGTCAGCTGCCTGCTCGGTGGCTACCACCAGGCCGTCAGCCACCGCCATGGCGATCACGTCGGTGAGGTAGTACTCGCCCTGAGCATTGCTGTTGGACAGGCGTCCGAGCCAGTCGCCGAGTTTTTTCCCCGGTACGGCGAGGATGCCGGTGTTGCCCTCGCGGATCAGCCGTTGTTCGGCACTGGCGTCCTTGTGCTCGACGATGGCCTTCACCACACCGTGCTCATCGCGGACGATGCGACCGTAACCGCTCGGGTCGTTAAGATTGACCGTAAGCAACCCCAGCTGCTGCTCGCTGACCTGTTGCAGCAGACGCTGCAGGGTTTCCACTTCGATCAGCGGCACATCGCCGTAGAGAATCAGCACGCGCTCCGCAGTCAGCGCCGGCAAGGCCTGGGCCACAGCATGGCCGGTGCCGAGCTGCTCGCTCTGCAGGACAAAATTCAGGTCATCCGCCGCCAGCTGCTCACGCACCCGTTCTGCGCCATGGCCGATCACCACATGTATGCCTTGCGGTTTAAGCAGGCGAGCGGTGTCGATCACATGGCCGAGCATGGCTTTGCCAGCCACCGGGTGCAGGACTTTCGGCAAGGCCGAACGCATACGGGTGCCTTGGCCGGCGGCGAGGATAACGATATCGAGCGACATAAGAACGGATTCCAGGCAGACGAAGGCGGGCTAAATCCCTAGCCCGGCCAACTGAAAAGGTAAAAACAGCAGACAAAGAAAAAGGGTAGCCAAGGCTACCCTTTTACTCGTTTGCGATGAAGCGTCGGAATTAACCGCCGAACTTCTTGCGCAACTGCTGAACGGTACGCAGCTGAGCCGCGACCTCAGCCAGGTGAGCGGCTGCGGAACCGTAATCGAACTCCGCGCCCTTCTCATTCAAGGCTTTCTCGGCAGCCCGGAGGGCTTCCTGAGCAGCAGCTTCATCGATATCGGCAGCACGCTGCACGGTATCGGCGAGAACTTTCACCACACTCGGCTGAACCTCGAGGAAGCCACCGGAGATGTAGAACACCTCGGTTTCGCCACCCAGCTTGACCAGACGAATCGGACCCGGTTTGAGGTCGGTGATCAGCGGCGCGTGACCTGGAGCGATACCGATATCACCCAGGTTGCCGTGCGCAATCACCATCTCGACCAGACCGGAGAAGATCTCGCCTTCTGCGCTGACGATGTCGCAATGGACTGTCATAGCCATGTCTAACCTCACGTATCGATCCGCTTACCCACTACTGCGGATAAACAGACCGTAAGCGCCCGTTGCCGGGCGCACGGGTGATTACAGTTTCTTCGCTTTCTCAACAGCTTCTTCGATGCTGCCAACCATGTAGAACGCCTGCTCTGGCAGGTGATCGTAGTCACCTTTCAGGATGCCGCTGAAACCAGCGATGGTGTCTTTCAGGGAAACGTACTTGCCTGGCGAACCGGTGAAGACTTCGGCCACGAAGAACGGCTGGGACAGGAAGCGCTGGATCTTACGCGCACGGGATACCAGCTGCTTGTCTGCTTCGGACAGTTCGTCCATACCCAGAATCGCGATGATGTCCTTCAGCTCTTTGTAGCGCTGCAGTACGTACTGCACGCCGCGAGCGGTGTCGTAGTGCTCCTGGCCGATAACCATCGGGTCCAGCTGGCGCGACGTCGAGTCGAGTGGATCGACCGCTGGGTAGATACCCAGGGAGGCGATGTCACGGGACAGTACAACGGTGGCGTCCAAGTGGGCGAAGGTGGTCGCCGGGCTTGGGTCGGTCAGGTCGTCCGCAGGAACGTAGACGGCCTGGATCGAGGTGATCGAACCGGTCTTGGTCGAAGTGATACGCTCTTGCAGAACGCCCATTTCTTCGGCCAGGGTCGGCTGATAACCCACTGCCGACGGCATACGGCCGAGCAGTGCGGATACTTCAGTACCGGCCAGGGTGTAACGGTAGATGTTGTCCACGAAGAACAGTACATCACGACCTTCGTCACGGAACTTCTCGGCCATGGTCAGGCCGGTCAGGGCGACGCGCAGACGGTTGCCTGGTGGCTCGTTCATCTGACCGTAAACCAGGGCTACCTTGTCGAGAACGTTGGAGTCCTTCATCTCGTGGTAGAAGTCGTTACCCTCACGAGTACGCTCACCCACACCGGCGAACACGGAATAACCGCTGTGCTCGATGGCGATGTTACGGATCAGTTCCATCATGTTTACGGTTTTGCCCACACCGGCACCACCGAACAGACCGACTTTACCGCCCTTGGCGAACGGACAAACCAGGTCGATAACCTTGATGCCGGTTTCCAGCAGCTCGTTGGAGCCAGCTTGTTCGGCGTAGGAAGGCGCAGGACGGTGAATGCCCCAACGCTCTTCTTCGCCAATCGGGCCAGCTTCGTCGATTGGGTTGCCCAGCACGTCCATGATCCGGCCCAGGGTTTTCACCCCAACCGGTACCTGGATACCTGCGCCAGTGCTGCCAACGCTCAGGCCACGCTTGAGGCCCTCGGTCGAACCCATTGCAATGGTACGTACCACGCCGTCGCCCAGCTGCTGCTGAACTTCCAGGGTGGTTTCGGCGCCGACTACTTTCAGCGCTTCATAAACACTCGGCACTTGATCACGCGGGAATTCCACGTCGATAACGGCGCCGATGATTTGAACGATACGTCCGCTACTCATCTTTGGTTCCTCTGACTTTTTTCAACCGTCTAACAGTTGAACCGTGCTTAAACCGCGGCAGCGCCGCCGACGATTTCCGAAATTTCCTGGGTGATCGCTGCCTGACGTGCCTTGTTGTAAACCAACTGCAGGTCTTTGATGATATCGCCAGCGTTGTCGGTGGCGTTCTTCATCGCGATCATCCGGGCCGCTTGTTCAGCCGCGTTGTTCTCAACCACTGCCTGGTACACCTGCGACTCCACGTAACGCACCATCAAGCCGTCGAGCAGCTCTTTGGCGTCGGGTTCGTACAGGTAGTCCCAATGGTGCTTGAGTTCTTTATCCGGATCGGCCACCAGCGGAATCAACTGCTCCACTGTCGGCTTTTGCGTCATGGTATTGATGAACTTGTTCGAGACCACGGACAAACGATCGATGCGACCATCGAGGTAGGCATCGAGCATTACCTTGACGCTACCGATCAGATCATTGATCGACGGTTCTTCGCCCAGGTGGCTGATCGCAGCAACGATGTTGCCACCAAAGTTGCGGAAGAACGCCGCACCCTTGCTGCCAACTACGCAGAGATCAATCTCCACGCCTTGCTCGCGATTGCTCGCCATGTCTTTGACCAGAGCCTTGAACAGGTTGGTGTTCAGACCACCACACAGACCACGGTCCGAGCTCACCACGACATAACCCACGCGCTTAACTTCACGGTCGATCATGAACGGATGACGGTATTCCGGGTTGGCGTTGGCCAGATGACCAATCACCTGGCGGATACGCTCCGCGTAGGGACGGCTAGCAACCATGCGCATTTGTGCTCTGCGCATTTTGCTGACCGCCACCTTTTCCATGGCGCTGGTGATCTTCTGCGTGCTTTTGATGCTCGCAATCTTGCTGCGAATCTCTTTTGCGCCTGCCATTTGACACCT
>NZ_JBAQLP010000005.1:0-48684 GCF_049301935.1 Pseudomonas sp. | reverse complement strand
GACCCTAGTTACTTGAGCAATTCGAACAGCGCGACGTTGCCACTCTTCTCTAGGCCGGTGACCAGGAAATGCCGGCCGTTGTGCTCGATATGCGCCAAGCCTTCCGGCGCCAGCTTGCCGGAACCGGCACCTTCGCCAGCGCCGACTACCTGCAGCACCTTGGGCTGCTCAGGCGCATCCAGATCAATCAGCGCCAGCGAATCCGCACGCTCCAGGGTGGCCACCGCCAGGCGTTTGCCGAAGGCATCAAAACTCACCACGCCTTCCGGCTCGCTGCCCTTGTTGGGGCTGCGTGCATCCGGGTAGACACCGGCCTGAGCGGCCCTAGCATCCAGCTGGTTACCGGTATCACCGAGCAACTTGCCGCTTATGGCATCGAACACGCTGAGCGTGCGCCCACCACCGCTGGGCAGGCCGGCCTTGGTCTTGGCGATTTTCGGGTCGGTGTCGCCTTCATCGGCGCTGATCAGGTAACGACCATCGGCGCTGACGGCCAGGGCATCCGGCTCGCGCAGGGCGAACAGCTCGGCGGTTGGCTGATACTGGCCGTCATCGACGATATCCGCCGCATGGCGCACGCTGCCGACGCCAAACACTTTGTCCAGCTTGCCTTGCAGCACATCGATCACGGCGATGGCATTGTTTTCCTGCAGGCTGACATAGGCACGCGCGCCGTCCGGGCTGAAGGTCACGTACTCCGGCTCGATATGCTCGGGGCTGGTGCCGAACGGTACTTTCAACTCTTCGCCGTCGATCATCCGCTCCAGTAGGCGCTTGTGCTCGGCCTGGGTGGCGCCCTCGACACCTTTCAGGTCCGGCAGGGTGATCAGGCTGTGCGTGGCCGCCGCCACACCGCCACGCAGGTCGATCAGGCTGATCGAGCCGTCGCCGCTGCGAAAGCCCTCGCCGTCGCGCACATAGCCTTCACCTTCGTTGGCCACCACGATGAAATCACCCTTGGGCGAGAACGCCAGGCTGTCCGGCCAGATGCCGATTTCCACGGTATTGAGCAGCTTGCCATCGGCCGCCGCACGCAACTCAACCCGGCCATTTTTCAGGCCATCGCTGTTGCGGATGCATACGGCAAACAGGTCTTCGCTGGGATGAAAAATCGCCGAGGTGATTTCCCCCGTGCCGGCTGCCAGCAGGTTATGCCGGGCAATGCGCTTGAGGCCCTTGGCCGGGTCCAGCTGCAGCACATCCACCAAACCTTCGGCGCTGTTGGAGACAATCACGCGCAGACTCGAGGCCTGCGCACTGACAATTTCGGTGCCGGCAGCAAAGCCGCTCTGATACAACGCCAGGGGTTTAAGCTCCAGGGCCGAGGCCAAAGGAGCCAGGGCAAACAGCGCACAGAATGTAGGGATTCGCAGCACAGCAACTATCCTTATGCAAAGACACGGGGATTGGACAAATCCGCAGCAGTCTTCACGCGCAGGATGACGTTTTAATGAACCATTAATGGCGTTTTATCTGCGCCTGCGCGTTGGTATTACTGGCTTATGACCACGCGTACGCGATATTCCCGGTTGTCACTAACAGGCCGTTGAAAAACTACCTGCGTTGGCAATACTGCGTTGAAAACGGCCTCACAGCCTAAGGCTGAACGTGCTTTAGCACGGCCCCTCTGGGGTGAGCGAAGCGAATCAAATGCTCATTTACAGCACGTAAACTCGGCTTTTTCGGCCGTTTTCGCCTTGTCTGCCTGTCTCGCCTACATTTTTCAACGGCCTGTTAGCCCAGCGCACTCGCCCCCGCCCAAAACCCTCAGCTGCACTATCGCGGGCTCACCGTGCGGCCATCTGCACCTGCAACAGATCGGCCACCGGCAGCGCCACGCCCAGGCGGCTGAGGTTCCAGTAGTGCCCCTCCAGGGTGCGATTGACCAGCAAGGTGGCTGGCGCCGGTTGCAGGCTGCCCAACGCGCCCAGCACATCGGGCAATAGCCGCTGCACCTGTTCATGCAGCGGCGTGGCGGCAAAATCCCAGTGCACGCCAGGCTGCAGCAGCGGCCCGAGCAGACCGTGCAGTTGACGGTACAAGCCATAGGGCGTGGTCGATTGCGGCTGGCGCGTGCCGAGCGCCTGGAAGGCCTGTTCCAACTGCTCACCATCGCGGGCCTGCAAGGCCTTGTAGGTTTGTACATAGGCCGCCAGCAATGGCGCGGACAGCGTCTGCACGCAGCCGAAGTCATACACCACCAGCTCACCGGCTGCGGTGTAGGCGAAATTGCCCGGATGCGGATCGGCATGCAGCAGGCCCAGCTCGAAAGCCTGGGCGCTTAGCCAGCGCACCAGGGTCAGGGCCAGACGCTCACGCACCTCGGCACTGGCCTGGCTGACTTCGGCAAAGGGCAGGCCGGCTTCCTCGCTGAGCGCCAGCACACCGGGGCGACAGAGATCTTCCAGGGGCTGCGGCAGACGCAGGCCCGGCCAGCCGGCGAAATGCGCGCGAAAGTCCTGCAGGCGGCGCATTTCCGCCGGGTAATCCAGCTCCGCCTCGATCACCGCCGTTAGTTCCTGATACAGGCCCTCCAGCTGCGCGGCCGGTGCGCGAAACAAACGCCCCAGCGGCAGCAGACGGCGTAGCTGACGCAGATCCGCCTGGCAGATTTCGGCGATGCCCGGGTATTGCACCTTGAGCACCAACGCCCGACCATCCGCCGCGACGGCGCGATGCACCTGGCCCAGGGACGCGGCGGCAAAGGGTTGTTCGTCGATTTGCTGAAAGAACCGCTCGAGGTCCGCGCCATACACCTGCTGCAAATGCCCGCGCAGGGCGCTAAAGGGCAGGGCCGGCACGCGGTTCTGCAAGTTGCCCAGGGCCTCGGCTATCGGTTCGGGCAACACATCCTGCCATTGTGAAGCCAACTGCCCGAGCTTGAGCACCGGGCCTTTCATCTGCCCCAGTACGTCGCCCAGTTGCTCGGCCACCGGCTGCCAGTCGATAGCCGCGCGACCGGGCAGCAGGCTTTGCCCCATGACACTGCCGGCGATGCGCGTGGCAGTGCCGGTCAACTTGAGAAAGCGCCCCAGTGCGGAGACCGGGGGCAAGGAGGATTTGCCCATAGTGACAAGCTCGTCAGGCCAAAGCCCGATCATGCACCTGCCCAGCGGCACAAACCAGACACATCAGGGCGCGTTGCGCGCACGAAATGCCGTGGTCCGCCCCGGCCAAGCGATTGGCGCACACAGCCGCGCCACCTGGCCCAGATAGCTGAGTCTTCCGCTGGACGTTACACGCAGCTCACGCCCCCGTTTGGGTGAGTGGCAGAGTGACGCGGTGCGACTACTCTCTGCAGCTTTTCAGCGCTAGAGCCAACTCGATGCTTGCCGCTTTGCCGCAACGCCTCTACCTCTGGGAACGCCGCACCCTCTATCTCGGCCCTCTGCACTCGCCGGTTCAGCTGTCTCTTGCCGCGTCGCGGTTGTTGATCGGCCTGCAGGGCAATATCCGCTTTCGCCACTACGCTCAACAGCACGACTCTTATGCTCGCAGCCTGTTGCTGCCCGTGGGCTGGCAAGGCACGGTTGATAGCGCACGGCTGTGGGTAGCGGACTGTCACCTGGATGCCACTGGTCTCGATTATGCCGTGCTGCGCCAGCTGGCCAGCCGCCAGGAGCAGGCGGCCTATTGCGATCTGCACAATGAGCAGCAACTTATCAGCGCCTTTGACGCGGTCAGCCAGCACCTGACGCTGCCCGACACCCTCTACCCACAACTGGACGCTTGGCTGAACCCGCCCGAACTGGTCGCGCGCACGGCTTTTCGCTGCGATCCGCGCATACTTGCCACCCTGCAACGAATAAAGACCAGCACCCAGGAGAACCTCAGCGTCGACAGCCTGGCGCAGCAGGTCGGGTTGTCCACGTCCCGCCTGGTCACGTTGTTCAAGGATCAAGTCGGCGTACCGATTCGCCGTTACCGGCTGTGGTATCGGCTGTTCCTCTCCACCCAGCGCATCGCCCGCGGTGCCAGCGTCACCGACGCCGCGCTGGAGGCGGGTTTCGCCGATGCCGCGCACTTCGCGCGCACCTATCGCAACATTCTCGGCTTCCAGCCCTCGGCACTCGTGCGGCCACGCGCCGGGCTGCAGGTGTTTGTCGAAGGCGCTTAATTCACGACAGTCAATTCATTCAAGCCCAGAGCCTATCCAGCGGTTAGCGTAAGGCCAGGTCACACCGGCGCCTTGATCAGCCTGTGCGCTAAGGGGCCTGCCCGACAACAATAAAAACGCCTGGAGACACCATGCCTGCCATACCATTCAAAGGGTCTACATTCGCCTTGTGTGCTGCCCTGCTGCTGGGCAGCAGCGCGGCCAGCGCCGCGCTGTCACCCGCCGCCCCGGGTGCCGACACGGTGTGTTCCTACACCAGCGGCCTCAGCTCCACCAGCTACTCATCGGCAAAGGTCACCTACCCTTGCGGCCTGAGCGCAGCCAGTTATCCAGCCACCACCCTGACCGGCGGCTACTCCAACACCAAGGAGGATATGACCTGGCTGGCCAACCACCTGACTAGCCACGGCTATATCGTTATTGCCATTACCCCCAACAACATCTTTGGCACCCCGCCAGGCTGGGCGACCGCACACAAAGGGGGCATCAGCAAACTGAAGGCGGAAACCACGCGCAGCAGCTCACCGATCTACCGGAAGGTGGCAACCAGCAAACTGGGCATTACGGGCTTTTCCATGGGCGGTGGCGGCGCACTGCTGGCAGCGGCCGATCTCAAGACTCAGATTGCAGTCGCGCTGCCCCTCGCCCCCTACCTCGGCTTTAGCTCGCCCAATTATTCGAGCATCAGCGCCAAGACCTTGATCCAGGCCGGGGCCAACGACACCGTTTCCTATCCGTCCACCGTTGCCAGCTACTACCAGTCGCTGCCGACCAGCCTCACCCGCGCGCTGACCACCTTCAGGGGCGCGTCCCACCTGGACTGGATCAACAGCGGCAGCGCCACTCAGCATGCCCGGTTCAAAACCCTGGTGACTTCCTGGATGAAGGTTTATCTGAATGGCGACAGCGCCTACCAGACCCACCTGGATGGTGCCGAGCATGATCGCCACCTGGCGGAAGACTGGTTTACCCGTTTCGAGTATGTGAAATAAGGCCAGTCGCGTTAGCCAGCGATGGCGGCCATTTAAGGCCGCGATGAAATGCCAGCAGGGACGCTGCGCATGGCCTTATGGCCTTGAGCGAAACATTGTTCAGCGCCTTCCCCTCCTCAAAGGGCAAAGCGCTTGTCCAGCCCGCTGTAGCCCAGCCCCACCCCCTTGTGCACTTTCAGCTGCACCGGGATGCGCTCCTTGAGCGCCTCCACATGGCTGATCACACCGATCATCTTGCCGCTGGCGTTCAGGTTATCCAGGGCATCGAGGGCCACCTCCAGGGTTTCGCCGTCGAGGGTGCCGAAGCCTTCGTCGAGAAACAGCGAGTCGATGCTGGTCTTGTGGCTGACCAGATCGGACAACGCCAAGGCCAGTGCCAGGCTGACCAGAAAGCTCTCGCCGCCGGACAGGGTGCGGGTGTCGCGCGCCGCATCGGCCTGCCAGGTGTCGAGCACCTCCAGCTCCAGTTCGCCACTGCTGCGCCGCGCCAGCTGGTAGCGACCGTGCAGGCGTTCGAGCTGCTGATTGGCCAGGTAGACCAGATGATCCAGGGTCAGGCCCTGGGCGAACTTGCGGTATTTGGCGCCATCGGCCGAGCCGATCAGGCTGTTGAGTTGCTGCCACACATCGTATTCGCCCTGCTTGGCTTGGATCCCGGCAAACAGGCTTTGCTGGCCTTGCCTGCGCGCATCGTCGCCCTGCAGCTGGGCGCGGATTTCGCCCTGGCGCTCGCTCAGGGCTCTTAGTTGGGCGTTAAGGGCAAGCAGCTGTTCGTCCAGTTGCGCGAGATCGCGCACGGTGGCCGGGCTGGCCTGCAAGACGGCCAGCTGCTGCGCGGCGGCACTGGCCAGGGCCTGGGCATCGCTCAGGGCCTTAGTCAGGCGCGCCTGCAGTTCAGCGAGCCGCTGGTGCTGCTGCTTATCCAGCAAGGCGGCCAGATAACTTGCCTCATCGCTAAAGGGGCTGGCGCTTAGCGCCGCTGCCCACTCCAGCTCGGCCTGCTGCAGCCGCGCCTGATCATCCTGCAGGCGGCTGGCCAGGGCCTGGCGGCTACCGGCCAGCTGCTGCTGGCGGCGCTGCGCGTCTTCAAGTTGAACCTGCGCCTGCTGCAAGTCTGCCTGCGCATCGGCGGGCTTGGCCAAGGTCGGTTGATCGGCCAAGCCCAGCGCATTCCAGCGCTGCTGCCAAAGTTGAGCCTGCTGCACAGCAGCTTGCAGGCCATGCTCCAGCTCGCCGAGCTGGCGCTGTAAATCCAGGCTCTGCTGCTGATTGTGCTGCCAGTGCTGCCACTCGCCCTGACGCTCGCTGAGCCAGGCGCTGGCATCGTCCGGCAGCTGATAACCGAAGCTGGCCAGGGCCTGGCTGAGGCTTTCATTGCGCTCGTCGGCAGCCGCTTGCATCTGCTGCAGGCGCACCTGGCCTTGCTCGCTCTGCTCCTGGCGTTGCTGCAGTTGCAGGCGACCCAGCGCCTGTTGCTGTTGCAACTCGCTGCACTGCTGCTGCACGGCCAGCCGCGCCTGCTGGTGCTGCTCAAGCTGGCTACCCAGCTGTTGCAACTGCTCAAGTTGCTGCTGCAGTTGCTGCAGCTCACTGCTTTGTTGCGCCTGGCGCTCCGCCAGGGCAACGGCATCGGCCAGCGGGCTTTGCAGCTGCGCACTAAGCGCCTGCCAGCGTTCACCCTGCTCGGCCTGGGTCTGCCGGCCCCGTTCAAGCTGCTGCTGTTGTTGCTCCAGGCGCGCGGCGAGTTTTTCCAGCTCGCCGGCCAGTTGCCGACCTTGTTCGGTCAGGGCCTCCAGCTCGGCACGCTTGCTGCTGAGCAGCGCCCGGGTGGCCGAGACGTCCAGGGCCTGGTAGGCGCTGATCGCCGGGTGCGACTCGGAGCCGCACAGCGGGCAGGCCTCGCCGGGTTGCAGCTGGGCGCGATGGGCTTCGAGGGCCTGGATGCGCTGCTCCTGCTCCAGCAGTTTTTCCTGGGCCTGCACCTGCTGCTGCAGGTCCTTGTAGCTCAGGCGCAACTGCGCCACCTCGCCGCCCTTGGCCTGGTGCTGCTCGCGCAATAGCGTCAGGGCGTTGGCCAGCTGGGTTTGCTCGGCCGCCAGGCGTTGCCCAGCCGTGGCCAACTCGCCCAGCTGGGTCAGCACAGCGCCCTGGATATGCAGCTGCTGCCAGCGCTCACGCAAGGCTGCCTCACTGCGCCCGGCGAGCAGCGCCTGCTGTTGCTGCTGCGCAGTGTCTTCCTGCTCACGGGCCTGCTGCAGGCGATTCTGCGCGGCATCCAGCTGCTCGGTTTGCTGGCCGAGCTGCGTTTGCAATGCGGCGATGCTTGCTTGCAGCTGCTGCTGAGCGTGTTGCAGCTGGGCGATTTCCCCGGCCAGTTGCTGACGCGCTTTTAGCTGCTCGCCCCAACTGCCGAGCTGCTCACCCAGACGCCCATGCTGCGGCTGCGCGGCCAGTTGTTGCTGCACCTGCTGCAGGCGTTCGGCCAGCTGCTGACGCTGATCCTCGCAGGCGGCGAGCAGCGCGGCGCTAAGCTCGCGGGCCTGCCAGGTCTGCTCGGCAATCGCCTGCTCGACCTGGCGCTGTTCGCCGGCATTGAGCTGCAGGCCCTGCTCGGTCTGCGTCAGGCTCTGGCGGGCCTGCTGCCAGGCATGGTGCAACGGCTGCAAACGCAGCGCCGGCTCGCTGGCGGCCAATTGCGCCAGCTGCGGCTGGGCTTGCTGTAAATCGTCCTGCGCCGCCTGCTCGGCCTGCTGGCTGGCGTGCAATTGCGCCTGGCTCTTGCTCAGCTCCTCACTCCAGCGGCGCTGGCGCTGCAACTCGGCCTGCTGTGCGCCGAACGCGGCCTCATCAACAGCCAGCTGCTCGGCCTGGGCCTGCAACTCGGCGCGCTGCTCTTCGCTAAGCAGCTCGACCCCTTCGGCCTTGGCACGCAGCTGATCGAGGGCGGTTTTTACCTCGCGGCACTGCTCGAACACCCGCTGGGAAATCTGCCCGTAGATATCGGTGCCGGTCAGCTCTTCCAGCAGCTCGGCGCGCTGGTTGGCGTTGGCTTCGAGAAAGGCAGCAAAACCGCCCTGGGCCAGCAGCATGGACTTGGTAAAGCGCTCGAAATCCAGGCCCGTCAGGCGCTCGGTCTCGCGCAGCTTCTCGTTGATCTTGTCGCTGAGGATCTGACCGCTGGCAGCAGCCAGCTCGACCTTAGGCGCCTGCAATGCGCCATCGGCCTTGTCGCGGGCGCGGCGCTGGCTCCAGAAGGCGCGGTAGGCCACACCCTTGACCTCGAATTCGACCTCGGCCAGGCAGTCGGCGGTGTGCCGGCTCATCAGTTCATTGGCGCTGGCCGACACCGTATTCATGCGCGGGGTGCGGTGATACAGGGCCAGACAGATGGCGTCGAGCAGCGTGGTCTTGCCCGCCCCGGTCGGCCCGGTGATGGCGAACAGGCCGTTGTCCCTAAAGGGTTCGGCGCGAAAATCGATCTTCCATTCGCCCTTCAGCGAGTTGAGGTTTTTCAGGCGCAGGCTAAGGATCTTCATGCCTCGCCCTCACGCAGCTCACTCACCACCTGCTGATACAGCCCCAGCAAGCGCGCCTGCTCGGCCTCATCCAAGACTTCACTGCTTAGCCGTTGCGCGAATACATCCTCCACGCTCAGCTCATCCAGGGTTTCCCTGGCCTGGCCCTGCAGGCTGGCACTGGCTGTGCCGCGCTCGCGGCGGATACGCAGCACCTCCACCGGCAGCCCCTCGCACAGCGCGGCGATACGCTGTTGCAAGTCGCTCAGGTAATCATCGGTGCCGACCAGCACCTCCAGCCACACCGGCTGCTCGGCGCTGCCCTGTGTGGCCGCCTGCTGAATGGCGGCTTCCAGCTCCTTTAGCGAACCGCGCAAGGACAGCAGCGGCTGAAAGCGCGGTACCAACAGCGCAGTGATCTGGCGCAAGCCGCTGCCATCCAGTTCCACCAGCAGCACCTCCTTCTGCTGCCTGGCCTCATCGAAGCTCAGCGGGATCGGCGAGCCGCAGTAGCGGATATGTTCCAGGCCACCGACCTTCTGCGGGCGGTGGATATGCCCCAGGGCGATATAGGCGGCCGGCGGAAAGGCGCTGGTGGGAAAGGCTTCCAGGCTGCCGACATAGATCTCACGCACCGAATCGCTGGTGCTGGCGCCAACTGTGGTGAGATGCCCGGTGGCGATAATCGGCAAGTTACCGCCCAGTTCGACACGCTTGGCCTCGGCCAGGGCGTAGAGGTTCTGGTAATGCTGTTGAATCGCCTGTTGCAGCGACTGCTGTTTGTCCTGGGCGCTCTGCCCGGCCTGGCTCAGCAATACATCGCGCGGGCGGATAAAGGGGACGGCGCAGAGAACCGCCCCGGGAGAGCCATCGCGCCGATGCAGCACCAGCAGCTGCTCTTCAAGGTGTTCACTGACACCCGGAATCACCCGCGTGCCGAGTTGCGCCAGCAGGGTCTTGCTCTCGCCGAGCATGGCAGGCGAATCATGGTTGCCGCCCAGCACCACCAGCTCGCAGCCGCTGGCGCGCAGTTCGACGATAAAGCGGTTGTACTGCTCACGGGCATAGCTGGGCGGCGCGCCGGTGTCGAAGATATCGCCGGCAATCAGCACGGCATCCACCGCTTGCTCGCGCACCTGCTCGATCAGCCAGGCGCAGAAGGCCTGGTGCTCGGCCTGGCGGGTCTTGCCCATAAAGTGCTGGCCCAGATGCCAGTCGGAGCTATGCAGGATGCGCATGCTTAGAACACCCAATCCTTGACCACCATATGGGTCTTCACTTTCTGCATGCCGGGGAAGTTTTCGATCTCGCCACGAATCTCGCTCAGCCGCTGCATGCTCGACGCCTCGATCACCACCAGCATATCGGTCTCGCCGCTGATGCCGCTGCAGCGGCGCACTTCGGGGTACACCCGCATCAGCTCGACATAGTGCTCGCAGCGCCCGCCCTGGTAGAACAGCTCCAGATAGGCCTTGATCGCGGCCTCGCCGGGCAGCCTCACCTGGGCCTGGTAGCCGCCGATCACGCCGCTGTGTTCCAGCTGACGAATCCGCTCGCTGACCGCCGAGCGCGACAGGTTGACCTCGCGGGCGATCTGGCTGACGGGCAAACGCGCATCGGCGCGTAACAGGGCGAGTATCTGCTGATCGAACTTATCCACGCGGGGCTCTCAAAAAAGGCAACTCGACGGTCAATTGCGCCAACTCGCCGGTCAAAGCCGACGCTTCGCCAGCAGCCTGTAACAGGCGGGCGATTTAACATGGCGAACGAAACCGCAGAGCATACAACATGAGCCGTCTGAATCAGGAATTGGGCCTGCTGCAAGGGATTGGCCTGCTGAGTACCTCGCTGCTGGGCACCGGGATTTTCGTGATCCCGGCGCTGGCCGCCACCGCTGCCGGCGAGGCCTCGCTGTGGGCCTGGCTGCTGCTGATCGCCCTGGTGCTGCCGGTGGCCTTTACCTTCGCCCAGCTGGGTCGCCACTTCCCCCATGCCGGCGGCGCGCCGCACCTGATTGGCCGCGCCTTCGGCCCGCGCATGGAGCGCCTCAGTGCCCTGCTGTTTCTTGCCGTGCTGCCGGTGGGTTTACCGGCGGCGCTAAATATTGCCAGCGGGTTCTGGCAAACGCTCTTCGACTTGAGCCGTAGCCAAGCCCTGGCGATCCAGCTGGCGACCATCGCCGCCATGCTGCTACTCGGCCAACGTCCGGCCAAGGCCAGCGGAATGATTCAGGGCGCGATTGCCGTGGCGATTATCGCCACCATCTCCTTGATCTGGTGGGTCGGCGATCTGCCTGTCAGCAGTCAGCCGCTGCTGCCGCCGATCAGCGGCTCCTGGCACTTGCTGCCGGCGGCGCTGGGGGTGATGTTCTGGTGTTTTGTCGGCATCGAGGCCTTTACCCATATGGGCGAGGAGTTCAAGAACCCCGAGCGCGACTTCCCCTTGGCGCTGCTGCTGGGCGTGCTGCTGGCCGGCCTGGTGTACTGGGCCTGCTCGGTGGCGGTGCTGAGCCTGCATAGCTACGGCGATGTGCAGACCGATGCCGCATCGCTGCCGCGCATGCTCGACCTGCTGCTGGGCGAGAAGGCACGCTGGATCGCCGCCACCGTGGGCTATCTGGCCTGCTTTGCCTCGATGAACGTCTATATGCAGGGCTTCGCCCGGCTGATCTGGAGCCTGGCCGACGAAGGCAAACTGCCGGCCAGCCTGGCCCAGCGCAACCAGCACGGCGTACCGGCCCGCGCACTGCTGCTGGTGATCCTCAGCTGCGCCCTGTGCGCCAGCCTGGCCAACGTGCTCGACCTGACGGTGGACGACCTGATCCGCTACGCCAACGGCAACTTCGTGGTGATCTACCTGCTCAGCATGGCCGCCGGTGTGGTGCTGCTGCGTGGCATCTGGCGCGCCCTGGCCGCATTCAGCGCACTGCTGTGCGGCCTGGTGCTGCTGATGCTCGGCATGGACGCCTGGTATGCCCTGGGCTTGCTGCTGGTGCTCGGCCTGCTGGACCGCTGGCGCGAGCAACGTAATGGCCGGCTGGCCAGCCTAAGCAGCTGATAATCGCGCGCAGGACACTTAGCTTGAAGGAGCATTGCGGCTATCCTCAGCCCAGGCAATAACAAGGACCGACCATGCGCCGCATCCTCCGCGATCTGAAAATCCTGATCCTCACCAACCTGTGGATAGTGCCGGTGCTGGCCGGGTTGGTCGGCGCGCTGTTCTACTTCGCCGCGCCGCCGCCACCGATGCATGCGCGTATGGCTACCGGTGCTGCGGGCGGCGGTTACCACGCCTTCGCCGAACGCCTGCAAGCCGAACTGGCGCTGCAGGGCTTCGACCTAGAACTGGTGGAGAGCGCCGGTTCCGCGGACAACCTGGCCAAGCTCGGCCAGGGCGAGGTGGAGCTGGCCCTGGTACAGAGCGGCCAGGAGCTGAGCCTGAGCGAGGAGGCGCGCGGCAAGCTCAATGGCCTGGGCGTGATGTACCGCGAGCCGCTATGGCTGTTCACCGGCCGCAAGGTCAAGTTCCAGCGCCTGGCCGACCTGCGCAAGCTGCGCCTGGCCATAGGTTCGGCCGACAGCGGCACCCAGGCGGTAACCGCCGCGCTGTTTGCGGCCAACCGCATCGAACCGGCCGACTACCCCAAGCGCTGGCAGCAACTGGGCGGCAGCAAGGCTGCCGATGCACTGATTGATGGCAAGCTGGACGCCGCCTTCTTCGTCGGCCCGGCGGAAAATCCGTTGATCCAGCGCCTCGCGGCCGAACCCAAGGTGCGCCTGGTCAGCCTGCGCCGCAGCGAGGCCTATCTGGCGCGCCTGCCCTATCTCAGCCGCCTGGAAGTCGGCGAGGGCATGCTCGATATGCAGCACAACAGCCCGGAGCGCGACATCGTTACCCTCGGCCCGGTCGCCACCCTGGTGGCGGGTGAAGAGTTCCATCCCTCACTCACTCCGCTGATCCTCGAAGCGGCGAAAACCGTGCTGAAAAACGGCAGCCTGCTCGACCCCGCCGGCAGTTACCCGGCCCGGCCGCCGCTGTCACTGAACATCCTGGCTGAGGCCGATTACTACTACGCCAAGGGCTTGCCGATCCTGCAGCGCTACCTGCCATTTCGCATCGCCTCGCTGGCCGACCGCTATATCATCCTGGCCATCCCGCTGCTGGTGCTGTTGTTCCCGCTGTTCAAGGCCGTGGGGCCGATCTACCAGTGGCGTATCCGCGCGCGCATCTACCGCTGGTACAAGCACCTGCGCGAGATCGACCAGCTGCTCTACAAGGGCAAGCTGCCGAGCGACCTGGACGCCGAAATCGCCCGCCTGGAGCGCCTGGAAGACGAGCTGGCGCGGGTCGAGGTGCCGCTGTCCTACTCCAGCGAGCTGTACCAGCTGCATATGCACCTGCGCTATATGATCGAGCGGCTGCATGCGCTGCAGCAGCGCCAGTTGACGGCCAGCTAAGCCCGCAGCACAAGCCGCCACCTAGATTTATTGCAGACAAAGAAAACCCCGCCAAAGCTAAGCCCTGGCGGGGCTTGGCATTTCAACCGCTCACTTGATCCAGTGTTTGCCCCAGTGGGTGATGTCGTAGCTCTGGGCACTACGCGCCACACTCTTCTCGGCCTTGGCCGCCTCGATCTGGTCATCGACCACCTTGGTGGAGAACGACAACCAGCTGGTCACAAAGGCCATCGCATCGCCGTTGATCTCCAGAGCACGCTGGGCGATGTTGTTCAGGTCATCGCAACTGGCGTGGTAGCAAGGGTCAAGCGCGATCCCCGCAGTACCGCCATAAAGGTTGGCCTGCTCTGGCGTCTTCAGCACCTCGGCCCCGGTGAACAAACCACCGAAGGCGATGCCATCGAGGAAGAACTGCGCGTAATCCGAACGGAAGGTGATCTCATCGCCTTCAGAAGGCAAACCGCGCAACTTGTAGTACTCCTCAAACAGCTTCTCGATGGCTGCCGAACCGGGTGGACCTTGCAGACCGAACGCAGAACCGTCGCCGTCATAGATGAAGTAGGCGAAGTTTGGCGAAGCGATCATGTCGAAGTTCAAGTACGCCTTGAGCTTGCCCTTCTGCTCGGCCGGCAGCTGGTTGACATAGTAAGTCGAGCCGACCAACCCCGACTCCTCAGCGCCCCACCAGGCAAAACGCAGCTTGTTCTTCGGTCGCACCTTCTGCAGCTGCAACGCCAGTTCCAGCAACGCGGCGCTGCCTGAGGCGTTGTCGTTGATGCCGGCACCCTCATACACCGAGTCGAGGTGAGCCCCAGCCATCACCACATTGTTGGCATCGCCGTAACGGCTCTCGGCGATCAGGTTGAAGGTCTGCGTGCGCTCGCGCACCACGTCAGCCAGCATGCGCACCTGGGTTTCTGCGCTCTGCGCCAAGCCCACCCCCACATCGTAGGTGGCGAAGAACACCGGAATACCACCGGCATAGCTGTCACCCAGGGTGGCATTCAGTAAGCCCTTACGGTCTTCGCTGTTGCCCTGGTTGAAGATGATCACCCCTGAAGCACCGGCAGCAGCGGCGTTCTCCGCTTTCAACTGGAAGTTACAGCTGCCGCGCTGCAACAAGGCGATGGAACCGGAGGGGAAGTCGAGAAAGTCCTCCGCCTCACAACCACTGCTCGACAGGTTACCCACGCCCAGGGCGATATCCACAGCCGCCACTTGCGCACTGACCTCACCCTCTTCGGTTTGCGACAGGTAGGTAAAGTCCACATCCCACTCATACAGCGCTGGCGTCGGTGCCAAGGCCTGCAGCTCGCCGGGCCCTTGTGGGTAATAGGCGGTGAAGGGGAATGGCTGCACCTCTACGCGATAGCCGGCACTTTCCAGGGTGGATTTCACGTAGTCGATTGAACGCTGGTAACCCGGCAAGCCCGCAGCACGATTACCGCCATTGGCCTGGGCAATATCCTTGAACATCTGCAGGTGAGTGGCGGTGTTGCTCGCCTGCATACAGCGCGGCAACCCCAAGGTAGTGCTGTTGAGCAGGCCAAAACGACATTCCAGAGGACCCAAGCGGGTCGGGCTCCAAAACGCATTAAACAGTTGGCTACTACTTTTGTTCGCATCTGCGAGCACCTCGCCCGAGATCGCCGCCAGTAGGCCTCCCACAATTAAGCCGCTTTTCACAATCTTGTTATGCATGCTGCCTCCAATCCATATATGGAGCGTTTAGGTGCGGCAGCGCTTGTGACACCGCCGCGATAGGTCCCTTTACTGCGTCGTGTGGACGCTACATAACCTAGACGTGGATATTCATCTGCGCGAACCGATATCTATAATTTTCTTGAAAATAAGAACTTATCGACGAACATGAGCGCAATTGGCCAGCATTTAGCCATTAGATATTGAGCTCCAGAGGCAGATTTCGGGCGACTTAACCACCCGGCATGGCACGCGGGCAGATGGAGAGAGACCTGTACTCAGGTAAACTCTGCGCACATTTTGTAGACCGGTTCCGTGTTGGCCTCGCCAACAGCCCGGAGCCATCACCCCCCTGCGACTGAGCTGAAGACCTCGCCCATGCCGATCCGCCACTGCATCGTCCACCTGATCGACAAAAAGCCCGATGGCACCCCCGCCGTGCTGCATGCCCGGGACACCGAACTGGGCGCGTCCCAGGCCATCGAGAATATGCTCGCCGACCTCAATGAGAGCTACAACGCCAAGCAAGGCAAGGCCTGGGGGTTTTTCCATGAGGAGTCCGGGGCCTATCCGTTCAGCGGCTGGCTGAAGAACTACCTGGAAGACGGCCAGGACTTCGCCGCCTTTAGCCGCCAGGCGGTGGAGCAGCTGCAAAAGCTGATGGAAGAATCCAACCTGTCCACCGGCGGCCATGTGCTGTTCGCCCACTATCAGCAGGGCATGACCGATTATCTGGTGATCGCCCTGCTGCACCACAGCGAAGGCGTGGCGGTGAACGAGGCGCTGGACGTGACCCCGGCCAAGCACCTGGATCTGGGCCAGCTGCACCTGGCGGCGCGGATCAATATCTCCGAGTGGCAGAACAACAAGCAGTCCAAGCAGTACATCTCCTTTATCAAGGGCAAGAACGGCAAGAAGGTCTCGGAATACTTCCGCGACTTTATCGGCTGCCAGGAAGGCGTCGACGGCCCGGGCGAAACCCGCACCCTGCTCAAGGCCTTCAGCGATTTCGTCGAAAGCGAAGACCTGCCCGAAGAACAGGCCCGCGAGAAGACCAAGACCCTGGTCAGCTATGCCGCAAACCAGGCCAAGCAAGGCGAGCCCATCACCCTCGACGAGCTATCCGGACTGATCGACGAAGAACGGCCCAAGGCCTTCTTTGAGCATATCCGCAACAAGGATTACGGCATGGCCCCGGAATTTCCGGCGGACAAGCGCACCCTTAGCCAGTTCCAGCGCTTTACCGGGCGCGCCGAAGGCCTGTCGATCAGCTTCGAGGCGCACCTGCTGGGCTCAAAGATCGAGTACGACGAGAGCAGCGACACCCTGGTGATTCGCAACCTGCCGACGCAGCTGACCGATCAGCTCAAGCGGCGCAAAAACTGAGTCCATCACCCCAACGGCAAGGAGTGCCCATGAAGAAAGTTGTTCTGCTGTTGAGCGCGCTGGCGCTCTATCAATACTGGGATGACCTGCAGGGTTGGTTGCAGCCGCCGCTGGCCGATCGGCCGGGCGAAGTGGTGCTGTATGCCACGCAATGGTGCGGCTACTGCGCCAAGACCCGCGAGCTATTGGCAGAGGATCAGGTGGCGTACCGCGAGATTGATATCGAAAAGGATGCCGCCGGAGAGGCGACCTTCAAGGCCCTGGGTGGCCGTGGCGTGCCCCTGCTGGATATCAAGGGCACGCTTATTCACGGCTACGACCCGCAGGCGATGCGGGCCGCGTACTGAAACCTCGGCGCGCGCGTTCAACAGAGCGCGCCGAGTGCTTCGGCCTTACAGTGGCTTGATGGCGAAGCCCATACGTGGGAAGTGCACATGCACGGTGCCGGCGCGTGGGTCGTCGCGGCGCAGGATCAGCTCTTCGCTGCCGCTGAAGACCAATTCACCCTCGACCGCATCCACCCCGTAATCGATGGCGGAAATCGCCACCTGCTGGCCAACGGCAAAACCATTGGGATCAGCCAGTGCGGCATCCGGTAGCGCGGCCGGGGTGGCGTCGCGGGCGATACCGACAGCCTCTTCGCCGCTCATTTCACTGCACGAGCCGTGACCGAAGTCCAGCACCCGCGCCAGCCAGGTGGTCACCGCCGGGTAGGCGTCGACCAACGGCGCAGTCACCGGCGTGCCGCGCAGGAACCACAGCGGGTGAGCCATGGCGATGTCGGCCAGCGACGGCGCGCCAAACAGGAAGTCGCCCTGCTCGCGCTCAAGCTGTTGCTGCAGACGCGTCATCAGCGTGGGCCACTGGTGCTTGGCCACATCCAGCGGAATACGCGTTGCCAGGCCGCCATTGAACAGGGTCGAACGGTCGGCGATAAAGGTCTTGAGAAACTCCGGCGGTAGCTTGCCGAAGCGCGCGGCAATGGATTCCGGCTGGAACACCAGGCTGACCGCATGCAGGAATACCTGGGAATCGGCCCACTGGGCGAAGCAGGCGACGTTGAATTCCTGGCCTTCGGGGAACAGCGCCGGGGTGTGCTTTTCCGCTTCCAGACGGCGAGCGATCAGCGCAGTGTCGCAATAGATATCCGCGCCCACCTGCAACACCGGAGTCTTGCGGTAGCCACCGGTCAGTGCGGTCAGATCCGGCTTGGGCATGATTGGCGGAATCATCACCGAGCGCCAGGACAGCTGCTTGAAACCGAGCATCAACCGCGCCTTTTCGGCGAAGGGCGAGGTCGGATAATGGTGCAGGATCAACTCGTGCATAACAGGCTCCGCAGCAGTTCAGGTAGACCCGCAGCTTAACCGCGCAAGCCCTGGCGGCCTACCCGCTTAGCCTGATAACGCGTTATCAGTGACGGCGATAACAGGCATGGCGGCGACCAGGGCTTCCTTGGCCGGTTTGCTCAGGGCCTTGATCGCCCGCTCGCGGCGCAGCGCATCGCCTTTGCCGGCGCAGGGTTCGATATACACCAGGGCCTGCGCCGGGCTGGAGTGGAAGAAGCGCGCGCCCTTGCCGCTCTGGTGCTTGGCGAAGCGCTTGTGCGGGTCGTCGCTGATGCCGCAGTACAACGCGCCATTGGCCGCCCGCACCAGGTAAACAAACCAGGGCTTGGCGGCAGCGGGACTTTCCACAGGGAGCACTTCAGGCATTATGAAGATCGGCAGGCAAACACGGTCGCCGAGCTTAACAGACCGTTGAAAACGTAGCGAGGCAGGCAAGACAAGGCAAAAACAGGCGAGGAAGCGGAGTGTACTTTTGTACATGAGCAATCCGAGCCTGTTTTTAACGCAGTATTGCCAACGTAGGTAGTTTCTCAACGGACTGTTAACGATTCTTCTGAAAGGCTGCCAAACCTTTGGCTGCCTGCTGGCGAATGGCGTTCTGCACAAAGGGCGCCCAGCCCAGCAACCGACCTTTGAGGCCCAGCGCCTGAGCGGCCCAGCGCCACAGATCGAAATGATCCTGGTGCTCGCTGATCTTGCCATCGCGAAAGCGGAAGTTGGCCTCGATAGAGTTGACCACCGTATTGCCGGTCTGGCTAAAGGTATAGGTCGCCACCCAGCGCGCCGTTCCAGACTGATCATCCGCTGTCACGCCGTCAAAGGTCAGGGAAAAGCCCTGCGCCTTGGCGCAGAGCATGCGCCACATATCGCCAGCCGCCGCACCACGCAGGTCGGTAAACACCGGGTCGCTGAACTGCACGTCCGCGCTATAGCAGCTGGCCATGGTCTCGGCATCCAGCTGCTGGAAGGCCTGGTAGAAACGGCTGATCAGCGCGGCGTTGGGGTGAGTCATGGGGCGAACTCCGTTAGGGAACGTGCGAACAGTATTGTCGCTGAACCGCTGCCGCGCGATTGGCGTAAACGACATACTTGAGGTGGCCCCAGATAATCGCCGTGCGCACCCTACGGCTTAAAATACCGCGCCCTAACCACCGCCACGGTGGCCGCGCGCAGCAGGCCGATAAACAGCTGTTCCACATCCGTCAGCAGCTGGTTTTCCGGGGTGACCAAGTACACCTCGTTAACCGGCAGCTCGTCGTAGGGCGGCAGCTGGAACAACAGCTTCTGCGCCACAAAGGGTTTGGCGCCTTCCACGGTCAGGGCGCCGAAGCCGAGGCCGGCGAGGATCAGCCGGCGCACTTCTTCCTCGTTGGGCGACACCGCCACCAGGCGCCCCCAGAACTGCTGTTCGGTGCGCACCGAGTTGACCGCGCTGAGGCCCTCGCCGGGCTGATCGCTCTCGAAGGAGACATAGGCCAGGCCGCGCAGGTCCGCCGCGCTCAGGTCCGCGCGACCAAACAGCGGATGGCGCGGACCACAATAGAAGGCCATCTGCTCGTAGCCGAGCAGGTCGAAGTGCAGGCCGGTCTGGGCGGTTTTCTTGTTGCTGATGCCGATATGCAGGCTGCCCCGAGCCACCGCGTCAACGATATCGGCGCTGGGCTGGGAGCTGAGGCTGATCAGCACATTGGGATAGAGGCGATGAAACTGCGCCAGGCTGTCGTCGAAGGGTTGGCAGCTGACATGGCTGGCCACCTGGATATGCAACTCGCCGAGCACCGCACCGGCCTCGCCGGCGTACTGCTCGGCCATCTTGCCGATAATGCTGCCGGCCGAGGAAATGTACTCGTAGACCCGCAAGCCCTGTTCGGTGAGGGAGAACATGCCCTTCTTGCGCTGGATCAGGCGCATGCCCAGGTGTTCTTCCAGACGCTTGAGGGCATTGCTCACGCTGGGCTGGCTGAGCGACAGCTTGCGCGCCGCGCCGGTGATGCTGCTTTCCTCGACTATCACCAGAAAGGTGTACAGCAGGTTCCAGTCCAGGTTGCGCAGCAAGCGCTCGCGGGGCGACAGCATGATCGGTGGTTCTCCCAGGCAGGCCGTCATCTCGGCCACTCCGGGGGCAACAGTGCACCGCTCAGGCTATCGCGCGCAAGCCCGGTTTCAGTCAAGGTCATGGGCCAGCAGATCGGCGTACTCGCCACGACGACGGATCAGCCGGCTGCCCTGCTGCAGGTCCACCAACACCGCGGCAGCGGACTGGCGGCCGCAGTACTGGCTCATCATCTCCAGGGCGTAGGCGCCTACGTCGAGCAGGGCGATCACATCGCCCTGGGCGGTGGCCGCCGGCAGCTCGCGCAGGTTGGGCTGCTGCACCAGCACCTGTTCCAGTACCGCACGATGCTCGGCCAGCGCCGGCTCTTCGGCGATCAGGTCCGCCACCGCGCCCTCACCCTCGATGTCGTAGTAGGTGTCGCTGCTGTCGCACAGCGGCCCGGCCATGCGGCAATGCTGGGTGTCCCGGTCATCGGCGCGGGAGGCATTGAGCATATGGAAGTACCAGCCGTTATACAGGTCGAACAGCACGCTATAGCCGGCGTCCAGGTAGAACACCGGGCGACCCTGGCGCTGTTTGTGCGCCTCGATGCGGGTCAGCAGGATCGCGGTATCGCTGACCATGCTGCGCCCCGGCTCGACGATCAGCTCGATCTGCTCACCCAATGCCTGGGCCACCGGTCTGATCAGGTGTTCGGCAAGCAGGGCGAAGTCGATCTCGGTGCGGTAGTTGGCGCGGTAGTGCGGCGCCACCGTATCGAAGTTGGCCTCGGCGCTGCTGTAGTTCTTCGGAAAGCCGCCGCCCAGGTTCACATGCTCCAGCGGGTAAGGCAGGCGCTCACTGACCTGACGCACATAGTCGATCAGGAAGTTGGCCTCGGTCTGATACACCGCAATGTCGGTGATCTGGGTGCCGATATGGGCATGCACGCCCACCAGCTTGAGCTGCTGCGGCTGGGCAAGAATCAGTTCGATGGCCTCGCTTTGCTCGGCGGCGGTCATACCGAACTTGGAGCTGGAAGTGCCGGTCTGCCAACCGGCAGCGGCGCCGCCCTGGATCTCCGGGATGATGCGCAGGCTGACCCGCGCCTGCTGGCCCAGCTCACTGGCCACGCTGAGAATGCGCGCCAGCTCCGACAGCGAATCGACGTTGATCGCCTTGATCCCGGCGCCTATCACCTCGCGCAGCTCGCCGACCTGCTTGGCCACACCGTTGAACACCATCTGCGCCGGGGCGAAGCCGGCGAGCTGCGCCTTGTAGAACTCGCCGCCGGAGTTGACCTCCAGGTCCAGGCCGCAGTCCTTGAACAGCTTGAGCACCGCCAGGTTGGCGCAGGCCTTGCTGGCGAAGCAGACCCGGGTGTTGCCGTGCACGCGGCGGAAGTTGCCCAGGATATCCCGGGCGTTATCGCGCAGTTTACTTTCCGAGTAGACGAACAGCGGCGAGCCATAGCGCTCGACCAGATCAAGGGCGCTTACCCCATCGATCAGCAGCTGGTTATGGGCGCTTTCCAGGTGCTGCGCTCGATTCCAGGGGTGCAGGGAGACGACTTGACTCATGGCATCACTCACTCAAACAAAACAGTTGAACATCAGTATTGGCTGGCCAGCAGGCGGCGCAGGTTGTCCGATTGCGGGGCATTGAACAGCTGTTCGGGGCTGCCCTGCTCCTCGATGCGGCCCTGGTGCAGGTACACCAGCTTGGAGGACACCTCGCGGGCGAAGCGCATCTCGTGGGTAACCATGATCATGGTGCGGCCCTCCTCGGCCAGCTCGCGGATCACCTTGAGCACCTCGCCCACCAGCTCCGGGTCCAGGGCCGAGGTGGGCTCATCGAACAGCATCACCTCCGGGTCCATGGCCAGGGCGCGGGCGATGGCCACCCGCTGCTTCTGCCCGCCGGACAGGCAGTCGGGGTACATCTGGCACTTCTCCAGCATGCCGACCCGGGCCAGCAGCTTCTTCGCCTGGGCTTCCACATCGGTGCGGTTGCGCTTGTGCACCAGGCAAGGGCCAAGCATCACGTTTTCCAGCACGGTCATATGCGACCACAGGTTGAACGACTGGAAGACCATGGCCAGACGCGCGCGCACCCGCTCGATCTGCCGCTGGAAGCGCCGCGAACGCCCGCCACGGCGGTTGGTGCCCAGCTCCAGCTCCTCGCCGTGCACCCGCAGGCGGCCGCTGTCGGGGAACTCCAGCAGGTTTATGCAGCGCAGCAAGGTGCTCTTGCCCGAGCCGCTGGAGCCGATGATGCTGATCACGTCGTGCTTCTCGGCGGTCAGCGAAACGCCCTTGAGCACCTCGATACCGGCGAAGGTCTTGTGCAGGTCTTCCACCTGCAAGGCAGCGTTGGTCATAAAGAAACTCCGGCGGATACCCGCTTGGCAGCGGCTGAAGACAGGGTGGACGGCGCCTGGCGCAGGCGCTGATGCCGGGTCAGGCACAGCTCCAGGCGCCGCCAGAGCCAGACGAAGGCGCTGGTCAGCAGCAGGTAGAGCACGGCCGCCCAGAGGTACACGGACAGGTCGAAGGTCTGCGAGAAGATGCGCCGGGTCTGGCCCATCACATCGAACAGGGTGATTACGCTGACCACCGCACTGCCCTTGAGCAGCAGGATGATCTCGTTGCCCAGGGCCGGAAAGGCGATGCGGTAGGCATTGGGCAGGATGATGGCGCGGTACTGGTTAAAGCGCGACAGGCCCATGGCCACGCCCGCCTCGATCTGCCCGTAGGGCAACGCACGCAGGCCGCCACGCAGGATCTCCACCTGATAGGCCGTGGAGTTGAGGACGAAGGTCAGCAACGCGCAGTAGTAGGGGTCACGGAAGAACCACCACAGCCCCAGCTGGCTTAGCTCGGCGCGAAACTGACCGGAGCCGTAATACACCAGAAACAGCTGGGCCAGCAGCGGCGTGCCGCGCAAGAACGAGACGAACAGGCGAATCGGCCAGCGCAGCAGGGTGCAGTCGCTGCAGCGGCCGATGGCCAAGGGCAGCGCCAGGGCGCAGGCCAGCAGTGCGGCGATGGCGGTGAGTTGCAACGTCAGGCCAGCACCGGAGAGCAGTTGGGCGGAAAACCGCGTGAGGATATCCATCATGCCGCCTGCCCTCCCGTGCGGTAACCGCGGCCGGCTCGGCGCTCCATGCGGCCCAGCAGGCATTCGCAGAGCAGACACACCAGCCAGTAGGCCAGGCACACCACGAGAAAGAACAGAAAGGGCTTCTTGGTGGTGCCCACGGCGATATTGGCCATGCGCATCAGGTCGCTCAAGGCGATCACCGAGACCAGCGCAGTGTCCTTGAGCAGGTTGATCCACAGGTTGCCCAGCCCCGGCAACGCCAGGCGCAGCAGTTGCGGCAGCTCGATCACCCGGAAGATGCTCAGCCGGCGCAGGCCCATGGCCTGTCCCGCCTCGCGCTGGCCGCCATCCAGGGCCTGCCAGGCACCGCGCCAGACTTCGCTGGAATAGGCGGCGAAGACCAGGCCCAGGGCCAGCACCCCGGCAATAAAGGGGCTCAGCTCCAGATAGCCAGCCTCGGGGTCATACCAGCGCAACAGGGCGTTCAGGCCCATGCCCACACCGTGGTAGATGATAAACAGGGTGAGCAGCTCGGGCAGGCCGCGCAGGGTGGTGCTGAAAGCCAGGGCCAGGGCGCGCGCCGGGCGTGCGCCAAACAGCGCCAGCGCCGCCACCAGCAGGCCCAGCAGCAGCCCAACCGGCAGGCTGGCCAGCGCCAGGGCCAGGGTGACCCCAAAGCCCTGCAGCAACTCGTCGCCCCAGCCGGCGTCACCGAAGCTCAGGTAGATGAGCCAGTCCATAACAAATCCTCTTCTCGTTCAGCGGGTGGGCCGTGCTTGGCTCACTGCTCCAGGGTCAGCAGATTGACCGAGAAGAACTTGTCGTTGATGGCCTGGTAGGTGCCATCGGCGATGATCGCCGCCAGCGCCTGGTTCAGCTGCTGACGCAGTTGTTCATCCTCCTTGCGCACGGCCATGCCGACGCCCTCGCCGACATACTTGGGGTCGCTGATCGGCGCGCCGACCAGGCGGCAGCAGCTGCCATCTTTAGACTTCTGGGTCCAGTCGAGCATCGGGATCATGTCGCCGACCTGGGCATCCAGGCGTCCGGAGGCCATGTCCAGGTTCACCGCATCCTGAGTCGGATACAGGCGCACATCGGACTCGGGGAACCTGGCCATCAGATAATCGGCCTGGGTGGTTGCGCCCTGGGCACCGATGGCCTTGCCGGCCAGGGCGGTCGGACTGAAGTCCTTGAGCTCGGAATCCTTGGCCACCACGAAGGTCATCGCCGACTTCTGGTAGGGGTCGCTAAAGGCCACCTTCTGTTTGCGCTCCGCGGTGATAAACATGGAGGCGATCACCACATCGTATTTCCCTCCCAGCAGCCCGGGGATGATGCCGTCCCACTCCTGAGCCACCAGGCTGCACTTGGCCTGCATGCGCTCGCACAGGGCCTGGCCGATCTCGATATCGAAACCAGCCAGTTGGCCGTCGGCGGTGTAGTAGTTGAACGGTGGGTAGGCGCCTTCAGTGGCGATGCGCAGGGTCTTGCCTTCGGCGGCCTGGGCGGCGCCGAACGGCAGAAGGCCGAGGCCGGCGCAAAGCAACAGGGAACGGAGAGTCTTATTCATCTTATTTTCCTCTGGAGTCGGGTTTCGCGGTGCAAGCGGCCGTCACCCGCAAGCCGTCTTCACATCGCACTGGATGACCGCCTGGTCACCGCCGCGAGCCAAGAATCCGCCCGCGCCTAGCATTTATCAAATGTATATTTATTATGTTATGCATAACTCAGAGCTATGCGTGTGCCCGAAAAAACCGCGACCCTGAACCGCGCAGCGGGCCGTTGATGCACTGGCAATGGCCATGCGCAGCCGCCTGACACAGGCGTGAGCACCTCACGTATCTGCGACCATCCACAAGCGCTTGCGCCCCCCCTCGCCACACCAGCTAATTTGTCGCCTCTGCCGCTAAAAAACCTATAGCCCAAGCCCTCTGCCACGCCGCCCCGGCGCTTTACGGGTGGGCACGTTTTTACCTTGCCAGCGACTACAAAAATCATAATTTCGCCATTCCTCGGCGCCGAACAGAATGCGGCCAAGCCCCACACATCGCCGCAATAGAACAACAACGTTCGGAATCAGAGGACCCCTGCCATGACCGACCTGAATCAAAGCGCCTTGCACAGGCACACCGGCGCGAGCCTTGAAGGAACAGCAATCGACACCCTGGTGGTCGGTGCCGGTCAGGCCGGTGTGGCCATCAGCGAGCACCTGAGCAAGCTCGGCGTGCCGCATCTGGTGCTGGAACGCAATCGTATTGCCGAAGCCTGGCGCAGCGGGCGCTGGGATTCGCTGGTGGCCAACGGCCCGGCCTGGCACGACCGCTTTCCGGGCCTGGAATTCGACGACCTCGACGTCGACGCCTTCGCGCCGAAAGAGCGCATGGCCGCCTATTTCGAGGCCTATGCGCAGAAGTTCGAAGCACCGATCCGCACCGGCGTGGAGGTGAAGAAGGTGGTGCGCAACAGCGACCGTCCGGGTTTCACCATCGAAACCTCAGCCGGCGTGATTCAAGCCCATCGTGTGGTCTGCGCCACCGGGCCGTTCCAGCGTCCGCTGATTCCGGCCATCGCGCCCAAGGACGAAGGCCTGTACCAGATCCACTCCGCCGCCTATTTCAACCCGCAGCAGTTGCCCGAGGGCGCGGTGCTGGTGGTCGGTGCCGGCTCGTCGGGGGTGCAGATCGCCGATGAACTGCAGCGCTCCGGGCGCCAGGTCTACCTCTCGGTCGGCCCGCATGATCGGCCGCCGCGCAGCTACCGCAACCGTGACTTCTGCTGGTGGCTCGGCGTGCTCGGCGAGTGGGATGCGGAAGCCGCCCAGCCGGGCAAGGAGCACGTGACCATCGCCGTCAGCGGTGCCCGCGGCGGCCATACCGTGGATTTCCGGGGCCTGGCGCAGCAGGGCATGACCCTGGTCGGCCTGACCAAAGCCTTCGACAACGGCGTGGTGAGCTTCCAGCCCGATCTGCTGGAAAACCTTAAGAACGGCGATAAGAACTACCTGGCGCTGCTGGATGCGGCCGACGCCTATATCGCCCGCAATGGCCTCGACCTGCCGGAAGAACCCGAGGCCCGCCGCCTGCTCCCGGACCCGGAGTGCGTGACCCAGCCGCTGCGCGAACTGGACCTGGCCAAGGCCGGCGTCACCTCGATCATCTGGGCCACCGGCTATGCCGTGGATTTCAGCTGGCTGCAGGTAAATGCCTTCGACGCCAAGGGCAAGCCACAGCACCAGCGCGGCGTGTCCAGCGAGCCAGGGGTGTACTTCCTCGGCCTGCCGTGGCTGTCGCGTCGCGGTTCGAGCTTTATCTGGGGCGTGTGGCACGACGCCAAACACGTCGCCGGGCATATCGCCACCCAGCGCACCTATCTGGCTTACCGCGACAGCGCCGCGCGCCAGCTCGCCGACTGAGCGCCTTACCCCGCTCGCTGAACGAGGCCCTGCGGGGCCTCCTCAACCCCTCCCCTTACAGGAAGCAAGTCGATGCCCACCCATACCCGCATCCGCATGTTCAACAGCAAAGAAACCTACCCCAATCAGAATCTCGACAACGACCTGTGCCAGGCCGTACGCGCCGGCAACGCCGTGTATGTACGCGGGCAGATCGGCACCGACTTCAGCGGCAAGCTGGTCGGCCTCGGCGACCCACGCGCCCAGGCCGAGCAGGCCATGAAAAACGTCAAGCAACTGCTCGAAGAAGCCGGCAGCGACCTGTCGCATATCGTTAAGACCACCACCTACCTGATCGACCCACGCTACCGCGAGCCGGTCTACCAGGAAGTCGGCAAGTGGCTCAAGGGCGTGTTCCCGATCTCCACCGGCCTGGTGATCAGCGGCCTTGGCCAGCCGGAGTGGCTGATGGAGATCGATGTGATCGCGGTGATTCCCGATGACTGGAACCAGTAAGGAACGCATATGACCTTTTCCATCGTCGGCCGCTGCGCCGAAACCGGCCAGCTGGGCATCGCCATCAGCTCGTCGAGCATCGCCGTGGGGGCGCGCTGCCCCTGGCTACGCGCCGGGGTGGGTGCGGTGGCCAGCCAGAACATCACCCTGCCGGCCCTCGGCCCGCAGATACTCGATGCCTTGGAAAACGGGCTGGAGCCGGCGGCGGCGCTGGACCAGGCGCTCAGTCGCAACGGCTACAGCCAGTACCGCCAGGTCGCGCTGCTCGACAGCCAAGGCCGCAGCGCACTGTTCTCCGGCAGCCAGGCCCTGGGCCTGCACAACGCCCTGGCCGGCGAACAATGCGTGGCAGCCGGCAACCTGCTGGCCTCACCGAAAGTGATCGGCGCCATGGTCGATGCCTTCGAACACAGCCAGGGGCTGCTGGCCGAGCGCCTGCTCGCCGCCATGCATGCGGCCATGGTGGCCGGCGGCGAAGCCGGGCCGGTGCATTCGGCGGCGCTCAAGGTGGTCGGCGACCTCACCTGGCCGCTGATCGACCTGCGCGTGGACTGGGCCGATAACAACCCGATTGGCCAGCTGGATCAGCTCTGGCAAGCCTACCGCCCGCAGATGCAGGACTACATCATCCGCGCCCTCGACCCCACCGCCGCGCCCAGCTATGGCGTGCCGGGGGACGAGTAGAGACAGGCAGCCGAGGCGCTGGGTTACGCCGCTACGCGGCTAACCCATCCTACGCAGGCCGTGTAGACGCAGGCGCCGTAGGATGGGTTGAGCGCAGCGATACCCATCATCCGCAATCCACAGGAGACACCCCATGCCCAGCAGCCGCGACCTTCTGGCCCAGCTGATTGCCTTTCCCACCGTCAGCCGCGACTCCAATCTGGCGCTGATCGAATTCGTCCGCGACTACCTGGCCGACCTCGGCGTGGCCTGCGAGCTGGACTACAACAGCACAGGCAGCAAGGCCAATCTGTTCGCCACCATCGGCCCGACTGAGCGCGGCGGCGTGCTGCTGTCCGGGCACAGCGACGTGGTGCCGGTGGATGGCCAGACCTGGACCCTGCCGCCCTTCAGCCTTACCGAGCGCGACGGCAAGTTGTATGGTCGTGGCACGGCCGATATGAAGGGCTTTATCGCCTGCGTGCTGGCCGCCGTGCCGCGCTTTCTCGACCAGCCGCTGCGCCTGCCCGTGCATCTGGCGTTTTCCTATGACGAGGAAGTCGGCTGCCTCGGCGTACGCTCGCTGCTGGCCGAGTTGCAGCAACGGCCGAACAAACCCGTGCTATGCGTGATTGGCGAGCCCACCGAACTCAAGCCGGTGCTCGGCCACAAGGGCAAGCTGGCCATGCGCTGCCAGGTGCAGGGTGCGGCCTGCCACTCGGCCTATGCACCCCAGGGGGTGAATGCCATCGAATATGCCGCCAGGTTGATCGGCAAGCTGGGCGAAATCGGCCTACGCCTAAAGGCAGTGGAACGCCAGGACAAGCGTTTCGATCCGCCCTATTCCACAGTACAGACCGGGCTGATCAGCGGCGGCCGCGCCCTGAATATCGTCCCGGCCGAGTGCCAGTTCGACTTCGAGGTGCGTGCCCTGCCCAGCGACGACCCGCAGCAGGTGGCCGATGAACTCAAGGCCTATGCCGAGGCCGAACTGCTGCCGCAGATGCGCGGCGTCAGCGCGGCCAGCGCCATCGCCTTCCAGCCGCTGTCGGCCTACCCGGGCCTGGCCACCGACCCGCACAGCCAGGCCGCCGAACTGCTGGCCCTGCTTAGCGGCTCGCGGGATTTCAGCACCGTGGCCTTTGGCACCGAAGGCGGCCTGTTCCACCAGGCCGGCATCCCCACCGTGGTCTGCGGTCCCGGCAGCATGGAACAGGGCCACAAGCCGGACGAATTTGTCAGCCAGCAGCAACTGGATGGCTGCGACGCCATGCTGATGCGCCTGGCCGACTGGTTACAGCGGGATAACTGAGTCACCCTTGCCCGGCCTGCCGGGCAGAGGTGCAGGCCGGGCTTTTTTCCGCAGCATCAGCAAGCAGCGCGCCTCTGGGCATCTGCCACTGCCTGCCGTTTTGCCGGGCAGCCCACACACAGGCGGCCAAGCCCAATGGCTGGCTCGCCGGCAGCCCGCGCGGCGCCAGAAGCAGCCAGCACCTCCGCACCAGCCCGGCTATTCACGCCCCCGCCAAGCTTCGGGCCGTTTCCGGCAACCTGGCGATCACCTTGATCTCGAACTGAAAACCATACAGCCAGGTGACGCCGACGCCAGTCAGCGTCGGGTGCGGCGCATCCCCCCAGAACTCTGGCAGCACCTTCCAGATGGTTTCCAGGGTCGCTTCGGGGTCGACGATAAAGAGGCTGACATCCACCACATCGGCGAAGGTGCAACCAGCAGCGGCCAGGATCGCATTCAGATTATTGAAGGC
This sequence comes from Pseudomonas sp., assembly GCF_049301935.1. Lineage (GTDB taxonomy): Bacteria > Pseudomonadota > Gammaproteobacteria > Pseudomonadales > Pseudomonadaceae > Aquipseudomonas. The sequence goes on along the minus strand of NZ_JBAQLP010000005.1, from coordinate 19,691 downwards.
GAGACGCACCTGGGCCTCTAGATCGGGTTCGGGCGAACCATCTTCGCGGCTACCCACCTGCCCCGAAACGAATAAAAAACCATTGCTACGAATAGCCGGCGAGTAGTGATTGCGCTCATAAAGCGCCTGGCGCCCTGGCGGGAAAATCACATCACGTTGCGTCATTGAGTGCCTCCAGCAGTACGGGAACGGGTACTGAGAGGACTGTAAGCACTTGTGCCCAGGCGATAAACGCGCAACTGTGGCTAACACTGTTTGCAAAACCCAAACAATCCGCACGGCAGCGGAGGAGCAGTAATGGACCGTTTCGCGGCGATGCAGGCCTTTGCCCGGGTGGTGGAAACCGGCAGCTTTACCAAAGCGGCTGACACCCTGCAGATCAGCAAGACCAGCGTGAGCCAACTGGTGCAGCAGCTGGAGGCACGGCTACGGGTCAAGCTGCTTAACCGCACGACCCGCAAGGTCAAGGTTACGCCGGAGGGAACCCTCTATTACCAGCGGGTCGTGCGCCTGCTGGCTGACCTGGACGAGACCGAGAGCAGCCTGTCCAGCGCCTCGACCCTGCCCAGCGGGCGCTTGCGCGTGGATGTGCCAAGCCCGCTGGCCAGCCAGATACTGATACCGGCCTTGCCTGGGTTCTACGCACGCTACCCCGATATCCAGATCGACATGGGGGTCAGTGACCGCATCGTGGACATACTCGATGAGAACGTCGACTGCGTGCTGCGCGGTGGCGAGCTACGGGAGCAGTCCTTGATCGCGCGGCGGGTAGGCGAACTCCAGCTGGGTCTGTTTGCCGCCCCCGACTATCTGGCACGCGTGGGTATGCCGGAGCACCCGCGAGCGCTGGAAGCAGCGCCCCACCATGTCGTCGGCTTTCTCTGGGCACGCAGCGGCAAACCCCTGCCCTATGCCCTGCACAGCCACAGCGAGACGCTGCAGCTCAAAGGCCGCTATGCCCTGGCCGTCGACGATGGTAACGCCTATCTGGCGGCCGGCCTGGCCGGCTTGGGCGTGCTGTGCCTGCCCAGGTATATGGCGGCAACGCACCAGGCCCGCGGCGCCTTGGTGCCATTGTTCGAGCACTGGCAGCTCGACCCGATGCCGGTTTATCTGGCCTATCCGCCGAACCGACATCTCAGCCTCAAGCTGCGGGTTTTTATCGACTGGGTCAGCGAGCTGATGGCGCAACTGGCGCCAGTCGGCGAGCGCCCTGGCGGATAACGACTGGGCCGCAAGATGCGCACTCCCCAGCCCTGAGCGATGGCATTAGCAACGTGGGCGGGCGCTCTGGGCACACCGCCGTTGCGCCGCTAAGCGCGAGGACCTGTGGTGCCGCGCGCGTTCTTCTTCTGCAGAATCAGCGACGCCTCGTTAAAAGCATTCTGGAAGGCATCGCCGCCGATCCATGCCACGGCCGTATCTTCGTCTTCAGCATGGAAGATCCCGCGATAGACGATCAGCAGGCCCATCATAAAATCGGTGGCCGCCTCCTCCGTTTCCTCCGCCACCACCAGTTCCAGCACCGGGTATTGCAGAAATACCAGGCACATCGCCAACAGGCTGATGCCCTCGCCGACCTTCATCGCCTGGAACAGATCATCGAAGTTCGCCGGATCGAAACCCTGCTCCTCGATATCCTTGAAGTCGAAGGTGCTCAGATCGATGGCCACATCATCGAACGGCTCGTTGATCAGCGGATTGGCCAGCAAAGGATGCACCCCATTGGCTTTGGCCTTGCCCACACGGTTCTGCTTGGCCTTGGCTTTGGCCCGCTGGGCGCGTTTTTGCTGTTTATCTGGAGAGGCCATGGCGGCGCGTTCCTTGTTCGAGGCAGCCATGCGGATGGCGCGGATAATGGGGCGCGTATTGTATGCAGTCTTGGCGCGTTTAGCCGGCCCGCAGGGGAGATTTATTGGCCTGTTCCAGCTATTCGCAGTCGACTCAAGGCTGCTGATAGTGATGGGCAGGAGGCGGCCAGAAGCAATGGGCCACTTGCTATGGCCGTGCTGTGACTACGGGTGCAGGAATAAAGCCCTCTGCGGTCAGCATGCGAATCACGCCGCGGAGGAGGAAGTTGTAGGTAAAGCCGAGTGTGTACTGCCGAGCACCGGGCTGGATTGGCACCAGCATCCCCCTGTCCACCAGCTTCTTGATTTGGTAGGTCCGCTGCGGCCCATTCAAGCCAGGCATAGCATCAGCAAGCTCTGCCGACTTGGCCACTCCAGTGTCAGTTTCCAACAGGCGTCGGAGGATCGACTGTTCCTGCTGAGTGATGTGCTCGCGCTCGCGGGCAAAGTTGAGTGCAGGCACCAGGATCTCGGCTTTAAGGTAGCGATAATCACACAGGCGATCGAGCTTGTTCAGCTCAGCTAGGATGCCCTTAAGCACGTAAACACACCAACTCTCCAGGCCTTCTTGGGTTCCGCGATCAGCCTCCCCGAGCCTCTCGTAATAGCGCTCGCGGTCGTTACAGAACACTGCAGTGGGATTCAGTAGACGGCCGCCAGCGGAGACATCGAACCCGTACTTAATCAGCATCAAGTAGGTCAACAAGCGGACAACTCGGCCATTACCATTAGTGAACGGGTGAATCCACCCAAACCGATGGTGCGCAATCGCCACCTTCATGAGGTCGTATTTCTGCGGGTCGCGCGCGTTGACGAAAGCCACCAGCTCGTCCATGTAAGCCGAAACCTGTACTGGGTCGGGGGGCAGGTGTTCCGATTGCGCAATACGAACTGGTCCAGTCCTGAACTGACCTGGGGTGCGATCCCCTTCGCGGTCTAGCTCGCCGACAGTGATGGCATGCAGCTCTCGAATAAGGTGCTGGCTAACCTCGCTACCTTCCGTGAAATGCTCCTCGATGTAGGTCATGGCCTTCTCGATGTTGGAGATCTCACGCAGCTGGTCGGTGGCTGCGTCACGGCCCTCCATCTTACTTTCCACGTAATCAGCCAGGGTTGTGTGGTTGCCCTCGATGCGGGCAGAGCCGAGGCTCTCCAGAATGTGGAATACACTCTTGAGCTGGAAGAAGAGGCTTGGCGGAGTCGACCCGGTGAGCCTGAAGCGGCGGAGGTGTTCCAGCTCGGTCAATACGTCGACAAGCGGCGAATCGAAGGACGGATTAAGCAGCGCCAAATCGTGGTGAGTGAAGGTAGGCATATTCTCACTATCTCAAGCCTGAATAATCAATATGTCAAAGAATACAGCCAGAGCAAGCATATTCACTGGCATTCAAGCGTTATCTCTGAGTGCATTAAGTCAAATCCCACATGAACACTATCTGAAAACTCCCTCGCGAGTAAGTCGAAAACGTGCTCTTCCGGTGCCAGTGCCGCGGCCAGCTGCGGCCCATCGGCAAATTGAGTTGACGATGGGGGCCTGGCGCCTGTCATGACCAGCAACTACTGGCCGATTGCAGCCTGCTGTATCGCCAAAAGCAAACGATTTCCCCCTTGTAAATCTGCCCCTTACTGCGGCATCGGGTTTCCAATGCCATCCCACAACCCGACCAGCCGACCATCCGCTGCCAAGGCATAGGTTGCACCGCCCACAGTCTTCGAGTTCCATCAGACCTGCAAAAGATGGTAGCTAAACGGCGCGGCCCGGAGCCTGTTCCAGGCGCGTCCATAACGCCCAGCGCGGTGCGGCGGGTCAGGCGCATTTCGTCCACCCGCATTGCCAATGGGCGCCCCTGCCCGCTGCGCCCTGACTGGAGGAAAGATGCCGAGCCCCTATCAGCCCCTGCACTGCGACCTGCACGACTATCTGGAGATCGCCTGCATGCACGGTTATGAGTTGCAGGTGGAACTGCGCGATGGGTCGAGCTTTGTGGCCGTGGCGCTGACCACGCGCACGGCGCCGAGCAAGGAGGAGTTTCTGCTGCTGCACAATGCCAGCGGCCGCTTCGAGGTACGCCTCGACCGGCTGCTGGCCATTACCCCGCTAACACCTGGGGCCAGCTTTGCCCGCATTCTGATGAGCAGTCGTGACAATGGCTAAGGCGTTGCGCCGAGCATTGGCAAGCGCTGCCTGCAGCGGTTACTGCGGCCCCTTTCCCGTCCCCAAGTTCGCCTGGCAGTACTCGACAAACAGCTGCGCCGGCTTGGTCAGCTGGGCGCGTTTGAGCCAGGCGGCGGCCAGCCCGGAGCCGGTGACGTCCTCGGCGATATCCACCGCCACCACCTTTTTGCCGTCGTAGGTGCATTCCGAATGCGGGCGGGTGACCAGCAGGGAGAAGCCAAAGCCCTGGCCGACCATGCCGCGCACCATCTCGATGGACGGCGAGCTGAAGACGATATTGGGCGTCAGGCCCAGCTCTTCGAACAGGCTGACGAAATAGGTGCGGCTCGGCAGCACGTCGAGCAGGATCATCGGTTCCAGGCACAGGTCACGCAGCGACACCTGGGCCTGGCCGGTAAAGCGGTGGCCTTCGGGCAGTAGGGCGTAGGGCTTCTGCGGGGTCATCAGCGCTTCGCTGACGATGGTGGCGTCGAGGTCGTGGTCGTAAAGAATCGCCAGGTCGAAGCGCCCGGCGGTCAAACCCTGGATCAGCTCCTGCTGCTCGCCATCGCGGATGCGGATTTCCACCCCGGGGTAGAGCGCATTGAAGCCGGCAATCAGGCGCGGCAGGTACAGCGGCGCCACGGTTTCGAAACAGCCGATATCAATCTGCCCGGCCACCACGTCATTGTCGGCCAGGGCGTTCTGCTCGAACTCGCGGGCCATGCGCATCAGCTCCTGGGCCTTCTTGTAGAAGCGCGCACCGCCGGGGGTCAGCGATACGCCCTGGGCGTGATGGCGGATAAACAGCTGCAGGCCGAAGCTTTCCTCCAGCCCCTTGATCGCCGTGGAGATCGACGGCTGGGCGATATACAGCTTGCGCGAGGCCTCGGCGACGCTGCCGCACTCCACGGTGGTGACGAAATACTTGAGCTGACGCAGGGTGTAGGCGGCCATGCGATACCTCCTTAATAGCGGCTTGCTGGCCGTCTTGTACTGATTGTCTGCCGCCAACATACCCCAGGCCTGCGGGTGGGGCTGCCCAGTTTTTTAATGGCCTGCGAGTATAAATTTACTAATTTTCCTTAAGCCCAACCTGCGCCACCATCCACTTCAACAAGCATAAGAAGCCGTTTACGGTATCGACCAGCCGCTGGCGCCACAGGGTACGTCGCTGGCAGCCCAAGCAAGAGGATAGAGGCGATGTTGGACCATAGCGATTGGCAGCAGCGCGCCGCCGCGCAAGGCTTTATCACCCAGGCACTGATCGACGGCCAGCTGCGCGCGGCCCAGAGCGGCGCGACCTTCGCGTCGATCAACCCGGCCAGCAACCAGTTGCTGGCCGAGGTGGCCGCCTGTGATGCAGCCGATGTCGATGCCGCCGTGGCCAGCGCCCGCCAGGCTTTCGAGCAAGGGCCCTGGGCGCGCATGGCGCCGCGTGAGCGCAAGCAGGTGTTGCTGCGTTTGGCCGAGCTGATCCTGGCCAACCGCGAGGAACTGGCGCTGCTCGACTCGTTGAATATGGGCAAGCCGGTGATGGACGCCTACAACATCGACGTACCCGGCGCGGCCCAAGTGTTCAGCTGGTACGCCGAAGCCCTGGACAAGCGCTACGACGAAGTGGCGCCGACCGCCAGCGACGCCCTGGCCACCATCACCCGCGAACCGCTGGGAGTGATCGGTGCAGTGGTGCCGTGGAACTTCCCGCTGGACCTGGCCGCCTGGAAACTCGCCCCGGCCCTGGCGGTGGGCAACTCGGTGGTATTGAAACCTGCCGAGCAGTCGCCCTTCTCCGCCCTGCGCCTGGCTCAGCTGGCCCTGGAAGCGGGCTTGCCGGCCGGGGTGCTGAACGTGCTGCCGGGCCTGGGTGAAACCGCCGGCAAGGCGCTGGGCCTGCATCAGGATGTGGATTGCCTGGCGTTTACCGGCTCCACCGAGGTGGGCAAGTACTTTATGGCCTACGCGGCGCAGTCCAACCTCAAGCAGGTTTGGCTGGAATGCGGCGGCAAGAGCGCCAATCTGGTGTTTGCCGACTGCCAGGACCTGGACCTGGCGGCGGAAAAGGCTGCCTTCGCGATCTTCTTCAACCAGGGCGAGGTCTGCTCGGCCAACTCGCGTCTGCTGGTCGAGCGCTCGATCCACGATGAATTTGTCCAACGTCTGATCGCCAAGGCTCAGCAGTGGCAACCCGGCGACCCGCTCAACCCGACCAGCCGCGCCGGCGCCATAGTCGACTCGCGCCAGGCCGAGCGCATCATGGGCTTTATCGACAGGGCGCAGAGCCAGGGCGCGACCCTGGCCTGTGGCGGCCAGCGCCTGAGTTTCAACGGCTCGGACAATTTTATTCAGCCGACCATTTTCACCGGCGTCACGGCGGATATGCAGCTGGCTCGCGAGGAAGTCTTCGGCCCAGTGCTGGCGGTTATGCCCTTCGACAGCGAGGACGAGGCCGTACGCCTGGCCAACGACAGCCAATACGGCCTGGCCGCCTCGTTGTGGACCGACAACCTGCACCGCGCGCATCGCGTGGCCAAACGCCTGCGCGCCGGCAGCGTATCGGTGAATACCGTGGACGCCCTGGATGTCTGCGTGCCGTTCGGCGGCTGCAAGCAATCGGGCTTTGGCCGCGATCTGTCGCTGCATGCCTTCGACAAGTACAGCCTGATAAAGACCACCTGGTTCCAGCTGCGCAGTTAGTGCGCAGCCGCTAACTGCGCCCTCAGCCCCCCCAGACAACTGCGCTGCTTACAGCGCAATGGACAGCTGCGCCCGCAAAAGCGCAGCAAACAACTGCGGCCCCTGCCGCGTATGGCTCACCTGACACAACAACAAGATTGCAGGAGAACTCCCATGCACGACCCCGATATCAGCCTTGCGTCCCCCGTTGGCCTGGCTCAAGCAAGCGCAGCCGCGCGCACACGCAAACCCAGCCTGGGCCTCACCGCCCTGCTCGCCGTGGCCATCGGCCTGGTGGTCTCCCAGGGCGTGATGGTGCTGATGCTGCAAGGCGCGGGCATCGCCGGCCTGGGCTTTCTGATCCCCCTGGCGCTGGCCTTTGTGCTGGCCCTGACCTATGTAGTGTCGTTCGCCGAGCTGGCGCTGATGATCCCCCGCGCCGGCAGCCTGAGCAGTTACACCGAGGTGGCCCTGGGGCATTTCCCGGCGATTCTGGCGACCTTCTCCGGTTATGTGGTGGTGGCGATGTTTGCCCTGTCGGCGGAATTGCTGCTACTCGACCTGATCATCAACGAGGTCTACCCCGGCGCGTTCCCGAGCATGTTGATCGCCTATGGCGTACTCGTGGTGTTTACCTTGCTCAACCTGCTGGGTATCGACATCTTCGCCCGCCTGCAGTCGGCGCTGGCGCTGATCATGGTGATCGTGCTGCTGGCCCTGGGTTTGGCAGCGGTGACCGGCAGCGGCAGCGAGCCGGCGCTGAGCACCTCGATAACCAGCGACTGGAACCCCATGGGCGCCAGCGTGATGACCCTGGTGGCGCTGGCCATCTGGGGCTTTGTCGGCGCCGAGTTCGTCTGCCCGCTGGTGGAAGAATCGCGCAATCCAAAGCGCACTATTCCCTGGTCGATGATCCTCGGCGTGACGGTGATCTTTATCACCATCGCCCTCTACTGCGTCGGTGCACTGCTCTATGTGCCGCAGGATGCGCTGGCCAGTTCGGCCCTGCCGCACTACCTGTTCGCCACCGCCCTGTTCGGCGAAACCGGGAAGATCTTTCTGGTAGTGGCCGCCATCACCGCCACCTGCAGCACGGTCAACACCTCGCTGGCGGCCATCCCGCGCATGCTCTACGGCATGGCGGTCAACGGCCAGGCCTTCCCCCAGTTCAAGTTGCTCAGCAATAAATACCAAGCGCCCTGGGTCGCCGTACTGTTCGTGGCCGCCATCACCGGCCTGCCGGTGGTGTTTATGGGCGACGACCCGGCCGCCATCGGCCTGTTGCTGCTGGCGGCGGCGGTAGCCTGGCTGCTGGCCTACATCATCTGCCACCTGGATGTGATCGCCCTGCGCCGTCGTTATCCTGATCTGGCCCGCCCATTCAAGACGCCCTTCTACCCGCTGCCGCAGCTCCTCGGCATCGCCGGCATGCTGGTGTCGATCTACTACGTGTCGCCCACCCCGGAGATGACCGCTTCAATCTTCTACAGTGCCGGTGCAGTACTCGGCCTGGTGTCGGTGATCGCCGTGCTGTGGATCAAGCTGGTAATGCGCAAACCGCTGTTCACCCCGGAGCCCATCGACAAGGTGCTGGCCCGCCAATGAAGTCCCGCCGGGGGTTCGTCCCCGGCTCACTCGAACACCACAACTATTCACCGAGGTTGCTGAAATGACCGTCCCACACACCCCCAACCGTCAGACCCAGGACTACCAGGCGCTGGATGCCGCCCACCATATCCATGCCTTTCTCGACCAGAAGGCGCTGAATGCCGAAGGGCCGCGCGTGATGGTGCGCGGCGAGGGCCTGTACCTCTGGGATAACGATGGCAAGCGCTACCTCGACGGCATGTCCGGGCTGTGGTGCACCAACCTCGGCTATGGCCGCAAGGATCTGGTCGCCGCTGCAAGCAAGCAGATGGAGCAGCTGTGCTACTACAACATGTTCTTCCACACCACTCACCCGGCGGTGGTGGAACTGTCAGAAACCCTGTTCAGCCTGCTGCCCGCCCACTACAGCCACGCCATCTACACCAACTCCGGCTCCGAGGCCAACGAGGTGCTGATCCGCAGCGTGCGCCGCTACTGGCAGATTCTCGGCAAGCCTGAGAAGAAGGTGATGATCGGCCGCTGGAACGGCTACCACGGCTCCACCCTGGCCAGCACCGCCCTGGGCGGGATGAAATTTATGCACGAGATGGGCGGCATGCTGCCGGATATCGCCCATATCGACGAACCCTACTGGTACGCCAATGGCGGTGAGCTGACGCCCGCCGAATTCGGCCGCCGCTGCGCCCTGCAACTGGAGGAGAAGATTCTCGAACTGGGCGCGGAAAACGTCGCCGGCTTTATCGCCGAACCCTTCCAGGGCGCCGGTGGGATGATCTTCCCGCCGCAGAGCTACTGGCCGGAAATCCAGCGCATCTGCCGCCAGTACGACGTACTGCTGTGCGCCGACGAGGTGATCGGTGGTTTCGGTCGCACCGGCGAATGGTTCGCTCATGAACATTTCGGCTTCCAGCCAGACACCCTGTCCATCGCCAAGGGCCTGACCTCGGGCTATGTGCCCATGGGCGGCCTGATACTGAGCAAACGCATCGCCGAGACCCTGGTGGAACAGGGCGGTGTATTCGCCCACGGTCTGACCTACTCCGGCCACCCGGTCGCGGCCGCGGTGGCCCTGGCCAATATCAAGGCGCTGCGTGACGAAGGCGTGGTCAGCCGGGTCAAGGACGACACCGGCCCTTATCTGCAGCAGTGCCTGCGTGAGGTGTTCGGCCATCACCCGCTGGTCGGTGATATCCAGGGCACCGGCCTGGTCGCCGCCCTGCAGTTCGCCGAAGACAAGGCCAGCCGCAAGCGCTTCGCCAATGAAGGCGATATCGCCTGGCGCTGCCGCACCCTCGGCTTCGAGGAAGGGCTGATTATCCGCTCTACCCAGGGACGCATGATCATGGCCCCGGCCCTGGTGGCCGGACGAGCTGAGCTGGACGAACTGGTGGAGAAGACCAAGCGCGCGGTGGATCGTACGGCCATGGAACTGGGCCTGCTGTAACAAGCGTGCCAGCGCTGCTGCCGATCACCCAACCGCCCGACCACAGGTCGGGCGATTGGGCTTCCCCCGTCTGGCGCGGACAGTGGGAGTCAGGGTTGAGCGGCCCCGAGCGGGGCCGCCGCTGTCACTTCTGGCTGTAGCTCTGGATCAGATTGGCATAGGCCGGTAAATGGCCGCCGAGGATGCCGCCAAACCCTTCGATATCGTTGCGCCAGTCACGGTGCAACTCGCAGCCAACGCTGAACCAGTTGAGCATCTGCGCGCCGGCATGGGCCATGCGCATCAGGGCGGCGTCGCGCACACTGGTGTTGAAGGTGCCCGAGGCGTCGGTTACCACAAACACTTGGTAGCCGGCTTCCAGCGCCGACAGCGTCGGGAAGGCCACACACACGTCGGTCACCACGCCCGCGATGATCAACTGCTTGCGCCCGGTCGCCTTGATCGCGTTGACGAAATCTTCGTTGTCCCAGGCGTTGATCTGCCCAGGGCGAGCAATATAGGGCGCATCGGGAAACAGCGCCTTGAGCTCGGGCACGATCGGCCCGTTTGGGCCATTCTCGAAGCTGGTGGTGAGGATGGTCGGCAGCTTGAAGAACTTGCCGATATCCGCCAGCGCCAGCACATTGTTCTTGAACTCATCCGGGCTGTAATCACGCACCAACGACAGCAGGCCGGCCTGATGGTCGACCAACAGCAGCACGGCCTCATCCTTGTTCAACCGGTTATAGGTAAAAGACATGGTTAACCTCCTTGCAATAACGATACGGGCAGGCGCGAACAGGCATGCCGTGGGCTTTCAGCATAGTGCGCTGAGCGCTTTCCAACCTCCCGGCACCGCGCAAAATGGCTTTTCGATAAACGCGAACAATGCCTACCGGTAACCGCGCTTATCCTTAACCAATCCCCCTTCCAGAGGGCTATGTACCTGTTATGTGTTGAATCGTCTCGAACAGTTTTACAGTGCATGAAGCGCGGTAATACGTAGGGTGGGTTAGGCGCGAGCCGGGAACAAGCAAACACCATCGGCTCCCAACGCGCCGTAACCCACCATGGTGGTCTACCGGGAAACCGCAATGGTGGGTTACGCGGCGCTCGAATGGCGTGGTGCCCCATAACCACCCCTCCTGCGCCGCTAACCCACCCTACAAAATCGGCCTGCAACACATAATCGGAACATAGCCTTCCAGAGAGCGCCATGAAGCTGGATCTACAAGAAATCGAGACATTTATTCAGGTGGTCGAACACGGCAGCGTCAGTGTGGCCGCCGAGCGCCTGGCGATCTCCAAGTCGGTGGTCAGCAAACGCCTAAGCGATCTGGAAAAGCGCCTGGAAGCCAAGCTGCTGTTCCGCTCCACGCGCAAAGTGACGCCCACCGAAAACGGCGTGCAGTTCTATCAGCAGGCCAAAGCGGCGGTGGCGGGTCTGCACCAAGCGGCCGAAGCCGCCGCCTTCACCGACAGCGGCCTGTGCGGCACCCTGCGCATCCTCGCGCCGATGAGTTTCGGCACCCTCTGGCTGGCTCCGCTGATCGCCGATTTTATGCAGCAGCACCCGCGCATCCAGGTGGCGTTGCAGCTGGACGACCGCGTTACCGACTTCGAGCGCGAAGGCTATGACCTGTGCCTGCGCATCTCGCGCATCCGCGACAGTGCGCTGATTGCCCGCCAGCTGGCCGTCAGCCCGCGGGTGCTCTGTTGCAGCCCGGAATATGCGGCGCGTCATGGCACACCGAGCACCGCCGCGCAGATTCTCGAACACCCCTGTATTGGTTACTGCAATGTCGCGGCGGGCCAGGTCTGGTCGTTCGAGACCCTGGATACACCCGGCGAGCCCATCACCCTGGCGCCCCAAGGCCGCTTTACCAGCAACAATGGCGAGGCCATGCGCGATATGGCCATTCGCGGCTTGGGCCTGACCGTGCTGCCAGCCTTTATCGTCCAGCCACACCTGGCCAACGGTTCACTGCTGGCCCTGGAGCCTGGCGTACGACCAAGCGATGATCAGATCTACGCCCTCTACCCGCGCTCCAGCCGCGCCTCACCCAAGGTGCTCGCGCTGTGCGACTTCCTCCAGCAGGCCCTGGCCACACAACCCTGGACACAGAAAAGCTCAGCTGCTGATACATGACACACACCGTTACACTGCGCGCTTTACCCAGGAGAGCAGTCGATGCAACAGGTTGCGGTGTACGGTGTAGGCGATGCCTCTTATCAGGCTGCCGGCGGAATCGAAGGCCTGCGTCGCCTGGTCGCGGACTTCTATCGTTTGATGGATGAACGACCCGCGGCCGCAGAGCTGCGCCAGCTGCATGGTGCGAGCCTGGCACTGGCCAGCGACAAACTGGCCTGCTTTCTCAGCGGCTGGCTCGGTGGCCCCAAGCTGTTCAGCGAAAAATATGGCTCAATCGCCCTGCCGGCCTTTCATGCCCAGTGGCCCATCAGCGAGCAGCTAAGCCAAAGCTGGCTCAACTGCATGGCGCAGGCCATCGCCCTGCAGCCCTTTTCGCCGGCGTTTGCCGACTACCTGCTGACCCAGCTGCATGTACCGGCCCAGCGCATTGTGCAGGCCAGCCGTAATCGGCATGGCGGGCTCAACACCGATCAGCCAGACTGACTCCAGCGCTCAGCTGCGGCCTGATCGGAGCAACGCCCTTCGACCCAGCGCGGGCCTTCGGCGGTGTCTTCCTTCTTCCAGAACGGCGCGCGGGTTTTCAGGTAGTCCATGACGAAGTTGCAGGCATCGAAGGCCGCCTGACGGTGGGCGCTGCTGGTGCCGACAAACACGATCGGCTCGCCTGGCTCCAGACGGCCGATGCGGTGGATCACCTCGATACCCAGCAGCGGCCAGCGTTGGGTGGCTTCCTCGGCAATCTTGGCCAAGGCCTTTTCGGTCATACCGGGGAAGTGTTCGAGAAACAGGCCGCCGACTTCGCGCCCCTCGTTGAAGTCGCGCACATAGCCGACAAAGCTGACCACCGCGCCAATGCCTAAGTTGGCGGCATGCAGGGCGTTAAGCTCAACGCCCGGATCGAAGGGTTGCGACTGGACACGAATACTCATGGAAAATTGTCCTCAAAGCTTAGCGAGCCTAGTTCTGTAGGGTGGGTTAGCGGCGCTGAACCGGATTGGCGCAATCACCGCAAGATCTGCGCGCCGCGTAACCCACCATGTGCCAGACCCAACAGCATGGGTAGCATGAGGGACATCCATGTCCCTCACCCTGCGGGCAGCTAAAGCTGTGCAATTCGGCATCCTGCCGTTTTGTCGCTGCGCTCACCCCATCCTACAAACCACTTTCAGCCGCCAGTAACAGTGGGAAAGAATGCCACTTCATCGCCAGCCGTCAGCGGCTCGTCCAGGCTGCACAGCTCCTGATTGCGCGCGCACATCAGGTTCTGCTCGGCCAGCACGTCCCACACCCCGCCGCGTGCCAGCAGGTGTTGGCGCAGTTGATCGAGGCTGGCGAATTCAGCGTTCAGCTGTTCACCATCCAGGCCGAGGGTTTCACGGTAACGGGCGAAATACTGCACGCGGATCATTTATTCTCTCCAGCCACAAAGTGGCCACTCTTACCGCCGACCTTCTCCAGCAGGCGCACGCTTTCGATCAGCATGCCGCGATCCACCGCCTTGCACATGTCATAAATAGTCAGCGCGGCGACGCTGGCGGCGGTCAGGGCTTCCATCTCCACTCCGGTCTGCCCGCTCAGTTTGCAGCGCGCGGTGATGCGCACGGCATCCGCGCCCTCAGGCGTTAACTCCACCTTGACGCTGGTGAGCATCAGCGGATGGCACAGCGGGATCAGATCACTGGTTTTCTTCGCCGCCTGAATACCGGCGATACGCGCCACGGCGAACACGTCGCCCTTGGGGTGCTCGCCCTGGGCAATCATCTGCAGGGTTTCTGGACGCATGCGCACCAGAGCTTCGGCCACGGCTTCACGGACGGTCAGGGCTTTGTCGCTGACGTCGACCATATTGGCGCGACCTTGGGCATCGAGATGGGTTAACACAGACAGACTCCAGGCAGGTGTCTGGCGATTGTAAACCCAGGGGTCAGGTTTCGGCACCTGTGAATGCCAGGGGATTCAGACGGGAGGTTATGCCGCGAGGTCCGCACCCGGCCCTGCAGCCGTAAAGGCCTGCAGGGCGAGCGAGGTGGAGGGGCGTTACATATGGGTTTCGGCGTACTCGGCAAGGATCGAGCGCGGCACCCCTTGCAGGGTGATGTGCACGCCATGCTCGAAATCTTTGAAGCGCTCCGTCAGGTAGGTCAGGCCCGAGCTGGGGGCCGACAGGTAAGGGGTATCGATCTGCGCCAGGTTACCCAGGCACACCACTTTGGAGCCGGTGCCGGCACGGGTGATGATGGTTTTCATCTGGTGCGGGGTGAGGTTCTGGCATTCGTCGATCAGGATCAGGCTCTGCTGGAAGCTGCGCCCACGGATATAGTTGAGCGATTTGAACTGCAGCGGGACCTTTTGCAGGATGTAGTCGACGCTGCCGTGGGTGTTCTCGTCGTCCATATGCAGGGCTTCGAGGTTGTCGGTGATGGCGCCAAGCCAGGGCTCCATCTTCTCGGCCTCGGTGCCGGGCAGAAAACCGATCTCCTGATCCAGACCCTGCACGCTGCGGGTGGCGATGATGCGCCGATAGCGCTTGCTGACCATGGTCTGTTCGATGGCCGCCGCCAGGGCCAGGATGGTTTTACCGGAGCCGGCCGCGCCGGACAGGTTGACCAGATGGATGTCCGGGTCGAGCAGGGCAAACAGCGCCAGTGACTGGTAGATATCCCGCGGGCGTAGCCCCCAGGCTTCCTGGTGCATCAGCGGTTCCTGGTGCATATCGAGAATCAGCAGTTCGCCGTGTTTGATGCCCTTGATCCAACCGACAAAGCCCTGCTCGTCGATGATGAACTCGTTGACGTGCACCGCCGGCAGGTTGTCGGTGAGTTGCACGCGGTGCCAGGTGCGGCCGTGGTCCTGACGGGTTTCCACCTTGTTCACGCGGTCCCAGAAGGAGCCGTCCATGTTGTGGTAGCCCTGCGACAGCAAGGAGACGTCGTCGACCAGCTGGTCGGTGTGATAGTCCTCCGAGTCGATGCCACAGGCGCGCGCTTTCAGGCGCATGTTGATGTCTTTGGTCACCAGCACCACGTTGAGACCGGGACGGCGCGCCTTCAGCTCTACCAGCTGGTTGATGATCTTGTTGTCGTTGAGGTCTTCCGGCAGCCAGGTGACCGGGGTGGCGCTCTTGCTCATCAGAATCGACAGGTAGCCGCACGGGCCGCTCTTGTCGCGCTGGATGGCCACGCCGTGCTCCACCTCATCCGGGTTGGCGCTGCCGAGGATCTTGTCGATCAGACGGATGGCCTGGCGGCACTCGGCGGCCACGCCCTGTTTGCCGGTTTTAAGCTTGTCCAGTTCCTCCAGTACGGTCATCGGGATGGCGACGTGGTGCTCCTGAAAATTCAGCAGCGCGTTGGGGTCGTGGATCAGCACATTGGTGTCGAGGGCGTACAGGGTTGGAGCGGTGGGCTTGGAGCGTCCGTGGTCATCCATACTCGGTCACCTTTTCTAGTAGCCAAGCAACGCAGGGGCGAGTCTGCGCCGCGGAGGGGCCGTCGACTCCTCAGGACGGGGGCTGAGAAGGCTGCAAAAAGGTGAGGGCCAATGGCCGCCACCTGTCTGCAGGGTTCGGCGGTCTTGCCTTTTAATTACTCCTTTTTAGATGACAGAAAAACGTTTTTTTACGCGTTTAGCGGTTTATTTATCGGATCGAAAAATAGCGCTTGGCGCACTGCGCGGTCGCCGTTAAAGTCGGAAGTCCCACCGGCGTTCGAGCCGACATATTTTTACCTGTTAGCCGTGTTCCACCCCGTGCTTGTCGGCACAGCGATTGACCTCCACGGTCACATGCGCCAGTTCGGCAATCCCCGCCAGCCGCGCCTTGTAGCGATCCGCCGAACCCTCGCCATGGGTCACCACGCTGACGATGCAGGCGAACTGCGCCCGGCCCACGCGCCATAGGTGCAGATCGGCCAGTTCAGTGTCCGCCTCCTGGGCCAAAGCGCTGCGCACGCGCTCGACCACCGGGCTGTCCATCTCGCGATCGAGCAGCACCTTGCCGGTCTCGATCAACAGGCCCTTGGCCCACACCGCGATGATCACCGCACCGATTATGCCCATCAGCGGGTCGAGCCAATCCCAGCCCAACAGCAGGCCGCCCGACAGCGCGACGATGGCCGCCAGCGAGGTCAGCGCATCGGCCAGTACATGGATAAAGGCCGCGTGGCGATTCAGGTCCTTGCCCGCAGGCGCTGCCGCGTGATCGTGATCGTGATCGTGATCGTGATCGTGATCGTGATCGGTATGAGCATGGCCGTGATCATGGCTATCGCGCAGCAGCCAGGCGGATGCCAGGTTGACCAGCAGGCCAACCACCGCCACCCACAGCGCCATATCGAAGGCGATCACCTGGGGCTGCCACAGCCGCCACAACGACTCGCACGCCAGCATCGCCACCACCACCAACAGCAGCAGCGAACTGGCGAAACCGGCTAGCACCTCGATCTTCCAGGTGCCAAAGGCGAAGCGCGGGTCATGGGCGTAGCGCCGCGCCAGCAGGTACGCCAGAGCGGTCAAGCCGATGGCGAGCATATGCGAGGCCATGTGCCAGCCATCGGCCAGCAAGGCCATGGAGTTGAACGCATAGCCGGCGACAATCTCTACCAGCATGGTCACCCCGGTCAGCGCAGCCACGCGCCAGGCCTGACGTTCGGCGGTGGTTTCCAGCGGACGGTAATCGTGGGACGGCTCCCAGCGCGAATGATTGCAGGCGGTCATAACAGCTCCTTGGCGGATTCGACCTGGGCAGACTACAACCCCGTGGCGGCCCCTGGGTCAAGCGCCTCAATCGACCTTATAGGTAGTCTCAAGCGCCAGCAGCGCGCAGGCCCTTAAAAAACGCAGGCGAGGCAGCCGAGACAAGGCGCTACGCCAGTAACAGCCTTCGGCTGGTCAAGCGGCGAGAAACGCAGCGCCGCGAAGTAACAGCCAGCGGCTGACCCGCAGGGTGAGCGCAGCGAATCAAGCGGAGTGTACGAGTTGTACATGAGCATTTGATTCGCTTCGCTCACCCCAGAGGGGCCGTGCTAAAGCACGTTCAGCCTTAGGCTGTGAGCCTGTTTTTAACGCCGTATCGGCAACGCAGGTAGTTTTTCAACGGCCTGTTAGAATCGCCACAGACTTTCAGGAGCAGAGCTTATGTTGATGGTGATTTCCCCGGCCAAGACCCTCGATTATGAGACGCCGCCGGCGACCCCGCGCTTTACCCAACCGGAACACCTCGACCACGCCCAGGACCTGATCCAGCAGCTGCGCGACTTCACTCCGGCGCAGATCGCCGAGCTAATGCACCTCTCGGACAAACTCGCTGGCCTTAATGCCGCACGTTTCGGCAGCTGGGAACGGCCGTTCAACCCATCCAACGCCAAGCAGGCGCTGCTGGCGTTCAAGGGCGATGTGTACACCGGGCTTAACGCCGAGGATTTCAGCGAAGCCGACTTCGACTTCGCGCAAACCCATCTGCGCATGCTCTCCGGCCTGTACGGCGTGCTGCGCCCGCTCGACCTGATGCAGCCCTATCGCCTGGAAATGGGCACCAAACTGGCTAACCCGCGCGGCAACAACCTCTATGACTTCTGGGGTGAACGCATCAGCGGCTGGCTAAATGAAGCGCTGGCCGCCCAGGGCGACGAGGTGCTGCTCAACCTGGCGTCCAACGAATACTTCAGCGCAGTGAAACGCAAGGCACTGAATGCGCGGATCATCGACACCGAGTTCAAGGACCTGAAGAACGGCCAGTACAAGATCATCAGTTTCTACGCGAAAAAAGCCCGTGGCCTGATGGCCCGCTATGTGATCAAGCAGCGCCTGACCGATCCGGCCGGCCTCAAGGACTTCAACGACCAGGGCTATCGTTATTCGGCCGAGCACTCTAGGCCTGATAGTCTGGTGTTCCTGCGTGACCATCCCGACCACCCCTAGCCCGAGGCCTGAGTGATGCTGATTGGCGCAATTCTGCTACTGAGCTGGCTGATCCTGCTGATCCGCTACCCGAGCAAGGCGCTGCCGATTTCCCTCGCCGCGCTGGTCGGTCTGGGGCTGATCGCCAGTTGGGTGCTCTGGCAGGAAAGCCGCGAAAACCGCCACCTGGCCCATCTCGAATTACGCCTTAACTACGCACCGGAGCGCTGCCCGGCGGATCGCCCATTGGCCCTGAACCTGAAGAACGGCAGCCAAGCCGCGCTACTCGAACTGCATTGGCAGATCGCCGCCTACCGCCCGGGCGACAGCATCAACCTGGCCGAGCGCCTGTATGAAACCCCACGCTACAGCGGCCCCGGCGAATTGCTGCCCGGTGCCGACTGGCAAACCTGCCTGCCGCTACCCACCCTGCGCAGCGGCTACCGCGCCAGTACTCTGGAGTTTCGCGCCGAGCGCCTGCAAGGCAGCTTCAGTCGCTAAGATGCCCTGCCAATAAAAACAACAAGGAAAACCGCATGACCCAACCCAGCGTACTGATCACCGGATGTTCCAGCGGCATTGGCCGCGCCCTGGCCGAGGTCTTTCAGCAGGCCGGTTATCAGGTCTGGGCCACTGCACGCAAAGCCGAAGACCTCGCCGCCCTGAGCGCCGCCGGCTTTCACGCCGTGCAACTGGACGTCAACGATGGCCTGGGCCTGGGCCAACTGGCCGAGCGTCTGAAAGCTGAAATTGGCGGCCTCGACGTACTGATCAACAACGCCGGCTACGGTGCCATGGGCCCGCTGCTCGATGGCGGCGTCGAAGCCATGCGCAAGCAATTCGAAACCAACGTGTTCGCGCTGATCGGCGTGACCCGCGCACTGTTCCCGCTGCTGCGGCAAAACAAGGGCCTGGTGGTGAATATCGGCAGCGTTTCCGGCGTGCTGGTCACCCCGTTTGCTGGCGCCTACTGCGCCTCCAAGGCCGCCGTGCATGCCCTCACCGACGCCCTGCGCCTGGAACTGGCGCCCTTCGCCATCGAGGTGATGGAAGTACAGCCCGGGGCGATTGCCTCCAGCTTCGGCGCCAACGCCAGCCAGCAGGCCGAACAGCTGATCGACCAAGCCTCGCCCTGGTGGCCAATCCGCGAGGGCATCCGCGCCCGCGCCAACGCCTCGCAGGACAACCCCACCCCCGCCAGCCACTTCGCCCGCAACCTGCTGGCCGCCGTGCAAAGCAAGCCCCGACCCAACTTGCTGCGCCTGGGCAACGGCAGCCGCAGCATGCCGCTGCTGGCCGCCCTGGTGCCCAAACGCCTGCTGGAAAGCGTGTTGAAAAAACGCTTCGGCCTTAATCGCAGCCTCTAGGAGCACGCCAGATGAGCGAGCCAAGCGTGCATAGCGTCGCAGTGACCCGCCTGGCCCTTGGCGGTGTGCTGGCGGTGATCGTGCTCAACCTGCTGCTGCGTACCTTCGTCAAACTCGGCGGCGTACTCAGCACCCTGGTTGTTGCTGCGCTTGTGGCGAGCGGCATGGCCCTGTGGTTTACCTGGCGCCACCAGCGCCGCCCCCTGCAAGGCGAACGCCGCCGTTTGCTCGCGCTCTACGGCGGCATCCTGGCCCTGCTCTACCTGGGCTTATTGGCGATGATGGCGCTGCAGGATGATCCCAGCCCGATGGGGCTGCTGATCTTTGGCCTGCATTATTTTTGTTATCCGCTGATGGCCTGGCTGGTGTTTGCCAAGGTAATAAGCAAACGCAGCTAAGGGGTCACAGGCAACCAGCCCGTAGGATGGGTTGAGCAATGCGATACCCATCGACAATTGCGCGCTCAACGCAGCCAGTCGCCCGGACAAAAAGCCTGATGGGTATCGCTGCGCTCCACCCATCCTACGGATTACCGCTTTGCTCTAGCGCTTGATGGTCTTAAGCA
>NZ_JBAQLP010000004.1:0-28783 GCF_049301935.1 Pseudomonas sp. | reverse complement strand
AGCTTTTCTTCGCTCGGATCGACGACCACGTGCGTGCGCTCGCCAAAGACGAACTCTTCCACTTCCAGAAAGCCCCACAGATCACTTTGATAGATCTGCTTGGCGTACATTTCGAACACCTGGCCCTGGTTGAGGAAAATCACCTTGTAGATTGGAGCTTCACGTTTGGTCATGGTGGGCGAACAACACATCGGGGATATAAAAGAGGGCGCGAACTATAGCATGGCACCCGATGCACAACGCTAGGAACCAATGGGCATGCCCCCTATAATGCGCGGTTCTTTACCACCAGTTGACGATTCCCATGGCCAAGAAGCTTTACATCGAAACCCACGGTTGCCAGATGAACGAGTACGACAGCTCGCGCATGGTCGATCTGCTGGGCGAACACCAGGCCCTGGAAGTCACCGCCCGCGCCGAAGATGCCGACGTGATCCTGCTTAATACCTGCTCGATCCGCGAGCGGGCCCAGGACCGTGTGTACTCCCAGCTGGGCCGCTGGCGCGAATTGAAACTGGCCAACCCGGACATGGTGATCGCCGTCGGCGGTTGTGTGGCCAGCCAGGAAGGCGCCGCGATCCGCGACCGCGCGCCCTATGTCGACGTGGTCTTCGGCCCGCAGACCCTGCACCGCCTGCCGGAAATGATCGACGCCGCGCGCAGCACCAAGATCGCCCAGGTCGACATCAGCTTCCCCGAGATCGAGAAATTCGACCGCCTGCCCGAACCACGCGTCGACGGCCCCAGCGCCTACGTATCGGTGATGGAAGGTTGCAGCAAATACTGCACCTTCTGCGTGGTGCCCTACACCCGTGGCGAAGAAGTCAGCAGGCCGATGGCCGATGTGCTGGGTGAAATCATCCACCTGGCCGAACACGGCGTGCGCGAAATCACCCTGCTCGGGCAGAACGTCAACGGCTACCGTGGCGCGACCCAAAACGGACAGATCGCCGACTTCGCCGAGCTGCTGTATGCCGTGGCGGCCATCGACGGCATCGACCGCATCCGCTACACCACCAGCCACCCACTGGAATTCTCCGACGCGCTGATCCAGGCCCACGCCGAGATACCCGAGCTGGTGAAATACCTGCACCTGCCGGTGCAATCGGGCTCCGACCGGATTCTCGCGGCGATGAAGCGCAACCACACCGCGCTGGAATACAAGTCGCGCATCCGCAAGCTGCGCGCCGCCGTGCCGGACATCCTGATCAGCTCGGACTTTATCGTCGGCTTCCCCGGTGAAACCGAGAAGGACTTCGAACAGACCATGAAGCTGGTCGAGGATGTCGGTTTCGACTTCTGCTATTCCTTCGTCTACAGCGCGCGCCCCGGCACCCCGGCGGCCGACCTGCCCGACGACACCCCGCTGGAGCTGAAAAAGCAGCGCCTGGCCCTGCTGCAGCACCGCATCACCCAGCAAGGCTTCGAAAACAGCCGACGCATGGCCGGCACCGTGCAACGCATCCTGGTCAACGATTACTCGAAGAAGGACCCGGGCATGCTCCAGGGCCGCACCGAGAGCAATCGCGTGGTCAACTTCCGTAGCGACAACCCGCGCCTGATCGGCCAGTTTGTCGATGTGTATATCGACGAAGCCATGCCCAACTCATTGCGCGGCACCCTGTTAACCGACTAAAGCCGCAGCGGCCCGAGCTTCCCCCGCGCGGCCGCTAGCGCTATTCTTCGTTTCACTACCCCAGCCGACTGGCAGTCATCACACGACCTTGAACGCATCCATAGAACCACTCCGTTTTATCCTTGAACCCTTTGAGGCTCGCCGCTTCGCTAACCTGTGCGGCCAATTTGATGAGCACCTGCGCCTGATCGAACAGCGCCTGGCCATCGAATTGCGTAACCGCGGCAACCAGTTCGAACTGGTCGGCACCGCTGGCCAGACCCGCGCCGCCGAACAGCTGCTGCGCCGGCTGTACCGCGAAGCCGAAAACACCGAACTGTCGCCCGATCTGGTGCACCTGTTTCTGCAGGAATCCGGGATCGAGGAAATGAGCAACCCGAGCGTCGAAGTCAGCGTCGCCCTACGCACCCGCAAGGGCATGATTCGTCCGCGCGGGGCCAATCAGCAGCGCTACGTCAAAGCCATTCTCGACCACGACATCAACTTCGGCATCGGCCCGGCCGGTACCGGCAAGACCTACCTGGCGGTGGCCTGCGCGGTGGATGCCCTGGAGCGCGAGCAGATTCGCCGCATCCTGCTGGTGCGTCCGGCGGTCGAAGCCGGCGAGAAGCTCGGCTTCCTGCCTGGCGATTTGTCACAGAAGATCGACCCCTACCTGCGCCCGCTGTACGACGCACTGTACGAGATGCTCGGTTTCGAGCAGGTGGCCAAGCTGATCGAGAAACAGGTGATCGAAGTCGCGCCGCTGGCCTATATGCGCGGCCGCACCCTGAACAACAGCTTTATCATCCTCGACGAAAGCCAGAACACCACCCTGGAACAGATGAAGATGTTCCTCACCCGTATCGGCTTCGGCTCCACCGCGGTGATTACCGGTGACATCACCCAGGTCGACCTGCCGCGCGGTACCAAGAGCGGCCTGACCCACGTGATCGACGTGTTGCGTGACGTACCGGGCATCAGCTTTACCCACTTCAAGCCCAAGGACGTGGTGCGCCATCCACTGGTGCAGCGCATCGTCGAAGCCTACGAGCGCTACGACAACCGCATGCACGGCAAGCTGGATGACGAGCAGGATGAGCGCAATGCTTGAGCTTGACCTGCAGATCGCCAGCGACGCTGCCAGCCTGCCGAGCGAAGCGCAGTTTCGCGCCTGGTGTGCAATCGCCCTGCGCCAGCGCACAGCCGACTCCGAGCTGACCATCCGCCTAGTGGATGAAGCCGAAGGCCGCGAGCTCAATCACACCTGGCGGCATAAGGATTACGCCACCAACGTACTGTCCTTCCCCGCCGACGTGCCCGACGAGCTGCTGGATATCCCGCTGCTCGGCGACCTGGTGATCTGCGTGCCGGTGGTTGAGCGCGAAGCCGTCGAACAAGCGAAAACCAGCGAAGCGCATTGGGCGCACCTAGTGATCCACGGCTGCCTGCATTTGCTCGGCTACGACCATATCGAGGATGAAGAAGCCGAAGAGATGGAAGCGCTGGAACGAGAATTGCTCGCCGAACTGGGGCATCCCGACCCCTACGCCGACCACGAATAAATGCCCCTCTACAACCAACTGAAATTATAAAAGGTTCCTGAGTAACCACCATGAGCGAAGACCGATCGAGCAACGAGCAGAAGTCCTGGTTTAACAGACTGACCCAGGCTTTTGCTCATGAGCCGAAAAACCGCAAGGAATTGCTGGAAGTGCTGCGCGAAGCGCATCAGAACAAGCTGCTCGACAGCGAAGCACTGGCCATCGTTGAAGGTGCAATTCAGGTCGCCGACCTGCAGGTTCGCGACATTATGGTGCCGCGCTCGCAGATGATGAGCATCAAGGCCAACCAGACGCCCAAGGAATTCCTGCCCTCGATCATCGAAGCCGCGCACTCGCGCTATCCCGTGGTGGGCGAGAGCCTCGACGATGTGGTCGGCATCCTCCTGGCCAAGGACCTGCTGCCGTTGATCCTCTCGGGCGAACAGCCCAACTTCAACATCAAGGACCTGCTACGCCCGGCCACCTTCGTGCCCGAGTCCAAGCGCCTTAACGTGCTGCTGCGCGAGTTTCGCGCCAACCACAACCACATGGCCGTGGTGATCGATGAGTACGGCGGCGTTGCCGGCCTGGTGACCATCGAGGACGTGCTGGAGCAGATCGTTGGTGATATCGAAGACGAACACGATGTGGAAGAAGACAGCTACGTCAAACCGCTGCCCTCCGGCGATTTCCTGGTCAAGGCGCTGACGCCCATTGAAAGCTTCAACGAAGCCTTCGACACCGAATTCTCCGATGACGAGTTCGACACCGTCGGCGGCCTGGTGATGAGCGCCTTCGGCCACCTGCCCAAGCGCAACGAAGTCACCCAGATCGGCGAATTCCGCTTCCGCGTCCTCAACGCCGACAGCCGCCGCATCCATCTGCTGCGCCTAAGCCCGGTAAGTAACTGACATCCGCTGGCCACCTGAAACGGTGGCCGGTTCGCAACACTTCCCCCGTCTGCCCTCCCGCTTTACCCTTGCGCCACCTCAATCCAAGGACTTGCATGCAATGCACTGGATAACTCGACCTGGCTGGCCCGGTAACCTGATCGCCCTGCTCGCTGGCGCTATCACGCCCCTGGCGCTGGCGCCTTATGACCTGTGGCCGCTGGCCATCCTCTCCATCGCCCTGTTCTACCTCGGCCTGCGTGACCTCACGCCGCGCCAGGCGCTGTTGCGTGGCTGGAGTTATGGCTTTGGCCTGTTCGCCGCCGGCACCAGCTGGGTGTACGTGAGCATCCACGATTACGGCGCGGCCTCGCCGCCCCTGGCGGTCTTTCTGACCCTACTGTTTGTCGGTGGCCTCGGTCTACTGTTCGCCCTCAGCGCCTGGGTCTGGACGCGCTGGCTGCGCCGGGTCGAAGCGCCGCTGGCCGACGCCCTGGCCTTCGCCGCCCTGTGGCTGGCGCAGGAAGCCTTGCGCAGCTGGCTGCTCACCGGTTTCCCCTGGCTGTATGCCGGTTACAGCCAGCTGAATGGCCCACTGGCCGGGCTGGCCCCGCTGGGTGGCGTGTGGCTGCTGTCTTTTGCGTTGGCGCTGAGCGCCGCGCTGCTGGTGAATCTGGCGCAACTGCGCACGCGCAAGGCGTTTCTCGCCATCGGCGTGGTGCTGTTAATCGCCCCGTGGATCGCCGGCCTCGCGCTCAAGGGCCACGCCTGGACCCAGCCGCTGGGCGCACCGCTGAGCGTGTCGGCCATGCAGGGCAATATCGAACAGAACCTGAAGTGGGACCCCGAGCAGCTTAACGCGCAGCTCGCGCTGTACCGCGACATGACCTTCAGCGCTAAGCCGACCGACCTGATCATCTGGCCGGAAACCGCCATCCCGGTGCTCAAGGACCGTGCCCAGGGCTACCTGGGCATGCTCAATCGCTTCGCCAATGAGCGAAATGCCGCGCTGATTACCGGCGTGCCGATTCGCCAAAGCAACGAGCGCGGCGAGCAGCGCTACTACAACGGCATCAGCGTAGTTGGCCAGGGCAGCGGCGATTACCTCAAGCAGAAGCTGGTGCCCTTCGGTGAATACGTGCCGCTGCAGGAGGTGCTGCGCGGGCTGATCGCCTTCTTCGACCTGCCGATGTCGGACTTTGCCCGTGGCTCCGCCGAGCAGAGCCTGTTGCAGGCCAAGGGCCATGCGATTGCCGCGTTTATCTGCTACGAAGTGGTCTACCCGGAGTTTTCCGCCGGCCTGGCGGCGCAGAGCGACCTGCTGCTGACCATCAGCAACGACACCTGGTTTGGCCGCTCCATCGGCCCGCTGCAGCACCTGCAGATGGCGCAGATGCGCGCCCTGGAAGCCGGCCGCTGGATGATCCGCGCAACCAACAACGGCGTCACCGCGCTGATCGACCCGCAAGGCCAGATCACCGAGCAGTTGCCGCAGTTCGAACAGGCGGTGCTCTACGGCCAGGTGCAACCGATGCAGGGGCTCACGCCTTACCTGTACTGGCGCGGCTGGCCGATGCTGATCATCTGCCTGGGGCTATTTGCCTGGGCGTTGCTGGCCAGCCGTATGGCCAAAACGCTTTAACGACGAAAGAAGCGGTAAAACTCGCGCAGCTCAGCCTGCGCGTCGCCGATGCTGACCGGCGTGAAGCGCAGCGGATGGTGCGCCGGGCATTGCGCCAGGCGGCCCTGATCGAGCGGGTGCAGCCAGCCGAGCAGCGGGTAACCGCCCATGCTCTGGTGGTCGGCCTGC
The DNA here is from genome assembly GCF_049301935.1 of Pseudomonas sp. Classification (GTDB taxonomy): domain Bacteria; phylum Pseudomonadota; class Gammaproteobacteria; order Pseudomonadales; family Pseudomonadaceae; genus Aquipseudomonas. The sequence continues at coordinate 22,924 of NZ_JBAQLP010000004.1, read as the reverse complement.
AGGATGATCGGCTGACCATCTGGCGGCACCTGAATCGCCCCCCGGCCAACCCCCACTGACCATTGCCGCACAGGCGGTTGCAGGGCCTCGCCGAGCAGCCGCGCACCCATGCGGTCGGAGTGCGGGCTGAGCTGCCAGGTCTGGGCGAAAAAACCCTGCAACTGGTCTTCCTCGAAACTCGCCGCATCGCCGCCAGTAATCACCCGCAGCAGGGGCTTGCAGCGGTAATCCGGCACATAGGGCCAGGGCACGCTAGCGCTGCGGGTGAAATGCGCTGATCGACAAGCCAGCAGATCCCCCACCTGCAGCGCCTGCCCCAGGCCTTCACGCAGCTGCACACTGACGCTGCCCAGCAGCGGAGCCGCAATAAAACCGCCGGCCACGGCCAGATAGGCGCGCTGACCGCTGCGAGCAAAGCCCAGGCGCAACAGCTGGCCTTGGCGCAGCGGCAAGCGTGTCCACAATGGCTGCGGCTGATCATCCAGGCTCAGCGGCACCTGGGCGCCACAGACCGCCACCCAGGTGTCGACCTCGGCCAGCAACTCGACACCGCCCAGGGCGATTTCCAGCAGCGGCGTGCCCCAGGGATTGTTCAGCAGATGATTGGCCCAGGCCGCGCCATGCCAGTCGAGCGGCCCGGCGGGCGACACGCCGAGGTGTTGCCAGCCCCGCCGTCCGCCATCCTGCAGCAGGCTTTGCGGTCCCGGCTTGAGTACCCGCAGGCCACTCATAACTGACCGCCTTCGTGGATAAAATCGCGCTCATCGACACTGCGAAAACGCACTCTATCGCCCAGCGCCAGCGGGCATGGCGGCGTTTGCGCGGCATCGAACAATAACCAGGGGCAACGGCCGATCAGGTGCCAGCCGCCGGGCGAGCAGTGCGGGTAAATCGCCGTCTGCCGCTCGGCAATCGCCAGGCTACCGGCCGGTACGGCAATACGCGGAGTGGCGCGGCGCGGCAAGGCCAGGCGCGCGTCCAGCTCGCCGAGGTAGGCAAAGCCTGGGGCAAAGCCAATCGCGCCGACACGGTACTCGCTCGCGGCATGCAGTTCGATCACCTGAGCGCTGCTCAGCTGACACAGCTGGGCGACCTCGGCGAGGTCTTCACCGTGATACCAAATGGGGATTTCATGCAGCCGCCCGGCCTGCGCGACACAGGGTTCGGCCAGCCAGCGCTCCAGCAGCGGCTTGAGCCGCTCAGCCAGCTCAAGGTGATCGGTGTGCAGCAGGTCGTAGTGCAACAGCAGGCTGGTCCAACCCGGCACCAGATCGGTTAGCACCTCGCCCAGCTCACCACGGATGCGCTCGGTCAGCAGGGCGATCCGCTGCGGCAGCTGCGCATCTGGCTGCTCGGCCAGCACCAGCAGCAGCGCTTCGGCACCGGCCGGTTCGAGGCGGATCATAGGGCGTCCAGGCTGGCCCGTAAACGCCGCAGCACGGCCAGAGAGTCGGCGTTGTCGCCATGCACGCAGAGGCTGTCGGCACGCAGCTGCAGCAGCTTGCCGTCGATATCGGCAAACGGCTCGCCTTGGGCTATCGCCAGGGCCTGCTTGAGGATGAGTTCCGGCTGATGGTGCACCGCGCCGCTCAAGCGCCGTGGTGCCAGTTGCCCATCGGCCAGGTAGGCACGATCGGCAAAGGCCTCGAACATCAGCGGCACATCGGCGACATCGGCCAGCTGCAGCTCACGGCTGTTATCGGCCAGCGCCAGCACCATCAGCGGCAAGCCCTTGCGGTAACTGGCGCAGGCCTCCAGCACCGCGTTGAACAGCGCATCGTCACGCACCAGATCGTTGTACAGCGCGCCATGCGGTTTGACGTAGGCCAACCGGGTGCCGGCCGCGTGGCAGAAGGCATCCAGCGCGCCGAGCTGATACAGCACCAGCGCGGTCACTTCTTCGGGCGAGCAGGCGATATGCCGACGACCGAAGCCGAGCAAATCCGGATAGGCCGGGTGCGCACCAATGCTCACCCCATGCTGCACCGCCAGGGCGACGGTGCGCTGCATGGTCAAGGGATCGGAGGCATGAAAGCCGCAGGCCAGGTTGGCCTGATCGATCAGCGGCATGGCATGCACGTCATCGCCCATGCGCCACACGCCGAAGCTTTCACCCATGTCGCAGTTCAGCAGGATTGTTTTCATGCCCATCAGCTTAGTGGTGCATTGCCGTGGCGGGAAGCCTGGGCCAGCTCAATACACGTCGCGGCGATAACGGCCCTCTTCGCGCAGCGTGTTGACTGCGGCTTCGCCCAGCAGCTCGTGCAGCACCTGATCAACCCCGGCGGCCATACCCTCGAGGCTGCCGCAGACGTAGATTGCGGCGCCCTCGGCCAGCCACTCACGCAGCGGCTCGGCGGCCTCACGCAGGCGATCCTGCACGTAGACCTTGGCGGCCTGATCGCGCGAGAAGGCCAGGTCCAGGCGCGCCAGCTCAGCGGTGGCCAGCCAGCCCTGTAGCTCGGCCTGGCAGTAGAAGTCATGCGCCGCATTGCGCTCGCCGAACAGCAGCCAGTTTTGCCGATGCCCGGCGATGATCCGCGCCTTGAGCAGGCTGCGCAGCCCGGCCAGGCCGGTGCCATTGCCGATCAGAATCACTGGCCGGTCATCGTCCGGCGCGTGGAAGGCGCTATTGCGCCGTACCCGCGCCAGCAGCTGAGCGTGCAATGCCGCGCCCTGCGTCAACCAGCCGGAGCCGAGGCCCAGCGAGCCGTCGGCATGCCGCTCCTGGCGCACGATCAGCTCCAGCTCACCGTCGCTGGGCAAGGAGGCAATGGAGTATTCACGCGCGGCCAAGGGCACCAGCGCGTCCAGCAAGGCCTGGGCGTGCAAGCCGACCAGATGACTGAACTGCTCGGGCAACTGTTTATCGCGCAGCGCCTGCTGCAGCGACTGGGTCAGACCGTCGAGGCTGACCGCTTGGCTGCCGTCCAGCGCATGCGCCTGCAACCAGGCCTGCACGGTGGCGTCGCTGTGGCGCGGCGTTACTTGGAGAATATCGCCGGCACTCCAGTCGGCAGGCTGCTCGGCACGCAGCCTCAGCAGGTAGGTCGGTGCGCCCTGACTGCCAGGGTTGAGCAGCTCGCGGTGCGACAGCGTCCACAGGCTGGGTGGCATTTCACCCTGATGCAGCGGCTGGGCACCGGTCAGTTCACCGAGCTGACGCTGCCAGCGGGCCAGCGCCGACTTATCTGCGGCGTCCACCTGCACCGCCTCAAACAGACTGCGCGCGCCCTGCCGCGCCAACCAACCTTGCACCCGCAGAGCAAAGCCGCAGAAGTGCTGATATTGGCGGTCGCCCAAGGCGAGCATGGCATAGCGCAAGTGCTCAAGACCGAGCGCCTGGCCAAGCAGCTTGCGCTCAAAGCCACGCGCACTGTCCGGCGCCTCGCCATCGCCAAAGGTACTGAGCACAAACAGCGCGTTGTGCGCCTGGCAAAGCATCTGTTCGTTGAGTTTGGCCAAGGGCTGCACGCTGACGGCCAGGCCAGCCGCCTGCAATTGCCCAGCGGTTTGCCAGGCCAGTTGCTCGGCGAAGCCGCTCTGGCTGGCAAAGCCGATCAGCCAGTCAGCAGCCTGTCCTGCGCTCGGCGGCAAGGCACCACGGGCTTTCAGCATCGCGCGCTTCTTGCGCCGCCGATCGAGGTAGAGCAGCCAGCCGGTAATGGCGAACAGCGGCATTGCCAGGCTGGCAAGCATCATCAGGATGCGTCCGGTCAGGCCGAAATAGCTGCCCACATGCAGGGCATACACGCTGGTCAGCAGTTGGTCGCCAAACGCCTGCTCGCGATAGCGCCGATGCTGGCTCGGCGCGCCGCTTTGCGGATCCAGGCTGAGTTGGTTGAAGGCACGTTCATGAGGGGCATCGTCGCGTAGGTAGTACACCGTGGCCGGCTGCCCGGCGACGGCAGGCAAGCGCAAGCTATAGCCAGTCATGTGCGGCCCGGCGGCTTGTTGCAGCCCGCCCCAGAGCGCTGCATAGTTCAACGTCGGCACTGCGCCGGGCACGGACTGACCGCCACGCTTGCGCTGCTGCTCGGCCGGCTCGCTGCTGAGCAGAGAAGTCAGGCCTTCGCGATACCAGTCGTAGGACCAATACAGCCCGGTCAGAGCCGCGCACAGGTAGAACGCCAGGCACCAGGTGCCGGCCACCGCATGCAAGTCCCAGTTGAACGCGCGACCGCGCTTGGCCCAGTCCAGGCTTAGCCAGGCGCGCCAGTTCCAGGCCTGGCGCGGCCAACGTAAATAGAGCCCGGACAGGCAGAAAAAGATCAACGCCAGGGTGCTGGCGGCGGTGATCTGCTTGCCGTACTCGCCCATGGCGAGAAAGCGGTGCAGATTCAGCATCAGGTCGAAAAAGCCTTGCCCGCGGGGTTCGCCAAGCAGCTCGCCGCTATAGGGGTCGAAATACCGCGACGCCCCACGCAGCTCGCCCGGCGGCGGGGCGAAAATCACTCGTCCAGGCACATTGGTAGCCGCCTCAACGTTCAAACGCATCACCCTGTGATGCCCGGCCGCCTCGAGCGTCGGCAACAGCACATCCGCCGGCAATACGCCGCCGTCACGCACCTCGACCCTCAACACCTCGGGATTGAGCGCACGCAGCAGCTCGTCCTGGAACGAATAGGCCGCGCCGGTCAGGCCCATCAGCGCCAGCACCAGACCGGCGCTGATGCCGAGTAACCAATGCAATTGGAAGAGAATTTTTTTCGACATTTTTTCAGTTCCGCAGGGTGGTCCGACGCGGACCACCCATAGACGGGCGACAGGCCTTACTTATCAGAAGCTGACTTGATAACCCAGAGTGAAGGTCCGCCCGCGCCCTTTGAACATCTGGTCGTCACGCTTGCTGGCGGCCTGGGCGTAGTACGTCAGGTAGTCCTTGTTCAGCAAGTTCTCGATGCCCAGGCTCGCCTCGCCCACCGGCAGGCGGTAGCCGAGCGAGGCGTCGACCAGGCTGTAGCCGTCGAAATCCAGCGCCGCGTCGTCGAAGCTGCGGCTGGCGTAATGGTTGGCCTGCACACGGCTGTTCAGCTTATCGGTCCAGTTGGCCTGCCAGCTCAGACCGTAGCGATCCGGGGAGATGTTGGCGCCGTCCAGATCGGTATCGACCTTGCCGTCGCCATCGGTATCCGAGCGACCGTTGACCTGGGCATAGGTCGCCTGCAAGCGGTGAACCGGATTGACCTGCCAGCCGGCAGTCGCCTCGATGCCGTCGATCTCGGTGCGCTCGCGGCGTACCTGATAGAAGCCGCCGACGTTCTGCAGGCGCGAACCCAGCTCGGCGTCCGACTCGAAGTAGCTGACTTCGGCATCGAAGGGGCCATGGTTGAAGCGCAGGCCGATCTCGCGGTTGTCGGTGACGATCGGCTGCAGGTCGAGGAAACTGTCGACGCTCAGGCCCGGCTGGCCGATGCCACGCAGCACCCGGCCGACGTCCGGCATGCCGAAGCCCTCGGAGTAGTTGGCGAACACCTGCGCCCAGTCGGTGGCCTGGAACACCAGGCCGGCGTTGAACAGGGTTTCCTCGAACGTCGGGCTGCCGCCTTCGACGCTCACACCGCCGGCGGGTTTGCTGGTCGAGGCGAGGGTGCGGAAATCGTCGATGTCCAGTCGGGCGAATTCGTGGCGCACCCCGGTGTGCAGGGTCAGCCGCTCGGTAGCCTGGATTTCGGCCTGGAGGAAGGGCGCGAAGTTGCGAAAACGGGTTTCCGGCACCCATTCGCGACCGGTTTCGATCAGCATCTGGCTGGTGGTGTCCTGCAGCACGTCGAAGCCACCGGTGAGCCCCAGCAAGCCGTCGAACATGTCCTCACGGCCGATGCTGAACTTGCCACCGTACTTGTCCGACTCGTTCTGCGACTGGTCGAACAGGGTGCCGACCGGGGCAATGGACGCATCCTGGAAGGTGCCGTGGCTGCCGCCGCCGAAGCGCGCACGAAAGCGCTGGCTGTACAGCTGCGCGGACAGACGATTGCCGAACAGGTCGTCGTGCTTGTAGTTCAGGCTGGTCGCCAGCACCTCGTTCTGCGGCGCCTCGCCCAGGGGCTGGCCCTTGCGCGAAGTGGCCGGGGTGCCGCTGGCGCGGTCGCCCGGCACATTGACGTAGTCGTGCTCACCCTCGATCTGGAAGCGGTTAACCATCAGTTCGAGGTTCTGCTCGCTGTCGAACCAATAGCCCAGTTTGAGCAACAGGTCGTTGCTGGTCGAATCCATGATGTCGCCCTGGGTGTCGTCGACGCCGATCAGCTCGCCGTCGGCGTCGTAGAACATGCCACGGGTCTGCCAGCTGAACGCGGCCAGGTAATCCCAGCTGCCCTGGTTGCCTTCGACGCGGTAATCCAGCTTGTAGCCCAGGCCTTCGGCTTCATAGTCGGTCGCGCCATTCAGGCTGATCCCGGCGTGCTGCTTGAAGGTGCCGCCCGCGGGGCGACGCGTCACATAGTTGATGATCCCGCCGGTGGCGCCCAGGCCGTGCTCGGCGCTGGCGCCATGGATCACCTCGATACGCTCGACCATCGCCAGATCGATGGTGTAGCCATCGCGGGCGCTGTCGCGCAGCGGCGTGGATTGCGGCACGCCATCGATCAGCACCAGGGCCGCACGGCCGCGAAAGGTCTCGCCGGAGCTGGTCATCTTCTGCCGGCTCGGCGAGTAGGACGGAATCAGGTTGCTCAGCACCTGGCCATGATCGGAGGTGATCGCCAGCTGCTGCTCGATCTGCTCGCGACTGATCACTGTGATCTTCTGCGGCGTCTTGCCCGCTTCGCTCCTTGCGCGGGTGGCACTGATGGTCAGAGCGTCCAGCTCTACAGCTTGTTGGGCCAGGGTCGGCAGGCCAGGCATGGCCAGGCAAGCCCATGCAATAGAGAGATGGAGGCGGGAGCGACAGAACACAGGACAGACTCCTTGCGGGCTAGGTGTGGAAATCAAGGGGCCGGCAAGATACATAAATTAAGAATCATTTGCATTAAAATTTCCAAATGATGCCCTATTACTCCAGTGATTCCTCACTGGCATCTGCCACCGATGCGCCACCGCCCCCTGGAGACACCTTAGAACGGCAAGGCTGCGGTAATAGTCTCTGCCGCGGCACAGGCACCAGAGCCCGCCGAGCTGAATTTAGACGCGCAAAAAAATGCCGCTCACTTGGCGCAAGTGAGCGGCATTACCGCCGTGGCGGGATCGACAGCTGCTTACAGGTAGAACGACTTCAGCGGCGGGAAGCCGTTGAATTCCACCGCGCTGTAGCTGGTGGTGTAGGCACCGGTGGACAGCCAGTAGACGCGATCACCAATGGCCAGGTTGAGCGGCAGGCCGTACTTGTAGTTCTCGTACATGATGTCGGCGCTGTCGCAGGTCGGCCCGGCGATCACCACCTCCTCCATCTCGCCCTTCTTCTCGGTGTAGAGGGGGAACTTGATCGCCTCGCCCATGGTTTCGATCAGGCCGCTGAACATGCCCACATCGACATACACCCAGCGCTCCACCGCGGTACGCGACTTGCGCGCCACCAGCACCACTTCGCTGACCAGGATGCCGGCGTTGGCGATCAAGGAACGGCCCGGCTCGAGGATGATTTCCGGCAGGTCGTCGCCGAAGTCTTCCTTGAGGAAGCGGATGATTTCCTCGGCATAGGTTTCCAGGCTGTTGGTACGGGTGATGTAGTTGGCCGGGAAGCCGCCGCCCATGTTGATCAGCTTGAGCTCGATGCCGTCTTCTTCTTTCAGGCGCTCGAAAATCACCTTGACCTTGGCAATCGCGGCGTCCCACACCGAGATGTCGCGCTGCTGCGAGCCGACATGGAAGGACAGGCCGTAAGGCACCAGGCCCAGGTCACGGGCGAGGATCAGCAGGTCCATGGCCATGTCGGTCTGGCAGCCGAACTTGCGCGACAGCGGCCAATCGGCCGTGGTCGAGCCTTCGGTGAGGATGCGCACATAGACTTTCGCACCCGGCGCAGCCTTGGCGATATTGCGCAGGTCGGCTTCCGAGTCGGTGGCAAACAGGCGTACGCCCTTCTCATAGAAGTAGCGGATGTCCTTGGATTTCTTGATGGTGTTGCCGTAGCTGATGCGGTCCGGGCTGACGCCACGGCCCATGACCTTGTCCAGCTCATAGATCGAGGCGATGTCGAAGCTGGAGCCTTTTTCCTTGAGCAGGTCGATAATCTCGACCGCCGGGTTGGCCTTGACTGCGTAATACACCTTGGCGAATTCGAAGCCGGCGCGCAGGTCATCGTAAGCCTGGCTGATGATCGCGGTATCGATCACCACGAACGGGGTTTCCTGGGTGTCGGCAAACGCCTTCATGCGCTGGAACGTGGCGGGTGCGTAATAGTCTTCGATCTTGATCGACATGCTGGGGACTCCAGTTGGCTGAACCAGTTAACACAATTTTAGTCAGGCAAACGCTGCGCACGCAGGCCGTTGCCCATCATTGAGGGAGACCTGGCGGCTAGTCCGCACAGGTAGAACGCCTGATCAGTTTCCCCACTTTGGTTCGCCTACTTCCCAAGGCATGTCGCCGAGAACCCTGCGGGCCTCTCGTCGTCAGTACTTGAGCCGGATGGATCGTTGCCAGCATGGACGTTCGGGCGCGAACTTTAGGGCCATGGGGGGGCTGAGATCAATCAAAAAATGCCGTGCTTTTAACCCCCTTTGTCGCCTTGATGATTGATCGTTTTATATTCAAAACAAAACGTCAGGAATGCTGCACAAAGCGCGAAAAACCTGTGGTTTTGCCCTCTGACTACAGGTCGCCGCGCGAACCGGCGTTTACCGTTATAATCGCCGCCTTTTTTGACAGACCGACTATTCAGTCGACGGGTTCCCGCACAATGACCATCCAGGCCACCGAAGTCGGCAAACGCCGTACATTCGCCATCATTTCCCACCCAGACGCCGGTAAGACCACCATTACCGAGAAGCTGCTGCTGATGGGCAAGGCAATCGCCGTGGCCGGTACGGTGAAGTCGCGTAAATCCGACCGCCACGCCACCAGCGACTGGATGGAAATGGAGAAGCAGCGCGGCATCTCCATCACCACCTCGGTGATGCAGTTCCCCTACCGCGAGCATATGATCAACCTGCTCGACACCCCCGGCCACGAGGACTTCTCGGAAGACACCTACCGCACCCTGACTGCCGTGGACAGCGCGCTGATGGTGCTCGACGGTGGTAAGGGCGTTGAGCCACGCACCATCGCCCTGATGGATGTATGCCGGCTGCGCGACACGCCGATTGTCAGCTTCGTCAACAAACTCGACCGCGATATCCGCGACCCGATCGAGCTGCTCGACGAGATCGAAGCGGTACTGAAGATCAAGGCCGCGCCTATCACCTGGCCGATCGGCTGCTACCGCGACTTCAAAGGTGTGTATCACCTGGCTGACGACTACATCATCGTCTACACCCCGGGCCACGGCCATGAGCGCACCGAAACCAAGATCATCGAGAAACTCGACTCCGACGAGGCCCGCGCCCACCTGGGTGACGAGTACGAGCGCTTTATCGAGCAGCTGGAGCTGGTGCAGGGCGCCTGCCATGAATTCGATCAGGACGAATTTATGAGCGGCCAACTGACCCCGGTGTTCTTCGGCACCGCCCTGGGCAACTTCGGCGTCGACCATGTACTGGATGCCGTGGTCGATTGGGCACCCAAGCCGCTGGCGCGCGTCGCCAATGAACGCACCGTGCAGCCGGTGGAAGAAAAGTTCAGCGGCTTCGTGTTCAAGATCCAGGCGAATATGGATCCCAAGCACCGCGACCGCATCGCCTTTATGCGCATCTGCTCGGGCAAATACAGCCAGGGCATGAAGATACGTCATGTGCGCACCGGCAAGGATGTGCGCATCGGCGACGCCCTGACCTTCTTCTCCAGCGAGCGCGAGATGCTGGTCGAGGCCTACGCCGGCGACATCATCGGCCTGCATAACCACGGCACCATCCAGATCGGCGATACCTTTACCGAAGGCGAAGCACTGGGCTTTACCGGTATTCCGCACTTCGCCCCGGAACTGTTCCGCCGCGTGCGCCTGAAAGACCCGCTGAAATCCAAACAGCTGCGCCAGGGCCTGCAACAGCTGGCCGAGGAAGGCGCGACCCAGGTGTTCTTCCCCGAGCGCAGCAACGACATCATCCTCGGTGCGGTCGGCGTGCTGCAGTTCGATGTGGTCGCCAGCCGCCTGAAGGAGGAATACAAGGTCGAGTGCGCCTACGAGCCGATCACCGTGTGGTCGGCGCGCTGGATCGACTGCGCGGACAAGAAGAAGCTTGAGGAATTCTCCAACAAGGCGGTGGAAAACCTGGCGCTGGACGGCGGCGGCCACCTCACCTACCTGGCCCCGACCCGGGTCAACCTGGCGCTGATGGAAGAACGCTGGCCGGACGTGAAATTCCGCGCGACGCGCGAGCATCACTAAGGCGCACCACCCTCTCCCCAGCCCTCTCCCGCCAGCGGGAGAGGGGGCTGAATGTGGTAAGCCACCAATCCGTGATCAACTCTCAGCCTGGCTAAACCACCAATCCAACAAGCTACGCGATTAACTCCCCTCGCCCGCTTGCGGGAGAGGGGTTGGGGGAGAGGGCCGCTCTTGGTCTATCCATAATCGAACGCGTTCAAGCACAGCCTCCGTTTGCTGCAACGCTTCATGATTCCAAAAACGCAGCACGGTAAGCCCCTGCTCTTGTAGCCATAAATCACGCTGCTGGTCATAAGCGACCTGCTCAGTATGCTGACCACCATCCAGCTCAATGATCAGCCCTACCTCCAGACAGGCGAAGTCCACGATGTAACGACCCAAGGGCTTTTGCCGCCTGAACTTCAACCCCATAAAACGATGTGCCCGCAGTTGCTGCCACAGACAACGCTCCGCCTCCGTCATTTCTTGCCGCAGCACTCTGGCGCGCTCCCGCAACAGCCTATCCATAAGCTACCCTGCTCCCTGCACAACGTCCTTTTACAGATAAACCTAGCCCATGCACCTGATCGATACCCACACCCATCTGGACTTTCCCGACTTTGACGCCGATCGCGCCGCAGTGCTGAGCAGCAGCCGCGAGCAAGGGGTGGAGAAGCTGGTGGTGCTGGGTGTGCACCAGGCCAACTGGCAGCGTGTCTGGGATCTGGTGCAGAGCGAAGACCGCCTGTACGCCGCCTGCGGCCTGCACCCGGTTTACCTGGCTGAACACCGCCCCGAGCACCTGGGCGAGCTGCGCGACTGGCTGCAGCGCCTGGCTGGCCACCCCAAGCTCTGCGCCGTGGGCGAGTTCGGCCTGGACTATTTTCTCGAACAGCTGGACCGCGCGCAGCAGCAACAGCTGTTCGAGGCGCAGCTCAAACTGGCCAACGAATTCGAACTGCCCGCCCTGCTGCATGTGCGCCGCGCCCATGCCGCGACCATCGCCACGCTCAAGCGCTACAAACCCAAACGCGGCGGGATCATCCATGCCTTCGCCGGCAGTTACGAAGAAGCCCGCGAGTACCTCAAGCTCGGTTTCAAACTCGGCCTCGGCGGCGCGCCGACCTGGCCGCAGGCACTGCGCCTGCGCAAAGTGGTGGCGCAACTGCCGCTGGAAGCCATCGTGCTGGAAACCGACTCACCCGACATGGCCCCCGCCATGCACCCCAACCAGCGCAACAGCCCGCAATACCTGCCGGACATCTGCATAGCTTTGGCCGAACTACGCGGCATCAGCGCCGAGGAGCTGGCCAGCGCCAGCAGCCGCAACGCCGCCGCGTTGTTTGGCTGGGCGCCTGCCTGAGCAACAGCCTCAGTGACTGATCATCCACGGCCGCGCGCTGGGTTTGGTTTTCAGCGCATGGGGATTGGCCTTGGTTGGCGCCAAGGGCTTATTCGGTGTGCAGCAACCGCAGCCTTTTGGGTGCTTGCGGCTCTGCGCATATTCCTCAACCGTTTGCGGCGCATGGGCGCTGCGTTCGTTGGCGGCAATGGCGCGACGCTGGCTGCCGGCCATGATAGCCAGGCTCGGCGCGCTGAGAATCACCCGCGCGCTGACCCCGCCACACCAGGGGCAGCTGCAGGGCTGGTCACGCTCGGCCATCGGCCGCAACTGGGTGAAATCGCCGCAATCGGCGCAGTCGTATTCGTAGATTGGCATCGCGTCGTTCCTCCTCATCGTGGCTAAGCAACCACCCCTCGGCTTGGGCATCCTGCGTCGCCCTACCTCCTGCATCCATGCAGTCGTCTCCCGTTAATGCCAGAGGGGGGCGCTGGATTACTTGTCCGGGGCGATGGGCAGGTCGATGCTGCCATCGAGGAACTTGGTCGGGCCGTTGGCGTTGGGGTTGATATCGAACTCGAAGATCTCCGTCGGCAGCCACAAAGTGGCGCAGGCGTTGGGCACGTCGACGATACCGCTGATATGCCCCTGCACCGGTGCCGAACCGAGCAGCGCATAGCCCTGGGCCGGCGAATAGCCGAACTTGGTCAGGTAGTTGATGGCATTCAGGCAGGCCTGCTTGTAGGCGATACTGACGTCCAGAGAATGCTGCTTGCCGGCCTCGTCCACCGAGATGCCTTCGAAGATCAGGTAGTTCTTGTAGTTCGGAGTGATCGGGCTGGGCTTGAACACCGGGTTCTTGATCCCGTACTTGGCCATGCCGCCCTTGATCAGCTCGACTTTCATATGCACCCAGCCGGCCATCTCGATGGCGCCGCAGAAGGTGATCTCGCCATCGCCCTGGCTGAAGTGCAGGTCGCCCACCGACAGCCCGGCACCGTTGACATAGACCGGGAAGAAGATCTTCGAGCCACGCGACAGGTCCTTGATGTCGCAGTTACCGCCGTGCTCACGGGGCGGCACGGTACGTGCGCCGGTCAGGGCGGCCAGATCGCGGGCCTCGCCCTTCATCTTGCCCATGTGTGCGGTGGGCGCCATCGGCGGGTTGGCCAAGGCCGGCACGCGGTTAGGATCGGTATCGATCAGTTCCTGCTCGCGCTTGTTCCAGTCGGCGAGCATCTTGTGGTCCGGCAGGCAGCCAATCAGACCGGGGTGGATCAGCCCGGCGAAGTTCACCCCCGGAATGTGCCGGCTGCTGGTAAACATGCCCTTGAAATCCCAGATGGCCTTCTGCGCCATGGGGAAGTGGTCGGTGAGAAAACCACCGCCGTTCTGCCGCGAGAAGAAGCCGTTGAAACCCCACTGCGAGTCGGCCATGGCGCCGATATCGAGCAGGTCGACCACCAGCAGATCGCCCGGCTCGGCGCCGTGTACGCCCACCGGGCCTGAGAGGTAATGCACGGTGGACAGATCCACGTCGCGCACATCGCTGGCGTCGTCGTTGTTCTTGATCGCGCCGGCGGTCCAGTCGTAGGTTTCGAGGATAAAATCGTCACCCGGTTTGACCCAGCAGGCCATCGGAATATCCGGGTGCCAGCGGTTATGGATCTGCTCGTTTTCGGTGGCGGGCTGGTTGAGGTCGACCTTGATCAGCGTTTCGGTCATGACAAAGCTCCTGGGACCATTGAGGGGGGACTTGGCGCCACAGCGCCGGGGTACGGAGCTAGTCTTCAACGCGCGAGGAAATCGGCAAATACGTCGGATGACGTATGCCCTGCATCAGCATTCATAAGGCCCGCAGGATTTTTTCGCGGACGCGAAAAAGCGGCCAGCGCATGGAGAACACGCCAGCCGCAAAACGGAAAACCTGCGCAATTACACCGATAAATAGCGGCTGATGGTCGCCTCGTCGACCTTGTCGCGGCTCTCCTCGACCACGAACTTGCCCTTCTCGATCACCAGAAAGCGGTCGGCGATTTCCAGGGTGAACGACAGCACCTGCTCGGACACCACGATGGTCAGATCGCGCAGGTTGCGGATCTCCTTCAGGGTACGGGCGATGTCCTTGATGATCGACGGCTGAATGCCCTCGGTTGGCTCATCCAGCAGCAGCACCTTGGGGTTGGTCGCCAGCGCGCGGGCGATGGCCAGTTGCTGTTGCTGACCGCCAGAAAGGTTGCCGCCCTTGCGGTGGCGCATCTCCTGCAGCACCGGGAACAGCGCATACAAATCGTCTGGCACCTTGCCCTTGGCCGACGCCGGCAGGCCGGTCTGGATGTTCTCCAGCACGCTCATGCTGGGGAAGATCATCCGCCCCTGGGGCACGTAGGCGATACCGCTCTCGACCCGCTGGTGGGTTTCCAGTTTGGAGATGTCGCAGCCGTCCACGCTGATCTGCCCGCCCCACTGCGGCAACACGCCCATCAGGCTCTTGAACAGGGTGGTCTTGCCCATGCCGTTGCGGCCCATCACCGCAACGATTTCGCGCTTGGCCACGTTGAGGTTGAGGTCATGGAGGATCTGGCTCTGGCCGTAGCCGGAGGCGAGGTTGCTGATCTGGAACATGGAAAACTCCTTGTTGAACGTGGCCCGGATGCCATCCGGGCTAGCGCTGTTGGATGCATGAAGCAACTCAATGCCCTAGATACACCTCAATCACTTTCGGGTTGCTCTGCACCGCCTCCATGCTGCCCTCGGCCAGCACCTTGCCCTGGTGCAACACGGTGACCTTGTGCGCGATGCTTTTGACGAACTCCATGTCGTGCTCGATAACCAGCACAGAGCGGCCCTGGCTGATGCGCTTGAGCAGTTCGGCGGTCTGCAGGCGTTCATTGACGCTCATGCCCGCCACCGGTTCGTCGAGCATCAGCAGCGCCGGGTCCTGCATCAGCAACATGCCGATCTCCAGCCACTGCTTCTGGCCGTGGGACAGCAGGTCGGCCTGCAGGTAGAGGTTGTCGGTGAGCATGATTTCCGCGGCGATCTGCTCGACCCGCGCAATCACCTCGGCGCTGCGTTTGAAGAACAGCGCGCCGAATACCTTACGGCCCTTGGGGTAGGACATTTCCAGGTTCTCGAACACCGTGAGGTTTTCGTAGATCGAGGGGTTCTGGAATTTGCGCCCCACCCCGGCACGGACGATGTCGAACTCGCGCATTTTGGTCAGCTCGCGGCTCTCGAACTGGATGCTGCCGGCGGTGGCGCGGGTCTTGCCACAGATCAGGTCGAGCACCGTGGTCTTGCCGGCGCCGTTAGGGCCAATCACCACCCGTACCTCGTTGCGGTCGATATACAGGTTGAGGTCATCCACCGCCTTGAAACCATCGAACGACACGCTCAGGCCTTCGATGGCCAGCACCGGTTTGGGCATCTGGAATCCGCTTGGCTGGCTCATGGGGTGGTCTCCAGTTCACGGGGTTGGCTAGTGGTCGCCGGGGTTTCTGCGGCTGGCGAGGGAGTCTTGGCCGGTGCGGGTTTGCGGCTGAACTTGCCCAGCCATTTGCGCCCGTGGCTTTCCCACAGGCCGGCGAGACCATTGGGGAAGTACATGACCACGGCGATAAACAGCCCGCCCATCAGGTACAGCCACAGCTCGGGGAAGGTTTCGGAAAAGTAGGTCTTGCCGTAGTTGACCAGCAGCGCGCCATACACCGCGCCCAGCAGTGACATGCGCCCTCCGACGGCGGCGAAGATCACCATCTCGATCGACGGCACGATGCCGACGAAGCTCGGCGACATAAAGCCCACCTGCAAGGCGAACATCGCTCCGCCAATCGCGGAAAACGCCGCCGCCACGCAGAACACGAAGATCTTGAAACTGGCCACATCGTAGCCGGAGAAACGCACCCGCTCCTCCTTGTCGCGCATCGCCATCAGCAGGCGGCCGAGCTTGGAGGCGAGGATAAAGCGGCCGATCAGGATGCAGCCGAACAACAGGAAGGCGTTGATGAAGTAGAGGATCAGCTTCGAGCTGTCGTCGCGGATGTCCCAGCCCATCAGGGTTTTCAGGTCGGTGATGCCGTTGACCCCACCGGTCAGGCCCTGCTGGCCGATGATCAGCACGGTGAGAATCAACGCAATCGCCTGGGTGACGATGGAGAAGTACACATCACCGACGCGACGCTTGAACATCGCCACACCGATCACCAGCGCCAGGATCACCGGCACCGCAATCACCGCCAGCAGGGTGAAACCGAAGCTGTGGAAGGGCTGCCAGAGCAGCGGCAGTTCGGTGATCTGGTTCCAGTCCATAAAATCCGGAATGCCGGGGGTGGACTGGATCTTGGTGCTTTCCGGGTCACTGGCTTCGAGCTTGAGAAACATCGCCATGCAATAGCCGCCGAGGCCGAAGAACACGCCCTGGCCGAGGCTGAGAATGCCGCCATAGCCCCAGCACAGCACCAGGCCCACGGCGACAAAGGCGTAGGTCAGGTACTTGCCGACCATATTCAGGCGAAAGGCATCCAGCGCCAGCGGGAACACCACCAGAATCAACGTGGCCAGCACCGCCAGACCAATCGCGCCCTGCTTGCCGCCGAGAAACTTATCGAGTGTCGGGTTCATGGGATGGCTCCTTACTTGCGCACTTTGATGGAGAACAGCCCTTGCGGACGCAGCATCAGAATCAGGATCACCGCAGACAGGGTGAACACCTTGGCCATCGAACCGCTCATAAAGAACTCCATCAGCGACTGCGCCTGGGCGATGCTGAAGGCCGAGGCGATGGTGCCGAACAGGCTCGACGCGCCGCCGAAGACCACCACCAGGAAGGTGTCGACGATGTACAGCGAGCCGGCGGTCGGGCCGGTCGAGCCGATGGTGGTGAAGGCCGCGCCGGCTACCCCAGCGACACCGCAACCGAGGGCAAAGGTCATGCGGTCGACCCGCTTGGTGTTGATGCCCACGGCGCGGCTCATCACCCGGTTCTGCACCGTGGCGCGCACCTGCAAGCCCCAGCGCGAGCGGTAGAGCATAAGGAAGATCATGCCGGTCATCAGCACGGTGAGGCCCATGACGAACAGACCGTTGCGCGGGATGTCGATGGCCTCGGTGGGGTTCCACGAGCCCATCAGCCATTCCGGCAAGGTGGCGCTGACTTCCCGCGCGCCGAAGATCGAACGGAAGGCCTGCTGCATCACCAACGACAGCCCCCAGGTGGCCAGCAAGGTGTCCAGCGGGCGCTGGTAGAGCTTGCTGATCATCGCCCACTCCACCAGCCAGCCAATCGCGCCGGCGATAAAAAACGACAGCACGATGGCGAGAAAAAAGTAGTACGGACCGAAAAACGCTGCGTATTGCTCGGTCAGCACCGAGACCACGTAGGTGGTGTAGGCGCCGATGGTGAGGAACTCACCGTGGGCCATGTTGATCACGCCCATCTGCCCAAAGATGATCGCCAGCCCCAGGGCCATCAGCAGCAGCACGCAGAACACGGACAAGCCGTTGAAGCCCTGCATGGCCGCGATGGCACCAAATTCCGATAGCCATTCCATGATGATGGTCCCCAGAAGAGAAGAGAAAATCCTGTAGGAGCCGGCTTGCCGGCGAGGCTCCTACAGGTGGTCGACAGCGCTTATTGGTAGCCCTTGGGGAAAGGATTCGGTTCGATCAGGTCGGACTCGAACACCACCTTGAACTGGCCGTCAGCCTGCACCTGGCCGATGCGGGTCTTGCTCCACAGGTGATGGTTTTCATGCACCTTGACGTAGCCTTCCGGCGCGCTGGTCAGCTCGATACCTGGGGAGGCGGCAGCCACTTTGTCGACGTCGAAGCTACCGGCTTTCTCGACCGCGGCTTTCCACAGCCATGGGCCGAGGTAGGCGGCCTGGGTCACGTCACCGATCACTGCATCCTTGCCGTACTTGGCCTTGAAGGCTTCGACAAAGGCGGTGTTGTTAGGGTTGTCGAGGCTCTGGAAGTACTTCATGGAGGCGTAGAAACCGTCCATGTTCTCGCCGCCAATGCCCAGCAGTTCATCCTCGGTGACCGACAGGGTCAGCAGGGTCTGCTTGGCGCTGGTGACGCCGGCGGCTTTCATCTGCTTATAGAAGGCGACGTTGGAGCCACCGACCACCGCAGTGAAGACCACGTCAGGCTTCTTCAGCTTGACCTTGTTGATCAGCGAGCCGAACTGGGTGTTGCCCAGCGGGTAATACTCCTCGCCGACCACGGTGCCGCCGAGCACGTTTTCGATGTGCTTGCGGGCGATCTTCATCGAGGTGCGCGGCCAGATGTAGTCCGAGCCGATCAGGTAGAAGGTCTTGGCGCCCTTCTCCTTGGCGATCCAGTCGAGGCCGGCGAGAATCTGCTGGGTGGCTTCCTGACCGGTGTAGATGACGTTCTTCGACTGCTCCAGGCCTTCATAGAAGGTCGGGTAGTAGAGCAGGCCGTTTTCCTTCTCGAACACCGGCAGCACGGCCTTGCGCGAGGCCGAAGTCCAGCAGCCGAACACCGCCGCCACCTTGTCGCCGACCAGCAGCTTCTTGGCTTTTTCGGCGAAGGTCGGCCAGTCGGAGGCGCCGTCTTCCTGGATTATCTTGATCTGCCGGCCGAGGATGCCGCCGCTGGCGTTGATTTGCTCGATGGCCAGACGCTCGGCCTGGATCGAACCGGTTTCGGAAATGGCCATGGTGCCGGTGGCCGAGTGCAGCTGGCCGACCGTGACTTCGGTGTCGGTCACGGCCAGGCCGGTGCTGTTGACCTCGGCCAGGGCCATCTGGCTGAACACACTGGCCGCCAGTAGCGAGAGTGCCGCAGCACCCAAGGCTAACCGGCGAGGGAGAAAGCGAGTCGGTGAATCCATGGTCATGCTCCTCTGGGTGGTTTTCCTCCCTGGCTCGCCTTGCGGGTACCAGTTCGGTTCGCCACCAGCATGCGTTTGCCACCGGCGCGGACGGTATACGCAGCATGACGTAACGGCATACGTCATCTGACGTACTGCCGCGCGCCCCACGCTGGTGCAAGCTCACGCCCGAGCTTGCAGGCAGACAGAAGTCCGCGCGCGCAAGGACGGCGGTTGCAGACGCAGGGCATGGATGTTGCAAATTCAAACAAGCGTATTAGTCACGACTCAGGAGCATCCTTGTGCAACCGACCGGCACCCAGCGCATCGTCAAGATCCGCCGCGACTACAACAGCTGGGTCGCCGACGAGACCATGGAAGACTACGCCCTGCGCTTCACCCCCAGGTCGTTTCGCAAGTGGTCGGAGCTGCGCATCGCCAACACCGCCCTGAGTGCGGTGTCGTTTCTCGCCCTGGAGGCCATCGGCGGCGCCCTGGCGCTGAGCTACGGCTTTACCAATACGCTGTGGGCCATCCTCGCGGTGAGCCTGGTGATCTTCCTCACCGGCCTGCCGATCAGCTACTACGCCGCGCGTTACGGCGTGGACATGGACCTGCTGACCCGTGGCGCCGGTTTCGGCTATATCGGCTCGACCATCACTTCGCTGATCTACGCCAGCTTCACCTTCCTGTTCTTCGCCCTCGAAGCGGCGATCATGGCCCTGGCCCTGGAGTTGTACTTCAACATCCCGCTGGCGCTGGCCTATGTGATCTGTTCGGTGATCGTCATCCCCCTGGTGGCCTACGGCATCACCCTGATCAACCGCTTGCAGATGTGGAGCCAGCCGCTGTGGCTGTTTCTGCTGTTTTTGCCTTACGTCTTCGTGATCAGTAAAAACCCCGAAGCGCTCAGTGACTGGACGACCTTCGCCGGCCGCGAGGGCGAAGGCGGCGCGTTCAACCTGCTGTACTTCGGCGCCGCCTGCACCGTGGCCCTGGCGTTGGTCACGCAGATTGGCGAACAGGTCGACTACCTGCGCTTTCTCCCGGAAAAGACCCGGCGCAACCGCACCCGCTGGTGGGCCGCGCTGCTGATGGCCGGGCCGGGCTGGATCATCCCCGGCGCCCTGAAAATGCTCGCCGGGGCCTTCCTGGCCTTTCTCGCCCTGCAGCATGAAATCCCCATGGAGCGCGCCGCCGAGCCGACGCAGATGTACCTGGTGGCCTTCAATTACGTGTTCAGCTCCCCCGAGTGGGCGCTGGCGGCGATGGTGCTGTTCGTTATCGTCAGCCAGGTGAAGATCAACCTGACCAACGCCTATGCCGGCTCGCTGGCCTGGTCGAACTTCTTTGCCCGCGTCACCCACAGCCATCCGGGGCGCGTGGTGTGGCTGGTGTTCAACGTCGCCATCGCCCTGATCCTGATGGAGCTGGGGGTGTTCCAGGCGATCGAGGAAGTGCTCGGCCTGTACGCCAATATCGCCATCGCCTGGATTGGCGCGGTGGTCGCCGATCTGGTGATCAACAAGCCGCTGGGCCTGTCGCCCAAACACATCGAATTCAAGCGTGCGCACCTCTACGACATCAACCCGGTGGGCGTCGGCGCCATGCTGATCGCCTCCTTGCTGTCGATCCTGGCCCACGGCGGCCTGTTCGGCCAACTGGCACAGGCCGCCTCGCCGGTCGTCGCCCTCGGCTCGGCCATGCTGTTCGCCCCGCTGATCGCCTGGCTCACAGGTGGGCGCTACTACCTGGCGCGCAGCAGCGACCCGTTGCTGCTCTACCCCCTCGGCGCCACCACCACCGCGCAATGCGGCCTGTGCAGTAACGCCTTCGAGAGCGAAGACATGGCCTTCTGCCCGGCCTACAGCACGCCGATCTGCTCACTGTGTTGCTCACTCGATGCGCGCTGCGGTGATGCCTGCAAGCCGCGGGCGCGGCTGTCCGAGCAACTCGACGATTTTGTTCGCTGGCTGTTTCCGCGGGTCTCGATCCCGCGCCTGCACAGCCGCCTGGCGCAGTACCTCGGTTTGCTGACGGTCTTGGTGGCGCTGCTGTTCGGCGCCCTGGCGCTGATCTACAGCCAGGTGTCTCAGGGGCTGGTGGCGCAATCGCCGGAGGCGCAAGAGACCCTCTACCTGGCATTTCTCAAGGCCTTTCTGACCCTGTCGCTATTCGCCGCGATTCTCGCCTGGTGGGTGGTGCTGACCCGCGAAAGCCGCCGGGTGGCGCAGGAGGAATCCGACCGCCAGACCCAACTGCTGATGCAGGAGATCGAAGCCCACCGCAAAACCGACGAGGCCCTGCAGAAAGCCAAGGAGGCCAGCGAAGCCGCCAACGCCGCCAAGAGCCGCTACGTCACCGGACTGTCCCACGAGCTGCGCACGCCACTCAACAGCATCCTCGGCTATACGCAGATTCTGCAGCGCGACGCCGGCATGCCGGGCCAGCACCAGGACGCCCTGGCGACGATCTTTCGCAGCGGCTCGCACCTGCTGTCGCTGATCGACGGCCTGCTCGACGTAGCCAAGATCGAGGCCGGCAAGCTCAACCTGGAACTGACGGAAATCCCCTTCCCCGAATTTATTCACCAGCTCGAACGCATGTTCACCCCCCAGGCCGAAGAAAAAGGCCTGCGCTTTCGCCTGGAAACCAGCGGACGCATGCCGGCGGTGGTGCGCGGTGATGAGAAGCGCGTGCGGCAGATCCTGATCAACCTGCTCGGCAATGCGGTGCGTTTTACCGACAGCGGCGAGGTCTGCCTGCGCGTCAGCTACCTGCGCGAAACCGCCAGCTTCGAGATCATCGACACCGGCATCGGCATCGACCCGCAGCAGATCGAGCGCATCTTCCAGCCGTTCGAGCGCGGCGACCTGCTGCGTCAGGACAACGGCGTCGGCCTGGGTCTGACCATCACGCGCATGCTCACCTCATTGATGGGCGGTGAACTCTCGGTGAGCAGCGTGCCGGATCAGGGCACGCGCTTTCAGGTGCGCCTGTTCCTCTCCGAGGTGCGCGTGCCGCAGGCGGTGATACACGTGGAGCACGACATCATCGGCTACCAGGGCCCGCGCCGGCTGATTCTGGTGGTGGACGACCATATCGAACACCGCCGCGTATTGGCCGGCATGCTCGAACCGCTGGGGTTCAGCATCGCCCAGGCCGCCAGCGGTCAGGAAGCGATTCGGCAGGCCGCCCTGCTCCACCCCGACCTGATCCTGATGGACCTGTCGATGCCGCAGATGGACGGCTGGGAAACCAGCCGGCTGATCCGCCGCAACGCCATGTCTCAGGCGCCAATCATCGTGATCTCCGCCAATGCCTTTGCCGATGACCGCGAACGCAGCGTCAGCGCCGACTGCAACGACTACCTGGCCAAACCGGTGCACACCCCGGAGTTACTCGAACGCATTCACAAGCATCTCGATCTGCACTGGCTACGGCGCACCGCCCCCCTGCCTGCGCCCATGCACGCCACCCGCGTGTTGCCCAGCGCCAACGACCTCGACGCCCTGCGCGAACTCGGCGCCATCGGTTATATCCGCGGTATTCAGGAGAAACTCGACGCCATTGATCGGCTGACCCCCGCCAGCACCGGCTTCACCGCGCCCCTGCGGGCCCTGGTGAAAAGCTACCGCCTGGACGAATTCAACCGCCAACTCAAGGAGGCCGAGCATGAACGCGCTGACCCATCCATCTGAGCAGCACACCCGCGCGGCCGAGCGTGGGGTGATCCTGATTGTCGACGACACCCCGGACAACCTCGCCCTGCTCTCCGACGCCCTCGATGAAGTCGGCTATATGGTGCTGGTGGCGCTGGATGGCCTCAGCGCCCTGAGCCGCATTCAGCGCCGGCGCCCGGACCTGATTCTGCTCGACGCCATGATGCCGGGGCTGGACGGCTTCGAAACCTGTCAGCGGATCAAGGCCGACGTCGCCACCGCCGATATTCCGGTGCTGTTTATGACCGCCCTGACCGACAGCGAGCACGTGGTCAAAGGCTTCGAGGCCGGCGGTATCGACTACGTGACCAAGCCGATCAACACCGAGGAAGTGCTCGCCCGCGTGGCCTCGCACCTGCGCACCGCGCGCATTCTGCAAACCGCGCGCGCCGCCAGCCAGGCGCAGCCGCTAACACTCAACGACGAGCCAGCCTACGCCACGCTCTCGGCGCGCTTTCAGCTCACCGAACGGGAAGTGGAAGTGCTGCGCTGGGTGGCCTGCGGCAAGACCAACCGCGACATCGGCGACATCCTTGGCCTCAGCCCGCGCACGGTGAACAAACACCTGGAGCACGTGTACGTAAAACTCGGCGTAGAAACCCGCACCGCCGCCGCGG
>NZ_JBAQLP010000003.1:0-6719 GCF_049301935.1 Pseudomonas sp. | reverse complement strand
ACTCCCACCTGGGCGACTTCATTGAAGACTCCACCATGCAATCGCCGATCGACGTGGCGACCGTGGAAAGCCTCAAAGAAGCCACCCGCGAAGTCCTCGGCGGCCTCACCGCTCGCGAAGCCAAGGTCCTGCGCATGCGTTTCGGCATCGACATGAATACCGACCACACCCTTGAGGAAGTCGGTAAGCAGTTCGATGTCACCCGCGAGCGGATTCGTCAGATCGAAGCCAAGGCGCTGCGCAAGCTGCGCCACCCGACGAGAAGCGAGCACCTGCGCTCCTTCCTCGACGAGTAACACCACAACCCCCGGCCCTGCCGGGGGTTTTGCATTCTGGGCAGCTACCAAGGCCTGCCAGGCGGGTCTACACTTTTCCTAATCGCCCAACGAACGAGCCAGCTCATGCCGCGTGTTGCAGCCACCCTCCTGTTGTGTCTGGCGTGCTGGGCCATGCCCGCGCTCGGCCTGGAGCTGACGCCCGCCGAGCAGACCTGGCTGAGCGAGCATCCGCAACTGAGCCTGGGCGTTGACCGCAGCTGGCCACCCTACGAATTTATCGACGACGATGAGCAGTATCAGGGCCTCGCCGCCGACTATGTGCGCCTGATCGAACAGCGCCTGTCGATCACCTTACGCCCGGCCCCCGCACAGAACTGGAGCGCAGTGCTGGCCGATGCCAGAACCGGCAAGCTGCACCTGCTGCCCAGCCTGATGGCCACCCCCGAACGCGAGCAGTACCTGACCTTCACCCGCCCCTACCTAGACTTCCCGATTGTCATCCTGAGCCAGGAACAAGGCCCGCAACCGCGCAGACTGCGCGAGCTGCAAGGGCTGCGTGTGGCCGTGGTCGACAGCTACGCCACCCACGAACTGCTGCGCGACAAACACCCCGAGCTGCGCCTCTGGCCGCGCCCCAGTGTGGCCGCCGCTCTGCAAGCACTGGCCGCTGGGCAAGCCGATGTGATGGTCGGCGACCTCGCCTCCAGCGTCTGGCACCTGCGCCAGCTCAAACTCGACGGCATCGTCATCAGCGGCCAGACGCCATACCGCTACCAACTGGCCATGGCCGTACCCAAGGATCAAGCCATCCTGGCGGGCATTCTCGACAAGCTGCTGGGCGAACTCACCCCCAGCGAAATCGCCGACATCCAGCAACGCTGGGTGGGTGAGCCGCTTGACCAGCGCCCGTTCTGGCGCAGCCTGCTGCTGTTTGGCCTGCCCGGCCTGCTGGCAGCCTTGCTGATCATCTTCAGCATCCTGCGCATCAACCACCGCCTGCGCAGTGAAATGCACAGCCGCGCCCTGCTGGAAGGCGAGCTGCGCAACAGCGAGCAGCACTACCGCGGCCTGGTGGAAAGCCTCAACGCCGTGGCCTGGCAGATGGACCCCAGCGACTTCCGCTACACCTATGTCGCGCCCCAGGCGGAGCGCCTGCTTGGCTATCCGCCCCAGGACTGGCTGCAGCCCGGCTTTATCGAACGCATCCTGCACCCTGACGACGTGCGCCGCACCCTCGACTATTGCCGCAGTGAAACCCAGGCCGGGCGCGACCACAGCCTGGACTACCGCATGCTTGCCGCTGACGGCCGCGAGGTCTGGGTACGCGACATCGTCACGCTGTCGCCACGGGATGACAGTCAGATGCTGCGCGGTCTGCTGATCGATATCACCGAAACCAAGCGCACCGAACAGGCGCTGGCCCTGTCGGAGCAGAAATTCGCCTCGGTGTTCCACAACAGCCCAGACATCATCGCCCTGCTCAACCTGCACGACGGCCGCCTGCTGGCGGTCAACAACACCTTCGAGCAACAGTTCGGCATCAGCGCCGCCGAGGCCATCGGCCACACCAGCTCGGAGCTGAACCTGTGGATCGAACACGGCATCGGCCCACGCATTCTGGAAATGCTGCGCAAGGGCAATGCGCACAATATCGAAGGCACCTTCCGCCGGCGTGACGGCGGCCAGTTCACCGCGCTGATTTCCGCGCAGCGAGTCACGCTAAATGACAGCACCACCCTGGTCGTGGCGGCACGTGACATCAGCGAACTGAAGGACACCCAGCAGCGCCTGAAACTCTCCGAAGACAAATTCGCCAAGGCTTTCCACGCCTCCCCCGACGGCCTGCTGATTACCCGCCTAAGCGACGGCCACCTGCTGGATGTCAACGAAGGTTTCAGCCGCATCACCGGCTACAGCGTCAACGAAGCGACCGACAGCTCGACCCTACAACTGGGCATCTGGGCTGACCCGCAAGACCGCACGCGCATGTTCGACCAGGTAAAACGCCACGGCTCGGTACGCGATTTCCGCGCCCTTATTCGCACCCGCGACGGCTCACTGCGCACCTGCGAGATGTCGGTACAGCCGATCCCCATCGAAGGCGACACCTGCATGCTGACCATCGCGCGCGACGTCACCGAACGCGAGCAGATGCAGGAACACCTGAAACAGGCCGCCACCGTCTTCGAAAGCACCGCCGAAGGCGTGATGATCACCGACTTGCGGCAGCGCATCACCGCGGTCAACCGCGCCTTTACCAGCATCACCGGTTACAGCGAAGCCGAAGCCCTCGGCCAGTCGCCGCGCCTGCTCGCCTCCGGCAACCACGACAGCGCATTCTACGCCGCCATGTGGCACAACCTCAGCGCCGCCGGGCACTGGCAAGGCGAGATCTGGAATAAACGCAAGAACGGCGAGCTCTACCCGGAATGGCTGACCATCAGCGCCGTGCGCGACAGCGATCAGCAGATCACCCACTTTGTCGGGGTATTCGCCGATATCAGCTCGCTCAAACACGCCCAGGCCAGCCTCGACCACCAGGCCCATCACGACCCACTGACCGGCCTGCCCAATCGCATGCTGTTCGAAGCCCGCCTGCGCGCCGCCCTCGAAGACGCGCACATCGACAAACGCATGGGCGCCGTACTGTTTATCGACCTGGACCGCTTCAAACATATCAACGACAGCCTCGGCCACCCGGTCGGCGACCAACTGCTCAAGAGCATTGCCGAACGCCTGAAAGCCCACCTGCGTGATATCGACACCGTGGCCCGCCTGGGTGGTGACGAATTCATCATCCTGCTACCCGGCTTGCAGCATGATGATGATGCCCAGTTGGTCGCGCACAAGCTGCTCGACTGCTTCAGCCTGCCCTTCCAGTTCGACGAGCAGGAACTGTTTATCAGCGCCAGTATCGGCATCAGCCGCTACCCGGAAGACGGCGATGATGTCGCCACCCTGGTAAAAAATGCCGACGCCGCCATGTACCGTTCCAAGGCGCGCGGGCGCAACCGCGTGGAACTCTACACCCGCGACCTGACCTTCCAGGCCACCGAACGCATGGCCCTGGAGCGCGAACTGCGCCGCGCCATCGAGCTGGAACAACTGCAGCTCTACTACCAACCCAAGCGCAGCCTGAGCAGCAACCGCCTGATCGGTGCCGAAGCGCTGGTGCGCTGGCATCACCCGGTATTTGGCGAAGTACCGCCGGATCGCTTTATTCCCCTGGCCGAAGAAACCGGCCTGATCATCGCCCTCGGCGACTGGGTACTGCGCCAGGCCTGCTGGCAAATGCAGCAATGGCAACACCAGCACGCGCCATTCGGCCCGCTGTCGGTCAACCTGACCGGCGTGCAACTGCGCCAGCCGCACCTGCTGGTTCGCATCTCCAGCCTACTGGAAGACCACAACCTGGCCCCGCAACTGCTGCAACTGGAGATCACCGAAAGCTTCATCATGAACCAGGCCGAAGAAGCGCTCAGCCTGCTGCATCAGCTAAAAAGCCTGGGCATCCAACTGGCCATCGACGACTTCGGCACCGGCTACTCCTCACTCAGCTACCTCAAGCGCCTGCCGGTCGACACCCTGAAAATCGACCAGTCCTTCGTCCGCGGCCTACCCAACGACAGCAATGACGTCGCCATCGTGCGTGCCATCATCGCCCTAGGCCGCAGCATGCAACTGACCGTGATTGCCGAAGGGGTGGAAACCAAAGCCCAGGAACTGTTCCTCGCTGCCGAAGGCTGCGAGCAGATCCAGGGCTTCGTCATCAGCCGCGCCATCCATGCGGACGCCTTCGCACAAAACTTCCTCACCCCACGCCATTCGGTTGGCGCTGCCGAGAAGGCGCCGGTATAATCCGCCCGCCTCTGAGGGCCCATAGCTCAGTTGGTTAGAGCAGAGGACTCATAATCCTTTGGTCCACGGTTCGAGTCCGTGTGGGCCCACCATATGAAACAACGACTTAGGTCAGCCATCGTGCTGGCCTTTTTCTTTTCCACCTTCGGAAAATATTTTTGGTCACCGTATTGGTCACCACTTCGAAAGGCCTGCCATCTTCCCGCCAACCGCCTTCAAAAGGCCGTCGCATTAGTAGATGGGCTGAGCACAGGGTCATAAGCGTCAGCGGATGCAGCACTAGCACTGAAACCAACGCATCGCGCCGGCCTTTCGTCGTTTATGGGCTCGATTATAAGTCGGCGTACCGTTTTATTTTTCTGCACCAGAGAGCGGCGAACGCTGTCGCTTGCAGATTGACACTCAGGCAGCACTCCAATAGGTTTGTGCTCCCCGATAGGGGACGGGATTGGCGTTCCGGTCTGAGACAGGGCTAAGCAGAATTTAGCCCTGAGCATGGCTGTGTCTTTATGGGCGGGCCGTGCGGGGCATCTTCGGATGCGCCGGCCCTCAGACCGGTACGCCAACCCGTGCGGTCTGCTCACCCAATTGGCGTTGGGTGGCAGAACTATTCCGTTCTGAGGATCACACCATGAATGAAACCATCACTTCGCAAACCGAAGCCGACCAAGCTGCCTTCGATGGCCACCATGCCGATAGCGGCACAAAAAATGGCTTCACCCCATTCCATCACGATGACCCTCACTGCGTTATCGGCTACCCCAGCGACGCATTCGCATCCGATCTTTACGATGCTGCAACGCTTCGTCAGTCCGCCCTCCTCGGGGTGCTTTGTGCGCTCAGCACTGCTCAGAACCTGCACGAGCTGAGCACTTCAAACTTGCAGAACTGCATCCAAGCAATTCGCATACTCAGCGAAGATGCAGCAGCCCTCTATGCCGGGGCCTGGCAAGCATTGCAGAACGGGCGCCACTAGTCCCTTGCGGAGGGAGCAGGTATTACTCACCTGCCCCTTTTGATAACGCCAGTTCATCTTCAAATCGCTGAACAAACTCGACAAGGCCGATGTTCAGTGCAATGCAGATATCGCGCAGCTGAACAAGATCAAGACGACGCAGACCGCGCTCGATATCGCTCGCGAAAGACTGCGGGCGCTCAAGTACCTGAGCAAAATGCGCCTGGGTCAACCCAGCTTCCACCCTGCACTGCTTCAGCAGCCTGAGCAGCACCAGATTTTCTTCTCGATACACCGACTTTTCCAACGGGGACTACCTCACAGCTTGACAGCCAGGGAGGGTATATCTAATCTACAGATATCTGATTTACAGATATTCAGATTATTTTGATTATCCCCTTTTCAAGGAACCCCTCGATGAACACCACAGCACAACCCTCTTCCCCAAGTCCCAAGCTTCAGCTGACGCTGAACAAGCAAACGCTAGAAATCCAAATGGAGCTGAATGCTTTACTCACCTCCTTCGGCGCACCAACTGACTTGGCCCAGATTGCCGCTATGGCATGGGAAAGCGACCTGCTGATCGAAGATGACGCTGAATCCACTTTGTACTACCTGCCGATCCGGTTGATTCCAGCGTTCATTGATCAGATCCTCGATCAACTGAGTGTTGAGAGTAGCGCGGAAGCAATCCAGTTCAGAGATGGTTTTCGTGCAGTGGGGGCAAGCACCAGCAAACTCATCACGCTGACACAGACAAACAGGCCCGAAGTGCTCGACCTCATGAAGCAATGGATGAAAAAGGCCCCGGCCAGCTATGCACTGCACGAACTCATCGCTGCGCAATTTAAGCGCTCGACAGCCGTCGCCCCGATCCGCAAACGCGCACGCTCACGGTACGCAGCGAGCTACCCAACCCTGCCGGTAAGTTGCGCCCCGGCATGTTCGCCGCCGTACGCCTGAAGAGCGAAGCCGAGCAGCCCGCGCTACTGGTGCCCAGCGAGGCGGTGATTCGCACCGGCAAACGGGCGCTGGTGATGCTGGCCGAAGGAGGAGGACGCTACCGCCCCCAGGAGATAACCCTGGGCCGCGAGGCCGATGGCCGCCTGGAGGTGTTGTCCGGCCTGGCGGAAGGGCAAGCAGTCGTCATCTCCGGCCAGTGTCTGATCGATTCTGAGGCCAGTCTGCAGGGGGTCATGGCCGGCAAGGCGGAACAGGGTCTCGCCCCAGGGCTGCATGAGTCCCATGGCGTGATTCGGGCACTGGACGCACAGCAGGTTACCCTGGAGCACGGGCCTTTCGAGAGCCTGAACATGCCCGGCATGACCATGCCCTTTCCTCTGGCCAGCCAGGCGGTGGCCGCAGGCCTCAAGCCCGGTGACCACGTGCGCATCGGCGCCCGGCAGACGGAAACCGGCCTGCTGATCGAGCGGCTCGACAAGCAAGGAGAGCAGCCATGATCACACGCCTGATTCACTGGTCGATCGGCAACCGCTTCCTGGTGCTGCTGGCGACCCTCTTTATCACAGCGCTGGGCATCTGGTCGCTGCGCAGCACGCCACTGGACGCTCTGCCGGATCTTTCCGATACCCAGGTGATCATCCGCACCAGCTTTCCCGGCCAGGCGC
>NZ_JBAQLP010000002.1:0-6355 GCF_049301935.1 Pseudomonas sp. | reverse complement strand
CAATTCCACTGCGCGCGCATCTTGCTCGGCGCGGCGCGGGCGACCGGAGGTCGGGTGGGCGCCGATGGATACCAGGCTGATAACATTCGTATTCATGCTCATATCCTCAAGCCGCATCGCGCTTGGCGCCGTTGCGGTAGGCCTCTACCGCCGCGATCAAGGCGTGCAGAATCGCGGCGCTTTCGCCAATGACCGAGAGATCGGCCCGCTTGATCATGTCGCAACCAGGATCGAGGTTGATCGCCACCACCTTGTCGCAGGCACCGATGCCTTGCAGGTGCTGGATCGCCCCGGAAATACCCACGGCCACGTAGACCCGCGCCGTGACCCAGGTGCCGCTGGCGCCGACCTGGCGATCACGCGCCATGAAGCCATCGTCCACCGCCACCCGCGAGGCGCCTTCGGTGGCGCCGAGGGCAGCGGCGGCCTGGTGGAACAGCGCCCAGTCCTTCACCCCGTTACCGCCGGAGAGAATAAATTCGGCCTCGGCCATGGGGATCTGCGCCGGGTCGACTGCCACGGCGCCCAGATCCTGAATCCGTGGCAGGTGGCTGACCAATGCTTCACTCAGCGCCAGCGGACGCACTTCGTGGCGGGTTTCGCTGACCGGTTCGGCGCACTCCACCGCCGCCAGGATCAGCCGCGGGGCTTGCCGCACCAGGTCTTCCCGCCCGGCACCGGCGCGCCCGCTTGAGATGCCATCGGCCACCTGCCAGACCCGCGTGGCCGGGCGTTCGCCAAGCTTGGCGGCCAGGCGGCGGCCCAGCTCGCCACCGCCGCTGCGGCTGTCGGGCAGCAACCAGTGACGCGGCGACAGTTGCCGCTCCAGCGCACCGAGGGCCAGCACCCGCGCTTCCGGGGCGTAGCCGTCGAAACTGTCGCCGGCGAACTGCAGCAGGCGGTCGACGCCGTTGCTGTCGAAGGCGCTTTCCTTGTGCTCCCCGAAGACCACCGCGACCACCGCACCATCGCTGCCGGCGAGCCTGTGCGCCAGGCCGAGCAGGTCCTTGTCGTGGGCGCTCAGGCGGCCGCCGACCATATCCGGTACCACGGCGATATAGAACGCCGGCTGCTCGATCACCCGCAGCGGCAACTGCACCACGGCGCTGGCCGTCGAGCGCTTGGCCGTGCCGCCTTGCTGCGCGCCGGAGCGGTCGATGCGCTTGAGTCCATTGGGGCCGATAAAACCGACGGCATGGGGATTTTTGCGCAGCACCCCGGCGGCACTGAGCCAGCTGGCCACCGCCGGCTGGGCGGTGGCATGCAGCGGGTGCAGACGGTTGCGCGCTATCCATTCGGCGCGCGGGTCGCGGCGGATAATCTCGCTCATGGGCGGGCCTCCGAAGCGTACTGATCTGGCGTAGGTTGGGTTGAGGGGCGTAGCCCGGATACCCAACGATGAGCGGGCGCAGCGTTGGGTATCGCTACGCTCAATGCCAACCTACAACGAGTCCTCGCGTTCATCACTGCACCCCCGCCATTTCACGCTTGGCCGGCGCCGGCTTTTTTGCCGGGGCAGGCGCCTCCAGCAGCACGTCCGCCACCAGTTCGGCAATATCCTTGACCTCCGGGCGCGGGCCGACCACCCCTTCGAGCATCGCGGTGCACTGCGGGCAGCCCACGGCGACCAGCTCGGCGCCGGTTTCCTGGATATCGCCCATGCGCATATCGGGAATCCGTTGCTTGCCGGGAATATCGGTGATCGGCGCGCCGCCACCACCGCCACAGCAACGCGAGCGGAAGCCGGAACGCTGCATCTCTTTCACTTCGATGCCGATGGCGTTGAGGACGTTGCGCGGGGCCTCATACTCACCGTTGTAACGGCCCAGGTAGCAGGGGTCGTGATAGGTGACCGAACCGCCCTTGTGGGTACCGAGGTTGAGTTTCTGGCCGCTGATCAGTTCATCCATATAGGTGCTGTGGTGCAGTACCGGGTAGTGCCCGCCCAGCTCGCCGTACTCGTTTTTCAGCACATGGAAGCTGTGCGGGTCACAGGTGACAATGCGTTTGAACTGGTACTTGGCCAGGGTGGCGATATTGCGCTTGGCCAGCAGCTGGAAGGTCGCCTCGTCGCCCAGGCGGCGCGCCACGTCACCGCTGTCGCGCTCTTCCAGGCCGAGCACGGCGAAGTCGACCTTGGCGGCTTTCAGTACTTTGACAAAGGCACGCAGGGTGCGTTGGTTGCGCATATCGAAGGCGCCGTCGCCGACCCAGAACAGCACCTCGACGCTGTGCTTGTCGCTCAGCAGCGGCAGATTAAGGTCTGCCGCCCAGTTCAGCCGGCCGCCCGGGGCGAAGCCGCCGGGGTTGTCGGTGGCGATCAGGTTGTCCAGCACCTCGGCGCCCTTGTTCGGGGTGGCGCCTTTTTCAAGCGTGAGATGACGGCGCATATCGACGATGGCATCAACGTGCTCGATCATCATCGGGCACTCCTCGACGCAGGCGCGGCAGGTGGTGCAGGACCACAGCGTCTCGGCATCCACCAGCGCCTTGCCATTGAGGTTGACGATGGGCAGATGGGGGCCGCCGCTATGTTCGCCAATCGGCTTGCCAGGGTAGGGACTGCCGGCAAATTTGGCATCGCTGCCGCCGGCCAGGCCGACCACCATGTCCTGAATCAGCTTTTTCGGGTTCAACGGTTGGCCGGCGGCGAAGGCCGGACAGGCTGCCTCGCACTTGCCGCACTGCACGCAGGCGTCGAAGCCGAGCAGCTGATTCCAGGTAAAGTCGGTGGGTTTTTCCACGCCCAGCGGTGCCTTCGGATCATCCAGGTTCAGCGCCTTGAGGCCGGTGGAGCGGCCGCCACCAAAGCGTTCGGCGCGGCGGTGCCAGGCCAGGTGCAGGGCACCGGCGAAGGCGTGCTTCATCGGCCCGCCCCAGGTCATGCCGAAGAACAGCTCGGACACACCCCAGGCCACGCCGACCGTCAGCAGCAGCGCGAGCATCCAGCCGCCAAAGCCTTCGGGCAGAATCCCGGCCACCGGCAGGGTGGCGATAAAGAAGCTGCCGGCAAACATCAGCAGGCTTTTCGGCAGGCGCATCCACGGGCCTTTCGACAGCCGCGAAGGCGGGTTTAGGCGGCGTTTGGCGACAAACAGCGCGCCGGCAAACATCAGTGTCGTGGCACCTAACAACGCGAAGCCGAGAATGCGGTTATGCAGGCCAAAACCGTGCACCAGAATCGCCAGTACGGCGGCCAGGACAAAACCGCCGGCGGTGGCCACATGGGTGTTGGCGATATATTTGTCGCGGGCCACCACATGGTGCAGATCGACCATATAGCGGCGCGGCATGGCCAGCAGGCCGCCCAGCCAGTCGACCTGGGCCGCGCGGCCGCGGCGCCACATCAAGAAGCGCTTGCCGGCGCCGAGCACGGCCAGGCCGAGTGCGGCGAACAGCAGAATGGGAAGTAGGGTGTTTAACATGATGGCTCCTAACGAACTCATCGAAACGCAAAAACGCAGGCTGGCCGGGATCTATGTAGGAGCGAGCTTGCTCGCTATCAGGGTGTAACCGTCAACGACGATGTCGAGTGTCAGTCAGCCATCGCGAGCAAGCTCGCTCCTACAGGGTTCGGCGTTTAGATCAGAAGTCCTTACACAGGCGCAGCGCGTCGTAGATCGCCGCATGGGTATTGCGCTGGGCCACGCAGTCGCCGATGCGGAACAGCAGATAGCCGTCGCCCGCCTCGCTTAAACACGGCTGCGGCTGAATGGCGAACAGCGCCTCGACGTCGATCTGGCCCTTGTTGCGCGAGCCGTCCTTGAGGGCGTAGTAGAGGCGCTCATCCGGGCGCACGCCGTTTTCCACCACCACCTGATCGACCACCCGCTCTTCTTTCGCGCCGGTGTATTCGTTCTCCAGCACCGCCACCAGCTTGTCGCCCTCGCGGTAGACCTTTTCCAGCATCAGGTCGCCGGTCATGATCACTTCCTTGGGGTACAGGCTGCGGTAGTAGGTGGGGAAGCTGGTGCCGCCGATGGCCACGCCCGGCTTGATGTCGTCGGTGACGATCTCCACCTTGGCGCCCTTCTCGGCGATAAAGTCGGCCACCGACATGCCGGTAAATTCGCAGATGGTGTCGTAGACCAGCACGTTATTGCCCGGGGCAACCGTGCCGTCGAGGATGTCCCAGCTGCTCACCACCAGGCCCTCGGCTGCGCCCCAGTGCTCGTTCTGCTCGATAAACGGATGGCCGCCGTTGGCCAGCACGACGATATCCGGGCGCAGGTCCATGATGCTCGCCTCGTCGGCGCCGGTACCCAGGCGCAGGTCGATGTTCAGGCGCGCCAGCTCCAGCTGGAACCAGCGGGTAATACCGGCCATCTGGTCGCGCTGCGGCGCCTTGGCCGCCAGGCTGATCTGTCCGCCAAGAGCATCCTTCTTTTCAAATAGCGTCACGTCATGGCCACGCTCGGCGGCGACGCGGGCCGCTTCCATACCGGCCGGGCCGCCGCCGACTATCACCACCTTGCGCTTGGGCCCGCTGGATTTCTCGATGATATGCGGCAGGCCCATATATTCACGGCTGGTGGCGGCGTTCTGGATACAGAGCACGTCCAGGCCTTGATACTGACGGTCGATGCAGTAGTTGGCGCCGACGCACTGCTTGATCTGGTCGACCTGGCCCATCTTGATCTTGGCGATCAGGTGCGGGTCGGCGATATGCGCGCGGGTCATGCCGACCATGTCCACGTAGCCGCCTTCGAGAATACGCGTGGCCTGATTGGGGTCCTTGATGTTCTGCGCGTGCAGCACCGGGGCCTTGACCACTTCCTTGATCCCGGCCGCCAGGTGCAGGAACGGCTCCGGCGGGTAGCTCATATTGGGGATAACGTTGGCGAGCGTATTGTGCGTATCACATCCAGACCCCACCACGCCGATAAAGTCGATCATGCCGGTGTCGTCGTAGTACTTGGCGATCTGCTTCATGTCCTCGTGGGACAGGCCGTCCGGATGGAACTCGTCGCCACAGATGCGCAGGCCCACGCAGAAGTCGTCGCCGACTTCCTTGCGCACGGCCTTGAGCACTTCCAGGCCGAATTTCATCCGCCCCTCGAAGCTGCCGCCCCATTCGTCGGTACGCTTGTTCACCCGCGGCGACCAGAACTGATCGATCATATGCTGGTGCACGGCGGACAGTTCCACGCCATCCAGACCGCCTTCCTTAGCGCGGCGCGCGGCCTGGGCGTAGTTGCCGATCACTCGCCAGATTTCCTCGACCTCGATGGTCTTGCAGGTGGCGCGATGCACCGGCTCGCGGATGCCGGACGGCGACATCAGGGTCGGCCAGTGGAAACCATCCCAGCGCGAGCGGCGGCCCATGTGGGTAATCTGAATCATGATCTTGGCGCCGTGCTTGTGCATGGCGTCGGCCAGGTTCTGGAAGTGCGGAATGATCCGGTCGGTCGACAGGTTGACCGAACTCCACCACTGCTGCGGGCTGTCGATGGCCACCACCGAGGAGCCGCCGCAGATCGCCAGGCCGATGCCGCCCTTGGCCTTCTCTTCGTAATACTTGATGTAACGCTCGGTGGTCATGCCGCCGTCGGTGGCATAGACCTCGGCGTGCGCGGTGGACAGCACGCGGTTGCGGATGGTCAGCTTGCCGATCTGGATCGGCTGGAACATTGCTTCAAAAGCCATTGCGGCACCCTCACGGAGCTTAGGGTTGGGGGAAGGACATTAACGAGCGGCTAACGCCCTCCCACATACCTTTGTTTTTAGAGCGGTTTGACCCGGAACAGGCCGTGGTCGTGGCCTTCCTGCGAGGCGCCGTAAACCTGTTCGGCACGGGTTCGCAGGCTACTGCCCTGGGCCTGGAGAATCTGGTCCATGGCGCCGGCGAACCAGCCGGTGAACATGTAATCCACCGGGCGACCGCACTTGCCGTAGACGTAGACGAAGGCCGAGTGGTCCAGGCGCACTTCGCAGGTACCGGCGTCGAGGTCGATCGACTGGATCTTGAACAGGCCCCAGCCACGCTGCGACAGGCGCTTCATATAGTGCTCGAACACCGCCACGCCCGAGAGGCCATGGCATTCGGCCTCTTTCTCGCACCAGTGCCAGGCGGACTTGTAGCCGGCCTTGTAGAGGATCTCGGCATAGGCGTCGGCGCCGAGGACTTCCTCGATGCCGATATGGTTGTTGACGAAGAAATGCCGCGGCACATAGAGCATCGGCAGGGCGTCGGTGGTCCAGACGCCGGTTTCGTCGTCGACCTGGATAGGCATTTCGGGTGCGTGGGTGGCCATATGTTCAGTGCTCCAGAATTCGCTGGTGTTAGTGCGTGATGGGTATCGCTGTGCTCAACCCATCCTACGAAGGTGTTCGGTTCGCTTGCGCAGGGTGGGCC
>NZ_JBAQLP010000001.1:0-59716 GCF_049301935.1 Pseudomonas sp. | reverse complement strand
GGGGCATGGTGGCTGTCGCGGTTGCGGAAGTGCGGGCAGGTTAACGCGCGGCTCAGTAGCTGGGCAATCCGCGTGCATCAAGGTGGCTCAGCAGTTGGCTGTGCAGCGCCTGTAGATGCGGCAGCACCAGTTGATGGCGTTGTGCGGCGTTGCAGGCGTAACCCAGCAGGTAGGCGATTTCCGTGCGGCGGCCCTGGCTGACATCCTGGTGCATGGACGAGTAGTTGGCGGCGGTGGCGTGGATCACCCGTTGCACTTCGTCATGCAGGTCCTCGGCGGCCGCGCTTTGGCCGCAGCGGTGCAGCAGCTCGCTCAGCTCGCTGCTCAGGCAGGCAACTTGCGCCGGGTGTTCGCGCAGCCCGCCATTGCGGCAGTCGTGCAGCACGGTCAATGGGTTGATCGCACAGTTCAGCGCCAGCTTGCGCCACAGCCGGCTGAGGATATCCAGGCTCCAGTCATGGGCAATCCCGGCCTGACGCAGGTCGTCCAGCCAGCTTGGCGGCTGCAGCTGCAGTGGGTCGCCGAGCCAGGTATGGCCGTGACCGGCAAACACCACCTGAAAATCCGCCTGACGAAACGCGCCTTCGGTGCTGGAGGCAAAGATGCAGCGCGCCTGGGGCACTGCGCGGGCGACTTCGTCCTGACTGCCCAAACCATTTTGCAGCAGCAGAATTTCGGCACCAGGCGCCAGGCGTGGGGCCAGTTGGCTTACCGCTGCGGCGGCGTCATAGGCCTTGCAGGCCAGCAGCAGGCGCTGGATCGGCTGGCGGTGATCGGGTGTTTGCGCGGGGATGGGGTGCTGCTGCGCTTGACCCTGCTCAATCAGGGTCAGCCCGCCAGCCTGTTGATAGCGCTGCAGCCGCGCGGCGTCACGCAGGATCAGTTGCACCGGCAGGCCTGCGCGCGACAGGCGCGTCGCCCAGAGGGTGCCGAGGCTACCGGCGCCGAGGATATGCCACATGCTGAGCGCGGGTTACTGCGGCAGCGGCAGGCGCAAGGCCGTCACCAGCCCGGTGCTGTGCGACTCGGGCATTAGCCGGGCGGCGTGGTTGATGATCTGTTCCGGGGTGATGGGCAGGCCTTTGGCGTCCAGGCCCACCAGGCTGATACCCGCCTTGAGGCTGAGAAAGCCTTCGCTGGTCTTGAACGCCTTGAGGTTGATGCCTTCATGCAGGCGCTTGAAGCTGCTGGGCGAGCATTCGTGCAGGTCGCTCAGCAGGGTGATCAGGGCGAAGTGGCTTTCATCCAGGCGCACCAGCACATCCAGTGGTCGCACCAGCTGTTGCAGGCGCCGCGCCACGCCGGTGAGCAGTTCGTTGTAGAAGGCCTCGCCGTGCTGCTGGTGCAGTTGGTGCATGTCCTGCAGACCGATCAGCAGGTAGCACAGTGCGCCGCCACGGGATTCGACCTGGCGCAGGCTGTCGAGCATCTTCTGGTTGAGGTAACGGTTGTTGCCCAGGCCGGTGAGTGGGTCGATCAGGTTGCGCAGTTCCAGGCTGGCGATGTTTTCGGTGAGCAGGCGGTTTTCCTGCAGCAGGCGCTGCAGGGTGTTGCACAGGCGATCGGCGGCGTACACCCGCGGCACCAGTTGCTCGTTCATTGCGGCCTTGCTGATGAAGTCATCCACGCCGCTGTCGAAGGCTTCACCCAGCACGTTTTCGCCTTCCTTGCCGGTGAGCAGGATGACGTAGGTGTAGTGATGGGCCATTTCATCGAACTGGCGCACCTGCATCGTCAGTTCCAGGCCGTTGATCTCGGGCATCAGCCAGTCGGCGAGCAAGACGCTGGCCGGGCGTTGTTCGAGCAGCTTGATGGCTTCGGCCGCGCTGCTGGCAAAACGGAGGTCTTGATAGCCTGCCTGGCTCAGGGCGCGCCCGATCATGGCGCTGGAGAATTTGGCGTCATCGACGACCAAAATGCTCAGGTGAGGGTTAGGCATGGGCAGGCTCGCTAGGGGGAAATCACGTGGGCCCGATACTTCGCCGGGCAGTGTGTGTTGCTACCGCTATATAATGGCCGGGTTTTTTTACCGTCAAGCCAGGTGTGTCCCGTTCGTGATACGGGCCGCGCCGTCTATCTGGAGTAAGCCCATGCCCTCGTTCGACGTGGTGTCCGAGTTGGACAAACATGAAGTTACCAATGCCATCGACAGCGCCATCAAAGAGTTGGACCGTCGTTATGACCTGCGCGGTAAAGGTAGCTTTGAACTGAAAGAGCTGACTGTCAACCTGACCGCCGATGCGGACTTTCAGCTGGAGCAGATGGTCGAGATTCTCAAGCTCTGCCTGGTTAAACGCAAGATCGACGTGCAATGCCTGGAGTTCAAGGACGCTTACCCGTCGGGCAAGAGCGTCAAGCAGGAAGTGATCCTGCGCGAAGGCATCGAAAAGGACCTGGCGAAGAAGATTGTCGCGCACGTCAAGGACAGCAAACTCAAGGTACAGGCCGCCATTCAGGGTGAGCAGGTACGCATCACCGGCAAGAAGCGCGATGACTTGCAGGAGGCCATTGCCGCTTTGCGGGCCAAGGATTTTGGCATGCCGCTGCAGTTCAACAACTTCCGCGACTGATGGGTGAGCGTTGAACCTTGCCGCCGCACAGGCGTCGCAACGGGTGTGGGTGCAGTAAAACCGCCACGGCTTGCCGTGGCGTTTTTTTTTCAAAGGCTTACAAGGATTAACCGATGGATATGAACGTTGAGCAACTGGTGAAAATGTCCGAGGCCTGGCTGCCTGTGGTGCTGGAATACAGCGGCAAGCTGACCCTGGCCTTGATCACCATGCTGATCGGCTGGTGGCTGATCGGCAAACTCACCGGCAGCATTGGCCGTTTACTCAATGGGCGTCAGGTCGACCGAGCGCTGAGCAGTTTTATCTGCAGCCTGGTCGGCATCGTGCTGAAGGTGCTGCTGCTGGTCAGTGTGGCTTCGATGATCGGCGTGGAAACCACCTCCTTTATCGCGGTGATCGGTGCCGCCGGTCTGGCGATTGGCCTGGCCCTGCAGGGCAGCCTGGCGAACTTCGCCGGCGGCGTATTGATCATGCTGTTTCGCCCGTTCCGCGCTGGCGACTGGATTGAGGCGCAGGGTGTGTCGGGCAGCGTCGACAGCATTCAGATCTTCCATACCACGCTGAAAACCGCGGACAACAAGGTGGTGATCGTGCCCAACGGCAGCCTGTCGAATGGCCATATCACCAACTATTCACGCGAATCCACGCGGCGCGTCGATATCAACCTGGGTATCGACTATTCCAGTGATATCAAGCAGGCCCGTGAGGTGTTGTTGTGCATCGCCAAGGATCCGCGCGTGCACCAAGACCCGGCCCCGGCGGTGTTGGTGACCGGGCTGGGGGACAGCGCGATCAACCTGTCGCTGCGCATCTGGGTGGCGACGCCGGATTTCTGGCCGGTGACCTTTGCCTTTACCGAGCAGGCCAAGGAGCGTCTGACTGAGGCGGGTATTGGCATTCCATTCCCGCAGCGGGTGGTGCATCTGGTGCAGCAGCCCTCTGCGTGATGGTTCGCCGGGTTAGCGGCGAGTGGCGTTGTAGAGGGTTTTGAACGTGCGGCCCATGGCCTGCTGGTAGTGGCCGATCAGGCTCTGCCAGTCGGCCTGATCCCAGGGCGAGTGACGCCGCAGTTGCAGCATGTCGTGCAGCGCGGCTTGCTTGCGGGTCAGGCGCCGGCGTGATTTTTCCAGATCGAGCAATGCAACTTCACAGTGCATTTCGCTAGCCGCTGCCTGGATACGGACAAAAATATGCTTGGCGTACATGCAGCCATGCTGCCTACGGGCCCTGTGCAGGTTGGCCAGGCAGCGGGCTATCTGCCGCAGGAGTTGTTGCTGCAAGGCCGCATCGCATTGCTCACGCGCATGGCTTGCATACCACTCATCGAGGGGGGTGAACCCTTCCAGGGCCTTGGTCACCAGCATGGCGCGCCAGCCATCGGCGCCGCGCTCGGCGGCGCAATAGACAATTTCGGGTACTGTCACGCCCGCTTTCAAGGCGCCGAGCAGTGCGTCACGCTCGCGCAATACGGTCGGCCGACCCCAGGGGTGTAGCAGGCTACGGTAGGTGTGTCCGGTTTGCTTTTTGGCATACAGCAATTGGCCGTGCTGGAGCATGCGCTGGACACCGCTACAACCACTGCGGCGTTCATTGGGCGCTTCGACCCATTCCCCTTGGGTCTGCCACCAGCTGTCGAGGCTGGGTTGGCTGAGGTCGCTACTGGCGTTACTGAATGCTACGGTCATGGTCTGCCCTTGGCTGAATATCAGGGAGCAGCAAGACGCTTGCCAGGTTGTCCAGTGCTCTCTGTTCAGAGGTGTTCGGGGGGGCTGGTTGAGCTGATATTACTGGGCTGCGGCCGTTCGCGGCGCCACTGCAGAATGATCAGGATCAGCGTCGGGATGCCCAGCAAGGCGGTGATCAGGAAGAACTCGGCGTAGCCGAACTTCTCCACCATGACCCCTGAGTAACCACCGATCAGACGCGGCAGCAGCAGCATGATCGAGCTGAGCAGGGCGTACTGGGTGGCGGAGAACTTCAGGTTGGTCAGGCTCGACAGGTAGGCGACAAATGCCGCTGTGGCCAGGCCTGCGCTGAAGTTGTCGGCGGAAATGGTCACGATCAGCATCTGCAGGTCGGCGCCCATGCTGCTCAACATAAGGAACAGCAGGTTGGTCGCCGCCGAGGCGGCGCCGCCGATAAACAGGATCGGCAGAATGCCGAAACGCACGATCAGCAGCCCGCCAAAGCCTGCGCCAATCAGGGTCATCACCAGGCCGAACAGCTTGCTGACGCTGGCGATCTGATCTTTGGTGAAGCCCTGGTCGATATAGAACACGTTGGCCATCACGCCCATCACGGTGTCCGACATGCGATAGGTGGCGATCAGCCCCAATAGCAGGAAGGCCTGCCAGCGGTACCGCAGGATAAAGTCGTTGACCGGGGTCAGCACCGGCGCCAGCCCGCGACGGCCCATGGACGACAGGCACAGGGCGCTGAGAATGGTGTAGAGCAGGGCACGCAGGAAGGCGCGGTCTTCCAGCAGCAGGTCGAGCAGACTGGCTTCGCCATTGACCAGACTGGCAAAATCGCTGTGATAGAACTGGGTAAACATCGCCGGTACCGACACCAGCAGCACAATCAGCACCAATACCGAGACAATC
Organism: Pseudomonas sp.; assembly: GCF_049301935.1. Lineage (GTDB taxonomy): Bacteria > Pseudomonadota > Gammaproteobacteria > Pseudomonadales > Pseudomonadaceae > Aquipseudomonas. Next base: position 54,543 of record NZ_JBAQLP010000001.1, on the reverse strand, counting down.
TGATGGCTGAAACCATAGCGCGCCGCCGCCAGTTGCGTACGCAGCGGCACATCCGGCTCGCGCATCCACAGACTGGTCAGCAGGCCTGGTAGCATCAGCAGGGCGAACAGCAGGTAGGTGCCGGCCCAGGCGCCATGTTGGTAGAGCAGGACGGTGGAGCCAAAGCCTTCGGCGAAATACAGTGCACCGGCGGTGGCCAACAGGGCGGCGATGCGGTAGCCGGCCATATAGCTGGCGGCCAGCGCTGCTTGGCGGGTGTCCTCGACGATTTCCAGGCGGTAGGCGTCAACGGCAATATCCTGGGTGGCCGAGGCGAAGGCCACCAATACGGCCAGGGAAATCAGCCAGGTCAGGTGAGTTTGCGGGTCGCACAGGGCCATACCGGCCAGGCCGATGGCGATCAGAATCTGTGACAGTACCAACCAGGAGCGCCGGCGGCCCAGCTTGCCCAGCAGCGGCAGGCGCCACTGGTCGAGCAACGGCGACCAGACCCATTTGAAGGCATATGCCAGGCCGATCAGGCTGGCAAAACCAATGGTGTCGCGGGCCACACCGGCCTCGCGCAACCACACCGAAAGGGTGGAGAACACCAGCATATAGGGTAGGCCAGCGGCGAACCCTAGAAGGAGCAGCACCAATGTCGCGGGGCTGGAGTAGGCAGCAATGGCGTCACGCCAGCTTTTACGGGGCATTGAAGGGGTATCAGCCTGAATTTGACCTAATAAAGGGCGCACTCTAGGGGCTGTTACCGTTTTAGCGCAAGCCGCGTTGCCGCGAAAAATCTCGCCAGGCTAGGCGGAGGACGCAGGAAATGGTCTTTCCCTTGCCAAGTCCTCCAACGCCGCATGGCGAGATTTTTCGCGCAACCCGCAGGGCCGGGCCTGTTTTAGCGCGATGCGGCGTTTCTCGACGGCTCATTTGAACGACCAAACTTCGCGTCTCGTGCCTTGCCTCGCGCTAAAACAGGCTCCGGCGCGGTCGCGATAAAACGGCAACAGACCCTAACCGCTGTGCTCCATTGGGCGCCAGCCATAGCGCGGCAAATCCACCCGATCGTTATGGATGTGCACGCCTTCCTCACGCAGGCGGCTGCGTTGCTCCGCGCCCGAGAGGCTGCCGGCGGGCAGACTAAGGCGCCCGCTGGCGGCAATGACCCGGTGCCAGGGCAGGGTGCTGCCGTCTGGCAATTGACCCAGGGTGCGCCCGACCCAGCGTGCGGCACGGCCTAAGCCGGCGTATGCGGCCAGCTGGCCATAACTCACCACACAACCGGCAGGTATCTGCGCCAGCACCGCATAAAGTGCCGTGCGGCGCTCGGCCTGGCGTGCTGCCAGCTGGCCCGGTTCGGCATGTTTCGGCAGCTGTCCTGGCCCGTTACCTGGCTCTCCCATCACGCGGTTACCTACTCTGTTGTGTTGTCTGGGGCTTGCTCGGGCCGCGCCTGCGTGGGCGGACAGGGTGTGACTGAACAATGCTGACCGCCTGAGCGGTGAAATAGTTCTGCTCGATACAGGCAAGCTGGCGTTGAACACCAAGTACGCCGGCCAGGTGCTGATTGCCTGAAGGATATAGACACCCTGGGCGCGGAAAAACCCCTGCTGATGCGCTGGCATGGCCTCGACAGCGAGCCCTGCAATCAGCTGGAGGCCGCCGACAAAGGCATGGTGCGGGTGATCAGCAGTGAGCGGCGTTATCTGCTGGGCATTGGCGTGGGTTGATAGGCAGCGGCGACGGCTGAACTCGCAGCGATTCTGTCGGTCAGTGCTTGCTCTAGCGTCGTGCTTACGGATAATGCGCGGCCTTCCGCGAACCCGAGATAGACAAGCCCTTCTTATGTTTTCTAGAACCCTGCTGTGCCTGGCCCTTTCTGTGGCTGCCACCTCCGCGCTGGCCGATACCGTTTGGTTGAAGAACGGCGACCGTCTGACCGGTAAGATCAAGTTCTATGACGGCGGCAAACTGCTGCTGGAAACCGACTACGGCGGTGCGATTGCCCTGGACTGGAGCCAGATCGCCACCCTGGAAAGTGATCAGCAACTGCTGGTCAAGGAAAATGCCATCGTCGGCGAGCGCGCCAAGGCCCTACAGCCGGCTGAATCGGGCAAGGTGACGCTGGTCAACGGCGATGCGCCGAAGACCATCGAACTGGCCAGCATCCAGCAGATGCTCAAGCCCAAGCCCCTGGTCGAGGATTTGGTCTGGAAGGGCAATATCGATGCAGGGCTGGACTACAAGCGTGCCGAGCGTGACACCGACGACTACGATGTCAGCCTCAAGACCCAGGCGCGCCACGGTCTGTGGCGGCATCATGGCGAAGCCGAGCACCACCGCGAGTTCCAGGATGATGTGGTCACCACCGACAACTGGGGCGTGGAATACGCCCTCGACCGCTTCCTCACCGAGCACTGGTTCTGGCAGGGCCGCCTGGAATACAAGCGTGACATGGTCGAAGAGCTTGAGCGCCAGCGCACCCTGGGTACCGGCCCGGGTTACCAGTTCTGGGACAATGAGCTGGGCGCCTTCTCCGTGGCCGGGCTGCTTAACCGCTCCGACTACCAATACAGCAATGGCCAGAGCGACAGTTTTTACGCCGCGAGCCTGAAGTGGGACTACAACCGCTACCTGGTCGGCAAGAGCGTCGAGCTGTTCAGTGATGGTGAGGTGGGTAAGCCGCTGGCCAATGTTGCGGATTACACCCTGGATGCCGCTGTGGGCCTGCGTTACAAACTGACCGACTGGGCCTCGTTGAATATGAAGGCCGAGAAAGACCTGGTCAGCGGCGCCGAAGGTGAGCTGGATGAGACCCGTTATAGCCTGGGTTTTGGCGTCGGCTGGTAAACTGCGGCTGTAAACTAAAAGCCCCGCATCTGCGGTAATGCTGTTCACTTAGACGGAGCGACATTGCAGTTAACTATGTGGCGGGGCTTCGCTGCGGGTTCGAGAGGTAGGATGGGTGATAACCCATCAGCCAATTGCTCAGGGTTATCACCCAATCTACCTTTCTAAGCGCAGAAAAATGCCGCGTGCCTGACACAGGCAAGCGGCCTTTTTCTTAACTGAACAGCATTACGCATCTGCGGGGCTTTCTTATTTCAAGTATCGACTCTGCGAGCTAGAGCCAGGCAAGGCGAAATTGGGCGAAGGTGCGGAGTTTACGAGCTGTAAATGAGCAGTACTCGTTTCACTCGCCCTTCGGGTCGCGCTTAAGTGCGTTAGCCGCAAGCGGCTTTCCGAGCCCAATTTCAACGCAGTCTGGCCGACGCGCAGTAAGTCGACGCAGATCAGAGACGCAGACCGCCATCCAGCTCCAGAATACGACCGGTGTAATAGTCGTTTTCCAGGATATAGGCCACCGAGTGAGCGATCTCGGCTGGTTTGCCCATACGGCGCAGTGGGATCACCGAGGTCATGCGCTCCAGCGCTTCGGGCTTCATGCTGGCAACCATCTCGGTTTCGATAAAGCCCGGTGCCACGCCCGCAACACGGATGCCGTAACGCGCCAGTTCCTTGGCCCAGACCACGGTATCGGCGGCCACCCCGGCCTTGGCGGCGGAGTAGTTGGCCTGGCCGATATTGCCGGCGCGGGAGATCGAGGAGATGTTGATGATCGCGCCTTCATTCTTCAGCTCGATCATCTTCGCCGCCACTTCGCGGGTGCAGAGGAACACACCGGTCAGGTTGACGTCGATCACCGACTGCCACTGGGCCAGGCTCAGTTTGGTCAGTTCGCCGTCCTTGACCTTGATGGTCAGGCCGTCACGCAGAATGCCGGCGTTGTTGACCAGGCCGTTGATCGCGCCGAAGTCGTCGGCGATCTGGCTGACGGTCTGGATCACCTGCTCTTCATTGGCGACGTTGCACAGATAGGCGCGGGCTTCCACGCCCTGAGCCTTGCAGGCAGCCACGGCTTCGTCGAGTTTTTCCTGATTCAGGTCGACCAGGGCCAGCTTGACGCCTTTGTCTGCCAGGTATTCGGCCATGGCACGGCCCAGGCCCTGACAGCCGCCGGTGATGACGATAACTTTGTCTTTAAGTTGCATCGCGATTCCCCTCAAATGGTGTTGTGTGGCCTTGCCGGCGGTTAATCTAGACGCCTCCCGTTCTGTGACGGAATCTATGCAAGGAGTCATAAGGTGAGCGTGAAAGCCGGCAAGCATGCCCGAGAATTGCTGCTCAAGGAATACCGGGGCGTGCTCAGCACCCATTCCAAGGCCATGCCGGGTTTCCCTTTCGGATCAGTGGTGCCCTATTGCCTGGATGCTGGCGGTTATCCGCTGATCCTGATCAGCCGCATCGCCCAACACACCCACAACCTCACGCAGGACGGCAAATGCTCGCTGCTGGTGGGTGAGCGCGGCGCGGAAGATGTGCAGGCGGTCGGTCGTCTTACGCTGCTCGCCGAAGCGCGGCAATTAGATGATGAAGGGCAGATTGCGGCGGCGGCGCAGCGCTATTACCGTTATTTCCCGGAATCGCGCGGTTACCACCAGGCCCATGATTTCGACTTCTGGCGGCTGCAGCCGGTACGCTGGCGCTATATCGGCGGGTTTGGCGCGATTCACTGGTTGGATCAGGTGGCACTGGCCAATCCCTTCGCCGGCGACAGTGAAGTCGGCATGCTCGAGCATATGAACAGCGATCATGCCAACGCCATCGCCCACTATGTCGAGTTGGCGGGCTTGCCCAGCCATGCGCCAGCCGAGTTGGTCGGTCTCGACAGTGAAGGTTTCCACCTGCGCATTGGTCAGGGCCTGTATTGGCTGGCCTTTCCAACATCCTGTAACAGTCCGCTGGAGGTGCGCCAGGCCCTGGTGGCGTTGGCCCGCGCCGAAGTCTGGCCGACCGTCGGTCAGGCTTCAGCTTGAATTCAGCCGGTTACCCCATATTTCAGTTTTATTAGGCAACTGATCTTCCGCCGCCCTCATCCTCCCGAGGGGGAAGGAGGTCGTCGCTACGCAACTTTCACTCGAAGGACCCGTTGATGCGCGCTTTTCTGTTTGTGTTTTTGCTGTTTCCGATTATCGAGCTGGCCCTGCTGATCCAAGTGGGCAGTGCCATCGGCGTGTTGCCGACCCTGTTGCTGGTCATCGGTACCGCCATCCTCGGCAGCGTGCTGCTGCGCGTCGCCGGCGTTGCCACCGCCTGGCGGGCGCGGGAAAAGCTGGCGCGCGGTGAGTTGCCCGAGCAGGAAATGCTCGAAGGCCTGCTGATCGCCGTCGGTGGCGGTCTGTTGCTGCTCCCTGGCTTTATCAGCGACATCTTTGGCGTGTTCTGCCTGATTCCCTTCACCCGCCGTCTGCTGGTCAACAAGGTACGCCTGCGCGCCGCCGAACAGGCCATGCGTCAGCGCGCCTTTTTCGACGATCAGGCCGCGCGCTCCGGGCAGGTCCGGCCGAATGTGCTGGAAGGCGAGTATGAGCGCCGTGATTGAGTGCCTCAGTGCGTGATTGCCTGTAAAAATTTCACCCTCAGCCCTTGAAATCACCTTGCGCGCCCTTATGTAGGGGTCACCGCAAGGTTTTCTGCCGTCAGGCAGATCCAGACTTCAGCGCTGCGCCTGGCGTAGCGCTACCGGCCTAGCCGGACTTTGCTAACCCGCCGGTGACTACACCGGCCGCTGTAAACCACCTATTGGGAGAGATCGACAATGAAGCTTCGTCCTCTGCATGACCGCGTTGTAATCCGTCGCAGCGAAGAAGAAAAGAAAACCGCCGGTGGCATCGTGCTGCCAGGTTCCGCTGCCGAGAAAGCCAACAGCGGTGAAATCCTTGCTGTCGGTACCGGCCGCGTGCTGGACAACGGTGAAGTGCGTGCCCTGGCCGTTAAAGTTGGCGACAAAGTGGTGTTCGGCCCTTACTCCGGCAGCAACACTGTCAAAGTTGACGGCGAAGACCTGCTGGTGATGAGCGAGAACGAAATTCTCGCTGTAATTGAAGGTTGATTTCAGCGCTCCGTCGCTACGAATTCCGCTCTATTTGAACGAATTAAGGAATAACCATCATGGCTGCTAAAGAAGTTAAATTCGGCGATTCCGCCCGCAAGAAAATGCTCACCGGTGTCAACGTTCTGGCTGACGCGGTAAAAGCCACCCTCGGCCCGAAAGGCCGTAACGTGATCATCGAGAAGAGCTACGGCGCTCCGACCATCACCAAGGACGGCGTTTCCGTTGCCAAAGAAATCGAGCTGAAAGATCGCTTCGAAAACATGGGCGCGCAGCTGGTTAAAGACGTTGCATCTCGTGCTAACGATGACGCGGGCGACGGCACCACCACCGCCACCGTGCTGGCTCAAGCCATCGTCAACGAAGGCCTGAAAGCCGTCGCGGCCGGCATGAACCCGATGGACCTCAAGCGCGGCATCGACAAGGCGACCATCGCCATCGTTGCCGAGCTGAAGAAGCTGTCCAAGCCATGTGCGGACACCAAGGCCATCGCTCAGGTAGGTTCGATCTCCGCCAACTCCGACAGCTCCATCGGCGAAATCATTGCCGAAGCCATGGAAAAAGTCGGTAAAGAAGGCGTGATCACCGTTGAAGAAGGCTCGGGCCTGGAAAACGAACTGTCGGTTGTTGAAGGCATGCAGTTCGACCGTGGCTACCTGTCCCCGTACTTCATCAACAAGCCGGACACCATGGTCGCCGAGCTCGACGGCCCGCTGATCCTGCTGGTCGACAAGAAGATCTCCAACATCCGCGAACTGCTGCCGGTTCTCGAAGCTGTGGCCAAGTCCGGCCGTCCGCTGCTGATCGTGGCCGAAGACGTTGAAGGCGAAGCCCTGGCGACTCTGGTGGTGAACAACATGCGTGGCATCGTCAAAGTCGCTGCCGTTAAGGCACCGGGCTTCGGCGACCGTCGCAAGGCCATGCTGCAGGACATCGCCGTGCTGACCGGCGGTACCGTGATCTCCGAAGAGATCGGTCTGAGCCTGGAAAGCGCCACCCTGGAGCACCTGGGTAACGCCAAGCGCGTGATCCTGAGCAAAGAAAACACCACCATCATCGACGGTGCGGGTCAGCAAGCTGATATCGAATCGCGCGTTGCGCAGATCCGTAAGCAGGTTGAAGACACCTCGTCCGACTACGACAAAGAGAAGCTGCAAGAGCGTCTGGCCAAACTGGCTGGCGGTGTTGCGGTGATCAAAGTCGGTGCCGGTACCGAAGTTGAAATGAAAGAGAAGAAAGCCCGCGTTGACGACGCCCTGCACGCGACCCGCGCAGCCGTTGAAGAAGGCGTGGTACCTGGCGGTGGCGTGGCGCTGGTGCGCGCGCTGCAGGCCATCAGCGAGCTGAAAGGCGACAACGCCGATCAGGACGTGGGTATTGCGCTGCTGCGTCGTGCTGTTGAAGCACCGCTGCGTCAGATCGTGTCCAACGCCGGCGGCGAGCCAAGCGTAGTGGTCGACAAGGTCAAGCAGGGTTCGGGCAACTACGGCTTCAACGCCGCCACCGACACCTACGGCGACATGATCGAGATGGGTATTCTCGATCCAGCCAAGGTCACCCGTTCGGCACTGCAAGCTGCAGCTTCGATCGGCAGCCTGATGATCACCACCGAAGCGATGATCGCCGAAGTGGTAGAAGACAAGCCGGCCGCTGGCGGTATGCCAGACATGGGCGGCATGGGTGGCATGGGCGGCATGATGTAAGCCAGCCCGGCTCCCACAGGCCATCGCCAGATGGCCTGCACGCTGTAAAGAAAACCCCGTGCCTGTCACGGGGTTTTTATTTTTCTCGGCTATAACAGTCCCTCGCGGCAAAGCGGTACGCCAATTGCTTTGTTAGCCTTAGGTTCCGGGGCTGGAACCTGTCATCTGTGCGCGTGCTGCCGGTCAGCATCGCCACCTCTTCGTTGTGACTTCACCAGGATGTGCTCTATCACGGGGTCTTTACCCTGTATGGGGAGATTTTTTGCCAGATATGGTTTGCCTGCGGCTTTTTAAAGCTGTCGGTTCTGTGGCGCACCGTGCTGATGCGAATGGGCAATTAAGTGACTGCGCAGTTGTTACTGCACGTTGGTTGCTACGGCCCCTGACCTCGGGTGCCAAAGAATTGAACCATCGGCGTAGATGCAGCTCGAAGGCCTGCCTGCTAAATGGCTTGCTTGTGGATCAGGATGATCTGAACGGGGTTGCTTACCGCCCCGCAGTAATGACCGCCGGTCGCAAAGCGCGCCGCTGCGGTTATCAGTGATCTAGGGTCTAAAAACAGCGTTTGGCAGCGCTATCAAGAGGTTGCAGTGATGAAGCTAGAAATCGCACGAGGTTTGTTTCTGGTCACCGCGCTCAGCGTGGTTTCCCTCGCAGCGGCGGCCTGGCAGGAAGCCAGCCCCCAGGTCATCAGCCTCAATGAGCGTGGCTACTGCCCGTTGCCGCCGCAGGCGCGAACGGCCGAGGTGCTCAAGCCTGATCAGGATCTGCTGCTGTTTATGTTCAGCCTGTCCCAGGGCGCCCGCTCGCAAAGTTGATCGGTTTACAGAGTATTGGCCGGTCAGAAAGATGATCTGCCAGTAGCCTGTTGCAAGAGCGCGTTGCGCCTAGGCTGAGTGACGTCGTCTAGCGCGCGGCGTGATGCTTGGCAGCTGCACATGCGCTTGTGCCCCCCGGTAAAAGCCCTGCGGCGCCTTACAAGGCCAGAGCCTATAGGGCGTCCTGCTTTGCAGGTCGCCACTCTCTGGGGCGCAGGTGGTGCGCTCAGACTTTGCGCACGAACTCCGATTTCAGCTTCATTGCGCCGATGCCGTCGATCTTGCAATCGATGTCATGATCGCCGTCGCACAGGCGGATGCCTTTGACCTTGGTGCCGACCTTGACCACCAGGGATGAGCCTTTGACCTTCAGGTCCTTGATCACGCTGACGCTGTCGCCGTCCTGCAGCACATTGCCCACCGAATCCTTGATCACCTTGGCGTCATCTGCGGCATCAGTCGCCGCTGTGGCCGACCATTCGTGGGCGCACTCCGGGCAGACCAGCTGGGCGCCGTCTGCGTAGGTGTATTCGGAGTTGCATTTAGGGCAGGGCGGCAGCGTGTTCACGGCGGGTCCTTGTTAGGGTGATAAGAAAAGGCCGCATATTGTATAGGGTTTTTGCTTTTGGTTTTACTGGGTTGCGCCTGGCGCGGTCAGTTGTGGCCAGTTCAGCGTGCCGCGGTCATTGAACCGCCAGGTGGCAAATAGGCCGTTGGCCAGTTTGCCGCGCAATTCGTAGGGCAGGCCCTTGCCGTCCTGATAACCGGCCATGCCCCAGGCCTGGCGCAGCGCGGCGTAGGCGGAAAGGCTGAGCGGAATGCGCAGGACACTCTCGCCATATCGTGGCACTTGACCGCTCTGGTTGCTGACGCCACTGAGCAGCGGCTGATGATTAACCTCTAGTTCCAGGGCGATGCCGTCGAAGTCGATGGGCTTCTCATTGGGGTTCTGCACGCGCAGTTTCACCGCAAAGCGTACTTCCAGCTCTTCACCCGGCAAGGGTTCGATGCCGACCAGTTGAATGCGTAATGGATCGCGTGGTGCCAGGGTGCTACAGCCCGCCAGGGTAACCAGCAGCCAGGCGAACAGGATGCGCGAGAAGGTAGGGCTTAGGGCGATGGGCATGCTGGGCTTCCATGGCTGAGTACTCACAGAGTAGAAGACCGCATTTGCCGCGCGATTACGCCGCTGCTTAAAAAATAAGCGCTGCTGAGGCTTCGCTAAGCCGTGGGGGCGCTCAGCAGCCCGCCATGACCTGCGAATGTACGGAGTAGCCCTGTTTAACCCTCGCTGGGCACGCAAACCGCCGAGGCTGCCGTAAGAGGGCGGGCATGTTCTGTACCTGTCTACGACGTTCCAGGCTCAGCCCTGCCGCGGGCTGCTACGGCGTTTGATCGGCTTGCGCGCAGGCTTGTCGCTGCTGGGTACATGCAGGTAGGACATCACGCTTTCGGTCAGCTCGGCGGCCAGTTGCACGGCTTCCTTGTTGCGTGCCATCACGCCGGCGACCAGGCCTTCGATCAGCGCCAGTACCGAGGTGTTGGAGCTGATCAGCACCGGATGGTCGGCGGGGGCAAACAGTGCATGCTTGGCGAGTGTGGTCAGCGGCGAGGCGGGCGAGTCGGTGATCGCCAACACGGTCGCCCCGCGTTCGCGGGCAAAGCGCGACAGCTGCAGCGTATCGAGGGAATAGCGCGGCAGGGAGATCGATAGCAGCACGTCCTGCTCGGTGATGGCCGCCAGGCGATAGGCGGCATTTTCGTTACCGCCTTCCATGCTTACCGCCACTGCATCGGTGCAGAACGGCACCAGGTTGGCGGCTGCCAGGCCGGCCATATAGGCGCTGTTGCCGAAGCCAAGGATGTAGATCTTGCGCGCCTGAATCAGGCAACTGACAAAGGCTTCGAAGGTGTCCGCGCTGTTATTGGCGCCGGCGGTAGCGAGGTTGCTGCTGGCGATCTGCACCTGCTCGTGCAGGCCGAAGGCGCCGTCCGGGCGATGGGCCAGCTCGTTGCGCAGTTTGTCCACCGGCGACACCATCTGCTGCAGGGTACTCACCAGTTCGGCTTTCAGCCCGGTATAGCCGCCCAGATCGATGGCCTTGGCCAGGCGGTTGACGGCGGCCGCCGAGGTGGCGGTTTCCACTGCCATTTCCTCGATGGTCAGGGTTGCGGCCTTCAGCGGGTGGCGCAGGATAAAGTCGGCGACCTTGCGCAGCGACGGCTGCAGGTGCGGAGCGATCTCCGCCAGTTTGCGCATCACCGGGGCGGCGTAGACGGTTACGTTCTTGGCAGATGTCGGCATGGATGGGCTTTCAGCACGTTGAAGGAGTGGGCGTGCGCGCCGGGTCGGGGCGGGCCTGGGTCATTGCGGCTGAAGTGTATCCGAAGCCGACCACGGCTGTGCCACTGCGCATGGTCGGTCTGTTGTGCGGTTTATTTCAAACTGCCAGCGAGAAACTGCTGCAAACGCTCGGACTTGGGCTGGGCCAGCACCTCGCGCGGGCAGCCGCTTTCTTCGACGCGGCCCTGATGAAGGAACAGCAGCTGGTTGGACACCTCGCGGGCAAAGCCCATTTCGTGGGTGACCACCACCATGGTGCGGCCTTCCTCGGCCAGGTTGCGCATGACCTTGAGCACTTCGCCGACCAGTTCCGGGTCCAGCGCCGAGGTTGGCTCATCAAACAGCATCACCTCAGGCTCCATGGCCAGGGCGCGGGCGATGGCCACGCGCTGTTGCTCACCGCCGCTCATATGCGCCGGGTAGGCATCCTTGCGATGGGCGACGCCGACTTTCGCCAGGTAGTGCTCGGCTTTCTCCCGGGCGTCCTTTTTGCTCATGCCCAGTACGTGCACCGGTGCTTCCATGACGTTGTCCAGGGCGCTCATATGCGACCACAGATTGAAGTGCTGGAAGACCATGGCCAGGCGCGAGCGCATGCGTTGCAGCTGCTTGCTATCGCTGGCCTTGAGCGCGCCGGTCGCTCGGCTCGGTTGCAGCTTCAGCTCTTCGTTATTAAGCAGGATGCGCCCGCTGTGCGGCTGCTCCAGCAGGTTGATGCAGCGCAGGAAGGTGCTCTTGCCCGAGCCGCTGGAGCCGATGATGCTGGTGACATCGCCAGCCTTGGCGGTCAGAGACACGCCCTTTAGCACTTCATGGGTGCCATAGCGTTTGTGCAGGTTGTCGATTTGCAAGGTGTACATGGCTGCGGATTCTCTTGTTGTTAGCAGGCCGTTGAAAAACTACCTGCGTTGGCAATGCTGCGTTAAAAATGGCCTCAAAATGCTCATTTACAGCACGTAAACTGCGCTTTTTCGGCCATTTTTGCCTTGTCTTGCCGGCCTCGCCGACGTTTTTCCAACGGCCTTTAGTCGGTAAGCAGGCGGCCTTGGCGAATCGGGTGCTGGCCGGCGACCTTGGCCAGCCACAGGCCGGGCTGGGCATAGCGCAAGCGTTCGCGGGCGTAGAGGATGCCTGCGGTGGTGGCATGCACCACGGAGTGCTGGTCGCTGAGTGGATCGATCACCTCGAACAGTGGGTCACCGACTTTTACTCGTGCGCCGAGTGGCTGCAGAAAGCTCACCACGCCAGGGTGCGGCGCGTAGGCGTATTGCGCGCCGGCAAAGGGCGTGGCTTCGCAGCAGGTGAACGGCGCGGCAGGCCAGTCGCCGCTGATCAGCCCTTGACCTGCAAGAAAGCCGAGAATGTCGTCGGCACTCTGTTGCGCCTGAGTCCGGTCGGTATCGGCCATGCCGCGCAGTTCGATGGTGGTGGCCATACAGGCCAGTGGAATACTGGCGTGTGGGTAGCGCTCTGCCAGCTGCAACCAGGGCACGGCGCAGGCTTCATCGAAGGAGTTGCCGCCGCTGTCCTCGGCCAGCAACACCGCGCCGGCACGTAGGCGCGCGGCCAATGGCTGCAGGCTTGGCCAGTGCTGCGGCAAGGCGTAGAGCAGCATGATCGACTCGAAATCACAGTGCAGGTCGAGCACTACATCGGCGTCGCAGGCCTGTTGCAGCAGTAGGCGGCGCAGGCCATCCAGCTCCGAGCGGGCCGGTGGTAGCGCGGCAATGGCCGCAATCATCAGGTGACGAATCAGCGTTACGTTGGCCTGGGCGTCGTCACCCAGACGGCCTTCAAGCTGCGGTGCGATCAGCTCGGCCAGGGCGGGGAAATCGCGGTTGAAGTTCTGTCCGCTGGCCAGGTCGAAACGGCCCTGGTGGGTGGCCTGAAACATCTGCCCTAGGCCGATCGGGTTGGCCACCGGCACCAGTTCGATTACGCCGTTTAGGCGACCTTGTTGCTCCAGTTCCACGAGGCGACGTTTAAGCTCGACCGCCACCCGCATACCCGGTAATTCATCGGCATGCAGGGAGGCCTGGATATAGGCTTTGCGCGGGCCGCTGCCAAAACGAAACAGCGAGAGCCGGCGTTCGGTGCCCGCCGTGCTCCAGGGCAACCGGTGTTGAATATGTTCCATGACTTTCCCTTAGTTCTTGCGCGGGGCCAGGTGGGCCAGCCAGCGGCCTTCGGCCCGCTTGAACAGGCGCACCAGGATAAAGGTCAGCACCAGGTAGAACAGCCCGGCGGTGATAAAGGCTTCGAATGGCATGTAGTAGCGCGAGCTGACGGTGCGCGCCGCGCCGGTGATATCGATCAGGGTGACGATCGAGGCCAGCGACGTGGTGTGCAGCATCATGATCACTTCATTGCTGTACTGCGGCAGCGCCCGGCGCAGGGCCGACGGCAGCAGAATGCGCCGGTACAGGGTGAAGCGCGACATGCCCATGGCCCGCGCTGCTTCGATCTCGCCATGGGGCGTGGCCTTAAGGCTGCCGGCGAGAATTTCCGCGCTGTAGGCGCTGGTATTGATGGCAAACGCCAGGCAGGCACAGAAGGTCGCGCTGGAGAAATACGGCCACAGCACGCTGTTACGCACTGCCTCGAATTGCGCCAGGCCGTAATAGATAAGGAACAACTGCACCAGCATCGGTGTGCCGCGAATCACGTAGGTGTAGAGCCAGGCCGGGCCGTTGAGCCAGGGCGCGCGTGAAACGCGCAACAGCGCCAATGGAATGGCCAGCAGCAGACCCAGCGCCAGGGCGATAAACAGCAGTTTGAAGGTCACCAGTACGCCACTGCCGTAGAGCGGCAGGCTGTCGGCTATCAGTTGGAAATCGAGCACGGTAGAAGGTCTCGCTTAGAGTTCGGCCAGGCGGGTGCCCACGGAATAGCGTTTTTCCAGCAGGCGCAGGGCCAGCAGGGACACCGTGGTGAGCAACAGGTACAGCGCGGCAACCGCGAGGAAAAAGGTGAAGGGTTCGCGGGTGGCGTCGGCGGCGTTCTTGGCCTTGAACATCATGTCCTGCAGGCCGACCACCGAGATCAGCGCGGTGGCCTTGGTCAGCACCAGCCAGTTGTTGGTAAAACCGGGAATCGCGAAGCGGATCATCTGCGGCAGCAGAATCCGCCAGAACACCTGCATGCCGCTCATGCCGTAGGCCGCACCAGCTTCGGCCTGACCTTTGGCGATGGCCATAAAGGCGCCGCGGAAGGTTTCCGAGAGGTAGGCACCGAAGATAAAGCCCATGGTGCAGACCCCGGCGATAAAGGGGTTGATGTCGATGTACTGCGGGTGGCCGAGCAGCGGCGCCACCCGGTTTACCAGGTCCTGGCCGCCGTAGAAGATCAGCAGGATCAGCACCAGATCAGGGATGCCGCGAATAACCGTGGCGTAGCCTTCGCCGAGCAGTGCCAGCCATTTCAGCGGCGACAGGCGAAACGCTGCGCCAACCAGGCCCAGGGCAATTGCCAGGGTCATGGAAGTCAGGGCCAGACTGAGGGTCAGCCAGGCGCCCTCGAGAATGGTCGAGCCGTAGCCGTGAAGCATGATGGGGTTCCTCACGCAGAGGCCGAATGGCCTGCGCTACAACGAGAAAAAGGTGCCTCGCAGTGGAGGCACCCATGGGGCGTTAGCAGTACTTACTTGCCGTAGATATCGAACTCGAAGTACTTGGCCTGTACGTCCTGATACGTGCCGTTGGCGCGGATCGCGTCGATGGCGGCGCTGATGCGCGCGGCGTTTTCGCTGTCGCCTTTGCGCACCGCGATGCCGGCACCGTTGCCGAAGTATTTCGGGTCGTTGAAGTCCGGGCCGACCAGGGCGAAACCTTTGCCTGAGTCGGTTTTGATAAAGCCTTCATCGATGTTGATGATGTCCGCCAGGGTGGCGTCCAGGCGACCGGAGGCCAGGTCAAGGAAGGCTTCGTTCTGCGAGGCGTAACGCACGATCTCGATACCCGCTTTCTCGAATTGATCGCTGGCGAAACGGTCGTAAGTGGAGGCGCGCTGCACCCCGACTTTTTTGCCTTTGAGGTCCACCAGCGGGTCATTCACCACGCTGCCAGCCTTCATCGCCAGCTTGCCGGGGGTGTGGTAGTACTTTTTGCTGAAGTCCACCGACTTCAGGCGGTCTTCGGTGATCGACATGGACGACAGCACGGCGTCGACCTTGCGTACTTTCAGCGAGGGGATCAGGCCATCGAATTCCTGTTCGACCCACTGACATCTGACCTGCATTTCCGCACACAGGGCGTTGCCGATGTCGTAGTCGAAGCCGCTGATCTTGCCGTCCGGGGTTTTGAAGGCGAAGGGTGGGTAGGCGGCTTCGATACCGATGCGCAGGTTGTCCTGGCTGGCGACGCTGAATGTGCTGACGGCGCTGAGCGCCAGAGCGCCGAGAAGTGCGATCTTGTTCATCTTATTGACTCCTTGATGGGGCGTTTGGGTTTGTGCTGATCGTCATGCCTGGGCCTGCGATCAGCAGGTACTGCCTGCAGCAATGGCCTCGCCAGATGGCGCGGCGTACAACCTGAAGCCTTGTGGGCTTCTGTTCGTTTCGGCCGGGCTAAATAGGCCTGGCCAGGGGTTTGAGTGCGAATAGGTGTGACATGTTTATTTTCACAAAGCTACTTATTAGAAATATTTGTGTCAAATACGTTTTGTCGGACAAATGGCTTTAGCCGCTCTAGCACGGTGTATTGCTGCTTTTAAGATTTTTTATGCGCAGCCGGAACGGCTGGATGTCAATGCCAAAGGCTTGATCAGGTATTCCTGTTGGTATATAAAATTTCACAAAGCGAGATTGTGAAAATTTAAATTCACAGCCGAGAAGCCAGGATTGGCGCGGTGTTTTACCTGCTGCAGGGAGGCGCTGACGGGACCGGAACACCGGCTCGCACAATTTCTAATAACAAGAGCAATAAGAATGAAAAAGCAGCTGAACAAGCGCGTGGCGGTGGCCGCCCTGATCCTTTCCTGTGCAAGCTCTGCAGCCCTGGCTGAAGGTCATTTACTGGCCGTTGGCGGCATGCTGCGCGCGAGTAATTCGCCGGTGTACGCCAAGTTCATCGAACTGGCCGGTGGCCAGAAAGAGGCGCGCATCGTGATCATGCCCACCGCCAGCGGTAGCCAGGGTTCGAGCAAGCGTTTTATGAGCGAGCTGGTGGCGTTGGGCATCCCGGCCGAGCGCATCAGCATCGTCGGCATCGACAAGAGCAACTACCAGACCACCATGAATGACGCCGCCGTGGTCAAGCCACTGGGCGAGGCCAGCGCCGTGTGGTTTGTCGGTGGCGATCAGGCACGTATCGCTCGCGCGCTGTTCAATGCCGATGGCAGCCCGTCGCTGCTGATGCAGGAAGTGCGCAAGGTGTATGACAAGGGTGGCGTGGTCGCCGGTACCAGTGCTGGTGCCAGCATCCTTGGCGCGCAGATGCCCACCGCCTATGGCGTTGTCATGGATACCCTGGACTTCGGCGTGGCCAGCAAGGCCGACCAGCGCGGCGCTGCGGTGCTGAAAGGTTCGGGCCTGTTCAGCGGCGGCATCATTGATCAACACCTCGACCAGATCGAGGAAACCAGCACTGGCCGCGCCGCGCGCATGGCTGCCTACCTGGCCGAGCAGAAGTCCACCCGCGGCTTTGGCCTGGATACCAACACCGCCATGTGGGTAAACCCCGAGGGCCAGGTGCAGGTGCTGGGCGAGGGTTACTTGACGGTGATGGACGCCAGCCAGGCCGAGAAAAAATTCGGTGTATACGGCACCCAGTTGAGCAATGTGCACCTGGCCATGCTCGGCAACGGCGACCGTTATGACCTGGCCAGCGGCAAGGTGCAGCCCGCCGAAGGCAAAGCCGCCATCGAGGCCGGTAACGAATACCTGGTGGGCAACCAGCTGATCACCGATCTGTCGGCTGTTTCGGCGATTGGCCGGGCGGTGCTCTATGGCCTGGCGGACAACACCGCGATGCGTCAGGTCGGCCTGATGACGCGCTACAACCCGCTCAACGGCTACCACTACGGCTACCGTTTCGAGTTCAGCAAAGCCGCGGACTTCAGTGCCCACAGCCAGTTCTACGATTCGCTGACCAACTACAGCGTCAACGGCGTGCGTGTGGATATCCGCCCGGTCAATGCCAACCTCGGCGACCCGGCGAGCAGCGCGCCGCAAGATGCCGGTAGCGGCGCCGCAGGCGATGCGATTCGCGCCGTGAGCTTCCGTGGCCTGATGACCCTCAATGGGCAGAACGCCTTTGAACCACAACGGCCGATCACCCGCCTGGAGCTGGCCAACGCCCTGCAGATGACCCTGGCCGCCGAGCCCAAGCTGGATGCGCTGCCCAAGCTCAGTGACATCGCCGCTGAAGACCCCATGCGCGATCAACTTAATGCGGTGCTTTCCAATGGCTGGATGACCAGCAGCGATGCCTTCGCCGGTAACCAGCCGGTCACCCGCAAGGAGTGGGCGCTGGCCTGCAAGGCACTGATCGAACGCTATCAGGGCATCAGCCTGGCGAAAACCGCCGCGCTGACCGACCTCGCTGGCGTCGATAAAGCCTATGCCGACGCTGCCAGCCTGACGGTGGGCGAGGGCTGGTTGCAGGCCGACAAGGGTCGCTTCAACCCGGAGGCTCCGGTTAGCCGAGCCGAAGTGGCGCAAGCCCTGGCCAAGGTCAGTGGGCTGCTTAGCCGGTGAGCTAAGCCGAACAGCGCCGCGCCTTAGCACGCGGCGCTAACCCTTCTAAGCCGAATTCACGCAGAGCCCTGTATGCAAATCAGCAGGTTGGAATCCTTCGCCCTGGAAAAGTTGTTGCAGCCCCAGAGCAACCTCGCCCTAGCCACCACGCAGCCGGCATTGCGCGTGCTGGAGCGGGTGCAAACCACGGCCGGCTTCTACTCGATTATCCAGTTGCCGGCGGGTATGCGAGCGCTGCAGGACAACCCCGAGCTGGAGTGGCCGTTCAAGCTCAAGCGATTGAAAGCAAAAGGCTATTTCGTTTGCTGGGCCGAGTCGGAGACGACCCTGTGCCTGGAGGCGGTGATCAGTAAGGGCGTGTGTCCGCCCGAGCTGTCGCTGGAGCAGTTTGCCTAGCGGCAGTGCTGGAAGGAATGCGTCGCTGCCCGGCGACGGATTTTCAAGATGTTCAATAAAAAACCAATGGAGTAAGCCATGAACGTTGTAAAACTGAGCCTGATCGCCCTGGCAGTTGCCGCGGCCAGCGCGCAACTGGCAGTCGCCGGCGAGCAGCAAGAGTCCAAGGGCTTTATCGAAGACAGCACGCTGAACCTGCTCAATCGCAATTTCTGGATGCACCGCGATTACCGCAACTCCTCGCGCAATATCCGCGATGAGTGGGCCCACGGCATTCAGGCGCATTACGTGTCCGGCTTTACCCAGGGCACCGTCGGCTTCGGTGTTGATGCTCACGCCTACGGCGGTATCAAGCTCGATGGCGGACGCGGCAGTCGTGGTAACGGCATCATGCCGGTGGACAGCGATGGTCGTATCGAAGACAACACCGGCGAGCTGGGCGGGGCTGCCAAGCTGCGGGTTTCCTCCACTGTATTGAAGTTCGGTGAGCAGCGCCCCACCGCGCCGGTTTTCGCCACCAGCGACTCGCGCCTGCTGCCGGAGACCGCAACGGGCTTTCAGCTGTCGAGCAATGAGTTCGATGCACTTTCCCTCGAGGCGGGCCATTTCACCGCGATCAATCGCCGCAACTCGAGCAACTCCGATGGTGAGATGACCAGCGAATACGCCGAAGTCGAAGCACGTAGCGTCGATTTCATTGGTGGTACCTACAACTTCACCGACGACCTCAGCGTGGCGCTGTACGGCAGCGAAGCTGAAGACATCTGGCGTCAGTACTTCGCCAACGTCTACTACAGCATCCCGTTGGCTGACGATCAGGCGCTGAACTTCGACCTGGTGGCCTATAAGACCGCTGACCAGGGTGATGCCCTGGCAGGTGAGCTGGATACCCTGACCTACTCGCTGAAAGCCGCCTACAGCTTCGGCGCGCACAAGCTCAGCCTGGCGTACCAGAAGGTCAATGGCGACGAGTTCTTCGACTACATCGGTGGCGACTCGATCTGGCTGGCCAACTCGGTGCAGTACTCCGACTTCAACGCCCCCAACGAGCGTTCCGTGCAGGTGCGTTACGACCTCAACATGGCGACCTTCGGCGTGCCGGGCCTGAGCTTTATGGCACGTTACATCAAGGGTGACGATATCGATGGCACCAAGGCCGATCCGAATGGCGCCTTCGCTGGTTGGGCGGGCGATGACGAGAAGCATTGGGAGCGCGACCTGGAAGCCAAGTACGTGGTGCAGTCCGGCGCCGCCAAGGACCTGTCCCTGCGCCTGCGCCAGGCCACCCATCGTTCCACTTCGTTTGACAGCGACCTGGACGAAGTACGCCTGATCGTCGAGTACCCGCTGAGCCTTCTGTAAGGCAGTCGCCGGCCGCTCATGCTGGTGAAGCGGCCGGTTGTTTATTCAAGGTCAGCTCCCATTGCTCCTTTGGCCTTAAGGCGCCCTGTGCGGCGCCTCTTTTCTCGGCTTGGAGCCTGGCCTCTGACCCCAGGCTGTCGCTCCGACAGCGCTCGCAAGGGGCACCGAAATGCTACGAGCAACCCTATTTATGCTGGGCCTGATGCTGCTGAGCAGCATTCAGGCGCAGCCACTGCGTATCGCCATGGAAGGGCAGTTTCCGCCCTTCGAGGAAGTTGACGCGAATGGCCAATTACGCGGTTTCAATGTCGATATCGCGCAGGCGTTGTGTCAGGCCATGGCGGCGGATTGTCAGCTGGTCAGGTTTGCCTGGGACGACTTGATCCCTGCGCTCAACGAACAGCGGGCGGATCTGATTCTGGCGTCCATGTCGATCACCGCGCAGCGCGCCGAGCTGGTCGACTTCACTGCCAAATACGCGCAGACCCCGGCGTTTTTCTTTGCCCGCAAGGGCTTGGTCAATCAGGTGATCATCACCCCAAGGCGCATCGCCGGTAAGCGCCTGGGTGTGCAACGCGACACCACCTATGACCGCTTCCTCACTGATAAATACCAGCAGCACACCGAAGTGCTGCGCTTCGATTCCGCTGAGGGCATGTACCAGGCGCTCAGCGCAGGGCACGTCGATCTGGTGCTGGATGACGCGGTGTCCGGTTATTTCGGCTTTCTCGATACGGCTCAGGGCCAGGGTTTCGAGCAAGTCGGCAACAAGGTGGTCGCCCCCAAACACTTTGGCAAAGGCCAGGGCATCGCTGTGCGCAAGGGCGATCACGTGCTGCGTGAGCGACTGGACCGAGCCCTCAGCGTGATTCTCAGCAATGGCGTCTACAAGCGCATCGAGAAGCAGTATTTCAAACAATTCACGGTGTATTAGCCGAAGGAGTCAGCCACCCAGAGAGCCACGCAGGGTTACCTGCAGCAGTTCCCGTTTTACAACTCTCACAACAAGCGTGCGCCGAGCGCACATCGGAGAACTCGAACCATGATCAGAACCTTTATACGGCGCAGCGTGTTGCTGCTCGCCCTTCTACCCGTTACCGGCTACAGCGCCGGCCCGCTGATATTGGTGGGCGGCGGCCTCAAGGATGACAACGCGGCGATCTACCAGCGCCTGATTCAGCTGGCCGGTGGCAGCGGCCAGGCACGGATCGGCGTGATCACTGCGGCCTCGATCCCGACCAGTCAGGACCCCGATGCCGGCACCGCGAATGCGCGCAACGCCCAGGCTAACGGTGAGTTCTATGCTCAGTTATTGGAGACCTACGGCGCCGCCGATGCGCAGTGGATCCCCATCGACCTGGACAACATCAGCAATAACAGCAACCCCCAGGTGGTCACGCAGATCAACAGCATGACCGGCTTCTTCTTTGGCGGCGGCGACCAGTCGCGCCTGACCCAGACCCTGCAAACCGCGACCCGCGACGACAGCCCGGCCCTGGCGGCGATTCGTTCGCGGCACAACGCCGGTGCGGTATTGGCGGGCACCAGTGCCGGCACCGCGATTATGGTGCAGGGGCCCATGGTTACCGGCGGCGAAAGCTACGAAGCACTGCGTTATGGCGTGTACACCTCGCCGGGCGGCGACGACCTGTCCTACGACATGCAGGGCGGTTTTGGCTTCTTCAATTATGGCTTGCTCGATACTCACTTCAGCGAGCGTGGGCGTCAGGGCCGCATCGTGCGCCTGGCGGATCACACCCAGGTACCGTTTGCCTTCGGCGTGGATGAAAACACCGCGCTGCTGGTGCAGCACAACCCCACCCTGGGCCAGGTGGAAATGGAAGTGATCGGTGAAAACGGCGTGTTTATCTTCGACCTGCGCAACAAGGAGCGCGGCACCGGCAGCAGCTACGCGCTGTATGACGTGCTGGGCAGCTACCTGACGGCGGGTGATCGTTATCGCCCGGTAACCGGCCAGTTTGTGATTGCCACTGGCAAGACCAGCCTGCGCGGCCGCGAGCGTTACAGTTCGGCGATGACCGCCACCACCGATATTTTCAGCAGCCCGAACAACAGCGGCACGGATGGCCGGCGTAAGCCGCGCGAGTTCGTCAAAGTCAGCGCCGACCTGTTCGACAGCAGTGTGACCAGCACCCTGGGGCGCACTTACGAAAGCAACCCGCGTTTTCGCGTCGACCTGATCAAGAGCAGCCAGTTCGACAGCCACGGTTACCAAGGCACCGTGGGCGGCAAGAACATGCTGTCCTACCTGCGTTTGCTGATGGATTTCCGTCCTAACTGATCTGGCATCAGTCTCTGGGCGCTGGCTCGCAGGGTTACCGGGCTGAGCCAGTCGGGCCAAGGTCACTTTCCTCTGGGGAAGTGGTCTTGGCTTTGATCTTTTGTCTGGGTTGCCCTGGCCCTTGTGGCGGTTTGCCTCAGCGCTCGTCTTCGCTTGTTTCCAGGCTTTGCAGCACCACCTGCTCCAGCGCGTTGCTGGGCTGTGGTGGTGTGCCGGCCAGTTGGCCGACCAGCTGCCATTGCCGGTCCAGCTCGCTATTGATCATCAGCATACGCTCGATCATTTTGTGCGCAGTGGCGTTTACCGCGCTGTCCTGGGTGTTGAGCAGTTCAAACGACATGGCGGTAATGGCGGCAGTCAGGTGGGTGAGGGTGCGCGTGGACAGGCTGAGCAACTCGGTCAATTGCGCTTCCTTGGCAGTCATGGTCATCTCCTTGTGAGTCCCGCCTTGAGCTTAGCGCGGCACTACCCTGGCCGGCTATCCGCTCCTTGCCCGGTGTAAGCCTGTGGGCCCTGCATATTGTCCTGTGGTCAGTTGCCTTGGGCAGGGCAAGCCCTCCGTCGGCTGTGGTGCGCGAAGGCTGCGGCTATGCTTTGCTCATATAGATTGGCGTGAGTGTTGAGGTGCAACTTTGTGGTTTTCCGGTTGTACCTGTCGTCGGAAGATGCGTGCTTTTTTAAAACGACCGTTTTACCTCGCCCGTGTGGATTTTCCCGGGGAGCCGCGTCAGGCTTGAGGTTTACCCCTGAAATAAAGGGGTTTGAGGTGGTCGGTGGGTTGTAAAAGTTGCGTTGTTGTTTGGTTTCACCTAGTTGCACCTTGCGCCTTCTGAGGTTTAATCTCTCGGCAGATTTTTGTGACCCGCCACCCATGGTGGCCACCCCTTCGGGGTCGTCGCGGGGCGATGTTAAAAATTGCTTCCGACGATTATTTGCCGTGCTCCAGCCCATACAGGACAAACCAATGGCTACCACCACCCTTGGCGTAAAGCTCGATGATGCAACCCGTGATCGCCTCAAGCAGGCTGCGCAGTCGATTGACCGCACGCCGCATTGGCTGATCAAGCAGGCGATCTTCAATTATCTCGAGCAGATCGAGGGTGGTCTGACCCCGGCCGAGCACTCGGGCCTCGCGGCAGTCGCCGGTGAGGAGTCGGTCGAGACCTTGAGCGAGCAAGGCCTGCAGGTGTTCCTCGACTTCGCCGAAAGCATCCTGCCGCAGTCGGTACTGCGTGCTGCCATCACCGGCGCCTATCGCCGTCCGGAAACCGAAGCGGTGCCAATGCTGCTGGAGCAGGCGCGTCTGCCCAAGGACATGGCCGAGGCCAGCAACAAGCTGGCCATGAGCATTGCCGAGAAGCTGCGCAACCAGAAGAGCGCCGGCGGCCGTCAGGGCCTGGTGCAGGGCTTACTGCAGGAATTCTCGCTGTCCTCCCAGGAAGGTGTGGCGCTGATGTGCCTGGCCGAAGCGCTGCTGCGCATTCCCGACAAGGCCACCCGTGATGCGCTGATCCGCGACAAGATCAGCACCGGCAACTGGAGCCAGCACCTGGGCAACAGCCCGTCGATGTTCGTTAACGCCGCCAGCTGGGGCTTGCTGATCACCGGCAAGCTGGTGGCCACGCACAACGAGGCCGGCCTGGTGACCTCGCTCAACCGCATCATCGGCAAGGGCGGCGAGCCGCTGATTCGCAAAGGCGTGGACATGTCCATGCGCCTGATGGGCGAGCAGTTCGTTACCGGTGAAACCATCGCCGAAGCCCTGGCCAATGCCACCAGCATGGAAAGCAAGGGCTTCCGCTACTCCTACGACATGCTCGGTGAAGCCGCGCTGACCGATGAAGACGCCAAGCGCTACCTGGCGTCCTATGAACAGGCCATCCATGCCATCGGCAAGGCCTCCCATGGTCGCGGTATCTACGAAGGTCCGGGCATCTCGATCAAACTCTCGGCGCTGCACCCGCGCTACAGCCGTGCCCAGCACGAGCGCGTGATGGACGAGCTGTACCCGATCCTGCTGGGCCTGACCAAACTGGCCAAGCACTACGACATCGGCCTGAACATCGACGCCGAAGAAGCCGACCGCCTGGAAATCTCCCTCGATCTGCTGGAGCGCCTGTGCTTCGACCCGGCGCTGACCGGCTGGAACGGTATCGGCTTTGTGATCCAGGCTTACCAGAAGCGCTGCCCGTATGTGATCGACTACGTCATCGACCTGGCCAAGCGCAGCCGCCATCGCCTGATGATCCGTCTGGTCAAAGGCGCCTACTGGGACAGCGAGATCAAGCGCGCCCAGGTCGAAGGTCTGGAAGGCTACCCGGTCTATACCCGCAAGCCGTACACCGATATTTCCTACATCGCCTGCGCGCGCAAGCTGCTGGCCGTGCCGGAGTCGATCTACCCGCAATTCGCCACCCACAACGCCCACTCGCTGTCGGCGATTTACCAGCTGGCCGGGCAGAACTACTACCCCGGTCAGTACGAGTTCCAGTGCCTGCATGGCATGGGTGAGCCGCTGTACGAGCAGGTGGTGGGCAAGGTGGCCGATGGCAAGTTGAACCGTCCGTGCCGTATCTACGCCCCGGTCGGCAGCCATGAAACCCTGTTGGCTTACCTGGTGCGGCGTCTGCTGGAAAACGGCGCGAACACCTCGTTCGTCAACCGCATCGCCGACACCAGCATCTCGATCAAGGAGCTGGTGCTCGACCCGGTGCTGCAAGTGGAGCAGATGGCGGCGCAAGAAGGCGGCCTCGGCCTGCCGCACCCGCGTATTGCCCTGCCGCGTGCGCTGTATGGCGCCGCCCGGTTGAACTCCGAAGGCATCGACCTGGCCAATGAACACCGCTTGGGGTCGTTGTCCTCGGCGCTGCTGAGCAGCACCAACACCGTCTACAAGGCCATGCCGCTGCTCGGTTGCGAGGCGCCTGAACTGGGCGAGGCGCAGCCGCTGCGCAACCCGGCGGATCACCGCGATATCGTCGGCCATGTGTATGAGGCCAGCGCGCAGGATGTGCGCAACGCCGTGCTCTGCGCCGTGTCCAGCGGGCAGATCTGGCAGTCGACCCTGCCGGCCGAACGCGCCGCCGTACTGGATCGCGCCGCCGACCAGATGGAAGCGGAAATGCAGCAGCTGATGGGCCTGCTGGTGCGTGAATCCGGCAAGACTTTCGCCAACGCCATCGCCGAAGTGCGCGAGGCGGTGGACTTCCTGCGCTACTACGCGGCGCAGGCCCGCAATCACTTCAGTAACGACAGCCACCGCCCGCTGGGTCCGGTGGTGTGCATCAGCCCGTGGAACTTCCCGCTGGCGATCTTCAGCGGTCAGGTGGCCGCCGCTCTGGCTGCCGGTAACACCGTGCTGGCCAAGCCGGCCGAACAAACCCCGCTGATCGCCGCGCAGGCGGTGCGCATCCTGCTCGACGCCGGTGTCCCGAGCGGTGCCGTGCAACTGCTGCCGGGCCGTGGCGAAACTGTCGGCGCCGGCCTGATCGGCAACGAGCGGGTGCGTGGCGTGATGTTTACCGGTTCCACCGAAGTGGCCGGGATCATCCAGCGCAACCTCGCCGGTCGCCTGGATGCCCAGGGCCGCACCATTCCGCTGATCGCCGAAACCGGCGGGCTCAACAGCATGATCGTCGATTCCTCGGCGCTCACCGAGCAGGTGGTGGTCGATGTGGTCGCTTCGGCCTTCGACAGCGCCGGCCAGCGCTGCTCGGCCCTGCGCGTGCTGTGCGTGCAGGAAGACGTGGCGGAGCGGGTGATCAATATGCTCAAGGGCGCCATGGCTGAATACAGCCTGGGCAATCCGGAGCGCCTGAGCACCGATATCGGCCCGGTGATCGACGCTGAAGCCAAGGGCAATATCGACCAGCACATCGAGAAGATGCGCGAGAAGGGCCGCAAGGTGTTCCAGACCGCGCGCGCCGTGGGTGACGAGATCAAGCGCGGCACCTTTGTGCTGCCGACGCTGATCGAACTGGACAGCTTCGATGAGCTGCAGCGCGAGATCTTCGGCCCGGTGCTGCACGTGGTGCGCTACCAGCGTGCCGATCTGGGCAAACTGCTGCAGCAGATCAACGACAGCGGTTACGGTCTGACCCTCGGCGTGCACACGCGCATCGATGAAACCATCGCCCAGGTGGTCAACACCGCCAAGGTCGGCAACCTGTATGTGAACCGCAACATGGTCGGTGCCGTGGTCGGTGTGCAGCCGTTTGGCGGCGAAGGCCTGTCCGGCACCGGTCCGAAGGCCGGTGGCCCGCTGTATATGTACCGCCTGCTGGCGACCCGTCCGCAGGATGCCGTGACCAAGCAGCTGCAGCAGGAAAGTGGCGAAATCCAGCGCCCAGCGGCGCAGGCCAAGGTGATCCAGGCGCTGCAGGAGTGGGCGGCCAAGCATGAGCCGAGCCTGAGCGCCCTGAGCGCGCAGTACGTCGAGCTGGCGCAGAGTGGCACCGTGCAGATGCTTGACGGCCCGACCGGTGAGCGCAACAGCTACAGCCTGCTGCCGCGTGAGCAGGTGCTGTGCCTGGCGGATGAGCGCAGTGACCTGCTGGTGCAACTGGCGGCGGCCCTGGCCGTGGGCTGCCAGGTGCTGTGGCAGGAAGGCGAGCTGACCCGCGAGCTGTTTGCCGCACTGCCCAAGGCCGTGCAGCAACGCATCACAGTGCTCAGCCAGTGGAGTGAGAGTGACAGCCGCTTCGACGCCATCCTGCATCATGGTGACTCCGACCAGCTGCGCGAAGTCTGTCAACTGGCGGCTCAGCGTGCTGGCGCCATCATCGGTGTGCATGGTCTGCACAAAGGCGAGACGGATATCCCGCTGGAGCGCCTGCTGATCGAGCATGCCCTGAGCATCAACACCGCAGCGGCCGGCGGCAACGCCAGCCTGATGACCATCGGTTAACGAGCATCCTGCCCTGAGCGGTCCGCCGCTTGGTGCAGTTGGCAACACCGGCTTCACCCCCAGACACCTTGCCCAGGTGCCTGATGCTGCACTGCAGCGCCCGTCGTACATCCGGCAACGGAGGGCTACCCGCCCGGTACGATGCGTTTCTTCCCCTCTGGCATTTCGATGCGCTGCGCTCGCCTACCCGGCGGCGCAGGAACGGAGCTACCCGCTCCGTTCCACATCGGCCGCCCGCTTTACTTCCTTCTTCTCTAGACGTTCAACTCTGCGCGAAATCCTGCAAGAGCGGCTAACCCTAGGATGGCGTTGAGCGCAGCGATACCCATCGGTGGCTTATGTCTGTATCCGTTGCTGGAGCGAATATCGATGATGGGTCACGGCACCTTTGTTCGGTTAACGGCAGGTCAATTTGCGGGTGCCCCATCCTACGGTCTGCCGCTTTACCCGTAGGAGCGGACTTGTCCGCGATGTTTATGGGTTGACGTCGATTCGCGTGCAAGCCCGTTCCTACAAAGACTGCGCTGTCGGCAATAGCGCGCTCAGACAAACCCACAACTAAGCCCGAATCCAGCGCTGCCGGCTCCAGTTGCTCAGCGCATCGACGCCCAATACCAGCAGCAACATGGCGATGATCACCGTGCTGGCCTGGGCCTCCTGAAACAGGCTAAGGCTGACGTAGAGCATCTGCCCCAGGCCGCCGGCACCGACGAAGCCGAGCACGCTGGCCATACGGATATTGTTTTCCCAGCGGTACAGGCAGTAGGCCAACAGCTGCGGCCACAGGTTGGGCAGGGTGCCGTAGCAGAACGCCGCGACCTGGCTGCCGCCCTGCAGGCGAATGGCCTCGGCGGGCGCGCTGGGGGTGTTTTCCAGCGCCTCGGCAAACAGCCGGCCGAGCACCCCGGCGGTGTGTAGGGCCAGGGCCAGGGTGCCGGCATTCGGGCCAAGGCCGGCGGCCAGCACCATCAGTGCGGCCCACACCAGTTCAGGAATTGCCCGCAGGGCATTGAGCAGCAAACGCGCGGCGCTTTGCAGCGGCCAGCCGAAGCGCCCGGCGGCGGGCAAGGCCAGCACCAGGCCGAATACTGCCGCGAGCAGGGTGCCGAGGGCCGACATGGCCAGGGTTTCCTGGGCGCCACGGCTGATGGCCGTCAGGTGCTCGGCGCTCAGGTCCGGGCTGAGAAAGCGCCGCACATAGCCGGCCATCTGCCCCAGGCTGTCGCCACTGGCCAGCGCGCCGAGGTCGATACCCAGGTAAATAAACGAAGCGATTACCGCCGCAGCGATGCCGCACAGCAACAGCAGATTTATCAGCCGATTCATGCCAGCCGCCCGCGCAGCACGCGGCTGAGCTGGTCGGCCAGCAGCACCAGCAGCAGGAAGGTCAGCAGCATGCTGGCCACTTCACCACCGGCGAACATGCGCATCGACAGGTCGATCTGCTGGCCCAGGCCGCCGGCGCCGACGAAGCCCATCACCACCGAGGCGCGGATTGCGCATTCCCAGCGGTACACCGTGTAGGAAGTCAGCTCGGCGGCGGCGTTCGGCAGGATGCCGTAAACGAATGCCGCCAGCCGGCCGCTGCCGGCCTGCAGCAGGGTGTGGGCGGGGCGCTGGTCGACCGACTCGAAGATTTCCGCATAGACCTTGCCGAGCATGCCGCTGTAGGTGATGGCGATGGCCAGCACCCCGGCGGTGGGGCCGAGGCCGACGGCGCGGACGAACAGCAGGGCCCAGACGATTTCCGGCACGCTACGCAGGAAGACCAGCAGGCCGCGCACCGGCCAGCGCAGCAACTGCGCCAGCAGTTTGGGCCGGCCGCCACGGGAGGCGGCGGACAGCGACAGCGCACGGCTGGCCAGCAGGCTGGCCGGAATCGCCAGCAGCAGCGCCAAGGCCATGCCGGCGGTAGCAATGGCCAGGGTCTGCAGGGTGGCCTCGAGCAGCAGCTGGAGAAAATCCGCGTCATGTGCTGGCGGCCAGAAGGCGGCGACGAAACGGCCCATCTCGCTCTGGCTGTCGGCTTGCAGCAATACGCCCAGGTCCAGCTCGCTGAGCTGGATACCCGGCCACAACAGCGCCAGCGCCAGCAGGGTGAGCAGCAGGCGGGGCAGGGCGGCGGGGGCGCGGCTGTCGCGGCTTAGCATCGTGGGATCTGCAAACTCAGGGTCACGCTGGGGACGGGCGGCGAGAGCAGTTGTTCGTTGGCATACAGCGCGTCGAGTTGCGCCTGGTCGACCTCAGCGGCGGGGCGGTCGAAGAGAATCTGCCCGTCGCGCAGGCCGATGATGCGCGGGAAGTGCGCCAGGGCCAGTTCCACCGCATGCAGGCTGGCGACCAGGGTCACGCCATGCTGTTCGGCATGCCGGCACAGCACGCTCAGGGTGTGTTCGGCCAGCACCGGGTCCATGGCCGACACCGGCTCATCGGCCAGCAGCAGTTCCGGCGCCTGGTACAGCACGCGGGCGATGCCGACGCGCTGCAACTGGCCGCCGGAAAGTTGCTGGCACTGGGCGAACAGCTTGTCGGCCAGGTCCAGCTTGGCCAGCTCGCGGCGTGCGCCGGGGATGTCCAGCGGGTGCAGCAGGTTGAGCAGGCTTTTGCCCAGGCTCCATTGGCCGAGTTTGCCGGCCAGCACGGCGGTGACCACCCGTTGCCGTGCCGGCAGTGGCGGCGCCTGATGAATCAAACCGATGCGCGCGCGCAGGCGCTGGCGCTGGCGGCTGGACAGTTGCCAGGGCTGCTCACCGAGCACCTGAATCGCGCCGCCACTGGGTTGCAGGGCAGTGGCCAGCAGGTTGAGCAGGCTCGACTTGCCGGCCCCGGACGGGCCGATGATGGCGACGCGCTCGCCAGCGGCGATGTGCACATCCACGCCGCGCAGGGCGTGGACTGCGTTGCCGTGACTAAGGCGAGCGCCGGACAGGCGCAGGGTCATTTCAGCAGGTCGGCGGCGCGCGCAGCGTCCTCGATGCCCTTGTAGTTCTCAGGCTTGGTCTCGATAAAGCGGTTGGCGGCCTGCAGGTCGAGGATCGCCTTGTGTTCCGGATTGGCCGGGTCGAGGGCGAGGAAGGCGGCTTTGATCTTCTCGGCCAGGGCCGGGTCGAGGCTGCCACGCACGGTCCAGTTGTAGTCGTAGTAAGTCGGGGTGGTGGCGAACACCTTGACCTTGTTGCTATCGACCTTGCCGCTGGCCACCAGCTTGTCCCACACGCTGGCGTTGAGCACGCCGCCGTCGACCTTGCCGGCCTGCACCCAGGCGGCGGTGGCGTCATGTGCGCCGGAGTAGCCGATGCGGCTGAAATGGCTTTCCGGCTTGATGCCGTCTTGCAGCATAAAATAACGCGGCATCAGGCTGCCGGAGGTAGAGGATACCGAGCCGAAGGCAAAGGTCTTGCCCTTGAGGTCGGCCAGGGAGGTCACGTCCGGGTTGGCGGTGATGAAGGTGCTGGTGAACTGCGCATCCTGCTCGCGCTGTACCAGCGGAATGGCGTTGCCGGTTTTCAGGCGTACCTGCACGAAGGTGAAGCCGCCGAGCCAGGCCAGGTCCAGACGATCGGTGGCCAGGGCCTCGACCACGCCCGGGTAGTCGGCGACCGGGGTGAACTCGATCTGCATCCCCAGCTGCTGCTCCAGGTAGGCACCCAGCGGTTTGAATTTGCGCAGCAGTTCGGTCGGCGCTTCATCCGGAATGGCGCTGACGCGCAGGGTTTCGGCAGCCTGAGCCAGGTTGGCGGACAGGCACAGGGTAAAGCCGGCGGCGAACGCCAGGGTGCGTTTGAGCATGAAGATTCTCCGGTTCAATAGCGGAAAAGGTTCTAAATGGCAGGCCAGCGAACAGGCGGGCTGCGCGTAGTCAAGGTAGTCGACGTGGCGCGATTATATGGGGCGCCGCGCTAAAGGCCAGCTTTGCTAGAATCCGCGACCTGTTTTCCGATTTGCCGAGAGCGTTACCGATGAGCGAGCCGATCCGTTTGACCCAATACAGCCACGGGGCCGGCTGCGGCTGCAAAATTTCGCCCAAGGTGCTGGAGGTGATCCTCGCCGGCAGTGGCGCGCAGAACCTCGACCCCAAACTGTGGGTCGGCAATGCCTCGCGTGACGACGCGGCGGTGTATGCCCTGGACGACGAGCGCGGGGTGGTCTCGACCACCGACTTCTTTATGCCGATCGTCGATGACCCCTATGACTTCGGTCGCATCGCCGCCACCAATGCCATCAGCGATATCTACGCCATGGGCGGCGACCCGCTGATGGCCATCGCCATTCTCGGCTGGCCGGTCAATCTGCTGGCGCCGGAAGTGGCCCGCGAAGTGATTCGCGGCGGCCGCGCGGTGTGTGATGAGGCCGGTATTGCCCTGGCTGGCGGGCATTCCATCGATGCGCCGGAGCCGATTTTCGGCCTGGCCGTCACCGGCGTGGTGCTCAAGCGCCATATGAAGCGCAATGACACCGCCACCGCCGGCTGCCAGCTGTACCTGACCAAGCCGCTGGGCATCGGCATCCTTACCACCGCCGAGAAGAAGGCCAAGTTGCGTGCCGAGGATGTCGGCCTGGCGCGCGACTGGATGTGCACCCTGAACAAGCCCGGTTCGCGCTTCGGCAAGCTGACCGGCGTAACGGCCATGACCGACGTCACCGGCTTCGGCCTGCTCGGCCATCTGGTGGAAATGGCCGATGGCGCCAATCTCACCGCCCAGCTCGACTACGCTGCCGTACCGCGCCTGCCGGGGGTCGACTACTACCTGGCCGAAGGTTGCGTACCGGGCGGCACCCTGCGCAACTACGACAGCTATGGCGAGAAGATCGCGCCCATCAGCGACGCGCAGCGCGATCTGCTCTGTGATCCGCAGACCAGCGGTGGCCTGCTGATTGCCGTTACCCCGGAAGGCGAAGCCGAGTTCCTCGCCGTGGCCGCCGAAATGGGTCTGAATCTTTCGCCTATCGGTAAGCTGGTCGCGCGACAGAGCCATGCGGTAGAGGTGCTCTGATGCGCGACAACAGCAGCGACTACCGCGACATCTTCCTCAACGACCGACCGCTGATGGATGCCCGCGCCCCGGTGGAATTCAGCAAGGGCGCCTTCCCCGGCGTGGTCAACCTGCCGCTGATGAACGACATCGAGCGGCAGAAGGTCGGCACCTGTTACAAGCAGCATGGCCAGGACTCCGCCATTGCCCTGGGCCACCAGCTGGTCGGCGGCGCGGTCAAGGCTGAGCGGGTTGCGGCCTGGAGCGCTTTTGCCAAGGCCAACCCCGAGGGTTACCTGTACTGCTTCCGTGGTGGCCTGCGCTCGCAGATCACCCAGCAGTGGCTGGCAGAGACCGGCATTGACTATCCGCGGGTGATCGGCGGCTACAAGGCGATGCGCAGCTTCCTGCTGGAAACCACCCTGCAGGCGGTGGCCGAGTGTGATTTCGTTATCGTCGGCGGCATGACCGGCACCGGCAAGACCGAGGTGATTGCCCAACTTGGCAACAGCCTGGATCTGGAAGGCCACGCCAACCATCGCGGCTCCAGCTTCGGCAAGCGCGCCACTGGCCAGCCGGGGCAGATCGATTTCGAGAACCGCCTGGCCATCGACATCCTCAAGCAGCGCGCTGCCGGCACCGTGCAGTTCGTGCTGGAAGACGAGAGCCGCCTGGTCGGCAGCTGCTCGCTGCCGCTGGAGCTGCACCAGGGCATGCAGAACTATCCGCTGGTGTGGCTGGAAGACAGTTTCGAGGGCCGTGTCGAGCGTATCCTGGGCGATTATGTGGTCAACCTGTGCGCCGAATTTATCGCCCTGCATGGTGCAGAAGAGGGTTTTCGCCTCTACGCCGAACGCCTCTTGCAAAGCCTGAGCAATATCCAGCGGCGCCTTGGTGGTGAGCGTTATCAGCGGTTGCTGGCGATCATGCAGGCGGCGCTGGTCGAGCAGCAGCGTAGCGGGGCAGTTGAACTGCACTGTGGCTGGATCGCCGGGCTGCTGCTTGAGTATTACGACCCCATGTACGCCTACCAGCGCGAGAGCAAAGCGGCGCGGATCGAGTTTGCCGGCGACCAGGCGGCGCTTATCGCCTACCTGACCGAGCGCAAGACCAGTCGCCAGGTTGGCTGAGGCAGGGCATGCATCACTAACAGGCGGTTGAAAAACTACCTGCGTTGCCGATACGGCGTTAAAAGCAGCTGGCTTTCGCATCACTCCGGTAGCCGAGCAGGCAGTCATGTTCATCGGCATTTAATGCCGTGAAACTGGCTGTGGCAGGAGTTGAATTGATCTTGTGCATAAGCTCGCCTCTAGAGTTTTAAGAGGCCGCCAACATCACTTCCACATGATGGGTGGCGGCTGTACACGGGTGTGGAAGACCGAGACGCTAGGAACTCAGCGCGCCGGAGCGCTCCGTATACAGCCACCATAACAAGTTGCCCGATGGTGCAGTGATCCAGAGTCAGGTCTGTCGACCCGCTCACTCACACCATTCAGCTCTCTCGGGCTGTGCAAGTGCCCACATTACGCCATCCGGACGAGAAAGGGCTTCATCATGAATCTCCCTCAAGATGGGCAAAACTATGTTTGGCCGTTTTGGGGTGGCTATGAAATCTGCTGCCGGGTGAGGCCTGCCAGCAGTTATTCACGACGAATGCTATTGAGGCTGGCGCGTATTTTTCTAACCAGCATGGCGGGGGGTAAAACCCTCTCTCAAACCTACCCCAAGCCAAATTCCGGGCACAAAAAAGGGCTACGTTTTCACGTAACCCTTTGATTTGTATGGTGCCGGCACCAGGAATCGAACCCGGGACCTACTGATTAAAAGTCAGTGACACACATACATTATCCACAGCCTGCATGAGCAGAATTCACAGCTTAACGTTTTTTATAAATGCCTGAATTAGCTAGCTATTAACGTGTTTGCTGGCTTTCAGGAGCGAATATATCCGCTGTTCAATAAGTAGTCAAATCCCTACCCCAAACCTACCCCGGGCGCTATAATCCTACCCCAAACCTACCCCGGAAACGGTCAGGATTTCGGTATGACGATGCGCACCGCGATGAACGAACACACCCTAAAACGGCTCAAGTATGACCCGAACAAAGGGCGTATTGATATCCTCGATCCACCCATGCCTGGGCACGGTACGTTCGGGGTGCGGGTCAACAAGACATGCATAAGTTTCATCTTGCTCTACAGCTTTCATAGCGAGGCGCGACGTCTAACCCTCGGCAAATACCCCGATCTGTCCCTGTCGGAGGCGCGTGTCCAAGCAGCCAGAGCCATCGAGTTGCTCAAGCAGGGTGTCGATCCCGGGCAGAAGAAGATTGTAGAACTGACCGAGTACCGCACCAGCTCCACCCTTGAAGAGGCCGTTGAAAGCTATCTGGGCTGGGCACGGAAAAACAAGAAGTCCTGGCGTGAGGATGAGCGCATGTTGAAGCGCGAGTTCGTGACGCATCTGGGGCGCACGAAAATTCAAGATGTCACGCGCAAGCAAGTGGTCGCGCTGCTCGATGACAAGGCCAAAACGGCTCCGGTGCAGGCCAATCGTATGTTGGCCGTGGTGCGCACGATGTTCAATTTCTGCGTCGAGCGCGAAATCCTTAACGCGACACCGCTGGTCAAAATGAAGAGCGTGGCCAAGGAGAAAACGCGCGAGCGCAGCCTCAATCGGCACGAGCTGGTGTGGTTTCTGCACCGCTTAACTGAGCCTACCGTTACTCAGAACACCCGTTTCGCCTTGATGCTCAGTCTGATGCTCGCGCAGCGTTCAGGTCGGATCGTCCAGATGCGCTGGATCGACATCGACCTTGAAGACGCTATCTGGGATCGCTCGGGTACGTTCGAGAAAAATAACAATCCCGTCGCCATCCCGCTGTCGGAGGATGTGCTGAGCATTCTGAAATACCTGCGTGAGCGGCAGGTGCAGAAAGTGGTGGCGGCAGATCCCGCGCGTTGGGCTGACAGCAAAGCGTTGCCTAGCCCGGGGCAGTATGTGTTTCCAGGGCGTTGGCCAACCAAGCCGCAGACGCAGCCCTCGCTCAACCGCGCGATGCGCCGCTTCTACGACAATTATGTGAAAGACAAAGATCGCGTTGAGGAAGAGAGCTTGCTGCGGGTCGCGGAGGATTACCCGCGTCCGACCGTGCATGACTTGCGCCGTAGTGCGACCACGCACATGTCCCGCCAAGGGTTGGGTAAGGATGTGCGCAGTCGCATCCTCAGCCACACCGATCTGTCGGTGGATGCCATCTACGACCGCTATGCCTATTTCGATGAGAAGGCCGTGGCTCTTGGCGAGTGGCACGGCTTTTTGAAAGGGCTGTTGTGCCGGGAGTTCGGCGATGAAGATTGGGTGGCGTTCTACGGGCGTCGAATGGAGGCGGTCACGCCAGATGATCCCGATGATTACTAAAGCTCATAAATGATCCTTTATTATTGTTTTGTGAGTTTAATGGTCTAAATCTGGTCTATTATCTTTATATAAATATGTGGCCGGTAAGGCGTTTTTGATGGCACTCACCCATACACTTTTCTCTCCAAGCGAACTGGCCCAGCAGGTCGGCGAGAATGCTCGCGTGCTGCGTTTGGCGCAGAACCTTTCGCGCAAGACGTTGGCCGAACGGGCCGGGGTTTCAGAATCGACCATCAAGCGTTTTGAAACGACTGGGCAAATCACCCTGGACGCGATGGTGCTGCTGGCCTCGTCCCTGGGCGTGGCGCAGCAGCTGTCTGGGTTGTTTACGCAGGCGCAGCCCGTCTCGCTGGATGAGCTCAAGCAGAGCGGACGAGTCCGGGGGCGTAAATGAAGAACGTGGCCTCGGTCGAGGTGCTGCTCGCGGGTATGCCTACGCGCAAATGGCTCGGCGTGCTGGGGTCGAAATGGCGGAGCCTGCACTTTTAAAAGTACAAACCGAGAGCGGTGTTGAGCGCTTCTTCGCGGCGAAGCGTTTTGATCGTGACGGGGAGCGCAAGATTCACATGCTCACCGCATGCGGCATTCTGTACGCCGACCACCGCGCGCCATCGCTGGATTACGGCGACCTGCTACGCGCCACCTGGGCCATCACCGGGCATGCCGGTGAGGTCGAGAGCATGGCGCGACTGATGGTTTTCAATGCGCTCGCGCACAATCACGATGACCATTCCAAAAACTTCGCGTACCTGTTTGACCAAGGGCATTGGGTGCTTTCACCTGCCTATGACCTGACCTTTGCGCGGGTGCGTGGCATGGCTGATGAGCACACGACAGCCTTTGCCGGAGCAGGGCTCCCAACACGCAAGGCGTTGCGCAAAGTCTGTGAGACTTTCAGCTTTTTAAAAGTGGATCAGTACATCGAGCAGACGCTTGATGCGCTGTCAGGTTGGCGCGGGTTGTGTCGTGAACTTGATATTGCAGGGCAGCAGGAAGCGGAGATACAGGCTGCATTGGAGCAAATCCGGACTCGACTTGGATAAGCGATAGGCTGCCTCGCGTACAGGTATAGCAGGGAGGATTGAATGCTTCGCCGACCGATTCATGACGAGGTTATGGACTTGGCCTCACGTCTTGTCATCCACAGGTGGCGCAGCAGCATGCAGAAGAGCTGGCTCGGTATGTGCGGCTGACTTCAGCATGCACGGCTCTAGAGGCAGTAAAAAGCACGTTTCTGGTCGTTTCCCAGCGTCTCCCGAAAAAAGCCGATTTAGCGCGTTACCCTAAATTCAAGGGGTTAGGTGTTTCCCCTTGGTTCCGGGTGTGGCCTGTCATGCCCTAAGAAACGGTACGCAAAACGGTACGCAATATGGCAGACGCATCGGGCAAGACGAGCAGTAGGAAGTTTGTAACGGATGTGGAGCTGAGGGCGTTACGGCCTGGTCAGACTGCCACCGACTCGCTACCTGGCCGAGGTAGCGGGTCAATCTTGTTCGAGTGCCGTGCTTCAGGGGCTGTCGAAGCCTACTACCGCCGTCGTGATGAAGGAGTCGAGCAGAAGAACAAGCTGGGTGTCTTCAAGAAAACACCGAAGAGCCTTGGTCTCTCACTTACTGAGCTTCGTGAGCAAGCTGTCCGTCTCGCAAAGATTGCTGCAGAGCATGGTGACATCAAGGCTTATCAAGCCAGGTGTGCTGCTGAGGAAGTCACGTACTGGAATGATTCCATTAGGCAGCTGTCACCGGTAGAGTCCTAGCAATGGTACGTACTGAGCTGGTGAGAATCCAGGAAGCCAAGATGATCATTGCCTCATGGAGAGAAAGAGCATGGGCTTAGTAGAGGAATTCAAAGAAATAGCTGAAGGCATGGAGCTGGAGGACTTTCGACGTGGACTACTGGAGGCGATTCAAGTCCGCGCCTCTGGGCAGACCGAGATTGCAGAGCTCGACTTTGCATTTGTATGCGAGGTCGGCGAACGATTGTCGGATGCAGAAGAGTTTCAAGATTTCATCCCGTGTCACGGGGTTGGAGTTGGGCACAAGCAAAAGAAGCTTCGTTTGGACGGCTACGAACTAGATGAGGCAGATGGTTCCATTCGTTTGCTGATAGCTGACTTCAAGGGTGAAAACGAACTCGAAACCATTACGAAAACGCGAGTCGATAGCGTGTTTGCTCAATTGAAGGCATTCGTTGAGGAGTCTTCATCAGGTAAGGTCTGGAGTTCGACCCTTGGTAAATCCTCTCAAACAAGAGAGATATCTGACAGTATTGAGCAACTGCATGCCCAGAAAGTCGACGGCAGCAGATCAGTTAGTAGATATCGACTATATCTGATTACCGACGCAGTCCTTAGTGATCGAGTAAAGGACCTACCGGTTGACGAGCTGGACGGTGTTCCGATTGAGTATCACATATGGGATGTGGGCCGACTCAAGGCAGTGTCATCCTCGACTCTTGGAGCTGAAGAGCTAGAAATTAACTTCACAGAGTTTGTTGGCGGTGGGCTTCCATGCCTCAGAGCAAGTCAAACAGAAGACTACGAAAGTTACCTAGCTGTAATACCAGGTGACGCACTAGTGAAAATTTATGATCGCTATGGTAGTAGGCTTCTGGAGGGTAATGTTCGTTCATTTTTGAATACTTCAGTAAAGACAAATAAAGGTATTCAGAAAACTATACGGACTGAGCCGGATAAATTTTTTGTCTTTAATAATGGGATATCAGCAACTGCTACATGCGCTGACATTATTCAAACTGAAGAAGGGCCTAAATTACGTTCCGTAAAATACCTTCAAATTGTTAATGGTGGCCAAACGACCGCTTCTCTACATGTTGCCAAGCGAAAAGACAATGCTGATCTTGGTATGATACAAGTACCTATGAAACTATCAGTCGTGCTTGCTAAAGATACAGAGAAGCTGGATGAAATGATCCAGAAGATTGCGAGGTACTCAAATTCGCAAAACAAAGTCAGTGACGTCGACTTCTTTTCAAATCATCCATTTCATCGGGCGATTGAAAGACATTCGAGAAATATTCCAGCGCCTAGGCTGGCTGGTGCGACGTTTAATACTTTCTGGTTCTATGAGCGCGCAAGAGGCCAATACGTTAACGCGCAATCGAAAATGACAATAAGAGATAAAAGATTATTTCAGCGTAATCATCCGCGCGCCCAACTTATAACCAAGACGGATCTGGCTAAGTTCGAAAATTCGTGGAGAAAACAGCCGCATATTGTAAGTCGTGCTGCTCAAAAGAATTTTTTAGCTTTCGCTGAGTACATTGATAAGTACTATGGGGATGATGGTAATAAATTTGACAATGAAATCTACTTTAAAGAAGTAATTGCTAAAGCCATTTTATTTAGATTTGTTGAAGGTTTAGTGTCTGCTGCCAAGAAATCATGGTACGAGGGTGGGTATCGCGCTCAGATAGTCACGTATACTATTGCAAAACTTGTGTCAATGATTGATGAGTTGACTAATGATTTCGCCATTAATTTAAATTTGATTTGGTCAAGGCAGGGAGTTTCAGCTGTCCTTTCACAGCAGCTCGAAACAATTGCTAAATCTGTATCTGCAGCTATAACGACGCCACCTGTACAAAATATGAACGTAGGCGAGTGGTGTAAGAAGGAGGACTGCTGGAATAAAGTTAAAGCGTTATCAATTCCTCTTTCTAAAGATCTTGGTAATGAACTTATACCAAAAACTGAAATGAAAAAGTTACACGAAAATGCGGTGGGTGATGCTAAAGAAAATTTAGTCATCAATGCGGTTTTGGAGGTGGTTGCCCTGAGTCAGGCTGGTTGCTGGCAGAGCCTGAGTGACTGGGCGAAACGATTTAGCCCTTTAGTGGGTAAGGAGGCAGATTTGGTGCGTCTTGCGTCTAGGGGGGGGTGGGTGCCATCAGACAGACAGGCAGCTGCCCTGATGAAGACACTCAAACGGCTGGAGCAAGAGGGGTTTAATCTACGTTGAATTGGTTGCTGTCTTTATAAGATAAATTATCACATTGAGCACAAGGGATTACTCAATATGCTTCCTGCTGAACTTAGTCTTCGTATTTCTATACTCGATGGCTGCGAGAAGAGAGTATTACCTGATTGGGCGGCATCGTTAGTGTGGCTCGGGGCATGGTGCCGGAGCAACCAAATGGCAGGCCATCGTCTTATCGTTTTTGCAGTACTTCCAAGTCGAGAACTTGCTGCAGCCTTTGCCGGCTTGGGTTGTATTGTAGCCGGATCAAGTGTTTATGAAGAAAAACTTTCGTGGCCAAAATTCAGGAGTTTGCCTCTAGGTATAGGTGTGTTCTTCATAAATAATAGTAGCGGTGCTCGTTATGGCGGGGACATTATTGGATTTCGTGAGGAAAATGGTGAAGAGTTTATCGAAATAAATATCACTAAGGCTGCTAAACGGAGCAGCCTTGGAGTGATTATGACGGTTAACAAAAGGCATTTCGACGACTACCAGTTTACTGAAAATAAGCCTCCATCAGCTGCCAAGGCACAGTCGCTTGATGCTGCCGGGAATGCATTGGAAACTCTGGTTGGGAACTCAAATTATAAGTGGCTATGGTCTGATACCGCAGAAGGGCTGATCGTTACCAGCGTGACTTCATTTGAAAACTCAATCGAAAATTTGTCATTGTTAATTGATAGCAGTCCACCAATTGCTGTCTCGAACTTTCTCTGCTTAGGGAGAAATAAAGATCAAGCACATGCCAAGCTCCGTATTGATCATCCTAGAGGCTCTATAAATGGAGATTTCCCGCTTGCTATTCTTGATGGAGGTAAAGCTTTTTCTGTGCATGAGCATGTCAACGCGGCACGGAATATACTTGTTATCCTAGATCGATCAGAGTACGTAGCAGAAGTACACGATATAGCTAAAAGCCTTGGAAGTATTTCTCAAGGCCATGGTGCTAATTTTACAGGTGTGATTCCTGACGCTTTTGCAGCTGGAATAGAAATCGCAGCCTATTTGATAGATGACCTATGAGTATTAATAAAAGTATTTTTTCTAATACAATTAGCATATATGAAAACTGTAAGTCTTTCTCTCTGATAAAGCACGAGATTCAATTCCCTCTGGCAGAACGTGTTATTCAGCTATCATCGCGCATATTTCAGATGCTGGATCGAGCAGATCCTGTGCAATCTGAAATTTCTCGTAGGCTGTGGGTTTTGAAATCATCGATTCTATTTACAGTTCTTCCTTTTGCGGATCCAGCTTTAAGGTTACAAGCTCAAGTGAAAGAACTTGAGCAATCATTAGAATGTTTGCCGAGCACGAAATTTCTTGTGGAATCTTTAAGGGAAGCTATATTTGACATTATTGCTTTTGGAGAAAATCCAAAGCGGAAGTGGCTTATACGAATGCATTCTGGAGATATGCGAGAAGAGGTTGATCTGATCGGGATTTTGATAGGTTTGTCAGCAGGGCGTTCTCCTGGATGGTCACAAGATATATCCAAGACGTTAGCTGAATTGAGCTCGCGGCTAATGCCCATCAAATCCAAGAAAGACCTGAGATCTAATCTATTCAAAACGATAATTCTTCCATGCTCATGCAGCAATGCGCCCCCCTCAATTTTTTCGGAGCTATTCTTCGCCGGGCTTGCTAATAAGCTTGAGGTTCTGCTCTATCCGGGTGAAATATTTCGCCCGCCCACAAGGCTAGTACTGCCAAGTGATCATATTTTCTCGGCACATCTACAGCGCTCGAAGATGGAGCTTGAAGTTGTTTCAGTAAAAGCTGATCAGGTTTCGTCGGTAGTCGATACGTGGATTAATGAGGCTTTTTGGCAAGGCCTGCATGGCGCTGAGAGACAAGCCCAGCAAGATCTTTACCCAGCCAAATATATGCTTTTCTCTGATGGGACCGGCTCTTTCTTTCCTGAGGACGGGCGAGTCATGACTCTTCCTGCTGACTGCAAGCTGGCCGATGAAGGAGATCTTTGCATGGTAAGAATAGAAGACGTCTGCGAAGGAGATATGGTCGTTATGCGATCAGGGGACTCAGGATTACTTGTGGATGAGGCAAGCGAACGCATCTTGGGTCATGAAGATAATGAAAACCTGTTCGATATGGCAACTGACTGGAAAGATGCACTAGATGCACTTCTGGTTACGCACACTAGTGAAGAGGTTGCTGTCGCATTGCGTGAACGAGGCTCGTCAGCCAGCGCCACAAGCATTCAAAAATGGGTTGGGCCAGATGTGCTTGGTCCTCGTAACGAACATGTTTTTCGTGAACTAGTTTATCTCCTAGCCGAAAAAGGGAAGATACAGAAAACCGGGAGTGAGCTCACAAGCTATGTAGACACTTGTTGGAAACATCTTCAAGACGTGAGAAGTCTCCATCAGAAGGCTGGAAGTCTGATACGGCATGATCTTTTCAAAGCACTCTTCAGCCGATTTGGGAATGAATACGGGGGTGCCACTCTCTCTGACCGAGAAAGCATTAGGCTCGATGGGAATACAGAGGCTCAGCTTCTTATCCTGCGAGTTGCAGCTGTGGACAACAGTGTTGCCTACGTTCAACCTTCGCGACTTGGCAAAATAGATGACTTGGTAGGAAATAAATGGCTAGGATGATCCCTTCCTCCTTTCCAATAAAAACCCCTGTCGGCGAGAGAGATCTTTTCGAGAAACTTAGAGGGGATCCTGATACTACCGGATGGGTAGTCCTGCACTCTCTTGACCTTAAAAAACACCAGTCCAAGATCGAGGGTGAGCTGGACATGGTAGTGCTTGTACCAGGACAAGGAGTTTTGTGTATAGAAGTAAAAGGCTGTGATGTCTCTCGTTTAGACGGAAAGTGGATTTATCCGTATGGAGCCTCTATTGAAGGTCCTTTCAAGCAAGCATCCAGAGCAATGCACTCACTACGTGACTATTTGGTGGACAAAGACAGGTCTCTTTCAAAGTTAATGTTTTTTTCTGCAGTAGTCTTTACTCGGGTGAATTTTGATGAGCAGTCACCCGAGTGGCATCCTTGGCAGTTTATAAATAAGCTTTCTTTTGTTCGACGTCCTGTCTCATATAATATTAATAATATTTTTATTCGTGCACATCAGCATGTTGCTAGTTGTTCTAGTTCGGTCTCTTGGTACAGTGGCGTCCACAGTCGCCCTAGTGAGAGTCAAGTTCGAAAAATGATCGCTCTTTTGCGTGATAATTTTGAATATTCAGTTTCATCGCGCAGTGATCTGGAAAGCCTTGAGCAGAGGATTACTCAATTTACTGATGAGCAGTTTGAGTCCCTTGATCTGCTCAGAGAAAACGAGAGGGTTTTGTTTAAAGGGCCAGCGGGGACAGGTAAAACTTTCCTTGCATTAGAAACTGCGAAAAGGGCGGTTTTTGAAGGGAAAAGAGTCCTGCTGGTCTGTTATAACAGCCTGCTTGGAGAATGGCTTGAGGCTCAAACAGAGTTATTTTCAGATGATCCGATAAAACTCAAATGTGGAACCTTTCATAGTTTACTTCTCGAAATTGCTAAAGTGCCTCCCAAAAATACCGCGGAGTATTGGCGAAAAGAACTACCTGTGATAGCTGCTGATCGATTGCTGGACGATAAATATCCATGGCCAATTTTTGACATGCTTGTCATTGATGAGTCGCAAGACCTTCTGGAAGAAGAGTATCTAGATGTACTTGATCTGCTGCTTAAGGGTGGGCTTGCAGGTGGGAAGTGGGCTTTCTTCGGTGACTTTGAACGACAGGCAATCTTTATGGCTGAAGGCTCCAGAGGAGCTCAAAAGGCCATTGAGTCTCTATGTGATAGAGCACCACATCACGCCAAGTACTCTTTGCGAATTAACTGCAGAAATGCGAGGCAAATTGCCGATACCCTCGCAATAACAAGTGGGCTGGCACCGGGATACAGAAAGGTCCTTCATGACATTGAAGGAGCTGATGTTGATCCCTTGTTTTACTCATCAGCTGCTGAGCAGGAAAGTAAGCTAGCGTATGCAATACTTGATCTGAAGAAAACTTTTAAAGCTGGAGAAATCGTTGTTCTATCAATGCGGAATGATGAAAGCTCCTGTGCAGGAGGTGCTTCATCAAGCATTGCAGGGATCAAACTTGCACCAATACGAAAAGTTCAAGATGGGTACACCATCCCATTCACAAGTGTTCATGCTTTCAAAGGTTTAGAGGCTCCAGCGGTAATTATAACTGACATCGATATCCTTAACGACGAGAGGGCTCGGGCCCTCCTCTATGTCGCCATGTCGAGAGCTAGGGTTCGACTTTTTCTGCTTATGCATGAAAGCTGTCGTAAAAACTATGACCGGCTTCTAGATGTCGGCCTTCAAATGACTTCGAGCACTTAGACCATGGCCTTATCAGAAACTCTTGCAGCCAACCTCGCAAACCGTAAATGGCTTGCTTCTCGCCTTCGCGCTGAAATTGTTGGTCCGGACCCAGTTTCTACAGCTGTTGATTATCACCCCGGCGCACAACTCTCATGGGATGAGTTCCGAAAGCCAAAGAGACAGATCAACGGTGAAGAGGTGATATGGCAAGATCCTCCGGCTAAAAGGTACGGTGCGGGCATTCTCTTTCCAATTGGTATCATCGAAGAGCAAGAACAGCTTCGTACGGGTGATGATCTACAGGAGAGCCCAGGCGTTGATCTTGGCGATAAACAGGATGTTGATGAAAAGTTTGAAAGAAATGCAGAGCAGAAAGCAGCTAAGACACCTGCTGCAATGGACGAGTCAGAGGATTATGCCGTCACTCTAGCGAACGCTTTTAAGCCGTCAGCAATTGGACTGAGCTTTCTCGCAGATCTTTCATCTGAAAGTTTAGGCTTGATAGTTGAAGTCGTCAGTGTAGGACGACTTAGTAGTGATGATGTCCAAGAAAGTTCGGCTGGTAAATACAAGCTGCAAAAGGTAATGGTCGGTGATCCCGGAGGGGTGTCTCATGCTCGCTCAATGTGGCTCAGAGTCCCCTTGCTAGATGCTGATAACAAGTATCCATGCGTCGAATTAACTGCGGCGGAGCTTCTTGGTTGCGTTAAGCCAATTAAAAAAAATATTCCGTCGGAAAGCGGGTTGGAAATTGTAGTCGTATCACGTGGTTACTCACACCTCGCACCTACCCAGAGATTGATCACGGTATCACTCGTCAATCGAAAAAAATCTGAGGCAGGCACTCTTGACGAGCAATGCGTATTTCAGGCCGGCATTCGCATAAAAGGGCAGACTGGCTCAGCATGGATTTCCCCATACCCAGAGCCCGACAGTAGCAAATTGGGTAAGTATGATCCTATGTCCGATGAGCTAATCAATAGCCTTTTGTATCGGCAACATCAAACGTTTGCCATTGGACACGGTTGTGCAGCGGATTGGGCAGGTCAATCACCAGCTATGGTAAAGGAGGTATGGACTGACGTTTTGCCAGCCTATGAAACCCCCACAACAAGTGCGGATCTGTTTGTCCGCAGTGCAGACGGTAGCAAGAAGGCAATAAAAGTAAGTATGCGAAAAACTGCTGGTTTGGATCCGGCTGATGACGGGACTTCGGAAATCGCATCACTTATATCAGCGTACAAAGGCTGGATTCAGGATCTGAAAACAGAACGCTCAGAGATTAGGGGTATCCCGAGTAGTTTGACCGAGACTGCCGCTGGTCTCATTAGACGTTGCGAAGAGTGTCTAGAACGTATTCTTGATGGCGTAAGGTTCCTTGACGAGGATTCTGATGTTGCACGCGCTGCCAAAGAGGCGTTCATGTTGGCCAATCAGGCTATGTTGATTGCTCAGCTTAGATCGACTAGAGATGTT
Source organism: Pseudomonas sp. (assembly GCF_049301935.1). Lineage (GTDB taxonomy): Bacteria > Pseudomonadota > Gammaproteobacteria > Pseudomonadales > Pseudomonadaceae > Aquipseudomonas. The sequence goes on along the minus strand of NZ_JBAQLP010000001.1, from coordinate 9,882 downwards.
CGCGAGCCCGCTGTTGGTAATGATGGTCGCATATTATGGTCTCCACCCATTTCCAACCCAGATCCATCCATGCCTGATGAGCGGCGAGGTTACTGGCGCGCCTTTCAAATCGCTTTTCTTCTTATGTCTTTGAGGGGAGTCGCTGAGCCTGAGAGCCCTGATCGTGAAATCGTCGATCTGATCTGGTTTCCAACTGGTGGTGGAAAGACCGAGGCATATTTAGGGTTGACCGCATTCACTATCCTGTTCAATAGGCTTACGAAACGAAGCTCAATTGGCGCAGATGTTTTGATGCGTTATACGTTACGGTTGCTTACTGCGCAGCAATTTCAGCGTGCATCCGTGTTGTTCTGTGCGATGGAGAAACTACGATTCGAAAATCCCAAGCTAGGTGAAAAGCCCTTCCGAATCGGTCTCTGGGTTGGTGGAAGTGCATCGCCTAATAAACGTGAGGACGCGCTCCAAGCTTTGAAGAAACTCCAAGAGGACTCCCAAAGCGAGAACCCGTTCATTCTGCTGAAATGCCCATGGTGCGGAGCAAAATTCGGACCGTCCTCAGGCGAGCGCAAGGGAAATCAGCGAGGAACTATTGGGCAGGGAGTCAAAGCTAAGGAGTCAACAATTCCAAGTGTGTTGGGATACAGCAAATACACAAGAACTAATACGTCTAAGCCTACGGTAGTGTTTCGCTGTGCCGATACAGCATGTGATTTCGGAACTTCTCTTCCTTTGCAAAAGCCCCGCCCGCCATTACCAATTATTATTATAGATGAGGATCTACTGGAAGATCCTCCAAATTTGGTGATTGGCACTGTCGACAAATTTGCATTACTTGCTTGGAAGCCCGAAGCAAGAAAGCTTTTTGGAATTGCAGATAATGGAAAGCATGAAGGATTACCACCCAGCCTCATTATTCAGGACGAGCTTCACCTGATTTCCGGCCCCTTAGGGTCAATGGTTGGCGCTTACGAAACAATTATTGAACGGTTATGCCAGAAAAATGGATATGGGCGGATCAAGCCGAAAATCATTGCATCAACTGCAACAATTAGTCGCGCAAGAGAACAAATCAAGCATCTGTATGCGCGGGATGAAGTATTTCTTTTCCCACCATCTGGGCTTGAAGCGGGGGATTCATTTTTTGCTCGCGAAGCCCGCAACGATGACGGGACGCTCAAACCAGGGCGTCTCTATGTTGGAGTTCTCGGAACTGCTCATGGATCCTTGCAAACTACGCAGGCAAGGGTTTATGCGTGCTTGATGCAGCATGCAGCCATTATGGATACAAATCATGCAGGTAAAGATCCATGGTGGACGTTGTTATGTTTCTTCAACTCTCTTAGAGAGCTTGGCGGGGCAGCAACACTTTTTGTTTCCGATACAAGGGATTATCTTCGGGTTATTCTTGATCGGCATGGTCTCAAGTACGAACTGATCAGGAAGCTCTTTAACGTATCAGAACTCACTAGTCGAATACGGAGTGATCAGGTACCCAAGGAGCTGGAAAGACTTGAACGAGCACTTAGCGCCCAGGCGCCTAATAGCAGTTTTGGTGAGGACATAGTCGATGCCTGTCTTGCGTCAAATATCATTGAGGTAGGGGTTGATGTTAGTCGATTAGCACTCATGGCAATCGTCGGACAGCCGAAGACAACTTCACAATACATTCAGGTGTCTAGTCGAGTTGGGCGCGATCCCGAAAAGCCTGGGCTCGTAACTGTACTATATGGCCCTAGCAAACCGCGCGACCGCAGTCATTTTGAGCGTTTCAGGTCATACCATCAGCGTCTGTATGCCCAAGTTGAGCCTACGAGCGTAACGCCGTTTAGCGCCCCGGCAGTTGACCGATCTCTTCACGGGATTGTCGTTGCCGCAGTGAGGCAGTTTGGGCATCAGAATGCTGAATCGCAAACGCCAGATCCATTTCCTCTTTTCGATGGGTCGTCATTGCTCGATCTGGTTAAAGACATAGTTGAAGAGCGCGTTAGTTTTGTCGCACCAGAAGAATATGACGCAGTGATGGAGAGACTGCAAAGACGCCTTAAAGAATGGATAACTTGGTCACCAGGGGATTACGGAAACTTTGGTGCCGCTCCACAAGACCCTCCTCTGATACATCCTGCGGGTAGTACAGCGCCTCCCAGCTGGAAAGGAAGGAGTTGGGCCACCATGTCATCGCTACGTAACGTCGATGCCTCGTGTGAGGCAGAGATAACAAGCTTCTTCAACCAGCTGCAGGAAGAACAGAATTGAGTCGGCCTGTCAGAAGATCGCAAGCAATCTCGCCTTTCGGAATCGGTGCAATGATCGATTTTCCGGGGCCAGTATCCCTCATTCATGCAGGCCTAGATGCTTGGCCCTTCAATGAGCATGATCCCAAGCACAGTGAGTTCAGGATTGAGGACGAGAAAAGACTCTCCCGTAGACTCGATGTTGATTTTTTTGTACAGCCACCAGACTATCGTCAGCCTGAGCGGGGGCAGGATGCAGCGCAGGCCAACCTCAACCTGAAACTTCCATATCTCAGGTTTCCTTTGTGGCACGTTTGCCCAAGGTGCGGACGAATGCACCTAGCTCGATATCACGACATTACGCCTCCAATATGCACAGGACCTTTGGGTTCTGGAGCAAGCGGGGGAGGCGAACACCCGAAAAGAAAAACTGTACAAGTACGCTTCGTCGCGGCGTGCGAGAAAGGTCACTTGCAGGATTTCCCATGGGTTGAATGGCTGTTTCAGCAACAAACCCCTTCTTGGCTACCTGATGGGAATTCACGTTGGCTGCGCATGAGAAGCACGGGCAGCGCATCTTTAACTGGTGTCGAATTACGCGCGGAAGAGCGCAGTTCGGGTGGAGGTATTGTTCTCGTTGAGAAAAGATCTCTCGGCGGCGCATTCCACAGGGATGATACTGATCCCTCACAAACTGCTTTCACTCGATTTGGCGTTAAATGTGAGGGGCACAACCCAGCGCTAGGAGTTGGCAACAACTCATCCCGTCCACTTCCCGGGTGCGGAGAGGCAATTCAGCCTCTACTTCGTGGAGCCTCCAATCTTTATTTTCCACAAGTTGTAAGTTCAATTTATATTCCAGAAATTGACGACAAAAATCTTGATCAGGAAGTTCTTGATCTTCTTGACGATCATTCGTTGAAAACCAGCTTGTTAATCAGCGCTCAGACATCTGACGACGGTCTTATTTCTGTAAGGGCTGCGCGGGCTGCTATAAAGCAGTTTTGCCCAGAGTCGGCTATGCAGGCAGAGGCGTTGTCAGCCGCAGCCAATAGTCACATTTTGAAGGAGATCCTCCTTGAGAGCAGGAAGGTAAAAGCTTTCCTTTCGCAAAAGATTAAAACGTCTACTGACAATAAACTTACTTGCGAGATGATTGCCGCCGCAATAAATAGCCATTCACCAGACTGGGCAATTAATCCGGCTCTATTGCTAGAGTCTTTGGCTGCATGGTTCGAAGACAACAATAGAAATACTGAAGGTCAGCTTGAAAGCGCTCAGCAGGACTCCCTAGTGGATAACGATTACCGGCGCCAAGAATACCGCGTCCTCTCCCGTGACGTTCACGAAGGCTACCCAAAGACCAATTTACTGATACGAAGCTCAGCAATAGAAAGTTATAGCTCGCTTGTCCAGTCGTCATTTGAGCGGATTTCTCTGTTGCACAAGTTGAGGGAGACTCGTGCTTTCGTTGGGTTTTCCAGAATCTACCCCGGAGATGAGCTGAATCAAGAGGATCGCTGGAAATTGATCTCTCTTGAAAAGAAAAGATGGCTACCAGCGATCATTGTTCGAGGAGAAGGAATTTTCTTAAAGTTCAGGGAAGACCGACTCAATGAATGGCTTAAGCAAACTGGGATGGTCCACGAAGCTCGTCTCCTCCAAATGAACAAAAATATGGGTAATTTAAGAGAGAAGAGGCATCAACAGCAGAGATTGATCACACCAAAACATGTTCTCATCCATACCTTTGCACATTTGCTCATCAATGAACTTGTTTACGAGTGTGGCTATGGGTCAGCATCATTGCGTGAGCGTATCTATTCTTCAGAAGGCGAAGAGCCCATGTCAGGTATTTTGATCTATACCGCTGCTGGTGATTCTGAAGGTAGCATGGGAGGTCTCGTGAAAATGGGGCAGCCCGGTCATCTTGAGGCTGTCATAGCGAGGGCACTTGAAAAAGCTCGCTGGTGTTCCAGCGATCCTGTGTGCATCGAGAGCAATGGCCAAGGGCCGGATAACTGCAATCTTGCGGCTTGCCACTCATGCGCTTTGTTGCCAGAGACCTCTTGCGAAGAGCAAAACCGTTTGCTTGATAGGGGCGTTGTTGTGGGTACGATTGATAAGCCAACAACGGGTTTTTTTACGGGTTGATCAGAGGGGGCAAAGCCCTGTGTAACCGGGGTTTGGGATACTGATGTGCCCGCTGGTCCTCGTGGCTGATCGTAAAGCGCCTCAACGCTGCCCTCCGTCGCGGATCGGTACCGTCCATTTTTTGTTGATGTTGCACATGGCTCAAGTTCACTGACTCGATGGCATTGGTGGTGTAGGTCACCTTGCGGATCACCGATGGAAAGTCGAATAGCGGAGTGATTCGTGCCAAGTTGCGCTGCTAGGACTGACCAATCGTCAGGTAGTCGTCAACCCACTTCGCCTCGTTCTCACCGAGGCGTGACTCAGTCTGATCCGCCGCGGCAGATTGGTAGATTCGCTTCAGGTCAGCCGCTACCTTGGCTCGGTGTTTCTAGGGAGCTGAGTTCAGGCTGACCCACTAATCGAAAACATGCAAAAAGCCCTATAACCTAGGTAAAGACAGGTATTTTTGATTACAATCCTGCCCGTAAACCCCGCACTCCCAAGATCCATTACCGTGTAGTTCTGCCCAAATATTCGGCTGCGGCTGGCAGTGTCATGGCCGACGTTCTCAGTAAACTTCGTTGCCAAAATTTTTCTCGCATAAGAGAGCTTGTGGCGTAGCTACAGCCTAGGTGCCTTAGCTAGGAGCATCCCTAGAAGAAGATTTACAGATTTCAGATAGTAAGCACTGTATCGGACCTTCTTGGATGGGCACTCTTGCGCACGCTATACCTGAAGCCATGCCGATGCAGCAGCCTGCGAATTTTCATCTCCGGGGATGTTTTGCTGCCGCGGATGCCAGCCATCATGCGAGACCTGACTTCTTTGCAAACTATGTCCATGAACCAAGACCAGAAGAGTCTTTTTCCAGAGCCTACTCCCTTAGAGCCCATAGGTGAGCTAGACAAGGCCATCCAAGTAGTTGACCTCTTCGCGGGGCCGGGAGGCCTGGGTGAGGGGTTCAGTTCATTTGGCGACGGTAAGCGATTTGAGATAGTTGTATCTGCGGAAAAAGATCCTAAAGCCTGGCAGACGTTACGGCTTAGGGCGTTCTATCGGTTGCTCAAGAAACACAAGCGGAGCCACCTCTCCGAGTACTACAACTACTGCAACGATCCCAATGCCGTGGATGGCTTCACTCCTTCGGAAGAAACGAGGGCGCTTTGGGACGAAGCTGCCAACGAGGCCAGATGCATAACTCTGGGAACTGCGGAAGGGAATAAAGAGCTTGATGCTGCACTGGACAACCCCGATACAGGCCTGGACGACAAGCGCCCATGGGTACTCATAGGTGGCCCTCCTTGTCAGGCATATTCGGTTGTAGGGCGTGCACGAAATCAGGCTAAGGCTGACTACAAAGCGGAAGAGGATCATCGCCATTTCCTTTACAAGGAATACCTGCGAATCATTCAGGAGAGGCAGCCTACGGTCTTTGTGATGGAGAACGTCAAAGGCATTCTCTCCTCGAAGGTTAACAATGAGCGGATATTCTCCCAAATACTTAAAGACCTTTCAGACCCACACCAGGCTCTCCATAAAGGGGGGGGGAAGAAATATCACATCTATTCGTTGGTCACCGGTACGCACTTTGCTCCCGATGATGATGTCGAAAATATAGACCCCAAAACCTTCATTATTAGGGCCGAGAATTACGGTATTCCTCAGGCGCGGCATCGGGTAATTCTTCTGGGTATTTCTGAGGACTGTCTGCCTTCGGATGTGAAGCAGGTGAAGCTGACCAAGGAGGCTGCTGCGATTACCGTCGGCCAGGTTCTGGGCAATCTCCCCAGGCTTCGCAGTGGTTTGACCAAAATGGTTGATAGCCAGGATAGCTGGGCTTCTGTTGTGGTGGATCAGGTGAGCTATCTCCGTGATCAGATTGATAAGACCGATAAGATGTGGCAAGCCCTTGGCGACGTCACGAAAGACTTCAAGGCCCCTCTAAGCAAAGGGGGGAGACGGTTTAAGAGAGCTGATGGTAAGAATGATGGGGCTACAGGCTGCGCCCAATTGGATCATTGGTACCGTGACCAGCATCTGGATTATTGGTTGAATCATGAGGTGCGTGGACACATGCCGACGGATCTGCGTCGGTATGTGTTTGCCGCTGTTTACGCAGACCTGTATGGCTTTTCACCTAAAGGTCACAAAGGCTTCAACCTAAAGGGGCTTGCGCCTGATCATGCGAACTGGGAGACCGGTAAGTTCAGTGATCGCTTCCGGGTTCAGGCGGAAAAACTACCTGCGACCACGATCACCAGTCACATTTCCAAGGATGGACACTACTTCATTCATTACGATCCGTCCCAATGCCGCAGCTTGTCTGTTCGCGAGGCCGCTCGTATCCAGACTTTTCCAGATAACTATTTCTTCCAAGGAAATCGGACAGAGCAGTTTCATCAGGTAGGAAACGCGGTACCACCGCTTCTGGCATCTAAAATTGCCCAAGTTGTATTTCGAGTGCTCTTCGACAAAACCCAAGTGTTTGATGAGAAACGCGAAGAGTTAGAGGGCGCAATGTGAGCTGGTGAAGAAGCCGAAAGATCCTCTTGAATACGTCGTCGTTCATGAGCTGGTTCACCTGCCTGAACCTACCCAACCTAGCGCTAGGCACGCGCCGAGTTGAATGAACTGCCTCTGACGGTGGAGATCTGGAGGGAGTGATCTCCGCCGATATCCACACTTTTCGGGCTCACTGAAGTCAGCGGGTTATCTGTTGTAGATAAACCTGAACACCTTGAAATACGGGCTAGGTATCGTACGGTCTTCTTGTACTTGATGGCTCAGTAGGGTGCCCGCTGGATAGAGAGGCCGGGATCTCGATTCGTCCAACAACTTTCCCTCGACCGAACGCTGCCGGCTTCTTAGGTTTGCGCACTTTCGATAAATCGGCGCTCGTTTCTGGCTTTACATAAATAGCTCTACCGACTCCCGAGCGCCGGTCTCCGTAGACGCTAATGGAGTCTGTTGATTGATGTCCCATGATGTATGCCAGGCTCTCGTCGCCTTCACCTGAGGCTTTCAGATTTGATCCCAGTTGATGTCTGAAACTCTTCAGTGTTGGGTGCTGTTTGCGCCTCGGCCACAGCGTTCTGCATTCCTTACGTAAACGGTCTCGGATCGCCGAGTTTGTTCTCGGGCAGTTGCTCATCCATTGCGCTGCCTCAGTTATTGCTTTGAGCATCTCGGGATGTTCAATCACGAGGGTGCGGTCTGCGCCACGCTCTAATTTTTCGGCCTTTTTGCCGCCGATGATGTCGACGTGATCGCCCGTTACAGTGATTGTGCGCATCTCACACGGACGTACGCCTGTGTAATAAGCCAGGACAACGCATAGTGCTTCGTCGTAAAAGTCATGAGCGCGTAAGTGCACAACGAGCTGCCAGAAGTCATCATCGGAGATGGTGCGGACTCCCCTCTGTTTGGGTTTGCGCGGGAACTCTGAACCTGGTGCCGTGACCGGATTTATCAGCGCCCGAACGGCTTGAGCCGCTTTAAGATTGCCTTGGGCGAGCTGGTCATTCAGTAGTGCGCTCTTGAGCGTGCTGAAAGAGTTCGGCTGGAGCTCGTGAGCACGCGCAAGTAAAGCAGTACAGATCTGCGCTGAATTCGGTGTATTTGATCCGCAGTACTTACGGTAAAAATTGCGTGCTCTGGTTTGGTACTTCTTGAGTGTGGTCTCGTGCATGGTCGTCATCTCTTTTTATTGTTTTGATGACAAAGGGCAGCCGCTTTGCGAATTGGCGTTGGCTCAGTTCAAACTTCACTGAAAAGCACTACGCATTCGCTTCGTGCATTTCTCGTTACGTCTGAACTGCTCCAACGCCCCCATACTCGCGCCGCGAGTAAGGGGTTGCGCGCTCTTACTCACGCGACACGCCTTCATCTACATTCAGCGTGCGTGTGGAGCAAAAGCGCGCGCAAGCATTTGTCATCAAAAAATAAAAGCAGCCAGCGCACAGCGCTGAATGAGCGAGTAGGCGATACCCAAGGGTATCGTCGGGAGAGGCAAAGCTAGAAAAGACTGGCCACTACACTCAAAGTCAGTTATCCGTATTTAGCATAACTATATGATTTATAAGTATTTAGTGTGGTTAATATAACCGAAAAAGCAGTGCCCGGGCGGGCACTGTCGCTGCCGCTACGGGCACTCGGAGTGGCAGTAAAGGCATTCGAAATGCCTTCACGGGCACAGTAAGTGCCTGTCTGGGCTCTGCATTTGCACACCCGAGTATTCTCGCGATACTAGAGGTGTATCGCATGTCATACCCCGGTCGTATCGCATTCGGTGTTGCGACACTCAATATGTGTCGCACTGTCGTTTTGCGATACGACCCGAGTGTCGCATTGGTGCGCTGTCATAAGCTGTGCGTGCCGCAGTAAGGCTTGTCACACTCGCCGAGTGTCGCAACTGCTTGTGCGACACGAATGTGGTATCGCATCTGGCGTGCATGGCGGTGATGCTTGCGCTGAGGCCGCTGGCGGACAGTCGATTCAGCAGTGGGCTCTCAACGTGATTAGTGGTCATCGTTAAAAAAGTCATCGCGAGCAACTCGTCCGAAACTGCTGAGGTCCTCGGCTTCATCATTGAATAAGTCGTTCACCATTCTTTCTCGCCTGAGACCTGAGACCTGAGAGCGTTCTGAAAAAACAGTTCTCGCACAGGTGCACTTCATAGCGTTCGCCGTCATGCCTTGAGTCGTACCCCCAGCTAGCGCGGAGCACACCAAACTGTGCGCCATGTCCTTCAACGCGAGTGCTTTCGCTGCAGACGTCACACAACACGTCGTTGACCATCGACACCGGTTTCAATGCCATGATTTTAATTTTTTAATTCGAGCGATCAGGAGGGGTGGGCTGCTCGGCAAAGTGTTGTTCGATTGCGGCGGCCAGGTCTTCCAGTGCATCAGCTAAACGCATGTCTTCGCGTGGGTCATCACTCGACGGCTTGAATGTCTTTGAGTGGTACAGCAGTGCTTCCGCGTAATTTCGGCTTAGATCTAGCGTGATCACTGTCATTTACCTATTTGTGGGTAATAAAGGGATGCCGCCTAGTGGCCGGGTTGATACTCAATGCAGTCGGTCGGGGGTTGGGTGATACCCCGATGTTAGAAATATTCGATGATCCATCAGCGACTGATATCCGTCATCAGCGCGGAACGACGCGATGACATAGAAACTGCCAGTGTATGTATGGAACACCCAGAACCCGCCGTCCTGTCCGACACGCAAGATGACCGAGGTGCGAATCAAGCGTCCATCTGTAAACAGCCCCGAAACCGGATCGGCTCGGATATGCCGATGCGTCAGGCCTATAGAACAGCAGGCAATAATGCGGGCTTCGGTTAGATACGCCGTAACTGGTTGGCTGAATGTGTAGGCCAATGCTGTTGCCGCTGACCGAAAACTGACCCAGTAGAGGCTGTTCTGCCGACTGAAAACTGACCCAGGTGTTCAACTGCTTCTGCTCAATTTTTGAGCAGGAGAACACAGGGTGATCAGTATGGAAATGATG